>JAJCXZ010000063.1 GCA_029263175.1 Acidimicrobiales bacterium | reverse complement strand
TGTCGAGGGTGAGGCTCTGGCCACGCTCGTCGTCAACAAGATCCGTGGCACGTTCACTTCTGTCTCGGTCAAGGCTCCTGGCTTTGGCGAGCGTCGGAAGGCAATGCTTCAGGACATGGCCATCCTCACCGGTGGCCAGGTCATCGCTGAAGAGGTCGGCCTCAAGCTCGACACTGCTGATCTGTCACTTCTCGGTTCGGCTCGCAAGATCATCGTGACCAAGGACGACACCACGGTCATCGAGGGCGCCGGTTCCGGCGCCGACGTCGACGGTCGTGTCGCTCAGATCAAGGCCGAGATCGATAACACCGATTCAGACTGGGACCGTGAGAAGCTCCAGGAGCGTCTCGCCAAGCTGGCCGGCGGCGTCGCCGTTGTTCAGGTTGGCGCGGCCACCGAGGTGGAGCTCAAGGAAAAGAAGCACCGCATCGAAGATGCTCTGTCGGCGACTCGTGCCGCGATCGAAGAGGGTATTGTCGCCGGTGGCGGCACTGCGCTGATCCGAGCACGCGCTGCCGTTGTCGCCGTTGCCGACTCGCTCGAGGGCGACGAGGCCACGGGTGCGCGCATCATTGCGAAGGCGCTCGAGGCCCCGACCAAGCTCATAGCGGCCAACGCCGGCCACGAAGGTGCGGTCATCGTCCGTGAGGTCGAAGCTGCGACTGGTTCCAACGGCTTCAACGCTGCGACTGGCGAAATGGTCGACCTCATCGAGGCCGGCGTCATCGACCCGGTCAAGGTCACCCGTGCGGCGCTGCAGAACGCAGCGTCGATCGCAAGCCTGCTCCTCACCACTGAGGCGCTGGTTGCGGACAAGCCCGAGGAAGCCCCTGCCATGCCCATGGGCGGCGGCGACCCGATGGGCGGCATGGGCGGCATGGGGATGATGTAAGCCCTTGGGCTTACCTCCCAGCAGCCACTGCTGACAATTCTGCAAGGCCCGGGCTTCGGCCCGGGCCTTGTTGCGTTTTGTCGACCGATACGGTGACGAGATGAACGGGCGCGCCATCGACGGTCTGATGCCGGCGGCGGCCGCGCTCGCGGCGACGTCGTTGCTTCTTCCGTGGAGCCGGTCGGGAGTCAACGATCGCAGCAGCATCGAGCTCTTGCGGGCGGCCGGTGTCCTCGACGTCGTCGCCGCCTCGACACGCTGGCTGCTGGTGGGGTCGTGGTATCTGATCGTGGTGATGGCCGCGTTGTCGATCCTCGCCATGGGTTGGGGCCACGTCCGCGTGGCAGCGGCCATTGCCGCGCCGCTCGGGCCCGCGATGCTGGTTGCGGCAGCCATCGTGCAGAGGTCGCCGTTGCCGTTGCGATGGGGCGTGGTCGTCGGCTGTGCCGCGGGCCTGACCGCTACTGCTCGGTCTGCCGTGATACTCATTCGGAACGAATTCCAGGCGGGAGATCGAACCCGATGACCGACGAGAACGACGCAGGATGGGCTCCTCCGGGAGCGGATGACCCGGGGTCGCGCCCCTCCTCGCCCTCGCCATCGAATCCGTTGGTTCCTCCTCATCCGTTCAGTCCTGAAGCAGCCGATCGGGTGGCCGCGGAGGAAGCCGCCCAAGCGATCGTCTCGAGAGTCGCACCTGCCGCCGCCGAGCCCTCCACCCCTCCCGGTGCGCCGACCGTTGCAACGCTCGCTGTTGGCCCCGTCGGCGCAGCCAGCGAGTCGCACCCTGGTCGATTCCGGCGTGGCGCGGCGGCCCTGGTGGCCGTCTTGTTGATCAGTGGCGGTGGATATGCCGCGCTCAGCGCCGGTAGCGCATCCGGAGGGGCTGAGAGTCCTGAGCAGGCGTTGGAGTTGATGCTGGCGGCGATCTCTGATGGCGACTACTTGGCGGCGATGGAGTACTTGGTTCCGTCGGAGCGCGACACCTTGTTCCAAGCGGGGCTCGATGCTGCCGACGAGCTCGTTCGGCTCGACGTCCTGGCCGACGATCTCGATCTCGGTGGGCTGCGAGGTGTCGAGTTCGACTTCATCAACCTCCAGATTCGTCACGAGACACCGCGTGTCGGTCTCGCCCATCTGTTCGTGGATGGCGGGACGGTCACCGCTTCGGTTGACGTCAGCAGCCTCCCGCTCGGCTCGATCATCACCGACCGAGCATCGGAGGACTTCCTGACGTTCTCGGATCGTGACACCACCGTCGTCCAAGGGGCACCGGGGCCCCTCGTTGCGGTCGAACGCGACGGTCGGTGGTACCTGAGTCTCTGGTACCTGGTCGCTGAGAACGCTCGACTCACGGCTGATCTTGGGCTGCCAGACGCGGGCCGCCGGCCGGCGTCGATCGGCGCTGCAACCCCGGAGGCGGCGGTCGACGGGTTCGTCGAGGAGCTGACGCGCCTCGACATCCGTCGGATGATCGGAATGCTCGACCCGGTTGAGGCGGAGGCGTTGTACGACTACGCCCCGCTGTTCCTCGACCAGGCCACCACGAGCGCAAACGAACTGCTGGACTCGCTCGACGACGAGGGCTGGGTCTGGGCGATCGATGATCTCGCCTTGACGTCTGCCGGCGACGCAGAGCGCGCCCGTGTGTCGATCAACGGCCTCAGCTTCTCGGCCACGAACGACGCCGGTCATGTGCTCGATCTTGAGTTCAGTGCTGACCACGTTCGGCTCGCTCTGCGCAGTGCCGACTTCTGGGGTGAGCCGTATTCGGTCGACGTCGTGTCCGACGGAGACTGCTTCACCGTCGCGTACTCCGACGCTGAGTCGGACTCCACCGAGGAAACGTGTGCCGACGAAGTGCTTGCCCCGCTCGGCTCAGGTGTCCTGGGGGGCTTCGACCGGTCCGAATCTCTTGCTCTCAGTGTGCACCGGGTGGACGGACGGTGGTTCATCTCGCCGACGGGCACGGTCACCGATCTCTACCTCGCCATCTTGCGCAATCTGGATGCCGACGCGCTCACGGCGATGATCGATGGGTTCGAGGGAATCTTCGAGTCCTTCGACGAGGGCTCCTTGGCGTTCCCTGGGCTGTTTGAACGCGGGCGCCCGCTGATTGAGCGCGGGGAAGACCCGGGCCGCGCCGAGCCCGCGAGTGGGCCGGACAACCTCGACCTCGTCGTTGGCGGGGTGGATCCGACCTTCGCCTATGACGACGACACCGGCGCCGAGCTCGAATGGTGGCTGCCACAGCTCGAAGCACCGCGCATCGATCGGGGTGTCTATGCATCGGTTGCGACAGACAGCGGCGAGGCCGCGCTTGTGGTCTATGAGCTGTCGGCCCCGCTGGCCAGCCCGTTGGATGACCTGCTCACCGGCGCCTTGCTCAGTGGCACGAGTGCGGCCTCCGTGCCGTTCGTGTATGTCCAGGACCCCTTCGGCGAAGATCTCATGGTCGCCGTCGATGGCACTCGGCTCGTCATCGTCGGCACATACGGCGCAGCGCTCACCGACATGGAAAAGCTGCTCGTCGCTCAGTTCGGGTGACGGCACTCGACAGTTTGCTGTTTCGGTAGTCTCTCTCCATGGACCGACCCGACCCCGACCCCAAGAAGCTCCTTTCGCAGTGGCAAGAGTGGGAGAGCGGTGAAACCCCGCCTGGGAAGGTGCTCGCGAATCTCAAGACCAGCGGGATGCGCGAGCTGCTCGTGTCGCTCGCCGGCTCGGCCGACGCGTCGGACTCCTGAAAGCCACGCCATCTTCCGGGGAGGAATGGCCTCCTCCGGCTCCACCGCTCGTGCCGATCCCGGCGGGCCGTGGTGGCCCGCAATACATTCCTCGTCCTCCCGCGGCGCGTCTCGGCGGCCGTGCTCCCTGGGCTCATCTGCCGATCGATCAACGGCAGCTCTCGGTGGCGAGCGTTGTCGAGGCGCTGAACCGTCGACGACCAGCCCGGAGACTGGGACATGTACCGAAGAGCACCCGTGAGAGCGCAGTCATTGCGGTGCTCTATGAAGAGGATGGCGAGCCGCACGTCGTTGTGACGCGCCGGTCGCCGCGGATGCGTCAGCATGCCCACGAGATCTCGTTCCCCGGGGGTCGCCGCGACCCCGACGACGAAAGCCTGTGGCACACCGCAGTTCGCGAAGCCACCGAAGAAATCGCCCTCGATCCTGGTGTGATCGAGCGCGTCGGGGCGCTCGACAGCTTCATCACGGGTGGCTCGCGGTCGCTCGTGCACCCCTACGTGGCCATCGCTCACGAGCGGCCGAGAGTTCATGTGGCATCACCCGACGAGGTTGAATCCGTACGGCACATCGCGCTCTCCGAGTTGTTGCTCGACGAGGTCTGGCGTGAAGAGATCTGGCCGTTTCCAGATGGACTCGGCGACCGGCCAGTCACCTTCTTCGAAGTGATGGGTGACACGATCTGGGGCGCCACGGGCTCGATGATCCGTCAGCTCCTCTCGATTGCGACCCGAACCGAGAACTGATCTGAGTCTCGATCAGAGGGATCGCCCCGACATCCCCTCGGGTTCGTCGCAGCCCGCTAGGATCTTCGCTTTCCAACGTGGGATTTCGACGTCCTGCGAAAGGGTCGAACCGTGACCGAGATCCAGATCGGCAGGGGCAAGAATGCCCGCCGCGCGTACAGCCTCGAGGATGTCACAATCGTCCCGAGCCGACGTACCCGAGACGCTGAAGATGTGGATCTTTCATGGAAGATCGATGCCTACAAATTCGGCCTGCCCGTGGTCGCTTCCGGCGTTGACCGACGCCTGACCGCCGATGATGTCTCCGCCGTGCGCAGGAGTGGTGCGCTGGCAATGGTCGACTTCGAAGCCCTGTGGACGGCGACGCCTGATATCGGCGCGGTGAAGGACGCGATTGCAAGCGCCAAGGGCGAGAACGGGCGAATTGCGGCAAGCCTCAGCCCGAGACGAGCCGCCGAACTCGTCGACCACGCCCTTGGGGCCGAAGTCGATCTCCTGGCCATCCGCGGGGGCATCGTTTCCGCCGAGCATGTCTCCACCACTTCCGAGACGCTCAATCTCAAGACGTTCATCCGTGGCCTCGATGTGCCCGTGATCGTCGGCGGTTGTGCGAGCTACAACGCTGCTCTTCATCTGATGCGGACTGGCGCGGCCGGCGTGATCGTTGGCGTGTCACGACCGGAGCTCGGTATCGACGTACCCCTGGCGACGGCCCTCGCCGATGCCCGGGCGGCCCGCGTGCGTCATCTTGACGAGACGGGTGTCTACTGCCACCTGATCGCCGCCGGGGGCATCACGGACGGCGTCGGTGTCGCCAAAGCGCTGGCGATCGGTGCAGACGCGGTGCTCGTCGATGCGGACGCGATCATCGCCCGCGACGCGGAGCACGGCCTCGATCAAACCCTGCGACGCAGCATGGCGGCTTGTGGCTACACCGGGGTGAAGGCCTTCCAGAAGGCGGAGGTTGTCGTCCGATGAGCGAACCGGCCCGCGAGACTGTCCTGGTCGTCGACTTCGGTGCCCAGTACGCCCAATTGATCGCTCGCCGGGTTCGCGAAGCTCATGTCTTCAGCGAGATCGTCGGCCCCTCCATCACTCCCGCCGAGGTTGTCGCGAAGGCGCCCGTCGGCATCATCTTCAGTGGCGGTCCTGCATCGGTGCACGTTGACGGCGCTCCCCTGATCGATCCGGGAATCTATGACCTCGGCATCCCGATCCTGGGCATTTGTTACGGCGCTCAGCTGATTGCATTGCAGCGAGGTGGCACCGTCGACCGCACCGACCGTGGTGAATACGGCCGCACAATGATGACGCTCACCGAAGGCGGCGGAACTCTGCTGCACGGCACGCCGAGCGAGCAACCGGTGTGGATGAGCCACTTCGATGCGATCGTGACGCCGCCCGATGGTGTGACGTGCACCGCATCCACTCCGGATGCGCCGGTGGCGGCGTTCGAAGACGTCGAGCAGAAGCTCTATGGAGTGCAGTTCCATCCTGAGGTCATGCACACGCCGCACGGTCAACATGTGCTGGAGCAGTTTCTTCGTGAGGGCTGCCACGCTGTCGCCGACTGGACCATGGCGTCGATCATCGATACCGAGGTCGCCAAGATTCGCGCCCAGGTCGGCGACCGGCGTGCCATGTGCGCCCTGTCCGGCGGTGTTGACTCGGCGGTCGCGGCAGCGATGATGCACAGGGCCATCGGTGATCGACTGACCTGCGTGTTCGTCGATACCGGCCTCATGCGGCTGAACGAGGGTGAGCAGGTTGTCGAGACGTTCGACCGACACCTGGGTTTGGAGCTCATCCATGTCCAGGCCGGCGATCGGTTCTTTGCGGCTCTCGAGGGCATCACCGAACCGGAGGCCAAGCGCAGGGCGATAGGTGAGCTGTTCATTCGAGTGTTCGAGGATGCAAAGGCGCAGGTGAAAGACGCCGAGTTCCTGGTCCAGGGCACTCTTTATCCCGATGTCATCGAGTCGGGGAGCGAGCATGCGGCCACGATAAAGAGCCATCACAATGTGGGCGGTCTCCCCGACGACATCGACTTCGAGATCATTGAGCCTCTTCGTGCCTTGTTCAAGGACGAAGTCCGGATGGTAGGAAGCCAGCTGGGCCTGCCCGACGAGATCGTGCAACGTCAGCCGTTCCCGGGTCCGGGGCTCGGTGTTCGCATCATTGGTGAAGTCACGCCCGACAAGGTGGCCACGCTTCAGCATGCTGATGCGATCGTGAGGGAGGAGTTGCGGGTCGCGGGGCTCGAGCGCTCGATCTGGCAGTCGTTCGCGGTGTTGCCCGACATCCGTAGCGTCGGTGTGATGGGTGATGAGCGCACCTACGGTTGGCCGATCATCATCCGGGCGGTCACCAGCGAGGATGCGATGACTGCCGATTGGGCTCGGATCCCTTACGACGTGTTGGAGTCGATGAGTTCGCGGATCATCAATGAGGTCGCGGGTGTGAATCGAGTGGCCTACGACATCACATCGAAGCCCCCGGGGACCATCGAGTGGGAGTGAGAGCGTGGGGGGAGTGAGAGCGTGGGGGGAGTGAGAGCGTGGGGGGAGTGAGAGCGTGGGGGAGTGAGAGCGTGGGGGGAGTGAGAGCGTGGGGGGAGTGAAAATCGATCCGGCGGGCTATCAGCGTGCGGCCGCGATCTTTGGAGAGGTGATCTCGGCGCTCTCCGACGCGGAATGGGAGCTCACCGTCAGCGATGAGTGGACGGTGATTTCTACGGTGGCGTGGGTCGTCGTCGGAGACTCGCAGATCACCCATGCACTGGAGACGGGCACTGTCGCTGCCGTCACTGATTTTGATGCTGCCGTGCTCGGCGGGAACCCGGTGGCCACCTGGCGCGGCACGGCCGTGGCCGCGATCCGTGCGCTGCAAGAACCGGGAGCGAGTGACCAGATCGTGACGCACGTCGGCGGACGGTTCGCCGTGGCTGATCTACTCGGCCAACGGATCACCGAGAATCTGGTGCGGGCGTGGGACATCGGAATTGCCGCGGGACGGCCGGTCGAGATCCCCGACGATCTTGCCGCTGCCTGTCTCGACTTCTGGGCCGACCATGCCGAGGCGGTTCTCGCTGGTGGGATCCTGCCGGATGTGCCGATCGAGCCGCCCGACAATGCTGGTGCGGCGACTCGACTCCTCGCATTGACCGGTCGCTCCCGCTGAGAAGTCGACGTCCTGGTCGTTCACCGAGCGTTCACGGTAGGCGCCTCATGCGTTCATTGGATGACCCCGGTGCTGTTCAGATGACCTGCGTAACTTGCCGGCCATGCACATCAAACGCACAGGGCGTACACGTTGGTTCGTGGCCCTTCTCATCATCATTTCCCTCTTCACGGTCGCCTGCGGCAGCGGCAACAGCGAGTCTGCGACAGTGGTCGAGTCCGGGCTCGAGGGCGACTTCCTCGTCTCCGGTTCGTCGACCGTTTTCCCGATCGTTCAGAAGCAGGCCGAAGAGTTCGCGGCGGCCAACCCCGGCGTTGCCATCGCGGTCGAGGGTCCTGGCTCCGGCGACGGGGCGGTCAAGTTCTGCGCCGGCGAAGTGCCGATCGGGAACGCCTCGCGTCTCTACAAGGACGAAGAGGTCGCGGTCTGTTCGGAGAACGGAATCGACTTCATAGAGATCCGCCGCGGTATCGACGGCATCTCCGTGATCACCTCGCCGGAAAACGCTGTCGAATGTGTCTCGTTCAACGACATCTACGCCCTGATTTCCGAGGAAGCCACGGGTTCGGAGAGGTGGAGTGACGCCAACAGCCTGTTGGCCGAGATGGGTGCCGCCGGATCGTTTGCCGACGGCATGGATCTGGAGATCTACGGTCCCGGTGAGGAGTCCGGCACGTTCGACTCATTCGGCGAGATCGTGATCGAGTCGGTGGCGAAGGGCAAGACCGGACTCGATACAGATGCCCGTGAGTTCGTCGAGACCATTCGCCCTGACTACACGGCGAGCCCCAACGACAACGTCATCATCGAAGGAATCGGCTCCGGCCCCGCCACGCTGGGCTGGGTCGGCTACGCCTTCGCTCAGGAAGCGGCCGATGCCGGCACCGCCAAGTTGCTCCAGGTGAGCATGGAAGACGGTGGCGATTGTGTGTCTCCGACGCCGGAGTCGATCGCGGATGCGTCGTTCCCGATCGCCCGGTACCTGTACACCTACGTCAACGTCGCGATGGTCGACAGTGACCCGGCGGTAGCCGCATTCGTGGACTACATGATGAGCGACGCCGGCCTCGAGTCGGTCGCCGCCGTGGGCTACGTCGACTTGTCTGCCGCCGACCAGGCCCTCGCTCAAGCCATCTGGGATCAGCGCACCCAGGGCCGGAGCTGGAGCTGACGTCCTTGAACTCGTGCAAGGAGATCACGAAATGAAGGACGTCCTTGCACGAGTTCGAGACTGGTCAGTCGTCGATGTCGGTGGAGCCGTCGTCGTGGTAGCCCTGAGTCTGGAGCGGTTCGGTGGCCGTGGTGACGACACTGCCGAGGTTGGCCACGATGCGCTTCCAGTAGCGGAAGAGGATGGCGCGGGGGACAACCTCGTGACCGGGGTGTTCGGAGTGCATGCACTCGCGGATGCGGCCTTCGAGCTCGCGTCGGAGTGTGTCGGCGCTGGCACGGTACGCGTCGGCGCGCTCCTGGCTGTGCTCGTTGAGGAGTTCGGCGGCCTCGCTCATCATCTCGGAGATGGTTTGACGAAGGTTGCGCAACTCGTCGATGTCGGCTGCGTCGGAGAGATCGACTCCTTCTTCCGCCAGATCGAGGATGTTCTTGGCCTGGTCGCCGATGCGTTCGATTTTCTTGATGAGCAGGGTGTAGCCGAGGACTTCGCCGATGTCGTCGGAGCCATGCACGGAGACGTGCACGACAAGCTCGCCTCGGAGGTCTTGTTCCGCCTGATTGATTCGCTCGTCGGTGGCGCGTACGTCGTCGGCTACTGCTGTCACATCGGCGCCGCTCAGCAGCGCCATCGAGGACAGGTCGAAGCTGTGGCGGGCCTCGGCGAGCATCGAAACGGTATGCGCAGCGATGGTGTCGAGACCGCCATCACCTTTGCGGAAGAAGGACATGACCATGACAGATCGCCTTTCAGCGGAAGATCGCCACACCGACGAGCGGTATGACAATGAATACGACAACGACGTAGCCGATCGCAACCGCTTGGCGGGTGACTGCGATATGGGCGAGTCCTTGAGCGAGGCGGATCGGGATCTCCCGAACCTGCCTGATTGGGTAGAGGATGGCGATTGCGCTCACGTTGAACAACGTATGCACGATCCCGACCGTGAGTGCTTCAGGCTTGCTGGCGGCCAGGGCGGCGAGAAGTGCAGTGATCGTGGTGCCGACGTTGGCGCCCAACGTCACCGGATAGATGTTGTGGATCGAGACGACTCCGGCGGCGGCCAGCGGAACCATGATCGACGTCGTGATGCTCGACGACTGCACCGAGATGGTGATGATGACGCCGAGAAGCATGGCCACGGATCCGCCGCCCTTGCCGAGCACTGCGTTGAGCGAGCGCTCCACTCGGTCGGCCACGAGTCGGCGCATGTTCTTGGTGATGAAGGTGAGGGCCAACAACACGATGGCGATGCCTGTGATCACCATGATGGTGCCGAGGATGTTCTCCTCGAGGCCGACGTCCGTGTAGAAGTCCTGGAGCCAGCCGACGGGTTCCTTCACCCATTTCTTGATCGGGCTCTTCCATTCGCTTCCTGCCGAACCGACGAGTTTCTCGCTGATGGATTCCGCGGCGCCGGAGAGCGCGCCGGTGAGCAGTTCGAACGGGAGCAGGAGCATCACGGCGAGAAGGTTGAAGAAATCGTGAACCGTGGCTGCGGCGAACGCCCGCTTGAAGTCTTCGCTCTGACGAATCGAGCCGAGCGATACGAGAGTGTTGGTGACAGTGGTACCGATGTTGGCGCCCATGATCATCGGCACCGCGGCATCGACCCCGAGTGCGCCTGAGGCGACCAGGCCGACGATGACCGAGGTACTGGCTGAGGACGACTGGACGAGGACGGTGCCAAGGATGCCGACGAACAGGCCGGCGAGTGGATTACTGACGCCCTGGAACAGCTGTTCCTGGGTATCGGCCCCCATCACCTTGATGCCGCCTTCGAGCAGGCCGACTCCGACAAGGAAGATGTAGATGAGGGTCAGAACCGGAACCGCGCGTGCCCCGGTCGGCATGTTTCTGGGGGCCAGGGGAGCAGTTGTCTGATCCATGTCGGCCGCGAACGTAGCACCGGAATGGTCCTGGCCGCCCAGGCGACGGGGGTCGTTCACCTACCGTTCACCTGAACGAAGCGAGCGTTCACCCAGCAGCTCGGTTGCGGCCAAGTCACGTCCGTACCCTTCGGCGTAGTGACTGGTCTGTTGCCCCCATCCCGAGCGGATCGAATCCGTAGCGTCGTGGCCCTCCTCGGGATTCTCGTGGTGTTCGCCGGAGTTGCCGCGGTGGTCGATCGTCTCGACGACGACCCGACGGTTGCGGCCGTTCAGTCCGGTGAAGTCGAAGCATCCGGCGCCGACGAGCCGTCGAACGGAGAGATCGATGGTTCGTTCCTCGTGTCGGGTTCGTCGACTGTTTTTCCCATCGTGCAGGCTCAGGCGGAAGTGTTCGCGGAGAACAATCCCGGGATCGCCATCGCGGTTGAGGGTCCAGGGTCCGGTGATGGCGCACAGAAGTTCTGTGCCGGCGAGGTCCCCATCGCGAACGCTTCCCGGCTCTACAAGGATGAAGAGCTCGAGCTCTGCGCTGCCAACGGGGTCGAGTTCATCGAGATCCGGCGTGGAATCGATGGCATCACCGTCATCACCTCTCCGAACAACGACTCGATCGAGTGCTTGTCATTCAACGACCTCTATGCCCTCGTGTCCGAGGAAGCGGTCGGGTTCGACAGCTGGGCAGCCGCGAACGCCCTGACGGCCGAGTGGGGCGGCACCCGGTTCGACGATCTCGGGTTGGAGGTCTTCGGTCCTGGTGAGGAGTCAGGGACGTTCGACTCGTTCGGCGAGATCGTGATCGAGTCGGTCGCGAAGGGCGAGACAGGACTCGATCCGGAGGCCCGCGAGTTCGTGAAGACGATCCGGCCGGACTACACCGCCAGTCCGAATGACAACGTCATCATCGAGGGCATAGGTGCGAGCGATCATCCTCTCGGTTGGGTTGGTTTCGCTTTCGCGCTGGAAGCCTCTGAAGCCGGTGCTGCTCGGATGCTCGAGATATCGAAGGAAGACGGCGGGGAGTGCGTTGGCCCGACGGCGGAGACGATCGCCGATGCCTCGTTCCCCATCAGCCGCTTCCTCTACACCTACGTGAACGCTGAAGCGGCCGACACCGATCCGGCGGTGGCTGCGTTCGTCGACTACATGCTGAGCGATGAGGGTCTCGCCGCGGTTGCTGAGGCGGGCTACGTCGACCTTCCGGCGGCGGATCAGACCCGGGCGTTCACGATCTGGAACGCTCGCCTGACGGGGACCGGTCAATGGGAGTAGCCACAGCACCTCGACCGGTAGTGACGATTCCCGGCTTCTCGACGAGGGCGGCGGCAGCAGCCGAGCCCTTGATCTACGTCGTCGTCGTCTTGCTGATCGCGTTGACGGAATACTTTGCCGCAGGGCCCATCCGCGACTTTGGCCCATCGAACTTCTGGCTCGCGTTCGTGGTCCTCGCGATCTGGAACGGTTGGATCTTCCCTCAATCTCAGACAGCAATCGGATCCATGTCCGGCCAATACATCGCCATGACCGATGGCACTCCGGCGGCGATGCTGCCGATCTCGATCCGGCAGATCTCGCGGTTTGGAGTGCTCTACGGCATCCCCGCGTTGGTTCTCGACTTCAACATCGTTCCCGCGGCGATGGTCTGGGTGCTCTCCGGGTTGTTCGTCTGGCGATCACGCGGGCGTAGGGCGCCGTGGGATTTCGTGGCGAACACCGTGGTGACCGATGGGTTCGGCTCGGTCGGGATGATCGAACTGCCAACGCTCACGTCCGCCGCCGACCTGCGCCTCGACCCTGCTCGCAATCGCCAGGACCGCATCGCCGGCCGAGCGATGTTTGTTGCCGGCCTCGTCTCGGTACTGGTCAGCACGCTCATCGTCTGGAACATCTTCCGTGAGGCCTGGGAGTTCGTCGTTGCCGACGACTTCAGTTGGGGGATTCTCACCGGACGCGGCTGGTTTCCCCGTCGTGGCGAGTTCGACATCGGCACGCTCTTCGTCGGGACTCTCTGGGTGACCGGAATCGCCATGTTCGTCGCGGCCCCCGTCGGGCTGGGCGTGGCGTTCTATCTGTCGGAGTACGCGCCGGCCCGCGTTCGTCGGATCATCAAGCCCCTGATCGAGACGCTGGCCAGCGTCCCGTCGGTTGTTCTCGGCTTCTTCGCCATCAGCTTCATCACCCCGACGGTGTTGGAGCCGGTGTTCGGCGACATCGCGTTCCAATCGATTCTGGCGGCGGGGGTCGGTGTCGGGATCCTGACGGTGCCGATCGTGGCGTCGATATCCGAGGATGCGATGCGGGCTGTGCCGCGGGAGCTTCGTGAGGCGAGCTACGGCCTCGGCGGCCGCAAGGTCACCACCGCACTGCGCGTTGTGTTCCCTGCCGCCCTCTCCGGTATTTCGGCGGCGATGATCGTTGCCGTGTCGCGGGCGGTGGGAGAGACCATGGTTGTCTTTATCGCCGCCGGCCTCACGGGCATCTTCAACCTCAATCCGCTCGACCCAGGGCAGACGATCACCGGTGCAATGGCCTCGCTTGGCGCGGGAACGGACGAGGTCGCCGGTGTCGGCATCGCGTTCCAGAGCCTCTACTTCCTCGGGGCGTTGCTCTTTCTCCTGACGCTTCTCCTCAATGTCCTCTCGGATCTCGTGGTTCGCCGATTCCGGCAGGTCTACTGATGGCCATCGCCACTCGCACCGTGGACCTCGAGTCGATTCGTCTTCGGCGCGGAGCCGATATTCGAGGCCAGATCTTCTTCGGACTTCTCGTCGTTTCAGTTGTCGTCGCGTTCGCGATGGTCGGCTCGGTGTTCTGGAATGTGGTTGACGGCGCGTCCGAGATCGTGACGGAACGCTTCTGGGACTTCCTCGTGTCGCCTTCGTCATCGGACCCCGGCAAGGCAGGCGTCGCCCAGGGGATTCGCGGCAGCATATTGATCGCCGCCATCGTGATGATGACCTTCCCGATCGGTATCGCCGCGGCGGTCTACCTCGAGGAATACGCAGAGGACACGTGGGTGTCTCGTCTCATCCAGGTCACCGTTCGCAACCTCGCGGGCGTGCCGTCGATCGTCTACGGACTTCTCGGGCTCGCCGTCTTCGTTCAAGCACTCCGGGGGTTGACCGGCGGGTCAACCGTGATCTCCGGCGGAATCACGATCGCCATCCTGGTCCTGCCTGTCGTGGTGATCACCGCGGCAGAGGCTGTCCGGGCCGTGCCCGCTTCGCTTCGTGAAGGCGCGTACGGACTGGGCGCAACCAAGTGGGAGGTCGTGCGAACCCAGGTCTTCCCGGCCGCCCTGCCCGGAATTCTCACGGGCATGGTGCTGGCTGTCGGCCGTGCGCTCGGTGAGGCCGCTCCGCTGCTCGTCATCGGAGCCGTGGCGTTCTACACCACCGGCAACAACGACTTCCTCGAACAGATGCAAGGCGCCTTCACCGCATTGCCGATGAACATCGCGAACTTCGCCAAGGAACCGGCGGAGTCCTGGCGAGGCCACGCTGCCACCGCCAGCCTCGTCCTTCTCCTCCTCGTCTTCATGGTCAACTTCGTGGCCATTGTCACCCGTGCCCGTATCTCCAAGAAGTTGGGAAGCTGATGGTCATGTCCGAATCAGACCTCCGTCCGACGGTCGTCGCGCCGGCTCCTCCGGCGAGCGTCGATGACGCTCGCCCCGCGGCCCGAGAGGTGTTCACCGTCCACGACCTGAACGTCTACTACGGCCCTCTCAGAGCGGTCGCCGATGTGAACCTCGACGTTCGAGAGCGACAGATCACTGCGTTCATCGGGCCGTCCGGTTGCGGAAAGTCGACCGTTCTGCGGTGCTTCAACCGCATGAACGATCTCATCGACATCGCCCGCGTCGAAGGCAGCGTGCTGTATCACGGCATCGACCTCTACGACCCGCAGGTCGATCCCGTTGCGGTGCGTCGCCGGATCGGCATGGTTTTCCAGAAGCCGAACCCGTTTCCGAAGTCGATCTACGAAAACGTGGCGTACGGCCCGAAGGTCGCCGGCCAGAAGGGCAACCTCGACGAGGTGGTCGAGGGCTCGCTGCGCAGTGCCGGCCTCTGGGACGAGGTGAAGGACCGCCTCGATTCCTCCGCGCTCGGTATGTCGGGCGGTCAGCAGCAGCGTCTCTGCATCGCCCGCGCCATTGCCGTGAACCCCGACGTGCTGCTGATGGACGAACCGTGTTCTGCCCTGGATCCGATCGCCACGGGCCGCATCGAGGAGCTCATGAAGGAGATCCAGAACGAGTACACGATCGTGATCGTGACGCACAATATGCAGCAGGCAGCACGGGTCAGCGATCGCACCGCGTTCTTCACCGCGGAGCTGGACGAGTCGACCGGCCAACGACGGGGCAAACTGGTGGAGCTCGCCGACACGGGGACGATCTTCTCGAACCCTGCCGACGAGCGAACCGAGGCGTACGTCACTGGACGGTTCGGCTGATGAACACCGGGGAGGTGCCCGTGAACGAAATCCGATCGGGCCTCGACGAGCGGCTGGCATTCATCGAGGACAGCTTGCTGGCCATGACCGAGCTCGTGGCTGACCGGGTCGGTGAAGTGACCTCCGCCATGCTCGAAGGTGATGTGGCGACCGCCGATCGACTGGTCGCGGCTGATGATGACATCGATCTCTTGTCCCTCCAGGTCGAGGAGGGGTGTATCGAGACCCTGATACGTGAACAGCCGGTGGCAACGGATCTGCGCTACGTCGTCGCCGCGATGCACATCAACATGGACGTCGAGCGAAGCGGCGATCTCGTGTCCAACATCGCGAAAGCCGTCGGCCGTCTCCAAGGTGCTCATCCTGACGACCACGTGCGCGATCTCGTGGTGCGCATGTCTGCTCAGGCCCAGCTCCTGCTGCGCCGGGCGAGCGAATCCCTCCGGACTCGAGATTCCGAGCTCGCCCGATCAATCGACGAACTCGATGACGTGCTCGACGATCTCCATTACCGATACATCCAGCATGTGATCAGCGACGCTCGGCGTGGCGCCCTTGATCCTCAGCAGTCCCTCCAGCTCGCACTCGTCGGTCGGTTCTACGAACGGATCGGCGATCACGCCGAGAATGTCGGAGAGCGCGTGCGCTACATCGTGGATGGGTGGCTCCCTGAGGCCCAGGCGGCCGAGCGAGCCAAGGAACGGGCCAACGATCCTGAACCTCGTCCATCCCGGGGACTCGCCGTGATCGACTCGATCGCCGAGTCGCGAAAGATCGACGCGATCCGACGGGACTTCGTCTCCAACGTGTCGCACGAGTTGAAGACTCCCGTCGGGGCGATCTCACTCCTGGCCGAAGCGCTGGAGGGCGATCCCGAGACGGAGGATCGAGCCCGGCTCACCGAAATGCTGCGCCGAGAGGTCGGACGGGTCGGCGACATCATCGATGACCTGCTCGAACTGTCACGGCTCGAAGAGACCCAGACATCCTTCGACCGGATAGACGTCGACTCGTTCGTCCAGCTCTCGGTCGAGAAGGTGCGGTCGTTCGCCGACACGAACGGTGTCACCGTCGCCACCGTCGGTCTCCCATGCGGCCTCGAGGTCTCCGGCGACCGTCGGCAACTCGTTCGGGCGCTCACGAATCTGCTCGACAACGCCGTTCGGTACTCCGATCCGGATCAGCAGATCGTGATATCGGTCGACCAGCTCGAAAGCGGCGTGTCCATCACGGTGAAAGACGACGGCGTCGGCATTCCGCGAACCGAACTGGAGCGTGTCTTCGAGCGGTTCTACCGTGTGGATCGTGCGCGGAGCCGTGAATCGGGCGGCACCGGCCTCGGTCTGGCGATCGTTCGCCATGTCGCACAGAACCATGGCGGACGAGTCATCGTCGAGTCCAAGCCCGGTGAAGGATCCAGCTTCTCGATGCATCTGCCGTCCGCCCCATCGGCGTCGCCGTGACGCAGGGCGTCAGCGTTCTTGTTGTCGACGACGAGCCCGCATTCCGGGAGGGTCTCCGGCAGGCATTGAAAAAGGAAGGCTTCGTCGTCCACTTGGCCGCGGATGGAGTGGAAGCACTGGAGGTATGGCGGGCCTACCACCCCGATCTCGTACTGCTCGACGTGATGCTCCCTCGCATGTCGGGGATCGACGTGTGCCGAGAGATTCGGGCCGTCGACGAGACCCCGGTGATCATGGTCTCGGCTCGCAACGAGGAGATCGATGCAGTGATCGCTCTGGAGGTTGGCGCCGATGACTACGTCACCAAGCCGTACCGGGTGAGAGAGCTGGTCGCTCGAATGCGCACGGTACTGCGGCGTGCCAACTCCACCCTGGCCGTGGCGGCGGGGGTCGAAGGCGTTCTCGAGGTGGCGGACCTGGTCCTGGACCGCGAGCGCCACGAGGTGAGTATCAACGGCGAGCCGATCCAACTGCCGCTGAAGGAGTTCGATCTCCTGGCGCTCCTCATGGAGAACTCGGGACTCGTGGTGACCCGGCAGACTCTGATCGACCGAGTTTGGGGCTACGACTACGTCGGAGACACCAAAACCCTCGATGTCCATATCAAACGCCTTCGCGCCAAGGTCGAGACGAACCGCAAGACCCCGTCGCGCATCATCACCATCCGCGGCCTTGGCTACAAACTCACCGAAGACTGAGTCGGCCTCGGCAGTCACACCCGCTCGCTAGGGTGGCCTCAATGCCCGACGTGCGCCTCCTTGATGGCCTGAATCCTGCCCAGTACGACGCCGTCATCCACGAAGGCGGCCCTCTACTTGTGGTCGCGGGTGCCGGCTCGGGGAAGACCCGGGTTCTGACGCACCGCATCGCCCACCTGATCGAACAGGGTCTGTCGCCGTTCGAGATCCTCGCCATCACCTTCACGAACAAAGCGGCGGGGGAGATGAAGCACCGCGTCGGCGGGCTCGTCGGGCCGGTGGCGGAGAAGATGTGGGTCTCGACCTTCCACTCGGCGTGTGTTCGGATCCTGCGCCGAGATGTGCAGCGCCTCGGCTTCCCCGGACGCTTCTCGATCTACGACCAGGCCGACGCGGTTCGGCTCACCGGCTACGTGATCCGTGACCTCAACCTCGATCCGAAACGGTTCCCGCCTCGATCGATCCACGCTGCGATCTCGGCGGCCAAGAACGAAAACGTCGGCCCCGAGCTATTCGCCGCCCAAGCCGAGCAGATCTTCCAGCGCAAGATCGCGGACGTCTATGCGGAGTACCAGCGTCGACTCCTGAGCGCCGGCGCCATGGACTTCGACGACCTGCTGATGCGCACGTCGGAACTCTTCCGCACCCAGCCCGACGTGCTCGACCATTGGCGTCATCCCTTCGGCCACGTTCTCGTCGACGAGTACCAGGACACCAACCCTGTCCAGAACGATCTCGTGCTCATGCTCGGCGAAGCGCACCGCCAAGTCACGGTCGTGGGCGACAGCGACCAGTCCGTGTATTCCTTCCGGGGCGCCGATATTCGCAACATCCTCGAGTTCGAGGAGGCGTTCCCCGATGCCTCGGTGATCGTGCTCGAGCAGAACTACCGGTCGAGTCAGTCGATCCTGGACGCAGCCAACGCGGTCATCTCCAAGAACGTTGGTCGTAAGCCGAAGGATCTGTGGACCGATGAGGGTCCGGGCGAGAAGATCGTTCGCTACCACGCTGACGATGAGTCCGACGAGGCCCAGTTCGTTGCCAACGAACTGGCCAAGCTTCACGACCACGACCACATGAGGTGGGGCGAGATGGCGGTGTTCTACCGCACCAACTCCATGTCCCGCGTCATCGAAGAGTTCCTCGTTCGAGTCGGGATCCCCTACAAGGTCGTCGGCGGCACACGTTTCTACGATCGACGTGAGGTCAAGGACGCCGTTGCGTATCTACGTGCTGTGATCAATCCGACCGACGAGGTGAGCGTCAAGCGGGTGCTCAACACGCCGAAGCGCGGAGTCGGCGACTCCTCGGTTGGCAAACTCGATGCGTGGGCGACCGCCAATGGCGAGTCCTTCGATCAGGCCCTGATTCGATTCGACGAGGCCGGCGTCAGCGGCCGCGCCGCTACCGGCATCGAGAAGTTCCTGGTCCTCACCACCGAGATTCGAAAGCTCGATGCGGGACCCGCCACGATCATCGAGGAGGCCCTCGAGCGATCGGGCTATCTCGAGGAGCTCCAGATCGAGCGGTCGGTCGAGGCCGAGGGTCGCCTCGAAAATCTCAGCGAACTCGTCGGCATGGCCCGCGAGTATGAGACCGTTGACGAGTTCCTCGAAAAGATCTCCCTTGTCGCCGACACCGACGATCTCGACGACGAAGAGTCCTCGGTCACGCTGATGACCTTGCACGCGGCCAAGGGGCTGGAGTTCCCTGTGGTCTTCCTCGTCGGTATGGAGGATGGGGTGTTCCCCCACATCCGAGCCCTCGGGGAGCCTGCTGAGCTCGAAGAAGAGCGACGCCTTGCCTATGTCGGTATCACTCGAGCGATGCAAAAACTGCACCTCACGAGTGCCTGGAGCCGGATGATGCACGGCACCACGCAGTACAACCCGCCGAGTCGGTTCCTCGACGAGATTCCGAGCGGACTCATCGACGAGATCGGTGGGTCGCGAATGCTGCGCAGTCGCCGTGATCGCGGCGATGGCGACACCTCGGGCCGCACGTTCGGTGGCGGCGGACGAGCGAGCGAGAATCGTGATCACATGGTCGAGCAGGCCATGGCCGCCGCGAATCGACCGTCTCCGTCCGGCGCCGAGGCCATGGGTTTGAAGGTGGGTGACGATGTTCGCCACAGCCAGTGGGGAGAAGGCGTGATCGTCGACATCGAAGGCGCCGGCGACAAAGCCGAGGCATCCGTGCACTTTCCGAACGTCGGGGAAAAACGGCTTCTGCTCAGCTGGGCTCCGCTCGAGAAGATCTGACCGGAGCATCAGTTTTCGGCGAGATCTGCCGACCACAGCGAGTAGTGGCGTATGAACACTTGCGCGAGCCGCGCTCCACGATGGACCTTGTCGCACCGTCGCTGACCTCCGCGACGATGGGGCGCCGCGCCTTTGTGGGCCGCACGGCGGCGGCCGGCGCAGTGGCGTGGGTCGCTCCCAGCATCCTCACGTCCGACCGAATCGCAGCAGCCACCGGTTCGTGTACCGGCGGTGTGAGCATCTGTGAGTTCACCAGTGGGCTCGACGGCTGGACGATCGACAACAGTTGGGGCTCGGGCACCACCGGCCTCTGGAAGCACAACAGCGAGGCCGGCCGAGGGGCCGGTTCGCTGCACTACGGCCGAGGTACCACGGGCGATTATCGCACTGGCAACAGCCGGAACTCCGGCCGCGTGACCTCCCCCGAATTCCAGATCCCGCTCACCGGGCCCAATCAGGTCGAGTTCACGGTCTGGCGCGAGGTCGAGACCCAAGATCCCGGCTACGACCGTCTCCGCCTCCGAATCATCGGGACGTCGTCACAGACTCTCTACTCGGCAGCCTCGATCGGCAACACCAGCGGTTTCGAGACGGAGACGTGGGCAATCCCCGGGAGCTTCAACGACCAGATCGTTCGGTTCCAGTTCGACTTCGACACCCGAGATGGCCTCTACAACGAGCAAGAAGGCGTCTACATCGGACGGTTCGAAGTCACCGCGTGCCCGCCGGTCGTCGCGGCTGCGCCCGCCATGCTCTCGCTGCGTTCCGCTTCTCTGCGGGCAGAAGTGGACACCGAACAGCTCGAGTCGCCTCCGCCGCGGCGGTAGGCCTACCAGCTACACGAGAGGTGTTTCACCCCATTGATGAAGTTCGACCGAAGCCGGTCGGGCTCGCCTGACGCGTGGATGTCGGGGAGCTGTGTGAGCAGTTCTTTGTAGAGCACGTTGATCTGGCGGCGCGCCAAGTGGGCTCCCAGACAGAAGTGGGGCCCGGGGCCGCCGAAGCCGATCTGGTCCTTGTTGTCGCGAGTGAGATCGAAGACATACGGATCGTCGAAGACGTCGTGGTCGCGATTACCTGAGCCGTAGAACATCACGATCTTGTCGTCGGTGTTGAACTCCTTGCCGCCCAGTTGAACCTGATCTCGGGTGACGGTGCGTCGGAAATGGATGACCGGGCTCGCCAGCCGGACGATCTCCTCGACCGCCCCTGGCATGTGCGTTTCGAGATCGCTTTGCAGCAGCGCCTTCTGTTCCGGGTTCTCTGACAGATAGGTGAGCCCCCACGAAATCGAGTTGCGGGTGGTCTCGTTACCGGCAGCGCAGAGCAGGACGAAGAAACTCTGCAACTCCGCGCTGGACAGTTTGTCGCCATCGATTTCAGCGTTGACGAGCGCATGGGTGAGGTCGTCGCCATCGCCCCCGTCAGCGTGGCCGGCTACATCGTCCATCAGGGCGGCCAGCGCCGCTCCCGCGCCGAGGAACGCTTCCAGCGGGTTCTCTCCTTCGGGGATGAACTCCGGGTCACCCTGGCTGAGGATGATGTTCGTCATGTCGAACACGAACTCGTGCTGGCTCTCCGGGATACCCATCATGTCGCAGATGATCTTGACCGGAAGCCACGCGGCGCACGCCGTGACGAAGTCACAGCCCGGGCCTTCCTCGCGAAGACGCTCGACGATGGTCTTGGCCGCCGTTTCCACATCTTCCATATTGCGCTGGAGCATCCTGGGTGTGAATCCGGCGGCCACGAGCTTGCGGAGTCGGGCATGACGCGGGTCGTCCAGCGCGATCATTGATCCAAAGAACTCGTTGAACTCCGGTGGAAGGTCGGGAATGTTGACTCCGCTACCAGACTTGAAGAGCTCGGGGTGGCGGCTGGCCTCGACGATGTCAGCGTGCTTCGTGATCGCGTAGTAGCCGGGCCCAGGCGCCAGGTACTCGGTTTCGAGTTCGGCGAAGAAACGAATCGGGTCCTCCCGGCGGAGTGTCTCGAACGCTGCATCACGCACCGACATCGGCAGTGTCCAGAACCCGTCGATGTCGGAAAGGTCGATTTCATCCAGCTTCATGGAGCGAACCTAGTCGCCGCGGGTTCGCCAACCGCCACTCCTTCCCGCCGGCTGCTGAGCACGCGCGCCTCATTCTTGAACGGGTGAGGCCGATTGACGAGTCACCTCGTCTCTATGGTTTTCACGTCTCCCACGTTCCTCTTCCTGTTCCTGCCGGCCGTGCTCCTCGGTTCGTTCGTGATCCCGTCGCGGTGGCGAAACGGTTGGCTTCTGCTTTCCTCGCTCATCTTCTACTTCTGGGGCAGCGGGGTTCTCGTACTCCTTCTCGTCGTCTCCACGATCACCGATTTCTCGCTTGGCCGTGTGGTGGCGCGGGCGAGTGAGCAGGGAAACGAGCGACGAAAGCGCGCCGCGATCTCGGGCTCGGTGCTGGTCAATCTCGGGCTCCTGGGATATTTCAAATACGCCAACTTCCTTGTTGAGCAGCTGAACTCGGTCGGTCGCGACCTCGGGATCGGGGAGATCGCCTGGACGTCGGTGACACTTCCGATCGGGATCTCCTTCTACACATTTCAGACCATGAGTTACACGCTCGACCTTGCGCGGGGTCGCGCCACCCCGCTCGACCGGATCGTTGACTTTGGTCTGTATGTGTCGTTCTTCCCGCAGCTCGTAGCCGGGCCGATCGTGCGCTACCACGAGATCAGCGAGCAGATCGTCGAACGTCGAGTCGCCATGGATGGGTTCTCGGCCGGGGCCGGCCGATTCATGGTTGGTCTGTCAAAGAAGGTGATCGTCGCCGACCAGGTTGCTGTCATTGCGGACCGCGCCTTTGCGGTTGACGCGGTCGCGCTCACCTCGACTGATGCCTGGCTGGGAATTCTCGCCTACACGATCCAGATCTACTTCGACTTCTCGGGCTATTCCGACATGGCTATCGGGCTGGGCCAGATGTTCGGGTTCACGTTTCCGGAGAACTTCCGGCGCCCGTACTCCGCCGTGAGTATCACCGACTTCTGGCGACGGTGGCACATCACCCTCTCGAACTGGTTTCGCGACTACCTCTTTATCCCACTCGGCGGATCCAGGGTCGAACCTCGAAGGGTGTATGCGAACCTGATGGCGGTATTCGTCATCACCGGTCTGTGGCACGGAGCGAACTGGACGTTTGTGGTCTGGGGCTTGTTCCACGGTGTGCTCCTGCTTGCCGAACGAGTTCTCGACCAACGTTGGGTCGAGGGCGACGCGCCGTCATTCGTGCCTATTCGCCGGGCTGGCACGTTCTTTTTGGTGGTCATCGGTTGGGTCTTCTTCCGAGCCACCGACATCGGACACGCGTTCAGCTACCTCCGCGCCATGTTCGGGGGCGTTCGAGCTGAACAGGCCGCCGACCCGCTCTTGACCGTGGGCAATACGCCCCTCGTCGTGCTGGCGCTGGCGCTCTTGACGCTCGGTGTCTCGGGCCGCTGGGTGACGGGCCCGCGGGCCGTGGAGATGCTCGAACGTGGGGCCCCACCACTGCGCGTGGCTTCAGCCCTGGCTCTTGTCACCGCATTCAGCTACGCGCTGATTCTCGTGATCTCCGGCACGTTCAGCCCATTCCTCTACTTCCAGTTCTGACATGAACCGCCTCGTTGCAATCGTCTTCCTCCTTGCCATAACGGTCCCGGGTGTGCTGTTGATCTCGGGCCACTCGCCGCCAACGTCGGATGCCCCTACCGATGAAGTGGTCGTCTCGCCGACGATGGCTGACGTCTTGGACGCCACATGGTTCGACAGCGTGGATGCGATGGTCGAGCGAAGGATTCCGATGCTCGACGTGGCCGTTGCGGTCGACTCACGTGTGAGCCGCACCGTCTTCGCCGATAGTCCGAACCCCGAGGTGACGATTGGCGCGGAGGGATGGCTGTTCGACAACGAATCGCTCGATCGAGCCTGCCTTTCGGGCCAATACTTCGCGGCAATCGGGGATGAGATGCGACGGGCCGACGCCGTGGCCGCGGCGGCTGGCATCGAGTTCCTCTACTGGGTCGCTCCGGACAAAGCAGCGGTGGTCTCAGACGAATTGTCGGGCGGTCGATCGGCCTGCACAAAAGCAAATGTCGCAGCGCTGGACGAGCACCTGACGTCGGCCGCGGTCTCCCTGTTGCCAGCGTTCGCCGACCATGCCGATCCCGACACGCTGTTTTATCGAACCGATACGCACTGGAACGACAGCGGGGGATTGGTGGCATCCCGCCAGATCATCGAACGCCTTGCCCCTGGGCTCTGGGATGAACACGCAGTCGTATACGGATCCCGATCGTACGACACAGACCTGTCGCGTCTCATCAGCGATGCGAAAACCGAGGTGGTGACGGCGGCCTCGGTCGTCTTCGATGGAATTCCGCTTATCTCCGTTGATGGCTCATCAGCCGATCCCATGGGAGACATGTCGCGCTCGGTTCGGTCCTTTGAGTTCCCGGACGGCCCCGCGATCGAAGGCCAAACCGTGGTGGCCTACGATTCGTTTGGACTTCCGCAGGTCGATGACCTTGCACCCTATTTTGCTTCGTCCACATTCGTGTACACCCCTCACTTTGACGAAGATGAGGCGGCCGCTGTGGTCGGGTCTGCGGACCGGCTGTTGTGGGGAAGGGTTCAGCGAAAATTCATCGGTGGGGACCTAGAACTCCCTGTTTCGTCGTGGCTGGTCGAGGCGTTCGTTGACCGCCTCGACCCCGTGCGGATCGACAGTGCCGAACTGACCCGGATTGAGATGGACCCATCGATTGAGATCTACCTGGTAGTGCGTGATCTCCGATCTGACGGCGACCACGTGTTCCCGCCGAGTGGAACGATTTTCGATGACAAGAGTCGAGTGCACGCGCTTCGGGTCCGTGGCGACCTCGAGTTCGGTTTCGATCCCGATCACTTCGAGGTCGAACGCGTCGATATACCAGTTCAGGAATCGTGAAGCCGGATACGCAAGCGCTTGTTGCCCTTGCCCTTTGATTCCGTCTTGACGACCTCGAAGCGTCCGACTTCGCCAGTGCTGGCCACGTGCGTGCCGCCGTCGGCCTGCTTGTCGAGGCCGACGATGTCGACGACACGGATCTCGGTCACCGATTCAGGTATCAGGTTGACCTTGGTGCGGATGAGATCATCGTCGGCGAGTGCGACACCGCGGGGGAGAAACGACACCTCGATCGGACGATCGGCGGCGATCTCGGCATTGACCAGGTCCGTGACCCTTTCGGCGAATCCTTCGGGCAACGGGTCGAACTCGAAGTCCATCCGGGCCGACAAGGGCTCCATGTTGCCCCCCGTGACCGGTGTGCCCCACTCGTTCCAGATCACCCCGCACAAGATGTGCAGCACGGTGTGCGTGCGCATCAGCTGATGGCGACGGTCCCAGTCGAGTGTGCCGGTGACCTCCGTGCCGACGTCGGGCGGGTCACCGTCGATTGTGTGGAACACGACTGGGCCCTTGCCCGAAGCCGCGGTGACGGCTCCTTCGCCGCCCTCCCAGCTGAGGACACCGGAGTCGTGCGGTTGGCCGCCGCCGGTGGGGTAGAACGCAGTCCGGTCGAGCCCGACCTGGCCTTCGTCGTTCACCTCGATGACGGTGGCGGTGAACTCTCTCAACTCTGCGTCTCGCAGATACAGGCGGTCGGTTTCACTCATGTGAGCAACGTTATGTGACTCTGCTGAGTACCGATACTCGGTAGTGTCCGGTGAGCTCCTACGGAGGCCGTTACAACCGGGGGCCACGTTGCTTCTCGGCATCGACCCGCTCGAGCAGACGTTGCCGGCTTCGACGACATCGAGGTGCACGGCGAACACGAGCGCCGGGAAGCGACTGCCGATGACGGCTTCCTGGTCTTCGTCGCCCGGCGATGATCGCTGAGTACAGCGCCGGCTACTCGTCGGTTGTGTCGTCACTCCGGTCGTAGTTGATGTCGACCCGTACGTTGTTCTTGGCGTCGATCGAGATCGGGTAGGACAGAATCATGTCGCCTGTCGACAGGTTGCCCTCGGCGTCCATCGTCACCTCGCCACACTCGGCTTCGTCGGTTCCGGCGATGAGGTCGAACCGGTCATCGTCGGGGACCCACTGGAAGAAGCAGTCGCGTGGTTCGCCGAGGGGACGGGCGGCAAAGGCGAGCCAGCCGGTCTCGGGATCGGCACCGAGGTGTTGGAGGATGATGTCGCGGCTACGACCGGCAACATCGGAGTAGAGAATCGGTCCGCGGTCGTTGATCTCCTCGGAGATACGCCAGATCTGACCAGCATCGAAGTCGGTGTCGCCGAGTTGGACTTCGACGTCGCCGCCCGACCCGGCGAGCCAGATCACACCGACCCCGAGGACGAGGGCGATCATGACGCCGGTGAAACCGACGAGCACCGCACTTCTGGCGTTCATCTGTGGGCCGCGAGCGACGGGCATGTGATCTTCCTGAGCCGGATACGTGGAGGGGAAAGCCTGGTGCCTAGTATTCCGTGGACAACAATCCGGGAGGCAGAATCCGGTGGATCTCTTCGAACATCAGGGCAAAGAGTTCTTTGCCCGCTACGGCATGCCCGTCAGTCCCGGCGAAGCGGTGTTCACCGTCGACGAGGCGGTTGCTGCGGCTGAGCGCCTCGGCACGCCCGTCATGGTGAAGGCGCAGGTCCACACTGGTGGCCGCGGCAAGGCCGGTGGCGTGAAGTTCGCTGCCGACATCGACGCCGTCCGCGAACACTCGGGAAACATCTTCGGCCTCGACATCAACGGCCACATTGTCAAGCGAATCTGGATCGAGAAGGCATCCGACATCGCGGAGGAGTACTACGCGAGTTTCACGCTCGACCGCTCCGCCAAGAAACATCTCGGCATGCTCTCCAAGGAGGGTGGTGTCGAGATCGAAACCGTCGCCGAGGAGAACCCCGATGCCATCGCCAAGATCTGGATCGACCCCGTCGACGGACTCAGCGAAGCGGCATGCCGCGAGTGGGTCGCCGCTTCGAAGCTGCCCGACGCCGCTGTCGAGGGCACGGTCGACATTCTCCAGAAGCTGTACACCGCGTACACCGATGGCGACGCTGACCTGGTCGAGATCAACCCGCTGATCCTCACCCCGCAGGGCGACGTCCATGTGCTCGACGCGAAGGTCACGCTCGACGGCAACAGCGAATTCCGTCACGAAGACTATGGACAGTACGACGGGACGCAGCCCCGCGATGAGCGCGAGGAAGCCGCTCACGCCAAGGGTCTTCAGTACGTCGGGCTCGACGGCACGGTTGGTGTGATCGCCAACGGCGCCGGACTCGCCATGAGCACGGTTGACGTCGTGAACCAGGTCGGTGGCGCGGCCGCCAACTTCCTCGACATCGGCGGCGGCGCCAATGCCGACGTGATGGCCGGGGCCCTCGAGGTCATCAACAACGACCCCGCCGTGAAGGCGATATTCATCAACATCTTTGGCGGCATCACCCGCGGTGAGGAAGTCGCCAACGGCATCCTCGAGGCCATGCAGCGCGTCGACATCGACTCACCGATCGTGATCCGCCTCGACGGCACCAACGCCGACGAAGGCCGGGCGATTCTGGCCCCGAACCTCACCAACAAGCTGATGATGGAAGAAACGATGCTGGATGCAGCCCGAAAAGCCGTCGAACTGGCGGGGGGAACCTGAAATGAGCATCTTCGTAGACGAGAACACCAAGGTCATCTACCAGGGCCTCACCGGCTCGCAGGGCAGCTACTACGGTCGCCTGAACGCGGAGTACGGCACTCAGGTCGTCGCCGGCACCCATCCGAAGAAGGCCGGCTCCGACGTCGACGGCGTGCCCGTTTACGCCAACGTTGCCGACGCTGTTGCCGCCACCGGCGCCACGGCAAGCTGCATCTTCATCCCGGCACCGGGCGTGCGTGGCGCGGTCATGGAAGCCGCGGAGGGCGGCGTCGAGTTCATCGTCGCCATCACCGAGGGCGTACCCGCCCACGACGAGGCGTATTTCTACAACGACCTCAAGCGTAACTTCCCCAACGTCCAGCTTCTCGGCCCGAACTGCCCCGGCATCATCAGCCCCGGCAAGTGCAACATCGGCATCACCGCCGGTCACATCGCCAAGGCCGGCGGCCCCGTCGGTATCGTCAGCCGCTCCGGCACGCTCACCTATCAGGCGTTGTATGAGCTGAAGCAAAAGGACATCGGTGTCACGACCTGTGTCGGCATCGGCGGCGACCCTGTCCCCGGCACATCGTTCATCGATTGTCTCGAAGCCTTCGAAGCGGATCCCGACACCAAGGCCGTCATGATGATCGGAGAAATCGGTGGCTCCGCCGAGGAAGAAGCAGCCGAATACATCAAGAACCACATGACGAAGCCGGTCAGCAGTTACATCGCCGGCGTCACCGCCCCTCCCGGCAAGAAGATGGGCCATGCCGGCGCCATCGTCTCCGGTGGCAAGGGCACCGCCGCAGCGAAGATGGAAGCACTCGAGGACGCAGGTGTGCGGGTTGGCCACAACCCGACCGAAGCCGGCGAACTCATGGCCGAAATCGTCGCCAGTCTCTAGAGCACGACGATTTCGTGGTGGGGGTGCCACCGATGCGCGGTCATAGGGTGCGAACCTGACGGGATGCGTGTCCCCTGCGCGGTCCCATGGGCCGTGATCGCAACAATTTCGGCGGTGCTGGCATCTGCGTGCGGCACATCCTCGGTCGCGCTGACCGACGACGAAGCGACGATTGGGACGACCCCATCGACCTCGAGCTCGTCGACCACCCTGTCCACAACGACGACGTCGACCACGTCGTCGACCAGCCTGTCCACAACGACGACCTCGACCCCGTCATCGACGACGTCGACCTCGAGTACGAGCAGCACCACAACCGTCGCTCCCGTTGCCCCTGAGGGCGACCTGCTTCGTGATGAAGAGGGCGTTCCGCTCAACGGCCAGACCGACGGCATTCTCATCACGAACACCGGCTGGATCGCGCCGATCATCGCCAGCACGGCTGACGGATGGCAGGTGTGGACCCCCTGTGGGCGCACTGCGGATCTCACCGAGGGCCGAGCGGTCGAGTCCTCCGATTTCGTCATCGACCCCGGGCATGGTGGGTCGAGCGAGCCGGGAGCCGTTGGCCCGGGCGGGCTTCGCGAAGCTGACCTCAACCTGCAAGTGGCGTTGAAGATTCGTGACGCACTGGTCGGTTCGGGCTATTCGGTGATCATGACACGACAGACCGACGTGCGAGTTCCGATCGTGACGCGCGGCGAGATTGCGCAGGCCCTCGATCCGATCGCCTTCATTTCGGTGCACTTCAACGCCGGCACCGATGAAGGAAGCGCCGACCCGGGCACGGAAATGTGGCATCAGATCGAGTCAAGTGAGTCGAAACGGCTTGCCGGCCTGATGTACGAAGAGGTCGTCGCCACCCTCGACAGCCACGACATTGATTGGGTGAGTCTGAGCGATGCCGGCGCCATGAGCCGACCCAATCGTTCCGGCGGCGACTACTACGGGGTGCTCCGCCGCCCGGGTCCTGTCACCAGCGTGCTGGCCGAATTCGGCTACATCACCAACCGCGCCGAGGAAGACCTCTACTCCGATCCCGCGATTCAGCAGCAGTTGGCCGCGGCCACGCTCCGAGCCGTCGACCGACTCGTGGAGACCTCCGACCCCGGCAGCGGCTTCACCACCGATCCGATCTTCCGGGGTTACGGTCCCTCAGGTGCGGGCCGGACCGACGATTGCGTCGATCCGAAGCTGCAGTGAGCGTCCGGAGCCGGGCGCTGCTGCTGGCGGGCGTGCTCACGTTGGTGGGATGCGGCACCGGCGGATTGACCCTCGACGGCGATGGTGGCCAGACACCAGAGTCGGGGGACGGTACCGACGCCCAGGCCGCCGCTCTGGCGGAGTCGGCGACAAGCGCGCCCGTCACTGTTCCCCTCATCGAGCGGATTCCCGAACCGGGGATCGGCCTCGGAGCCCTTGAACTCGATGGCTATGCGGTGCCGATTCTGCAGCGTGTGGTCGGCGGGTGGGTGGTGCTCAGTCCCTGCGGTAACGAAGTCGAGGTTACCGGCGGAGTCGAACGAGTCGCCGCCCATGTCGTGGTCGATCCTGATTCTGGGGCCGCTCCGATTGCCCGTGCGATCGAGCGGCGGCTGGCGGAGACAGGTGTGAGCACGGTGCTCAGCCGATGGACAGACGTTTCCATTGATGCCTCGACAAGAGCACGGCTCGCCGAGACAAGCGGCGCTCACGTGTTCGTGTCGCTGCGGCTGGTCGCCGGCGACTCTTCAGCGGCTGGACCTGCCGACGTGGCGGTCGTCCATCAGATCGACAACGAGGAGAGCCGCCGGCTGGGCGGACTGGTCTACGCCGAGCTGGAGGCCGCGCTGGACTCACTTGGGCCCGCGTGGCCCGCCCTCGAGGACCCCGGCGTCCACCCTTTGCTCAATCAGCGGGGCACGGACTACTTCGTGGTGCTTCGTGAGACTGGTGATGCCGCGGCGGTTGTCGTGGACATTCCCGGACTCGGCGCCCCGGCCACGATCGCACTCCTGTCCACATCTGACGGCCAGGCGGCGATCGCCGATGCGGTCGCGACTGCGATCGAACAGTTCCTCGGCTCGCAAGCGTCAGGAAGTGGCTATGTCGACCCGGTCGAGTTGGTGCGAGACGCGCCGACGGGCGGCTCAGAGGGCGAGTGCAATGACCCGCTCCTCCCGCCGCCCATCGACGAATGACGTGAATTCAGAGCTGACGGGTGATCAGAACTGAGTGGGCGGGACTTCCGCGCCGCCGCTCTCGCCCTGCATGTCCATGAAGGATCCGGCGACCATCACGCCAGAGGCGATGAGGCCGAGGATGAGGCCGATGCCGACATCACCACGGAACAAGAAGCCGATGGTGATGAGGAACGCAAAGCTGCTGAGGATGAAGTGCATCTGATCGTGGTTGAATCCCAGCATCCGGTCCGGCATCGAGACGTTGCCGAAGGTGCTCGCCGCCACGCCGCCACCGATCACGATGCCGATGACTGCACACATGATGCCGAGAAGCCCGAAGGCATCGACCTCCCATGCGTTCGCGCCGAAGGAGAAGCCGCCTTCTCCCACGCTGAACCAGTCCAGGAACGTGGAGATGAAGAGCACTGCTCCGCCGGCTATCAGCATCATCGTGCTGGGTTTTACGTTGTTGTCCATATTTTCTCCTCCGCGACATTGTCGTCAGCGGCAACCGTAGTTGACCCACCCCCTTGCCCGCGGGAACGCGCTGGTAGATTCGCACCGTGTCCGACGCAAGTAGCCCTCGCCGCGCCCTTCTGTCCGTCTTCGACAAGACCGGGGTGGTGGACCTTGCTCGCGGGCTTCACGACCTCGGATGGGAGCTGATTTCTTCCGGCGGCACCGCTCGGGCGATCAGCGACGCCGACGTCCCGGTGATCGACGTAGCCGTCTACACCGGCTCGCCGATCATGCTCGGTCACCGGGTGGTGACGCTGCACCCGCGCATCCACGGCGGCATCCTTGCCAACCGCGATGACCCCGAGCACCACGCCGACCTGGTGGCCAACGACATCGACCCAATCGATCTGGTCGTGGGCAACCTCTACCCCTTCCGCCGCGAGCCCGGCATCGAGATGATCGATATCGGTGGTCCGACCATGGTTCGCGGTGCCGCCAAGAACCATGCTCACGTTGGCATTGCCGTCGACCCGGCCGACTACGACGGCATTCTCGCTGAGCTTCGGCTCAACGGTTGGTTGAGCGCCACGACCCGCCGCCGTCTCGCTCGTGCGGCGTTCGCCCACACTGCGGCCTACGACGCCGCGATCGTGGAGTGGCTCGATGCCACCGACGACACGCCGACGGCATTGCCACCCACGGTGCACCTCTCGCTGGAGCGAGCCGATGTCCTCCGCTACGGCGAGAACCCCCATCAGGCCGGTGCGCGCTACCGGCGCATCGGCGAGTCAAGCATGTGGGACAACGTCGAGCAGCACAGCGGGCTGGCGTTGAGTTACCTCAATCTCTTCGATGCTGACGCCGCGTGGCGACTTGCTCACGATCTCGGAACCGAGCCCACGGTCGCCATCATCAAGCACGCCAACCCTTGCGGCGTCGCGGTGGCCGACACGCTCGTGTCGGCGTACCAGCACGCGTTCGACTGTGACTCGAGAAGTGCGTTCGGAGGCATCGTGGCCACCAACCAGATGATCGACCTCGACACCGTCGAGGCCATGGAAGCTGCCGCACAGGCCGACGTCGTGATCGCTCCGGGCTACGGCGACGGAGTCATCGAGCGGCTGATCACCAAACGCAGGAACACCCGGATTCTCACTGCGGCCGCACCCGCTGCGGCACCCGGCGAAGCGATCGAGTTGCGCCAAATCCAGGGCGGCTTCCTCGTGCAACAGGCGCACCACTTCGAGTCGACGGTCGCCGATTGGCAGGTGGTCTCCGCCCGGCAGCCGACTGAGCGGGAGTTGGCCGACGCTGCTTTCGCCTGGCGGGTCTGTGGTCACGTCAATTCGAACGCCATCGTGCTGGCCAAGGACGGAGTGGCGTGGGGAATCGCCGCGGGGCAGCAGAACCGAGTCGAGTCCGGCGAGATCGCCGCTTCGAAGGCCGCGGGTCGAGCCGAAGGCGGAGCGTGCGCCAGCGACGCCTTCTACCCGTTCCCCGATGGGATCCATGCCGCAGCCGATGCCGGCGCGGCGATCATTGTCCAACCGGGGGGCTCGGTGGGCGACGACGCCACCGTCGCCGCCGCCGATGAACGAGGCGTCGTCATGGTGTTCACCGGCGAGCGTCACTTCCTGCACTAGCTGTGAGTCAGACGAGGGCGATGATGAGCGAACCGAAGTCACAAGAGTGGGCGATGAAGGTCCACGGCACCCGCCGAGCGGCAGCCTTCTACTTCGGCGTGCGGTTTCTCATCCGTCAGGTCCTTGCCCGTTGGTTGCGGTTGCGAGTGGTCGGTGCCGAGCACCTGGCGACGCCCGGGCCGGTGATCCTCGCCCCGGTTCACCGGTCGAATCTCGACGCCCCGCTGGTTGCCGGCGTGGCCAAGCGACGTGTGCGTGCACTCGGGAAGGAGTCCTTGTTCGCGTCGATGCCGGCCGCATGGATCAACTCGGCGTTGGGTGCAATCCCGGTTCGGCGAGGTGAGGCTGATCGTGAGGCGATGCGTGCCGCTCGCCAGGTGATCTCGACCGGCGAAATGATGATCGTGTTTCCCGAAGGTACTCGCCAGAGCGGCCCCGTCATCGACGGTGTGTTCGACGGCACCGCGTATCTCGCCAACAAGGCCAACGCGCCGATCATCCCCATCGGCATCGCGGGCACGGAGGCGGCAATGGGGAGTGGTACGAAGGGGATCAAACGTGTGCGGTGCGCGGTCGTGGTCGGGGCGCCGATCGCGGCTCCCGAGGGACGGATGAGTCGGCCTGCGCTCGCCGAGTTCAGTGCCGGAGTGACCGATGCACTCCAAGGCGTGTTCGACGAGGCGCAGGCGCTGGCCGGTCGCTGACCCCCTCCGAGCCCGGTCGGGTCAGGCCGCCGTCCTGACGATACGATCGCAGGCATGGCTGACAAGATCACGATGCAAGCAGACGGCACGCTCGCCGTCCCGGACAACCCGATCATCCCGTTCATCGAGGGTGATGGCACCGGGGTCGACATCTGGCCCGCCGCCAAGCTGGTCCTCGACGCGGCGGCGTCGAAGTACGGCAAGACCATCGAGTGGATGGAAGTCCTCGCCGGGGAGAAGGCGTTCAACGAGACCGGCGACTGGCTCCCTCAGGACACGATCGACAACTTCGAGAAGTACCTCATCGGTATCAAGGGCCCGCTCACCACGCCGATCGGCGGCGGTTTCCGCAGCCTCAACGTCGCCATTCGTCAGATCATGGACCTCTACGTGTGTCTGCGCCCGGTCCGCTGGTTCACCGGCGTTCCCTCACCGGTCAAGGAGCCGCAGCTCGTCGACATGGTGATCTTTCGGGAGAACACCGAAGACATCTACGCCGGCATGGAGGTCGAAGCGGGCACGCCCGAGGCTCTCAAGATGATCGAGCTTCTCCACGATCACTTCGGTTGGGAGATCAAGGAAGGCTCCGGCATCGGCGTCAAGCCGATCTCCAAGAGTGGCTCGCAGCGCCTCCAGCGCGCCGCCATCGAATACGCCGTCAAGCGTGGCCGCAAGCGCGTGCACTGGGTCCACAAGGGCAACATCATGAAGTTCACCGAGGGGGCTTTCCAGAAGTGGGGCTACGAACTCGTGCGTGAAGAGTTCAGTGATGTGGCCATTGGCTGGGAAGACTGCGGCGGCGATCCCGGCGACAAGATTCTCGTGCAGGACGCCATCGCCGATATCGCCCTCCAGCAGGTGCTCACCCGCCCGAAGGAGTTCGACGTGATCGCCACGATGAACCTCAACGGCGACTATCTCTCCGACGCGCTGGCCGCACAGGTCGGCGGCATCGGCATCGCTCCCGGTGCCAACATCAACTACGTCACCGGGCACGGCGTGTTCGAGGCCACCCACGGCACGGCGCCGAAGTATGCCGGCCAGGACAAGGTCAACCCTTCATCCGTGCTGCTTTCGGGCGTCATGATGTTCGAACACCTGGGCTGGCAGGGGGCCGCTGACGACATCATCACCGCAGTCGAGGCCGCCATCGCCGACAAGGTGGTCACCTACGACTTCGCCCGTTTGATGGAAGGCGCCACCGAGGTCAAGTGCTCGGAGTTCGCCTCCGCAGTGGTCGATCGTCTCTAACGCACACTGGGGTCAGACCCCAGCGTGCGTTAGACCGGTTCGAGGGCGCTGAGGGGGCTGGGGCGACCAAAGAGGAAACCCTGAGCCAGATCACAGCCAAGGTCGCGCACGACCTCCAGCTGTTCGGGGGTTTCGACTCCCTCGGCAACAACGGTCATGTCGAAGGCTCTGGCCATGGCGATGATTGCTGCCACGACGGCACGGTCGTCGGCATGGTCGGCTACGCCGCTGATGAACGACCGGTCGATCTTGAGCTGGTCGAACGCATGCTGGCGGAGGCGACCGATCGCGCTGTAGCCGGTGCCGAAGTCATCAAGGGCAAGGTGGATTCCTGTGCGCTGCAAGGCCCGGATGTTTCTTTCGGCCACGGCTCCGCCCTCGTACATAGCCGTCTCGGTGATCTCGATGATCAGGTTCCGTTCGCCGAGCTCGGTTCGGTCGAGGAGCGCATGGACCTGGCCGGCATAGTCGGCGCGTGCGAGTTCTCTCGGCGACGCATTGACGGAGAGGGCGATCTGTCCCCGATCCGGATGAGCGCCACTCCAGTCCGAGATTTCCCCGACGGCCCGGGCGATCACTCGACGCCCGATGCCGACGATGTGTCCGGATTCCTCCGCAATGGGGATGAACTCCGCGGGGCTGCGCAGTGAACCGTCGGGGTTGGGCCAGCGCACCAACGCCTCGACCCCGACAACCGGGGGCGCGGCCTCGGCTCCTTCGGTCAGCGACACAAGCGGCTGATAGTGGACGATGAAGTCGTCGTTCTCGATGGCGATCGGCAGCTGACGGCGAATCGTTCGACGATGTTCGGCCAGAGCATCGAGCTCGGCATCGTAGAGACGCCAGTCAGCCCCGGAGGTCTTCGCCTCGTACATGGCTGAGTCGGCCTGGCGTAGATAACGATCGGCATCGATGTCCTTGCCATCGAGCACGGTCACGCCGACGCTTGCGGTGATGCCAGTGTCGCTTGGCAAACCCTCGACCTTCATCCGGCCGATGGCGTCAGCGACACGGTTGGCAAGTTGGGTGGCGTCAGGGCAGGTGATGTTTGGCGCCAGCACCACAAACTCGTCACCACCGAGACGGCCGACCATGTCGCCGGCCCGTGTCACCAACCGGAGCTCCCTGGCCACCTGGATGAGGACGGCATCGCCCATCTCATGGCCATACGTGTCGTTGATGAGCTTGAATCCGTCGAGGTCGAGGAAGAGCAGGGCGACGTCTCGCTCGTAGCGAGCGGCTCGTGCGAGCTCGTTCTCGAGGGTCGAGGTGACGAGTGAGCGGTTTGCCAGACCCGTGAGCGAGTCCTGAATGGCCACCTTGGTGGCCTCCTCGGCGATGAGCTCAGCTTCGCGGCGAGCGGAACGCTCGCGGTCGAGCCGCCGTGTGAGCCGATGGATCTCCTTGTCGAAGTCCATCGGCACCGGCGGCTCGGCGATGGTCACGCGGAGTGCAACTCGATCCTCAGGTCGCAGTGGTCGGCGCCATCGTGCATGCAAGTGGGTTGCTTGACTGTGACCGGCTCGTCGAACGCGGCGCTCGCACCGAGAACGAAACCTTCGGCGAGCCAACAGAGCTTTCGTTCGGATTGGTAGCGAAGGCTGATGACACCCGCCTCGCTGTAGTCGATGTCGAAATCGGGTGGATTGGCACCCGGATACAGCTTTCGAACCTCAGGATGAATCATGTGGTTCAGGGACGGAAGGAACCCGCGGAGTTCGATGTCCTCGAAGAACCGAGGGAACGACTCCTGAAGGAACGGCATGGCGTTGATACCCACCCAACGCAGCCGGTCGTCGAGCCCTGGTCCGGTGTCGTCGGGGAGTGCGTTGACGATGGCGACGAGTTCGATGTCCTGGTAGTTGCCGAGCGAGGTGTAGGCGCCGCCAACGTCAGCGCGGTCGAGTACTTCGTCCCATGCATCGGGCCCGAAAACACGCTCGACCGAGTTCTCCACGGCGTTGAAGATGACACCCTTCATTGCTGCCCTTTCGTCCGGGTCCGGTCCAATCGGCCCTGAGAGCGGTGTATTGAGCGCCACCGTGTCCCAGAGGACCTTGGTCATCCGACATCTGTCACACGAAATCGCTTCCCGTTGCGTGGGGGCCGCCCTATAGGTTGGCTCGGTGGGAAATCGGGGCGATCAGGACGATCACATGTGGCGGCGCGGCGGCCGGCTCATCATGCGCTCGCTGCGGGCCCATCCCCGCCAACATGGCATCGCAATGATCGGGGCCATGGCCTTTGTGTTCGCGTCGATCGGTGGTGCCTGGGTCCTCGGGCGCGTTACCGACGATGTCGTCGTAGCCGCGTTCGAGAACGGGACCGTGGATGGCGGAGACGTCTGGACCGGCATGATCGCCATCGTCGTGATCTCACTGCTCAGGGGCCTCAGCGTGATCGTCCGTCGTTGGTTCCTGATGCAGGCCGAACTCCGCACGCAGCGAGATTGGCGTCGGGCTCTCGTTCACCACTACCTGGACGTGCCATTGCGCTTCCATCGCACCCGTCCCGCCGGTGAGCTGCTTGCTCACGCCGATCTCGACCTCACCAACGCCACGATGGTGCTCAAGCCGCTCGCCTTCGCGCTGAGCGTGGTACTCCTCGTGATCGTGGCCCTGGTATCGCTGCTCCTGATCCACCCACTTCTTGCCTTGCTCGGCGCGGTGATTTTCCCGCTGCTCGTGGCGATGAGCCAGATCTACACATCGCGGGTCGAGGCACCCTCCGCTCGCGCCCAGCAACGGGTCGGGGATGTCTCCTCCGTTGCCCACGAGAGTTTCGAAGGTGCCCTGGTGGTGAAGACGCTCGGACGGGAGAAAGCCGAGGTCGAGCGGATGCGGGAGGCCTCAGCTCGGCTGAGAGACGAACGTATTCACGTCGGTCGGATGCGGGCTGTGTTCGAACCGGCCATCGATGCGCTTCCCAACGTCGGCATTGTCCTGCTGTTGCTGGTCGGTGCAAGTCTCGTTTCCCAAGGAGAGGCCACGCCCGGCGACCTCGTTCTCGCCGCCACACTGTTCGGTCTGCTCTCCACCCCGCTTCGGGTCTTCGGCTTCTTCCTCGAGGAGATGCCTCGATCGGTTGTTTCGCTCGATCGTGTCGATCGCGTGATGGAGGCCGAGGTCGAGGATCGTGGCGGCAGCCGCACGCTTCCGGCGGGTGCTCTCGCACTGCGGGTGCGAGATCTTGGCGTGATTCACGATGACCACGCGGTGTTGCGCAACGTCGATTTCGATGTTCAGGCGGGTGAGACCGTGGCCCTTGTCGGCCCCACCGGGTCGGGCAAGTCGACGTTGGTCGAGACCGTCGCGGGTCTGCTGGATCGCACATCCGGTGATGTTTGCCTCGGCGGCATCTCCGTCGACGACATCTCTGCTGAAGAATGGTCAGCGGCGGTGGCCCTGGCATTCCAGGAGAGTTTCCTCTTTGCGGACAGCGTCCGAGAAAACGTGAGCCTTGGCGTGGTGGCGGATGACGATGCGCGCCACGCCCTTGTGACTGCACAGGCCGCCAAGTTCGTCGACGAGATGGAAGAGGGCTTCGACAGTGTGGTCGGGGAGCGTGGCACCACGCTCTCGGGGGGTCAGCGTCAGCGGGTTGCCCTCGCTCGCGCGATTGCCCGTCGACCGCGCCTGCTGTTGCTCGACGATGCCACGTCAGCGGTTGACGCCACCATCGAGTCGCAGATCCTCGACGGACTCCGAAACGACCTCGACGTCACCCTCATCGTGGTCGCCCACCGCATCTCCACGATCATGTTGGCCGACCGGGTCGTCTATCTCGACGACGGCGAGGTCGTGGCCGTCGGGCGCCACGAGGATCTACTGGAGCGTCCCGACTACAACGCCCTGGTGACCGCCTACGAGCAGGCGGACGACGCATGACCACGATCGACGAGTCCACCGAGCCTGTACCCGCTGTGGCATCTCTGATCGACGACGATTCCGGTCCGGACATTGGCGCGTGGGGTGTACTGCGGCGTGGTATCGCCACGTCGCCCGAACTCAAGAAGGGTCTCTTCGTAACGGTGATGCTTGCCGTGATGGCCGCCGCCGGCCGGCTCGTCATCCCTATCCTCGTGCAGCAGATTCTGGACCACGGAATCCTTGGCCAGGACGGCTATCGAGAGGGATTCGTGACCAAGGCGGCCGTTGCTGCCGTCATCACCGTGCTCGTCATCGCGATCGCAAGTCGGCTTGCTTTCGTGCGACTGGTGACGATGACCGAATCGGTCCTCCTCGATCTCCGGGTTCGAGTCTTCGAGCACATCCACAAACTCAGCCTCGCCGATCACACCGAATCACGAAGTGGTGTACTTGTCGCTCGGGTCACGTCCGACATCGAAACCCTTGTGCGATTCACCCAGTGGGGAATGATCAGCTGGATCATCGACACGGCCATCATCATCGGCACCCTTGCGGTGATGCTGGTGTACAGCTGGCAGCTGACGCTGGTGGCCGTGGCCGTGCACCTCCCACTGCTGCCGTTCCTCCGGTGGGTCCAGGAGAAGCAGTTCGTCGCCTACGGGCTGGTGCGCACGCGCGTGGCTGAGACGCTTGGCCACACTGCTGAAGCGGTGAGCGGTGCACCGGTGATCCGGGCGTACGACTATGGCGGCCCTGTTCGTGCGCGCCTCGACGACTCCATCGATCGCCAGTATCGCCAGCAGCTCCGCAGCTCGATCTGGTTCGCGGGACTGCTCCCCGTTGTCGACTTTGTCTCCTCTGTTTCCCTTGCCGTCGCCATGGGTGTCGGGGTGTGGTGGCGCGCCGATCTTGGCGTCGAGGTCGGCGAGCTCGTCGCCTTCATCTTCCTCGTGAACCTGATCCTTCAGCCGATCTCCCAGCTCGGTGAGGTGCTCGACCAGACCCAGACAGCACTCGCGGGTTGGTGGAAGATCCTGCGGGTTCTCGACGTGCCGATTGCGGTGGTGGAGCCGACGGACGGTCAGGAACTACCGGCGGGCCCCCTTGGGGTCGACCTGGAGCACGTCTCCTTCCGATACCGGGCGGGCCCGATGGTCTTGCGAGACATCTCCCTCTCGATTCCCCCGGAGACCAACGTCGCGATTGTCGGCGAGACCGGGTCGGGTAAGACGACTACTGCCCGTCTGTTCACGCGGCTCGCGGACCCGATCGAAGGTGTCGTCCGTATCGGTGGCGTCGACCTGCGCGACGTCGACCCCGACTCTCGTCACCGATCGATCCGAATGGTGCCTCAGGACGGCTTCCTGTTCGACCGGTCGGTTCGCGACAACATTCGCTTCGGTCGCGGTGACGCCACCGACGACGATGTCGAGCGTTCGATCGACGAGCTCGGTTTGCGCGAGTGGGTGGAGGCGCTTCCCGACGGACTCGAGACGGTTGTCGGCGAACGAGGCGGACGCCTCTCCGTCGGTGAGCGTCAACTCGTCGCCCTGGCTCGCGCCCAGGTGGCCGATCCCGGCCTCCTGCTGCTCGACGAGGCGACATCGGCCGTCGATCCCGAGACCGAGGAAGCGCTGGCAGCGGCACTCGGCCGTCTTGCTGCTGGTCGCACCACCATTTCGGTTGCTCACCGTCTCTCGACGGCAGAGCGAGCCGACCTGGTGCTGGTCTTCGACGCCGGTGAGCTCGTTCAACGCGGCTCGCACTCAGAGCTGGTCGAGACCCCCGGACTCTACCGAGAGCTGTATGAGTCCTGGATCGGCAACACTCGGTCGTCACTGGCCGACTGAGCGAGCCATAGGCGGCTCACCACCAGCGCGAACACGGCGAGCACGACGAGCGCGAGCGGACTGGCGCCAATGGGATCTTTGATGATCTGGACCAGGCCGACGGCCCAGATGGCCACGCCGACCCGAACGTCGATGAGACGCCGATCGAGCATCAGTAGCACCGCGAACACCGCGAGGCTGGAGTCGTAATAGATCGTGTGGAACCCGAGGAGCATCAGCCCGGTGGCGGTGATGGCGAATCGGCTGCCAAGGTCGAGCTCCTTCTTCCACCAAAGCCATGAGAGGGCGAGGGCAATGCTGACGGAGATCGCGCCGCCGATCACCACGGCGGCGGGGGAGTCGACGCCGATGACGGCGTGGAGGAAACCCACCGGTGCGATCTCGTTGACGGCATTGATTTCGGCATCCGCTTCGAGCAAGGGCCTCACGCCGTTGATCCATTTCGAGACCCAATCCGGGCCCGCGATCGCCGCGTTGACGGCAAAAACGAGGCCGGCACCGAGGCCGGCCGTGCCGACGGCACGCCAGTGGCGCCCGAGGATGAGGAGCCCCAGCATGGGCAGGGCGTATTGCGGTCGAAAGAGGAGCAGGGCGACAGCTACACCCGCCCACGCGTCTCGGTCCTCGGCCAGTGCGCGCCAGACGGCGGCGAGAAGCAGCAGCGTGAGCGCGGTGTTCTGCCCGCCGCTCGTGCCGACGAAGATCGGGTACGCGGTCGCGACGGCGCCGAGGACGAGAGAGAACCAGCGATCGAGGACGCCGATCATCGGACGGGTCAACGTGAGTGCCCCCACCAGGGCCGCAACCATGAGGGCGGTGTGGATCACGTAGGCGGTGCGGTAGGGAAGGACGGAGAACGCCGAGTACGCGCCGGCCACATAGGGCGCGTACGGATACATGATGAACCCGTCCTCGCCGCCGAGCAGCTCAACCTGGGCAGCGGCTTGAACGGCGGGGTCGTAGAGGTCTGCGACATCGCCGTCGGCCACGATCGTGCCGGCTGAGTAGAACGCGGGGAAGTCGCCGCCCACTCGTCCGCCGGCCGTGTCGGAGCCGCTGCCTGCCGCGATCACGATCACGAACGCGACTGCGATGGTGATGAGGATCAGTCGGGGATACAGCGTGAGCCGGCGCTGCCACGCCGCGTCAATGTTCATTGTGGTCGCCACGGGTAACAATCGGCCGAGCGAGGCCTCGGTTGAGCTAGGCCCTGCTCGTTTCGTCGCGACGACGGCTGCGTTTCACGGCATACATGGCGGCGTCCGCTGCGGCCAGCAACTGTACGGCCGTCGGCTGATCAGTGGTGACCGATGTGCCGATGCTCACGTCGATCTCGATGATCTCATCGGCGACGATGATGGGTTCAGTCAGCGAAGAACGGATTCGGGTAGCGATGTCTTCCGCGAGCATCAGGCCCGACCGGGGGAGCGCCACGACGAACTCGTCGCCGCCGAGCCGACCCACGAGGTCGTCGGGGCGCACGGCGCGCTCGATGCGGCGGGCGACCTCGATCAGCACTTCGTCGCCCGCGGCGTGGCCAAACCGGTCGTTGACCGGCTTGAAGCCGTCGAGATCACAGAAGAGGACAACGATCTCGTGATCGAATCCCTCGCGGGCCATGCGGTCGAGCCGAGCGAGAAAAGCGCGCCGGCTGAGCACACCGGTGAGGGCAGCGTGATCGGCCATGTGGCGCAGAGCCTGCTGCGTCGTCTTGAGATCGCTAATGTCGGTGCCGCTCACGACGTACCCGTTGATGAGCGGATCGGCTCGGAGGTCGGTGACGCTCAGATCGAGCACGACCTCGTATCCGTCGGCGTGATGGAACGTGTATTCGGCCGAGAAGGACTCGCCGACCGAGGACAGGGCGTCTCGGAACGCGGGCCGATCGGGAGCCTGGACGAACGTCGACAGTTCATCGCCGCTCACCAGTGCGAGGTCGTAGCCGAGAAGGCGCGTCAGCTCGCCGTTGGCGGACGTGATGCAGCCGTCGGCATCGAGCGTGACCAGCAGGGAAGTGGCGTGGTGGACGAGAGCTCGGAGAAGCTCTGTGTTGCCGGCCCCGAGCTCGAGGCTCTGGCGGTCAGCGATGTCGCGGAATCCGACAACAATCATGGGGTCGCCACCGTCGTCTGCCTCGAGAGAACGTCCGCGAAGCTCACAATGACGCCATCGATCTTGACCGTCGCGGATGCGAACGTCGATCAGGCTGCCGACGTCTTTCCCGGTGACCGTATCGAACGCGGCGAAGGCCAAGGCATGGTCGTCAGGGTGGAGGAGCTCGAAGACCGAGCGGCCCAGCCACTCGGTCGGATCCATTCCCGAGAACTGGATGGTCGCGTGATTGATCCACTGGAGATTGCCGTCCGGGTCGAGGATCACCACTGGGTCAGGAAGCATCTCGAGGACGCGAGCGAGGTCCGGGGGAGAGGCCGGCATGCCGGCTCCATCGGCGTTGAGCTGCCGAAAACAAGGACATCGGTCGATCGGTGCTTTGTTCGCACGATTTTCGGCCTTCCCGGCCCTGCTGAACGTCACCGCGGTGATGCCTCGCTGGTAGCGTCTGCCCCGTTCGTTTATCCGATATCGGAGAACCCCATGAAGACCCCAGTTCGTGTCGCTGTCACCGGAGCCGCCGGCCAAATCGGCTACAGCCTCCTCTTCCGGATCGCCAGTGGATCGCTGCTCGGCCCCGATCAGCCGATCATTCTCCAGCTTCTCGAGATCCCGCCTGCAATGGGAGCACTCGAGGGTGTTGCGATGGAGCTTGATGACGGTGCGTTCCCGCTGCTCGCCGGCATCACCCAGAGCGACGATCCGAACAGGGCCTTCGCCGGTGCCAACATCGGCATGCTGGTTGGCTCTCGCCCGCGGTCGAAGGGCATGGAGCGCAAGGATCTGCTCGAGGCCAATGGCGCGATCTTCACCGTCCAGGGCAAAGCGATCAACGACAACGCCGCCGATGACATCAAGGTGCTCGTCGTCGGCAACCCGGCCAACACCAACTCCCTCATCGCCATGAACAATGCTCCCGACATTGACAACGCTCGCTTCACGGCCATGACCCGATTGGATCACAATCGCGCCAAGGCGCAGCTGGCGCAGAAGCTCGACGTCACGGTGAACGACATCACCAACATGACGATCTGGGGCAACCACTCCGCCACGCAGTACCCCGATCTCTTCCACTGCAGCGTCAACGGCAACAACGCCGCCGCTGCGGTGGGTGATCAGGAGTGGCTGGAGAACAACTTCATCCCAACGGTTCAGCAGCGCGGTGCCGCCATCATCGAGGCTCGTGGGCTGTCGTCGGCGGCCTCTGCCGCATCGGCCGCGGTCGATCACGTGCACGACTGGGTACTCGGGACCCCCGCGGGCGACTGGGTATCCATGGCCATTCCGTCCGACGGTAGCTACGGCGTGCCCGAGGGTCTGATGTCATCGTTCCCCGTCACCTGTTCTGATGGCGAGTACGCGATCGTGCAGGGTCTCGACATTGACGAGTTCTCTCAGAGCCGTATCGATGCAACGGTGGCCGAGTTGGCCGGTGAGCGAGACACGGTGCGCGAGCTCGGCCTGATCTAGCCCCGCTGGTGACATAGCCTCGCGGGGTGCCAGAGCTTCCAGAGATCAAGGCTCACGCCGAGCGGGTTGCCGACAACTACCTCGGCGCGGAACTCACTGCGCTACGAGTGCTGCACTTGACTGCGCTGAAGACGTACGCGCCTCGCCCCAACGACACCTACGGGCTCTTGCTGTCGAGCACCGGCTATCGGGGCAAGTATCTGATGCTTCGATTCGGAGCAACGGTCGACGATCACTCGCACACCTATGTCCTTCATCTCATGCAGGGTGGACGGCTCCGGCCCGATGCGAGGCGGTCGAAGAAGCCGCGAGGCGGAATGGCACGGTGGGAGTTCGCCGACGGCGGCGCACTTCAGCTCACAGAAGCCGGCACCGAGCACAAGGCCGGGGTCTGGCTCGTCGAGGGTGAACCCGAGGGCGAGCCGATCGATCATCTGGGCCCCGATGCCGACACCATCTCGATCGAGGTACTGACGGCGGCGCTCGCGTCAGAGAACACAAGGGTTCACGGGTTCCTGCGTGACCAGCGACGGATTGCCGGCATCGGCCGACTCCTGTCGAATGAGATCCTGCATCGGGCGAAGCTCTCGCCGTTTGCGATGACCAAGAAGATGAGCAGCGACGATGTTTCGATACTCCACGCCGCGATGGTCGAGGTGATCGATGAGCACGTCGCCTACGAACGAACTCTGGACGACATCGGCAAGTCAGCGGATCGGCCGAACCATGTCCATCACCGGATTGGGTTCCCGTGCGTGATCTGCAACGACGAGGTCCGTTCGGTGGAGTACCGCCGCTACACGGTGGCGTACTGCGCCACGTGTCAGACCGGTGGCAAGATCCTCGCCGACAACACGACCAGCAAGTTCCTCAAGTAACGCTGGGGACTGTCCCCAGTGTGACTTAGTCGGTGAAGAGCGAGAGATCGGCGAGGGAATCGCGAGCGGCCATGAGGGCGTGGAGGTCGCCGCCGATTTGGAGATCGCCGTCGAGAAACGCTCGCTGAGCGGAGATGGTGCCGTCGTGGATTCCCGTTGCCGTGGCGAGATCGGTGAGCAGGCGGACATCGGCCTCGCTTGCCTCACCCCGCGAGACACGGATGGTGCCATCGGCGATGACCATATGCCAGACCACGGTGGAGTCGGCCTCCACGGTCTGTTGGAGAATCATCGCGATGGCGGGATCAACGGCGACGTCGCCTGCCCGTTTGATCAGGGCATCGAACCAGTTGTCAGAGAGGAACTCGGCCACGTGGGAAGACTACGGCGCCGCGCCCTAGCCTCGGCCCCTTGGATCAGAGTCGTGAAGCCGTTGCCTCCGTCGGGTGGCGCATCGCTGCCCGGGTGACCGACGCGGTCACGTTCGGCTGGCTGACCGCGTTCGTCCTGATCGAGATCGACCAGCGTCTGCTGGGCGGCGATCCCTGGGGTCTGGAGCGGGGCCGACCCGTGGTCGACTCAGCCCGATCTTTGACCCTGCTGCTCGTGCTCGTCGGCGTCTACGAGGTGGTTCCCGTCGCCCTCAAGGGCGTCACCCTGGGCAAGGCCGTGACCGGGCTTCGGGTGCGTCGGCAGGGAGGAGGCAGCGTCCCGGTAGCCCTTGCCGCGGTCCGGGCAGTGTTGCTCTACGCGCCGTTGTTCCTGGGCGCCTATGCCCTCCTGGGCTTCATCGTGCTGCTCCTCAGCTTTGTCATCCCCCGCAGCGGGCGAGGGTTCCACGACAGGATCGCCGGCACGATCGTCGTCACGCTTCCTCGAGGCGAGTCGTGATGGATCCGGTGAACGTCGACCCCGCGGGCCCATACCGCGATCGTGTCGATCTGATCGACATCGAGTGGGTCGACCAGCACCAGGGCGTGGCGGGTCTGCTGCGAACGGTTGTGCGTCCCGACTCCGGCTGCACCTGGTTCCTCGCTGCGGTGTGTCGGCGGGGACGAGATCCGGTTGTGGTCCTCGACTACGAACTGCCGTCGGTCACCCACGCGTTCGAGTTCAGGGCCCCTGGGCTCTGGACCGACATCGGCTGTGAGGTAGCGGGCGAACGGTGGACGGTCGGGCTCGAGGCGTTTGGTCTCGCCGTTGATCCCGGCGAGGTCGTCACTCCCGAGAGCTTCGGCGACCGTGTTGCGGTCGGTCACGATCTGGACATCGAGACTGCCGGCGGCGTCGAAACCGACGGTGACGGGATCGTGCATGCCGTGGCGGTGGCCGGCGAGGTGCTCGTTGGAGCCGACGCGTTCGAGATCGAAGCGATGGGTACGCGCCGACGGCGGTGGGACGGCCAATTCCCCAGACTGACCCGACCGACGCGAGGCGTCGAGGTGGTCGGGCGGCTCGCCGTGCGATGGCCCGGTCTCCCCTCAGCAGAGACCCGCGGCTGGGTGCTCGGCAATCGGCCGGGTTGGGTCGAGTTGGCGGGGTAGCTCGCCGACTACTGAGCGTTGCTGTGGCGCTCGCCGATTCTGGCGATGGCCATGACGACCATCGCCGCGAGGAGGGCGAGAACGACGGGGCCGGCGATCTGATCGTTGGCTGGCCACTCGAGGCCCGTGCCGTCGATGACCTCGGTCTCGTCTTCGCTGATCACTCCTACGCCGTTGGGCCACGGCCACAGAACACGCAGCGATCCGAGCATCAGACCGATGAGGGCGGCCATCACCAGGTCGAAGGCCCGTTCGAGTACCCAACCGAGCGCAGAGGAGAAGAGGGCGAGGCCGATCACTGCCCCGATGGCGACGAAGGTCAGGTCGGCAAATGCCCGGTCGTCGACGGCTCCGATGACGGCGGCGTACATGCCCATCATCAACAGAATGAAGGAGCCGCTGATGCCCGGCAGGATCATGGCGCAGATCGCGAGGCTGCCGGCACCGAGAAAGACGATGGGTGAGGGGTCCAGTACGGGTCCCGATTGGAATCCGAGAAGAAGAAACACGACGACAGCCACGACGGTCATGACAACCACGTGGGTGAACATTCGCATTCTCAGCATTCCCCATGCCACGAACACCGAAGCCACAACCAGCCCGAAGAAGAGGCCTGCCATCTCCTCGGGGTTGTCATGGAGTTGTGTTTCGATCAAGTGAGCAAGCGATGCGATGGCGAGGAAGATGCCGAAGAGCAGCGGAAGCAGGAAGAGGAAGTCGAGCGCAACGACCCGACGCCAGAAGCCTCTGAGGTCGCCCCTGGCGAGTGTGCCGAGGGCACGCGCTCCATCTCGGATCGTGTCGATCAGCTTCTGATAGATACCGAGAACGAGAGCGATGGTTCCGCCGGAAACGCCAGGGACGACGTCGGCGGCTCCCATCACGAAGCCGCGGGCGACTTGGGCGAGGACCTTGGGGATCACGATCGCTGAGAGTACCGTCGCTCCTCATGACGAACGCGGCACACGACTCAGCGCGCGGCAAACTCGTTCGGGTCGGCGACATCGATCTCTGGGTTGACGTCGACGGTCCCGAGGACGGCGATGTAGTCGTGTTGCTCGCTGGTGCCGACACGCCAGGCTTTCGCTGGACTCGCGCCCTCGTCGACCGGTTGATAGGCGATGGATACCGCGTCGTTCGGTTCGACCATCGTGATTGTGGACGCTCGACTCGGCTCGGTTCGTCCGATGCCTACCTGCTCGACGATCTGGCTGCTGATGTCGTCGGCCTGCTCGACGAGCTCGGCATCGCGACTGCGCACCTCGTTGGGCGGTCGATGGGTGGCATGATCGCCCAGGTGATGGCGCTCGATCATCCTCGGAGAGTCCGATCGCTCAGCTTGTTCGGCACGACACCTGGGGTCGGTGACGAGCGCCTTCCCGGTCCCGACGAGGACTTCGTCGAGAAGATGACCTTCCGGTTGTTCGAGGGCCCGCCTCGAAGCGCCGAAGACCAGGTCGCCTGGATCGTGCAGCTTGCCCAGCTGATGAACGGTGAGCTCTACCCGCTCGATGTCGAGTCCGAAACCGAGTTGGCCGCCGCTGAGGTTGCGACAGGGTGGGCCGTCGAGACCGGCCACGGCGTTGCCGCATTCTCCTCGAAGTCGCGGCTCGATCGGCTGGCCGAGGTAGTGGCGCCGACACTTGTCGTTCACGGCTCGGCCGATGTGGTGTTGCCGATCGCCCATGGCCGAGCGTTGGCCGAGGGCATTCCCGGCGCGGTCTACATCGAGGTCGACGGCCTCGGCCACGAAGTCCCGGATGCGCTGGTGGCGGAGATGTGGCCGGTGCTCCGGCATCATCTGAGCGCGGCGGCTACCTGGACCGGCTGAACGCGAAACGAGACATCCCGGGGCGGGGACGTCTCGCTCGCGAAGGACGTTGTCGCCCGCTGATACTGGGTTGAGGCTCGTCCGCTGAACGCTTCTCCGGCTACCTCTGGGGCAGAGCGGGTGCGAGAAGTTCGTGGGACCGGTCTCGATCACTGAAGAGCGGTGCGTATGGCGTTGAAAGCAGACCCCGTTGGCCGGTTGGTCTGCGGTCGTCCGATGCCATCCTCCCTTCGGCCACAAAGGCCAGCGGGATGTCGAGGCGAGTGCTTCGAGCGGGTGAGATCCCGTCGGCCAGATCCCGAATACCGGAATATGTGACGTAAGTCACCGTCGCGCCGCTGGGAGCGCGCGTCAAGGACAACCTCACACGGTGAGCAGCTATTGAGAAGAAAGGGACCGGTTCTTGGTTTTGGACTTCATGTAGTCACGGTTCATCATGGCGATGAAGTCGAGCGGGATTTCCTTCGGGCACGCTTCATGGCATTCGCCGTGATTGGTGCACGCCCCGAAGAAGTCCTCCATGGTCTCGACCATGTTCTCGGTGCGCTTCCAGCGCTCGGGCTGGCCCTGAGGCAGGACGTTGAGATGGGCGAGCTTTGCTGACGTGAACAACTGCGCCGCCGAGTTCGGGCACGCGGCCACGCAGGCACCACAGCCGATGCAGGCAGCGGCGTCCATCGCGGTATCGGCGACTTCCTTCGGAATCAGGATCTCGTTGGCGTCGGGCGCGGTGCCCGTCGGGGCCGAGATGTAGCCACCGGCTTCCACGATGCGATCGAAGGCACGGCGGTCGACCATGAGATCCTTGAGCACCGGGAAAGACTGCGCCTTCCAGGGCTCTATGACGATCTCGTCGCCGGCGTTGAACTTGCGCATGTGGAGCTGGCAGGTCGCCGTGGCCTTCTCGGGACCGTGGGCCTGGCCGTTGATCATCACCCCACACGTGCCACAAATGCCCTCACGGCAGTCGTGGGCGAACGTGACGGGTTCGACGTCGTCGTCGATCAGTCGTTCATTGACGACGTCGAGCATCTCGAGGAACGAGGCGTCCTCCGGGATGTCGTTGGCGTCGACTTCGAGAAACGCTCCCTGGGAGTGCGGGCCGTCCTGGCGCCAGATCTTGAGCTTGAGGTTCAGCATTTTGCTCATTGTTCGCTCCCCCTACTTGTACGAGCGCTGTGTCAGCGCCACGGTCTCGAAGTTCAGTTCTTCCTTGTGCATGGTCGGCTCGGCGTCCGGGCCGTTCCATTCCCACGCCCCGACGTAGGCGAAGTTCTCATCGTCTCGCAAAGCCTCACCCTCCGGTGTTTGGGACTCTTCTCGGAAGTGACCGCCACAGCTCTCACGGCGATGCAGCGCATCGCGCACCTTGAGCTCGGCGAACTCCATGAAGTCGTCGACCCGGTTGACCTTCTCGAGCATCGTGTTGACACCGTCGGGGCTGCCGAGGACTTTGACGTTCTTGCGGAACTCCTCACGCAGGGCGGGGATCTCCGAAAGCGCCGTCTTGAGGCCGGCCTCATTGCGAGCCATGCCGCAGTGTTCCCAGACGATCTTGCCGAGCTCTCGGTGGTAGTGCTCGACTCCGTGGGTTCCGCCGGTCTTCGCTGTCCATTGGCGAGTGCGGTCGTCGACTTCCTGCACTGCTTCGGTGAAGACGGGATCGTCGGTCGGGACGGCGCTGTCGCCCAGTTTCGGCGCGAGGTAGTCACCGATTGTGTAGGGCAGCACGAAGTAGCCGTCGGCCAGGCCCTGCATCAGCGCCGAGGCGCCGAGACGGTTGGCGCCGTGGTCCGAGAAGTTGGCTTCGCCGAGGGCATAAAGGCCCGGCACCGTGGTCATCAGGTTGTAGTCGACCCAGAGCCCACCCATCGTGTAGTGCGTCGCCGGGTAGATCCGCATCGGCACGGTGTAGGGATCCTCGCCGGTGATGCGCTCGTACATGTCGAAGAGGTTGCCGTAGCGCTCCTTGACCGCTTCCACGCCGTCGCGGGCGATGGCGGCAGCGAAGTCGAGATAGACACCGTTCTTCAGCGGACCGACGCCGCGGCCCTCGTCGACGACCGTCTTGGCGTTGCGGCTGGCCACGTCGCGAGGGACGAGGTTGCCGAACGCCGGGTACTTCTCTTCGAGGTAGTAATAGCGCTCGTCTTCGGGCACCTGATCGGCGCCCCGAGCCTCGTCGGAATCGCGAGGGACCCAGATTCGTCCGTCGTTGCGCAGCGATTCCGACATCAGCGTCAGCTTCGACTGGAACTCGTCGGCGGCGGGGATGCAGGTCGGGTGGATCTGCGTGTAACACGGGTTGGCGAACAGGGCTCCCTTGCGGTGCGCCCGCCAGCTGGCCGACACGTTGCACATCATGGCGTTGGTCGACAGGTAGTAGACGTTGCCGTAGCCGCCGGTGGCGAGCACCACGGCGTGGCCGCTGTGAGCGCTGACCTCGCCGGTCAGCATGTCGCGGGTGACGATGCCGACGGCCTCGCCGTCCTTCTTCACGACGTCGAGTACGTCGGAGCGGTTGTAGAGCGTGACCCTCCCCAGCGCGATCTGCGCCGCCAACGCCTGGTAGGCGCCGATCAGCAACTGCTGCCCGGTCTGGCCGCGGGCGTAGAACGTGCGGCTGACCTGGGCGCCACCGAATGATCGGTTGGCGAGCAAGCCGCCGTATTCACGGGCGAACGGCACACCCTGCGCCGCACACTGGTCGATGATGTCGACCGAGACCTGGGCCAGGCGATGGACGTTGGCCTCGCGGGACCGGTAGTCGCCACCCTTGACCGTGTCGTAGAAGAGACGGTGTACGGAGTCGCCGTCGTTGCGGTAGTTCTTCGCGGCATTGACGCCGCCTTGAGCGGCGATCGAGTGCGCCCGACGGGGCGAGTCGTGGTACGTGAAGACCTTGACGTTGTAGCCGAGTTCGGCAAGCGAGGCGGCCGCCGAGGCACCCGCGAGGCCGGTGCCGACGACGATGACGTCGAACCTACGCTTGTTGGCCGGGTTGACGAGCTTGACCGAGAACTTGTGGTTGTCCCACTTCTCGGCGATCGGGCCGTCTGGGATCTTTGCGTCGAGCGTGACCATCAGTGGCCCTCCTCCGTGTTGTCGCTCCCGGATTCGACGAACTCACCGGGTGTGTGGCCGTCGATATCGATCAGGCCCGCCTGGACGGCGATCGGGAAGCTCAGGTTGCCGAGGAGGATGAGGCCGGCGAGACCCGTGGCGAAGCCGCGCCGCAGGCGGTTGTAGGCCGGGTTGTTGATGCCGAGTGTCTGGAACATGGACCACGCGCCGTGGAAGATGTGTATCGCAAGCGCGATGTTGGCAACGATGTACAGAATGGCCACCGGGAGAGCGCTCATCGACTGGTAGACGTTGTTGTAGACGTCGCCGCGTACCCAGTCGTCGCTGAACCAGCCCCATGTCAGATCGGCCAAGTGGTACACGACGTACAGGAGGATGATCGGCCCGGTCCAGCGCATGGTGCGGCTGGCGAAGTTGGCGGCGATGTAGTCGCGCTTGCCGACATAGCTCGAGTCGGCCTTCTGGCTCATGCGACTGAGTGTGTAGGCGGAGTGGATGTGGGCGGCGAACATGCCGATCAGTCCGATGCGCATCACCCAGAGGACGAAGGTACGGGGCACAAGGTGGCCGCCGATGTCTCGCAGCGCCTCTGCGTAGAAATGAACCTGCGCGGGGCCCTCGTAGAGGTGCAGGTTGCCGATCATGTGAACAACGACGAAGCCGAGAAGTCCGATACCTGTGAGGGCCATCACGTACTTCTTGCCGACTGCAGTTTGGTAGATGTTGAGCGGCCACGGCAGCTGTGGTGGACGCCGCCGAATCGGCGGGACCGAGTGGTCAGTGCCACCCGAGATGGTTTGCGCCATTGCGAAACAATCCTTGCTAAGTGAGCTGCTTGCTCTCAGCTCATGTTGAACACTGTCATCCAAACGAACAGGCCAACGGTACTTGTCAGCTGGTTGTACGGCCCACTTCAGCCCACGGACGTGCGATAGGTATTCGCGACGATCTGATCGTCGATGATGAATTCGAGATCCACCCGGAGTTCTCCCGGGGTGCTCGGCGGCGTGAAGTTGAGTTCGCCGATGAACTCGCAGGTGTCGCCGCCGACGTCGCCGCCCCACCGAGATTCGTGTGTCTGACCGTCGGGGAAGGTGACTGTGGCGCGGGTCTCGGCCCCTGTGAGTGGCTCGCGGAGATCCGAGACAACATGGATGGCGACGGTCTGGGGCATGCCGGCGCGCAGCACAGCGGGCAGCGGGTCGGCCACGACGATCACGGGCCGGCAGGCATCGATCAGCGCGGTCCAGGCCGGCTTGGCCCGCCGTTCGTGGTCGAGAACGCCGAATCCTCCCGCACTCGACGGGTCGGCCAGGTAGTGGAGGCAGAAGCCGCCTGTCGGGCGGTACTTGAGTCGTCGGAGCGTCTCGATCGTTGTGCGGATCAGCTCGGCCTGCGCCTCTTGGGTCATATGCGCCCACGTTTGGCCGTTGCCGACCGCGGCGGGGGGCACAAGGTGGTGGAGTGACTCGGCGGGTCCGCCGACAGCGCCGGCGATCGCTTGCCAGTTGAGTGCCGGCCAACGTGGGCTCGAGAGTTCGGGAAGTGCCGGACTGACAGACGCCGCGCCGAACGCAGTCACGAATCGGCCCATCCGTGGCACCCGGGCCAGAGCGGGGCCGAGATCCGCAGCAGTTCGATCGTGCCAGCCGAACCAGAGATGGCTGGTGGTGCCGTCGAGTTGCGGGAGATGGGGTGGCACATTGGTGTGGTTGACGACCGGGCGAGAGCCGTCGGTGCGTTGGAGCACTCGGCGGATCGATCGGTCGAGGACTGCCCGGTTCCAGGACGGCCGTTGTTGGCCGACGACCGGCGGCGTGGCCACCCGGACGGCCGGTTGTCGGTGAGGTTCGTCGTGGGCACACCACACGGCGACCGATGGGTGATGCCCGAGGAGATCGACGGCTTCGCGAGCCTGGCGAACGGCCTGGCCCCTCACCCCTCGCGCCATCACGCCTCGAATGGGCAGGTCCTGCCAGATGAGTATTCCGATTTCGTCGGCCGCCTCGTAGACCTCGGGTCGAGCCACGTGGGCCACGAGCCGGATCAGGTCGAGTCCCGCGTCACGAGCGGCTCGGATGTCGGCGATGACCTCGATCGGGGAGGCGTCGCCCAGGCGAGGCCGGGTGGGGAGATGGTTGATCCCTTTGCTGAACAGCCGGGTGCCGTTGACGAGCAGGGTCCACTTGTTCATGCGGATCGAACGGAACCCGATCCGACGTTCGCGATGGTCGTAGACCTCGCCGTCGACCTCGAGTTCGCATCGCAGCTCGTGCAGTGGTTGATCGCCGAGCGCATGGGGCCACCACAACTCTGGTTCGGGCACATCGATCGTCCACTCGACGCGGTTCTCGCCCGCCGCGGCCGGGTGGCGGAGTTCGTGAGTGTGCTCGGCGACCGTCGTGCGAAGGGTGACCATGCCGCCCTCCGGATGGTCGATGACACAACGGAGCGCGAGTCGGGCGCGGGCGATGTTGGCATCGACACAGATCACACGGAAGTACTTGATGGCCGATGGGCCCGACTCGAGCAGGGACACGCCCTGCCATATGCCGCCCGGGTTCATGCCGGCGGCGCCGCTCAGCTCGGGGTCGAGAATGGCGCCCATCAGATCGGAGCGTTCGTCGGGATTGCCGAATCGCGGACAGTTCACATCGACGGCAAGGGTGTGCTCTTCACGATCGGACATCAGGTCGGTGACTTCGAAGACGTGAGGCACGAAGTATCCGTCGGTATCGCCGACGTAGCCCCCGTTGAGCCAGACATCGCCCTGCTGGGAGATGCCGTCGAACCGAAGCCAGCGGCGACGTTCGGCACCGGGGACAGCAGCGGTGAACCGGGTGCGATGAAGCACGGCTCGCTCGCTGGCCATTCCTGGGACGTGCGCCCAATGGCCGGGAACGGCGATCGGATGCCAGCCGCGATCGTCGAGATCAGGCTCGTGGAAGGTGCGGCGCAGCTCCTCCGACGCCGGTGTTGCGCGCCACGTCCCCGACAGATCCATCCACGAACGGTAGCTCGGGCCGTCTGGGATGGGCTGGTGGCCGCGTGTAGGGTCGCCGCCATGTCAAGACCTGAGACGCTTGGTGCGCTTCGCGAGAGCGGATGGAAGTCGATTCCGATCCGGGAAGAGCTTCGCCGCAACGCGGTCGACAAGATCCGAAACAACGAACCGATGTTCCCGTCGATCCTCGGTTACGAGAACACCGTCAACCCGCAGTTGGAGAATGCACTCCTCGCTGGTCACGACATCGTCTTTCTCGGCGAGCGTGGTCAGGCGAAGACTCGAATCATCCGCGGTTTGACCGGGATGCTCGACGAATGGATGCCGATCGTTGCCGGATCAGAGATCAACGACGACCCCTATGCGCCGATCTCTCGTCAGTCCCGCGATCTGGTCGCGGAGATGGGTGATGACACCCCGATCACCTGGGTTCATCGCGCTGATCGCTATAGCGAGAAGCTGGCCACGCCCGACACGTCCATCGCTGACCTCATCGGTGAAGTCGACCCGATCCGGGTCGCCGAGGGCCGCTATCTCAGCGATGAACTCACGCTGCACTACGGCTTGGTGCCTCGGACCAACCGCGGCATTTTCGCGATGAACGAACTCCCTGACCTCGCGGAACGAATCCAGGTTGGTTTGCTCAACGTGCTCGAGGAACGCGACGTTCAGATCCGCGGCCACAAGGTTCGCCTGCCCCTCGATGTCATCCTTGTCGCTTCGGCCAACCCCGAGGACTACACGAACCGCGGTCGGTTGATCACGCCGCTGAAGGACCGCTTCGGTTCGCAGATCCGCACCCACTACCCGCTCGATGTCGAAACCGAAGTGGCGATCATCGAGCAAGAGGCCGACCTGTCGGTCAGTGCTGACCTCAACCTCACCGTTCCCGCATTCATGACCGAGATCGTTGCGTCGGTCACGCACGCAGCGCGGGCGAGCCAGCACATTTCCCAGCGGTCAGGCGTGTCCGTCCGGCTGTCGATCGCGAACGAAGAGATTCTGGTCGCCAACGCCGTCCGCCGTTCGTTGCGGGCAGGGTCGACGCGGGTTGTACCTCGCATCGTCGACCTCGAAGCGCTACCGGCCTCAACAGCCGGCAAGGTCGAGATCGAGACCCTTGACGAAGGCCGCGACGGAGAGATTCTTGCGAACCTCGTTCGCCAGGCTGTACTCGCCGTGTTCAAGGACCTCGTCCCGCCCGACACCCATCGTGGTGTGGTCGATGCGTTCGACGAGGACCTGGTGGTCGACATCGGCGAGGACGTCACCGACGACGCCTACGTTGATCTGCTGAAGCGAATCCCTGCGCTCGAGGCTCCGGTCCGGGCACTGCTGGTCGACGAGGTCGACGCCGAGTCACCCGCCATGATCGCGAGCGCCTGCGAGCTTGTCCTGGAGGGCCTGCATCTGGCCAAGCGCCTCAACAAAGACGGCGCCGCCGGCCGCGCCCAATTCCGCGGCCGCAACTAGTTCAAACGGGGGTCAGACCCCCGTTTCACCGTTCTGAACTACGGAGAACCGAATGTTTCGGCGGCGGTACGGCGGGAACGATCGCGTCGTAGGAGACCTCGGGGAGCGGCGAAGCCCTTCTTCCACTCGTAGCCGTCGATGCCTGCGTCGTGGAAGTAGCCGGCGAGACCGAACTCCTCGCGGGCGCCGTGTACGTGCTCGAGGCAACGAGCGAGCTGGTGGTCCTGCCATGCGTCGTCGTCGGTGGGGATGCCATGGCCGGCGACCACCAGTCGGTGGTCGGGGAGTGCCTCGTGCGTGCGGTGGATGGCCTCGCCGAGCTCGTCGGGCTCCGGCACGAAACCGCTCGCATCACGGCGCCCGCTCGAAGGCCAGGCTCCCAGGTTGCCCTCCACGTCGACTCCGACTGGATGATCGTGCACGATCCCGACGTAGTCCACGCCGGTCACGAACTCAGGAACCTCGATGGCGGCGTAGCCGTCGACCTCGAGCATCCCGTTGGCATGGGCGCGGAGCCAGGTGCCCCAGAGCAGGTCGTCCCATCGCCTGGTGGCCTCCTTGGCCTCGACGGGAATCCGTCCGTCCTCCAAGGCAATCGCGTGAAGTGGGTCGGCCCGCCATGCGGTCATGATCGGCTGCCGCCCGGAACTCAGGAGCCGCACCGCCTCATGCGTGGCGAGAACGCTGCCGATGACCGCCTTTCGCAGCACATCGGGGTCGCGCTGACCGGGCGGTCGGGATCCCAGTCCATAGCCGCGCAGCGCCCAGCCGATCGGGTCGTCGATCGGAACGAATCCGTCCGCGAACTCGTCCAACTCGCCCGCGATCTGGTCGACGTGCCGAGACCAGAAACGACCCCGAGTCGCCGGGTCGAGATGTCCGCCTTCATCTTCTGAGTACCAGCCCGGCAACGAGGTCGATTGCAGAGTGAGCCAGTTACGCAACCCGACCGCATGGGCGAACGAGAGGATGTCGCGATATCGATCGAGTGCGTCATTGTCGATGCGGCCGGGCTCGGGTTCAACCCGTGCCCACTCGATGGTCAGTCGCCAGTCGGTGCAGCCGAGCGCGACGTACTGTTGGAGATCATCGCGGTAGTCGGTATGGAGGCCGAAGCCGTCGCCTGACTGGGGAGCGCGGCGATCACGTTCCCACCTCGACCAGTCCGCCGTCGGCGCCACCCCTTCGGCCGAAACCGAAGATGAGGTGACGCCCCACAGGAACTCCGCTCCGAATGAAGACACAGCCGATGCCGATTCTGGACGTCAGCCGCCCGAACCCATCCCCTGCTGTGTACGGCCCTTCTCGATGGCAATCACCCTGTGGTGGTCGCGCTCGCGGGCCTGCTGGGCGGCTTGGCGACTCGCCTCGACGCCGAAGGTCGAAGCGGCCGGCTGTGTCGGTGCCGACGACCGCCGCAGTATCTCGGTGAAGGGCTCCCACAGTTTGCTCATAGGGCACGGTAACTCAGCGGCGAGTGAAGACTCCCGCGTCGAATACCACGCGATCGCCCACACATGTCTGGAACAAGGTCTCCTCGCCCTCGTGCCACATGTGAACGTCGAGCCGTTCGCCCGGGAGCACCGGGGACTTGAACCGCCCACCCATTGACCCGAATCCATCTGGATCGCCGCCGCACACCGTGTGGAGCAGCGCCCGACCGGTCACCCCAAAGGTGCACAGCCCGTGCAGGATCGGCGTGTCGAACCCGGCGAGCGCCGCAAACGATGGATCGGAGTGGAGTGGGTTGCGGTCGCCGTTGAGTCGGTACAGCAGCGCCTGATCGGTACGGGTGTCGTAGCCGGTGACGATGTCGGCCGCCCGCTCGGGCTGCACCCAGCTCGTCGAGGGCCCGCGGTCGCCGCCCCAGCCGCCCTCGCCACCGATGAACAGCCCGGCCGTCGAGGTCCACAGTGGGGTGGCGTCGGCGTCGGCCACGTTCGTTTCCAAGACCACAAGAGCCGCCTTGCCCTTGTCGTACATTCCTGCCACCCGGCTCTGACCGACTCCACTTCCCGCCGCAGGCAGTGTCTGGTGCAACGTGATCGACTGTTCGCCGTGAAGAAGATGGGCCGGGTTGAAGTCGCCGAAGTCGAGATGCCCGCGACCACCGAGCACGACCACCTGGGTGGGGAAGGCCTTCTGGACTGTGCCTTTGGTGTTCTCGGTGGTGAAGTCCAGTTCGAAGCCGGTTGGATCGGTGGCGCCGGCGCCCACTCCAAGCGCATAGAGAAGGCTGTCCTTCGACGTCCAACTGATCTCGGTCTCGGTGCTGAGCGAGCCAACGGCATCGGGGTTCATGGGCATCGGATCCTCCTGAGATGCGGTACTGCTCCGAGCAAGTGTTGCATCTAGAGCGGGGTGTCGAGAGTGGCGAGGGCCATCGCGGTGAGGGTGGCGGACATTTCGTCTCGGGCGAGGCTGCCGTCGTCGTTGGTGGCGAGGCTCGTGATCAGGCCGATTGCGCCGCCGACCAGGACTCGCGCCTGGCCCGCGGTCAACTCCGGCCGTGTGGAGGTGAGGGCGTCGACCCACTCCGTCGACCATGATCGTAGGCGTCGGCTCATCGGCGACCTTCGCTCCGACGAGAGGTGACGAGCCTCGCTCGTCCACACCGCGATCAACGCGGCGCGATCAAGCGCGCAATCGACATAAGCGCCGATGTAGGCCGCCAGCAACGCACGCGGGTCGTCGGTCGAGTCGCGGGCTGCCCCGTTGGCGGCATGGACTTCGTCGGCGGCGAGCTGGATCGCCTCGAGCAAGATCTCTTCCTTCGAAGAGAAGTGCCGGTAGATCGCAGGACCGCTGACGTCGACGGCCTTGCCGATGTCGTCAACACTCGTGGCCGGGTAGCCCCGTTCTCGAAAGAGAGCTATCGCGGCGTCGAGAATGAGTGCCCGGCGATTCGAGGGACGGGTTCCGGGCCCTTCGGAGGTGAGCGGATCGGCAGTCATGGTTAGTGAACGTTAACAACTTTGGCGCAGCTGCGTCTGAACGCAGTGGGAGAGGTCGGGGTAGGTTGCGGTCATGGCCTTCCGCCGTCGCAACCGCAACCGCCGCGAGGTGCCTCACTTCAGCTATTCGCGCTGGGATGGCACGCAAACCGGCTTCGATCTCGACGCGGACCATCTGTTCTCCGAGATGTCCGACGAGCTGCTCTACCACGGTGATGTCAATAGCGCACTCCGCCAAATGATGCACGGCGGCATGACCGACCGCGACGGCAAGAGCATGGAAGGCATCCGCGAGATGATGGATCGTCTCAGCGAACGCCGGCGTGAGATCCTGCAGAATCACGACCTCGGCGGCGTGTTCGACGACATCGCCGGTGAATTGCGTGAGCTCGTCGAAGACGAGCGCAGGTCGTTGCAGAAAATGGCCGAGCAGGCCGCCGACTCCGGTGACGAACGCCGCCAAGAGTTGGCCAGTGACACCGCGGCCATGAAGAATATGGAGCTCGACATGCTCCCGCCCGATCTCGCGGGTCAGGTGAAGGGCCTCCAGAACTACGACTTCGAGTCCGATGAGGCCCAGCAACGCTTCAACGACCTGATGGACAAGTTGCGAGAGCAGATCATGCAGCAGCAGCTCGACCAGATGGCCGAGGGCATCAACGACATGTCACCCGAGGAGATGCAGCGGGTCAAAGACATGCTCGCGGAACTCAACCACATGCTCGAACAGAGAGCGGCAGGGCAGGAGCCCGACTTCGACGGATTCATGGAACGCTTCGGAGACCTCTTCCCCGAGAACCCGCAGACGCTCGACGAACTCCTCGAGATCATGGCGCAGCGCATGGCGCAGATGCAGCAAATGATGAACTCGATGACGCCCGAGCAGCGTCAGCAACTCCAGGAGCTCAGCAACCAGCTCATGGAGGACATGGACCTCCAGTTCCAGATGAGCCAGCTCTCCGACAATTTGCGCGAACAGTTCCCCCAGATGGGGTGGGGTCAGTCCTACGACTTCGAGGGTATGGACCCGCTCGACATGCCCCAGGCGATGGACATGATGGGCGAGCTCGGCGACATCGATCAGCTCGACAACCTGCTCCGCGGTGCGACGAATCCCGGAGCCCTGGCGGAGGTCGACATCGACCGCGCCCGCGAGTTGCTGGGCGAGGAATCCGCCGAGAGCCTCGAGCGCATGGCCGAGATCGCTCGGATGCTGGAGGAGTCAGGGCTGATCGAGAACAAGGAGGGCCGCTACGAGCTGACGCCGAGGGCGATACGCCGCATGGGCAATGGTGCGCTCGAAGAGATCTTCAAGCGGATGTCCCCCGACACACTCGGCAAGCATCACCTCGAGCGAACCGGACAGGGCCACGAGCGAGACTTCGACACCAAGCCCTACGAGTACGGCGACCGCTTCAACCTGCACATCGAGAAGACGCTCCGCAACGCAGTGGCTCGCACGGGCGGAGGCATTCCGGTGCAACTACATGCCGATGACTTCGAGATCGAGCGCACGGAGCAACTGACCCGATCGAGCACGGTCCTGATGCTCGACATCTCGATGTCGATGGCGATGCGTGACAACTTCTTGCCGGCCAAGAAGGTCACGATGGCGTTGCACTCCCTGATCTCGAGCCAATACCCGCGTGATTTCCTGGGAATGGTCTCCTTCAGCGAAGTTGCCAGGGAGTTCAATGCCGCGTCACTGCCCGAGTTGTCGTGGGACTACGTGTACGGCACCAACATGCAGCACGCATTCCAGATCGCCCGCAAGATGTTGGCGAAGCAGAGCGGCACCAAGCAGATCATCATGATCACCGACGGCGAACCCACGGCTCATATCACCAAGAGCGGTCAGCCGTACTTCAACTATCCGCCCTCCCAGGAAACCGTCGATCTCACGCTGGGCGAAGTGGCCAAGGCCACCCGCGAGGGCATTCGTATCAACACGTTCGTTCTCGACGTAACCCACTATCTCCAGAACTTCGTCGAGCAGATCTCCCGAATGAATGGTGGACGGGCGTTCTTCACCACCAACGAAGACCTCGGCGACTACCTCCTGATGGACTTTGTTGACCAAAAACAGAGCATGCTGCGGGGCCGGCGGTAGGCGTCTCATGGACGGGCGGGCGCCTCAGAATCAGCGGGAGTCGGCCGATGGGCAGGATGTGACGAGCCCTGGATCGCGTCGGCCTGTGCCGGAAGGAAGTTCCGCTGCCTGGCGTCGCGACGCGGTTGACATGATCGCGGGGGTCATGGAACGACTCGAGCTGGTCGATACGGCGGACTTCGAGACCGAACTGACCTCGGTCTTGCACGAGTTCTCGGATTTCGTCGGCATCAGCGCGATAGGCGAAGTCACCAGAGCTGTCGATTCGGGTGTGCTCTGGTTCGATGCCGAACGGACCACCCTCGAGGAACTCGCCACGTGCATCGAGATGTTCGACGACCTGCCTGAAGTCGATGCCATGAGCACGCTTCGGGGGCCGAGCGGTCGTCCCGCGAGCATCATTCCCAACCCTCCGGGCTCGCACGCAAACTACATGGCGCTCCTCGCCACCGAGGAGAGCGGACTCAGCGGTGACGCGGCGAGTCTCTGCGTGCTGCTCTCTGCCGCGGTCTCCTCGGCGCGCCGGAGAGTCGTCTCCACTCGGGCCCTGGACCACCGCCTCGAAGTCCAGGCGTTTCTGAACTCGATCTCAAGCCTGGCATCGGTTCGCGAGGACGACCCTGAGACTCTCTTCGAGATTCTTGCCCTGACCCGGTCCTTCTTCGGCCTTGGTGCAGTGTCGTATTGGGAGGCGGATGGGGCGACCTATGCCCTCAAAGCGAGCGCGTCGGAGGACGGTCGATCGCTGGTCGACGAAAATATCACAGTGGATGTCGACCTTGATGCCAGTCGCTCCCTCCTCGAGAACGAGCACATGCTGGTCCCACTCGGGTTCTTTTCCTCGCGTGGGGAAGACTTCCTCTTCCCAACTGATAGCGAAGCGTTGGTCGTACCGATCTCCAGCCCGACTGGTGCTGAGGGAGCGGTGGTCTTCACCGACCCGAGACGCCGTGTGTGGGACGATCTCGGTCTCCACGCCGCCCACTCGATTGCGCGCAGTGTGCAAGAAGTCGTGTCACGGGCCCGGCTCGAGACCAACGCGCGGATACGTCGCGAATTCGATGCCACGGTTCGTCGCATCGCCACGGCCGCCGCCCGGATGCGTCACGACAGCGAGACGGCGTTCCTCGGCGAGGTGACGTCGGCGATGATTGATCTGCTCGGCCTGACCGGTGCTTCTGTGTGGCGACGCAGTGGCATCTCCTACGAGCGGGTGTTCGGGATGCACGCCGACAAGACCCCTGAGCTGGAACGCGCCACCGTCGAGGGCACCGCGGCGTGGGTGACCGGCTTCCACGAGCGCGGTCACGGTTTCATCGACCGCGCCTGGTTGCACAGCGACAGTGAGATCTACATCGGTCCTGGCAAGGCCCTCATCATCCCGATCGGTGTCGGCACCGAGTACTCGGGTCTGATCTCGTTCGTGGATGCCGAACGCGGGCGCTGGAGCGAAGCAGAGATCCACGACGCGGAAGCGATCGGCAGCGTTGTCACCCAGACTCTGGGTCGGTTCGCGGCCGAACGGGCCGTCGAGCGCCGCCTGGAGCTGGAGGGCTTGTCGGGCGAGATCGCGAAGCTCGCCGTCGAGGCGCGCGTCGACTTCGATCCGATCCTCGAAGCAATTCTGTCGCGTATCGCCGAGTTCTTCGGCCTGCTGGAAGTGCAGGCCTGGCAGTTCGAGAACGGCCGAGCCACTCTGCGCATGGCCCATCGACCCGACGGCAATGACGACCATGCCGGAGTCGACGTTCCCTACGACCCGACCGATATTGCCGTGAAAGGATGGGGCATCATCCACCTCGAGAATCTCGAGCGGAACCACGAGTTGCTCGACCCGCCCGACACCAAGGTCCTGTTGATGCCGTACCGACGAGCGCGGGACCTGCTCGGGATGTTGGCGCTGATCGATCCGCGGAACAGGCATTGGTCCGAGGATGAGATCTCCTACATCCAAACCCTGTCCGGAACGATCGCCCAGCTCCAAATCCGGATGCACATGTATCAGGAGCTCGAGTACCAGCGACAGGCTCAGGAGATCCTCACCGAGGCCACCGCGGCCTACGTCGACTCGTCGCTCGAGGACGTTCACGAGATCGTCCTCGCGTCGTTGGAGCGTGTTCGCTCATTCCTCGACTGCGAATCGCTGGCCGTCTTCGAAGTCGATCACCGGACACGGCAGATCACGTGTGAGAACGAGGCGACCCGGGATGGCAAGCCGCTGCAATCGACGTTCGCGCCATTCGACAAAGACAGTCCCATCATCACCCGCACGCTCGACCCGACCGAAGGACCGGACTGGTCGTTCGGCGAGCTGTTCCGCACCGAACCCACTGATCTGAACGTGCATGTGCAGTCGGTCGCGAACGACCGCGCCATCGTCGTCCTCTCGGCGGTGACTGGCAGGGCGGCGCCCGTGGACGACGAGTCGGCTCGAATGCTGTCGTCCCTCGTGGCGACGCTGGGCCAACTCTGTTCGCGCCTCATGCTCGAGGACATCGCCCGTCGCCGAGCGGAGAGCGATCGGGTATTGCGTGAGATCGCCGGTGATTTCGTCGACCGCGCCGTCGAGGATGCGGACCAGGGGATCCATGAAGCGCTTCGAAAGGTCGGTGAGCTTTTCGGTCGCCGGTCCGTGGGGATATGGGACCTCGATTCCGAGCTGGGAGCCACCCGTCGGATCGGCTGGGTGGTGCGCGCTGCGGACGACTCGGGGTCGCGGCATCGACATGTGCCTGCGGATCACCCGACTCTGGCGGTGATTGCCGATATCGAGACGACCAGGACCTTCGAGTCGCCTGTCCCCGACTGGGAACAACTCGACACAGCCACCACGCTGACGGTCGCCCCGATCCGAGTCGGCGGGGAGGTCGTCGCCTTCGTCTCCAGCGAAATCGACAGTGAGATGGATCCCGTGACCGATCCGGACATTCACGAGGACGCGCTCGGATCGCTCGCACTGCTGGTCCGCCAGCTGTGGAATCGCCTCGACGCGGATCGCGCCATGGGCCGTCAGCTGGCGATGGAGGACATGCTTCGCCGCTTCGCCACTCGGCTCGTTTCCACCCCGGCCGAGGAACTCGGTGGCGATGAGCGAGCGCTCAGCTGGTTGGCCAAGCAGCTGGGCATGGAGCACCTCTCCGCCTGGGCGGCGCAGGTTTCCGACGACACGCTGAGGGTCGGGCTCTTGGTCGAGGGCGCGACCTCAGAGTGGTCGCTGCCGGAGGAGGTGAAGGGCTTCACCCTGGCCATCGCCGATGAGCCGGAGATCCGCCCCGACCGCCAGACAGACAGCTGGCCGATCGACGATGCCCCCTACGCCATCGGCGAGTTGATGCGGTCGATGAACTCTCGGACCGACCGGCGGATCGGGTTCATACGTGGTGGCCAGTCCGACTCGGATCGTAACTACCTACTCGCCAGCCGCGTTGGTCTCGCTCCGTTCGCCGACTACGAGTTCTCGATTCTCACTGCAGCCCTCACGATCATCACTCAGCATCACGCTCGCGTCAGCGCTGAACGCTCACTCACGGCTGCCTTCACCGCGGCACCGATCGCCATCAGCCTGCGAGAAGCCGACACCACGTTCATCGCGTGCAACGCCGCTTATGAAGCGCTCACCGGCCGCACGGCGGACGATTTGGCCGGCACCAAGCTCGATCTTGTCGTCAGCCCTGATCAGGTCGAGGGTGTCCTGTCCGAGCTCGACCGGATACTCCCGTTCGGACGCTTCGAGCAGGAGTCGGCGTTCCGTCGTCCCGATGGCACGATCCTGTGGGCCGACGTTCGGTCTACACCGGTCCAGATTCCGGGACGACGTGACCCGGTCCTACTCACGTACGCAGAGGACATCACCGAGCGGCGGCGCGACCGGCAACTCCTCGAGTACCAGGCATCTCACGACGAGCTCACGGGCCTCCCGAACCGGCGAGCGTTCGTGGCCCAGGTCAGCACTGAGCTCGCTCGATCAAACGAGTGCGCCGTTCTGGTTCTCGATCTCGACCGCTTCAAAGTGGTGAACGACTCACTCGGTCACAGCGTCGGCGACCAGTTGCTGATCACTTGCTCAGACCGTATAAGACTCTCGCTGCGTCCGGGCGACGCCGTATGCCGCCTCGGCGGCGACGAGTTCGCCATATTGCTGCGAGCCCCCGCGGACCCTCGTGCCGCGTCGGTGGTCGCGGATCGACTGCTTCGGCTGCTTCGCGAGCCGGTCCGTGTCGGGGGAGAAGAGGTCTTCCCCTCCGCCAGCGTTGGCATAGCCATTCCTGAAGAAGGCGACGTGGTCGAGGATCTTCTGCGGTACGCAGACGCCGCCATGTACCAAGCCAAGGGCCATGGTCGTGACCAGTGGGTGCGGTTCGACCGCTCCATGCGCGAGGCAGTCGTCGAACGCATTCGCACCGAAACCGACCTTCGCCGGGCCATTGACAACGGCCAACTCGAGGTCCACTACCAGCCGGAATTCCTCCTCGACACCGGCGGCATCGTCGGCGTCGAAGCCCTCGTGCGGTGGCGCCACCCCGAGCGAGGGCTCTTGGCCGCCGGCACCTTCATCAGCCTTGCCGAAGAAACCGGACTCGTTGTCGACCTCGGCCGGTGGGTCCTCGGTCAAGCCACGGCGCAAGGCGCAAAGTGGATCGATGACGGCCACGACATCATCACGCGGGTCAACCTGTCGGCCCGCCAGCTCCGGGCCGCGGTGGTCGGGGAGGTGCAGGAAGCACTCTCCGCCGCCAACCTGCCGGCGAGTCGTCTGTGCCTGGAGTTGACCGAGACCACGATCATGGACGACGTCCAGGAATCTGCCCGCATACTGCAACAATTCCGCGACATGGGCGTGCAGATCGCCATCGACGATTTCGGCACGGGGTTCTCGTCGCTCGCCTACCTGAAGCGCTTCCCCGTTGACATCTTGAAGATCGATCGTGCGTTCGTCGACGGCGTCGGCGTCGACCCCGACGACACCGCCATCGTGCACTCGATCATCGGTCTCGCCCAGACCCTGCGCCTCGATGTCGTGGCCGAAGGCATCGAGGATGAGACCCAAATAGCCGAACTCGTGAGCCTCGGATGTCGCCGCGGGCAGGGCTTTCACCTGGCCCGGCCGGCCCCGGCTGACGACGTCGGCCTGCTGCTTCGGGCGGACAAGCGAGTCGAATAGCTCGACTTCGTTGATAAATCAGGGGTCCCGCCCTTTACAATGTGGTGATTACAGTGCTGTAATTACACGAGTGGCAGCGGGCGGAGGAGATCCGGGTTCGGATCTCAGGCGTTGCTATTTGGAGGACTCACATGGCCATTCATCACGAAACCGACACCGAAGAGAAGTCGTGGCAGGACTACGCCAACTGCCTCGGCGTTGATCCCGACCTCTTCTTCCCCGAACGAGGCGCTTCGACGCGAGAGGCCAAGGAGGTCTGCCGCGGCTGCGTCGTGCGTGAAGACTGCCTCGAATATGCCCTGCAGAACGGCGAGAAGTTCGGCATCTGGGGTGGGATGAGCGAGCGCGAACGCCGCCGGATCCGTCGGCAGCGGGCGCTTGCGCGAGCCGCCGCCGCCGCCCAGGCCGACACATTCTCCGCCTAGGCGAAGCAGGCCAAACGGACTGATCAGTTCGGGCCTCATACGATCTTCATCAAGGTCGCGGTACTATCGCGTCCATGGGCAGCCTTTCCACGAGCGAACTCATCATCATTCTCCTCATCGTCTTGTTGATTTTCGGCGGCGCGAAGCTGCCGAAGCTGGCCCGGTCACTGGGGCAGGCGCAGAAGGAATTCAAGACCGGCCTCAGCGAGGGCGAGTCTGATGATGGCAAAGCCGAAAAGGCCGACGACGCCTGATCGACTGCACAGCAGGGTGAGCCTGATGGCCCCTGACGTGCGCTGAACCGATGGCCGACGAGGCAGGCCGAACCCCGGTACCGGGTGTCCCGACATGGGAAGAGATCGCCCGAGACCATCTTGGATTCATGTATTCCGTCGCGTATCGACTGGCGGGGAACCAATCCGATGCGGAGGACGTTGTGCAAGAAGCGCTCCTTCGCGTGAAACGCGGTCTGGAGTCCTACACCCCCGGCTCTCTTCATGGATGGCTTGCCCGCATCGTGACCAACGTATTTCTCGACGAGACTCGCCGCCGCAAGCGACGGCCCCAGACGCATCTCCCGGATGATCCGGATCGTGTGCTCATCGGTGCGCCGGCCGCCGACGAGGCGCTGGCAATGGAATCGTTGCCCGATCACCTGCAGGCTGCGATCGTCGCGCTCCCCGAAGAATTCCGTACCGCAGTGGTCCTCTGTGACGTTGCCGGGCTCAGCTACGCGGAAATCGCGGAGCAGAGCGGCGTGCCAGTAGGCACGGTTCGCTCCCGGGTTCATCGGGGAAGGCTTCGGCTCCGGGATGTGTTGTCATGAAGATCGACGACGATCGCCTCAGCGCGTACCTCGACGACGAACTCGGCTCGGACGAACGGGCCGCCGTCGATACCGCGCTCGCGACTGATCCGGCCCTGCGATCGATCCTGGCGGAACTCGCCGACTTGAAAGAACTGCTCGGCCGGTCGCCGATCGTGCCGTCTGCCGCAGCCACGGATCGCATCATGGCGGTCGTCGAACGAGCCGAAGAACCGAAGAAGCCGAGCGCCTCCCCGGTGGTGGATCTCGCAACCCGTCGACGCGTTCCGACCTTCGCCGCCGTCGCGGCCTCGATCGTCATCATTGCCAGCGTGGTCGGCGGCGTCGGCGGCACCGCATCCATCCCCGCCATCGGCGATCTCGTCGCCCGGCACGAAGCCGCCGCGTCCGTACTCGAGTCCGGGGCCGAGATGGCGATCGACGATGATGCGATGCACGAGATCATGGACACCGGCCCAGCCATGCCGACCTCGCTCGACCTGACCTACGCCGATCGAGATGGCACGCTCGTCCACGCTGTCTTCGAATCGTCCGACGGGACGCTCTTGTCCGTCTTCCGCCAAGACGGCGACACCGACCTCGACGGGATCGGCGACAAGATGGGAACCGGCGAAATCGTCGACATGGGCGGCCACGAGATGTGGGCCACCGACATGGGTGAAACTCACGTCGCCGTGATCGACGGAGACGGCTTCACGTGGACCATCGTCGGCGACGCCGAAGCCGATCACATGATGGCCATCATGACAGACCTACCGGCTCGATCGCCCACCATTGGGGACCGCATCGGCGACGTTGCCGACGTGATCACCCGTCCTTTCCGACTCGGGAGCTAGCAAGGTTCTTCCGCCCCTGGATTGTCGCTGCGGCTACGCCCCTGGATTGTCGCTGCGGCTACGCCGCAGTTGCCAGTCGGCGTGCTCGCAAGATGCGGCGCCGCTGGCGCTCGGAGCAGCCGCCCCACACGCCATGGTCGATACGATTGCGCAACGCGTATTCGAGGCAGCGCTCCTGCACCGGGCATCCGTCGCAAACCTTCTTCGCGACTTCGACACCGACTCCGTCAGAGGGGAAGAAGGTGTCAGGGTGTTGGGTGGCGCAATTGCCTTTTGCCATCCATTTGGTGTCCATTCGGATCTCCTTGGTCAAGCCGCCGCCCAACCGCCCGCTTTATGCGTAGTAGTAGTACGCCCAGATTCGAGGGAAAGTTCCCGTAAAAGGTCAATCGGCTCATTGACAACACAAACCTGAGCAACTTTTCTCGACGATTCGATGACCCGGAGATCGTTGGTATCAAGCGGAAATCCGGGCACTACACTGCGATTCCATGACGGATACCCCAGAAGCCGAAGTCGAGGAACCCCCGATCGGGCAGGCGACCATCGTCTACCTCGGCCCCACGGCCCCCCATTGGGAGATTCGCCCCGTTTTCGGCGAACGAGAGGTCATGGACGCGTTCCGCGACCGTGTAAACGCCCGTTTGGTGCTGCTGCCGCCCCACGATCCCCAGTTCCGTCGAAACCGTGAGCGGGTGAACCGCGACGGTGAGCGCGAGCGCATCGTCGTCGAATGGGATCTCGGTTATCCCGAAGACGACGGCTCCCAAGGCTGACCCTCGCTATGGCGACCATCGGCGTCGACCTCGGCGGGACCAAAACCATGGCGGTCCTGGTTGAGGACCGCTCGGTCCGAGCCAAAGCCAAGAAATCCACGCCGCTCACCGGTGGCCCCCTCGACGTGATCGACACAGTCGTTCGCGCCATCACCAAACTCGACCCTGATGGCCGCGCCCGCGCGATCGGAATCGGTGTCCCGGGGCCCGTGATCCCCGGCACCGGCGTGCTTCCGGCCGCGCCGAACCTCCCGGGATGGGACCACGACGTGCCGGTTGGGGACCTGCTGAGCGAACGGCTCGGCGGTCGTCCGGTGGTGGTCGACAATGATGTCAACGTTGGCACGCTCGCCGAGCATCGTCTCGGTGCCGGGATGGGCGTCGACAACATGATCGGGGTCTTCGCCGGCACCGGAGTCGGCGCCGGACTCATCCTCGACGGGAACCTCCGTCAGGGCCCGCGAGGCCTTGCCGGCGAAATCGGCCACACCTTCGTCGCCTTCCGAGACCTGAGGTCGGACGGCCACGGTCGCGGCGAGCTCGAGGACTATGCGGGGCGCCGATCCCTGGAGCGCCGGGCCCGCTGCATGGTCGATCAAGGCGACGAAACCGTGCTCTTCGAACTCGCCGGCGGCGGACGGCTCAAGTCGCGCATCTGGGCCGAAGCGGTCGAGGCCGGCGACACGCTCACCGCCAAGCTTGTCGACGACGCTGCCTCGGCGCTGGCCTCGGCGATCGCATCCGCCATCGTCTTGATCGATCTCGAACTCGTCGTCCTCGGCGGCGGGATGGCCGAGCGTTTGGGTGAATCCTTCCGCCAACGTGTCGAAGAAGAGATCATGGAGCGTTCGTTCGCCCGAGCAACCACACCCGTGCTCGCCGCCAGAATGGGCGACACCGGTGGCGCGGTCGGGGCCGCCCTTCTCGTCGAGGGCTTCCGCTAGTGGTCGCCGTCGACCCGGCGGCGCGCCCGGTGCCTGCCGCTGCGGTTCGTGTCGGTGGCTGGGACCACAATGACACCACGGTGTTCAACCGCGAGTTGAGCTGGCTCGCCTTCAACGCTCGCGTGCTGCATCTCGCCGTGGATCCGAACGTGCCTCTGCTCGAACGAGCAGCCTTCCTCGCCATCTTCTCGAGCAATCTCGACGAGTTCTTCCAGGTTCGGGTCTCCGGGCTCCACGATCAGGTGGCTGCGGGAATCACCAAGCCGACTGCTGATGGACGGCTGCCGGGGCGCCAGCTCGAAGAGATTCGTGAAGTTGTCGGCCAGCTGTCGGCCCAGCATCAACGGGCCTTCGTCGACGATGTGCGTCCGGCGCTGGGGCGTGAAGGGATCAGGCTCCTCGACTACGCCGATCTCAACGATGAGGAACGTGACCATGCGGCGGCCCAGTTCCAGCAACGGATCTTTCCCGTGCTCACGCCGCTCGCCGTTGACCCCGGCCACCCCTTCCCCTACGTCTCCGATCTGTCGCTCAACCTCGCAGTGCTCGTCCGCGATCCGCGGGAAGATCGCCGGCTCTTCGCTCGGGTCAAGGTGCCGAACACACTGGCGCGCTGGGTCAAACTCGACGACTCATATGTGCCGCTGGAGCAGGTGATCGCCGCACACCTGTCCCTGCTCTTCCCCGGGATGCAGATCCTCGAGCACCACGCGTTCAGAGTCACCCGCAACGCTGACCTCACCCTGGAAGAGGAAGACGCGGACGACCTGCTCGTCGCAGTTGAGTACGAGTTGCGCCGTCGCCGATTTGGGCGCGCTATTCGGCTGGAGATCTCCGCGTCGATGTCCGACGAGGTGCTTGATCTGCTGCTGAGGGAACTCGACCTCGACCCAACCGACGTCTACGCCAGCCTCGCTCCCCTCGATGCGCGCTCGCTGTTTGAGATCGTCGACATCGGGCCTCCGGATCTCCGCTGGCCGGCGTGGCAGGGCGTGACCGAGCCGCCGCTCCTCGTCGATGGTGACGAACCGGCCGATATCTTCTCTGTCCTCCGGCGCGGCGATGTGATGGTTCATCACCCCTACTCGTCGTTCAGCACATCGGTGATCGAGTTCATTCATCAGGCCGCCGTCGATGCCCAGGTGCTGGCCATCAAGCTCACGCTCTACCGCACGTCGGGCGACAGCCCGATCATCGATGAACTCATCCGGGCCGCCGAGCGCGGTAAGCAGGTTGCGGTGCTGGTCGAGCTCAAGGCTCGGTTTGACGAGGCGGCCAACATCGGATGGGCCCGCCGGCTGGAGCAAGCGGGAGTTCACGTCGCGTACGGGTTGGCCGGCCTGAAGATTCACACCAAGACGGCGATGGTCGTGCGAGAGGAAGGTGACGGCATCAGGCGTTACTGCCATCTCGGTACGGGCAATTACAACCATCGAACCGCTCGGATCTACGAAGATCTCGGACTTCTCACCGCCGACCCCGTTGTTGGCGACGACCTCGCCGACCTGTTCAACTACCTCACGGGCTATGGCCGCGATATCGAGTACGAGCGGCTGCTCGTCGCACCCGAAGGTCTGCGCGCCGGGATCTACGAACTGATCGATCAGGAGATCGCCTCGGGTCGGGGCCGCATCGTCATGAAGATGAACAGCCTCGTCGATGCGCCGATGATCACAAAGCTCTATGAGGCCGCACAGGCGGGAGTCGACATCGACCTCATGGTCCGGGGCACGTGTTGTCTCCGGCCGGGAGTGCCAGGGCTGAGTGAGCGGATTCGGGTCCGGTCAGTTGTTGGTCGCTACCTCGAACACAGCAGGATCTACCAGTTCGGGAATGGGCGAGGGCCGGGCCGGCCCGTCACCTATTTCGGTTCTGCCGACCTGATGAGCCGAAACCTGAACCGCCGAGTTGAAGTGCTTGTCCGAATCGACGACGCTGGGCTTGCCGGTCGACTCCAGGAGATAATCGACGTCGGACTCACCGACGATCAGCTTGCCTGGACTCTCGATGGAGATGGCGTGTGGACGCGTCGCTCGGGACCCGCCGGGGTCGACTCTCACGAGCGCCTTCAACACCTGGCAACGGCGCGGTCTCGTGCCTAGGGCCACCGATCAGCTACCGGCTGACCATCCCGACATCGAGGTCTGGGCCGCGGGTGGCGTGATCGGCCGTCTTGTTGGCGACGAGCTGGAGGTCCTGCTCGTCCACCGGCCCGACCACCAGGACTGGTCCTTTCCGAAAGGCAAGCTCGCTGAGGACGAGACCCTGCGTTGTTGTGCCCTCCGAGAGGTGTCCGAGGAGACGGGTATGGCCTGCAGCACCCATGACCGCCTGGAGCCCGTCTTCTACCGTGACGCCAGGGATCGCAACAAGGGTGTCGTCTATTGGACGATGACGGTCGACTCGGGCGCGTTCGTGCCAAACGACGAGGTTGACGGTGTGGGTTGGTTCGATCTGGCGTCAGCCGCCGCAATCCTGACCTACGCCCACGACCGCGCCCTGCTGAGCGGAGTAGACGTCGAGCGATTCCGTTCTACGATGCGCCCGTGACTGCTGAAGGCTGGCGCCCACTTCGACCACCGAGCCCGGAGCAGCGGGGCGCGGGCGCGTTCGTTGTCTCACCGTTCATGCGCCTCGCTCGAGTGCATGCATTCGGCGCCGCGTCCGATGCGGCGGTCGCGGTAACGCTCGCCGGCAGCGTGTTCTTCTCGATCAGTCCGGACGATTCACGCGGGCGCGTCGCCCTCTATCTGCTCCTCACCATGGCCCCCTTCGCCATCGTGGCGCCGCTGATCGGGCCGGTCATCGACCGCGCCCGAGGGGGCCGACGGATGATGATCATCGCCACGGCCGTGGGCCGGGCCGTGGTCGCCTTCTTCATGATCGGCGACGTTGGCACGCTGTGGCTGTTCCCCGAGGCGTTCGCCCTGCTCGTGCTCCAGAAGGGTTACTCCGTCGCCAAGAGTGCCGTCGTTCCCGAACTGGTTCGCACCGACCAAGATCTTGTGTCGGCCAACAGTCGGCTCGCCCTGATAAGCGCGGTCTCGGGCATCGCCGGTGCATGCGTTGCAGGGGTGTTCTCCTTAATCGGTGGGTCGAGCTACTCGGCCGCCATTGCGATGTGCGGGTTCGTCGTCACAACCGTGATGGCGTTTCAGACTGCGCCGATCGTGGTTGCCGCTGAGCCCACCGCCGCGCTGGAGCGAGAAGAGCTGCGCGACACCGCGGTGTTGCTGGCAGCCTCGGCCACGGCGATCCTGCGCGGACTCGTGGGCTTCGTCACCTTCCTGCTCGCATTCGAATTCCGCGGGGGAAAGGACGGATTGGACGTCAGCACCCTCGGATCGGCGGCCGGCGGCGCCACGGCCTCGGCTCGCAACATCGATATCGCCGGCGACCCGGCCGCACCGGCCTGGCATTTCGGCGTGGTGTTGGTCGCCGCTGGAATCGGGGCCCTCGTTGGGGCGAAGATCGCGCCGGCAGTGCGCCAGCGCATCCCTGAGGAACGGATGCTGGTCACGGCACTGGCTGTCGTATTCGCGGCCGCACTCTTTGCCGCATTCACGGGGAATCTCTCTGGCGCCACCGTGTTGTCGTTCGCCATCGCATCCGGTGCTTCGACCGGGAAGCTGGCATTCGACTCGCTGGTTCAGCGGGCCGCGCCCGATGCCAATTACGGCCGTTCGTTCGCTCGTTTCGAGGCGCGGTTCCAGTTCGCATGGGTACTCGGAGCGTTCTTCCCCGCGATCATTCCCCTGAACATCGTTGTGGGCGGCTTTGGAGTTGCTGCGGCCTCCGGGTTTGCCATCGTGTCATATGTGCTGGGTCGTCCCGGCCGCTCGATGTTGTCCTGGCGCCCGAATCAGACATCGACCGAACCGCCCGGATCAGCCGTCGGCGCCCAAACGGACGAAGAACCAGCCGTTGAATTCGAGGAGTTCACCGACGACGATCTTCGCCCATCACAACCGCAGGCACCGGCCGGCACCTCGGAGTGGGCCGGAGGTTGGGACGCAGCCGCCCCCATCGTTTCGTCAGTCGAGGGTGTGCATGTCGAGCGGCCGCCCGACGCGGAGAAATCGCACGACGATCGCGGGCCGTCGAGCAGTTAGGCCCCGCCCGGCAGATCGATTCGGGCCAGCCAGAGTCCGGGAGCGTCGACTTCTGTCGGCGTCGGAATGTGGGCCGGGTCAGACCAGAGGCGGCTCAGCCCGTCCATGCCGGCCCGCTCGACGACTCCTGCCGCGAATGTGGCGCCCCGGTCGTACTGGGCGGCATCGAGCTCGAGACCGAGAATCCGTTCAACGAACCGATCGTTTGTATTCGCCTCGACGCGACGGCGACGCAGCGCCTCGGTGAGCATGCCGTAGGACCCGATCAGTGTGGCGCCGATGGTGTCCATGACGTGATCCACATACCCCGTGATGGCAGCGATGAGCGCGGTGAGCTCGGGCTGAAGTGCGGCTTGGGCGGGTGATCGAACCGCGCCGAGTACTGCTTCAGGGTCAGACATCATCGATTGGAGCTCGGCCAGGCCCTCGGGCCCGCCGGAGAGGTCAACGGATCCGAGCTGCTGCTGCAGTGCGTCGGGGTTGCTCTCGAACGCATGGGCGTGGCGGATCAGGAGATCGTCCAATCGAGCCCGCACGTGCGGTACCCCGAGCACGGCGTGGTGAGCGACCTCGTGTAGGCAGATCCACAGGCGGAGGTCGTCGCGGTTGAGTGACCAGTCGTCGCCGAAGGTGTCGACATTGCGCACCAGGATCAACAGCGGCTGGTCGGCGGGTCGCGGGACCGGCAGCTCGTAGCCACCGAGCGCACGCTGGGCGATACTGCCAACCATCGAGCCCGTGGTCATGCTGAGCATCATCGGGCCGATCATCTTGCTCAGACCTTCGAGCATCGAAGACATCGGATCGCTGCTCGGAATGTCGTCGGGGGCGCTCATCCCCGCAGCCATGGATTCAGAGAGTGCGGCGAACAGGTCCTTGTAGTCGCTGACGGTGCGATCGGCCCACTGTGAACGATTGAAGACATCGACCTGAAGGGCACCGCTTCGTGCCACCGGAAGGTCTGTGACCTGGGCGACCTGCAGCTCTGCCACCCGCACGAGCTGTTCAACCGCGATGCGATCCGAGGGGTCGATGTTGGGTTCGGTCTGTCCGTCGTTGGCTATCGAACGTGCAAGCTGGCGGGCGGAATCGGACCCGCCGGACCCGGCGCCCTGCATCATGCGCATGAGCTCGCCGAGGAACGGCACGCCCCCAAAAGGATCGTCGGGTAGCGGTCCGTCGGTCATACGAGGCATCGTAGATGGGTGATCTCGACAATTCCCGGCGGCCCTCCTCCTCGAATCCGAGCGAAGGGGGTGTGGGCATGACCCGTCGCGTCGTCGTGACCGGAGCAGCCGGATCGATCGGTACACGCGTCGTGGGCTTGCTCGCCGAGCTGTCCGGCTGTGATGTACTCGCCATCGATCGCGTCGAACTCGATGCCCCGCCGGCCGTCGAAACGAAGCGGCTTGATCTGACATCGGCTGATCTCGTTTCCGCGTTCGCCGGAATCGATGCCGTCGTACACCTGGCCACAACAGTGACGCCCGGTGAGATCGACGACGCCGTAGAAGCGCTCGAGATGGCGATTCTGCGCCGAGTCCTCGATGCCGCCTCGGAGACAGGCGTAGCCCAGGTCGTCTCTCTTTCGACGGCCATGGTCTACGGAGCGTGGGTGGGCAATCCGGTCCCGATCACCGAAGACGCGGCGACTCGTCCAAACCCGGATTTCAGCTGGGCGGTGCTCCGCAGCGACGTCGAGAACGCGACGCTGGAGTGGGCTGCCGGTCGCGAGGCCGCGGCCGCGGTCCTGCGGCCCACGGCAGTCGTCGCCGAGGATCATCTCGGTCAGCTGGCCCGAGTCCTGCACACCGCCCGAATCGGAATCGCGGCCGAGGGCGACCCACCGGTTCAATACCTCCACGTCGATGATCTCGCCGCGGCCATCGTCACCGTGGTCGAATGCAACTTCGATGGAGTGGTGAACGTGGCTCCGGATGGGTGGATCCCGCCCGACGCACTCCATGATCTCGAGGGCCCGCGGGCTCGCGTCCGGGTGCCCGCCGTGGCGGCCAGGTTGATCGCGGCGTTCCGCTGGAGGGCCGGATTCTCTCCGATTCCTCCCGGGATCGTTCCCTACACATCGCATTCATGGGTTGTGGCCAACGATCGAATGCGAGAACTCGGTTGGCAACCACGATGGACAAACGAGGAGGCGTGGGTCGTGTCGCACCATCCGGGACCGCTCGATCGTCTCCCGGCTCGCAAGCAGCAGGAGTTGGCGCTCGCGGTGGCCGGCATTGCTGTCGTACTCACCGTGGTCGGAATCGGATTCCTCGTCCGCCGGTTGCGTCGTGGTCCGCAGTCCTGATGCCCAATGCCTACCCGGCGCGGGCTCTCAGGCACCGTCGTAGGCGTCGGAGCCGAGCACGACCGGACACGCGATGTGCTCGCCGTCTCGTTTCACCGTGATCTCGACTGCATCGCCGGGCTCGTACGTCCGAAGTACCGAAACCATCTCCGCCATTGATGTGATGTCATGATCGCCGATACCGACGATCACGTCCGCGGGGAACACACCCCCCACCGCGGCTGGACCGTCGCGTACAACCGCGGTGACGACTGAGCCGACCTCATCACCCTTCGGGTCCCGCGCGGTGACGCCGATGCGGACGTGGGTGATCACCCCGTTCGCGATGATCTCGGTGGCGATGGCGTCGGCGACATCGATCGGGACGAGGGCGGCAGGGGAGCCGGGTTGGGTCGCCACTGCGATGCCCACGACGGCTCCGGTGCCATCGACGGCCACCGAGCCGGGCGGAAATTCTCCCGACCCATCGCTGAGCGTGTGGACGCCGATGAGGTGTTCACCGTCGGCCTTGGTGGAGACCGCAGCCCTCGACTCGATGGTGCGACGTTGGGCGCCGCCGGTTGGGTCAAGGATTGCCACGGACGCCCCATCCTCGGGAGGTGCGCTCGCCATCAACGCGGGTGCGATCGACGTGGTGGTTTTGAGGACCGAGATGTCGGTGACCGGATCGGTTCCGACAAGAGTCGCCTCGCTGCTCTCGCCGCCGGTGCTGTGGATCAGGAACTTCGTGCCGCCGTTCAGTGCTTGGCCGCTCGTGATCAGGTAGCCGTCGTCGCGTACGGCGACCGCACCGGCGAGCGTCTCCATGCCGGCCTCGGAGCGGATCAACACCGTGGATGGTCGAGCGGCGCGGCTCACTTCTGTCGGCCAGTCGGTCTCGCTGGTCACTCGTGGGGTGACCGACTCCACTGGGGTGGCTGCGATTCGTTGGGTGACGATCTCGACGCCGGTGTTGCCGCTGGATGCAAGCCAGAATGCCCCGACGATGAGTGCGCCTCCAAGCGCCCAGAGGGGGCCGAAGTAGGGGCGGGATTCGCCAGAATCGTCGCCGTCCTGGCCGGGGGCCGCGGACTGCCGTTCCTCCCATGCGACCTCGGACGGATGACGCCACGTTCGGTCTTCGGGTGCGGGAGGTCGGCCAGTGGCCCAATCCTCCGCGTCGTACTCCCCGAGTGCCACGTTGCCCGACAGTACTGACACAAACCACTCAGCGGGGCGCGCCCCCTCCGCTGAGGGGCGCGGTGCTGCCCTTGGCTGGCCCCCGTACGCTGTTCGGATGCTCACGCCCCCGTCCGACGACACCTGGTTGGGACTCACCGATGAGCCGCTGCCAGTTGGTGTGGCCGGCGATTGGGCGGTCCGTCCGAACTGTGGCGCAATGGTGGTTTTCAGCGGCACCGCCAGGGATCACGCTCCAGGCCGCGAGGGCGTCGAGCGACTCGAGTATGAAGCGTACGAAGAGCACGTTGTGCCTCGTCTGGCTGAGATCGGCGCGGAGATGCGTCGTCGGTGGCCGACCCTCGGCCGAATCGCGCTGCTGCACCGCACCGGGGTGGTGCCGGTCGGCGAATCGTCGGTTGTCGTGGCGGTGTCATCGCCTCATCGACCCGAATCCTTCGAGGCGGCACGGTTCGGAATCGACACTCTGAAGGCGACGGTTCCGATCTGGAAACGCGAGACCTGGAACGACGGCGAGTCTTGGGGGCTCGAGTCCCAGCACATTTCTGAAGTCGGCGAGTGAAGGGCGACATGCGATGACCACAGCAGTGGCCTTCCTGGTGGTCCCTCTCCTCGCGGCTCTGGTGGGGTCGGTGATCCTCTGGTTGATCTCGAAGGCCCGTCGACCACACGTTCCTGATTTCAACGAACAGCTCCGTGCCATCGCCCCGCGAGAGGGGACCCCGCCCCAGGTGCAGTCGAGCGGTATCGTTCCCATCGACCCTTCATCCCTTGAGGAGCGCTGACCCTGGCACGCGACCTTGCGATCGATCTCGGCACGGCCAACACATTGGTCTACGCCCGAGGTGAGGGCATTGTCCTGAACGAGCCGTCAGTCATCGCGCTCAATAGTCGGAGTGGCGAAGTTCTTGCGATGGGTCACGAGGCGTGGCAGATGATCGGCCGTACGCCGTCGTACATCGTTGCCGTTCGTCCCCTGCGCAAGGGAGCGATCACCGACTTCGAGGTGACCCAACGCATGATTCGCCTGCTCCTGCAGCGGGTCGGCGTGAGCAGGCTGAATCGGCCCCGGGTTGTGATCTGTGTTCCGTCCGCCATCACCGCGGTCGAACGACGGGCAGTGACCGAGGCAGCCAAGCGCGCCGGCGCGGCCGATGCGCGGCTGATCGAGCAGCCGGTCGCCGCAGCTATCGGTGTTGAGCTTCCGATCAACGAACCGATGGGCAACATGGTGGTCGACATCGGCGGCGGCACCACGGAGTCGGCGTTGATATCGCTTGGTGGTGTGGTGGCGCTGGAAGCCGTACGGGTCGGATCCTTCGACATCGACAACTCCATTCAGGGTTTCGTGCGCCGCGAGTACGGCATCGCTGTTGGTGAGCGCACTGCTGAAGAGATCAAGATCGTGCTCGGGTCGGCGGCGGCGACCGACGACGAAGTCTCCGCTGAGGTCCGCGGCCGCGAACTGATGAGTGGCCTCCCGAAGACGGTGATCTTGACCCCCGAGGAGATCCGGACTGCCATCGAGGAGCCGGTTGCAGCAATGGTCGACTCGGTGCTGAGTTGCCTGGCTCAGGCCCCGCCCGAGCTCGCCCAAGACCTGATCGTGCAAGGGATCCATCTGGTCGGTGGCGGTGGGATGTTGAAAGGGATGGACAAGCGGCTGTCGCAAGAATCAGATGTGCAGGTTCGGCTGGTGAAGGCGCCGCTGGAGGCGGTCGTCCTTGGGGCCGGCAAGGTGATCGAACACTATGAGTCCGTCCAGGCCATGTTCATGGACGGCAGATCGCGCCGATGATATGAGCCATCCAGCCACTGTCGAGGGTTCAGCCACAGTGCTCGTCGGCGCTGCTCCGGCCGACGTCTTCGACGCGGTCGCGGATGTCTCGCGGATGGGTGAGTGGAGTCCCGAGTGTGTGGCCGGTCGCTGGGTGCCACCGGCCACTGGGCCTGAGGTCGATGCCGAGTTCGAGGGCGACAACGTGGCGAAGATCGGCCCGATCACGATCAAGAAATGGACGACGACGTCCAAAGTGACGGAGTGCGTCCGCGGCGAGGTGTTCGAATTCATTGCCGAGGGCTATTCGGTGTGGCGCTACGAATTCACGGATCACCCTGAGGGAACACGGCTCCTGGAGTCCTTCCGCTATCCCCAGTACACCGGGTTCCAGAAGTTCATCTACGAGACGATCTTTCGGCGCTCGACGGACCTGGTCGGGGCTGTTGAGGCCACGCTGGCGAGAATCAAGGCAAGCGTGGAAGCCGCGAACTGACGCCGTTCACCGATGACGATAAGTCGTAGCGGTCTGGAGTCGCAGGACCGAGCAGCTCGTCGACGGCGTCCCTGACCTGACGGTCTCGGTCGTTTCGGGCGCGTTCCCAGGCCGCATCGACCTCGGGGCCCTCGAAGGCCGCCAGCGAGAGCACGGCGCGGCGCCGAATGGCCGGCTTGTCGGATGCCGCGCTGAGAATGGCGGGGAGGCCATCGACGTGGCCGATCGCGCCAAGCGCTGCCACAGCCGCTTCGCGCACGAGTGGGTCGTCGTGGGACTTGGCCAGGTTGGCCAGCGTTCGGGTGGTCGGTGGATCGTGGGGACGCTCGCCGCATGCCCATGCAGCCTGCTCGATGACGCGAACATCGCCGTCGTCGAGCAACGCCCCCACAGGCGGGTCGGCGCGGGAAGCAGCGAGTTCGAGGGCCACCATGCGAACGTCGGGATGCGGATCCGCGAGCGCGGCACCGAGAATCTCGGCGGAGAGATTGGCCAACCGATCCGAGGATCGGAGTGCCGCGGCGCGGACTCGGTGATCGGTGTCTGCGAGCGCTGCGGTCACCGTGGCGGTATCGCCGGTGAATCCGGCCACTGCTGCAGATCTGCGGCGATCCCGTGCGTCGTGCTTCACGGAGCGACCCTACTCGCCTGTGTCGGTCGTCAGACCCAGCTGATCGAGGTCACAAATGCTCAAGTTCAGGTGGCAATCGGCCGACGGGAGCCTTGTTCGGTCGAAGAGCCTTGTTCGATCGAAGAGCACTGTTCACCCAAGAGCAGTACTCGAGACGAGCACTTCTCAACACATGCCTAGGAGCACCCCGTGTCTCATATCGTGATCCACGACAGCATCGACGGAATCACCCAATACCGGCAGTTCGATGATCTCGGCCATGCCGTCGCGTTCGTTGAGGAACTCCGCAACACCGAGGGAGTCGAGGGCGCCAAGCTCTACGCACTCGATGAGGTGGCGTTCGAGATGAAGCCGTATTTCAAGGTCGAGGTCGTCCAGGCTGGGGCCGAGCCGGCAACCGCGCCGATCGAGACGGTCCAGCCGGAAGTTCTGCCCACCGCAGAAACGGTTACCTACGTCGACGCGTCACCGGTGCCGGTGGAGACCATGGGTCGAGACACCACGCCGCTTTCAGGATTCGATGAGGCGGCGATGGAGTCGGTCCCGTCGTTTGACGATTCGCCGATGCCTCCCTCGGGCAGCGATTCCCGTCGCGGTCTCTTCGGCCGATAGTTCACGACGGCGCCGCTCGTTCGCCAGGCGCCATCCGGTCAGCTGATCGCCTGCTCCAGCAGGAAGCCGAGGCTGAGCACGGTTATGCCGACGACCGCGGCGAGGGCGATGCCGAGCGAGACAACGATGCCGGCAAGAACGATGACCGCCCGCAGTCGCTCCCACCAGCGCGTGTACGCCTTGCGGCCGACCACAGGGCGGTCGACACGTTGGCGCACGATGCCGAGGACCCGCAGCGAATCCATGACGATGTTGGTGTCACTGTCGTTGGAGTAGTTGTCGAACCGGGTCTGGATATGAAGCTGCGCCCGGGGCCGGCCACGGGTGCTTGCCGTGAGCCTGCGACCGATAGCCGCCACTACCGTGGCAGGCTGAAGTCGCACGCGCGGCCCTGTGCTGATCATCAACCCCGCCCCTAGGACGAGCATCCAGACAATGAGTGAGTTCGACACGCCGAGCGAAATGCTACAGCCCGGTGCCCTTTCGTCAGCGCGGTGGTGGCACGATCGGTTCTACCAGGGATTGCTCGTGGTCGTCGGGGTGCTTGTTGCGCTCGTGATCGGGGCCACCCTGGTGCCGGCACAGTGGCTGGGACGAGTGGTACCCGGCCATTCGATCGTCGATGACGGCAGCGTGGCGTTGAAGCCTGGATCAGCCCGCCCGACCGAATCTCGCGTCACCATCATCGACTTGCCGGTGTACGGGTCCGACGGCGAAGTGCTATTCACCACCGTGTCAATCGACAGTCAGGTCACGGTCTGGGACTGGGCGATGTCGGCACTGAGCGACGACATCGAACTCCGCAGCCGAGAAGAGGTCTTCGGCACCCGTACCGCGACCGAGCAGCGCACACGAAACCTCGAGTTGATGCAGGCTTCCAAGGACTCGGCAATCGTTGCTGCGCTCGGAGCCCTTGGCGTGGAAGCCATCGAGGCCACCGGGGTTGGGTTCAACGCAGTGGTCGAGAATGGCCCGGTCGACGGGATCCTCGAGATCGGTGACGTGATCATCGTGATCGACGACTCCCTGATCACCGACTTCGAGTCGCTACGAGCGGTGCTCGATGCCAGTGCGCCCGGACAGACTGCGACGTTTACCGTCGAGCATCACGAGACAGGCGCGATTCGTACGGTGGAGGTCGTCTATGGAGAGCGCCCCGACGCCGCGGATGCTGCGTTCATCGGGATCGAAGGTCCTGAGGTTCGGGCTGTCGACGTCGACCTCCCGTTCGAGATCGAGATCGATTCCGGCTCGATCGGTGGTCCGTCCGCCGGACTCGCCTTCACCTTGACGTTGATCGACCTGTTGACCGAGGGCGAGTTGACGGGCGGCAACCGCGTGGCGGTTACCGGCACCATCACCGCTGGCGGATCGGTCGGAAACATCGGCGGCGTGGGGCAGAAGGCTGCGGCCGCATCGGGCGAAGGCGCCGACTTGTTCATCGTTCCTGCCGATCTGGTCGAGACAGCGACAGAACACGCCGGGGGCATGCCCGTCATCGGTGTCGCGACTCTGGAGGAAGCCCTGGTGGCGCTGGCCGATCTCGGTGGTGAGACCTCCGAGCTGGCGCTGGAACTGTCCGATTTGGGCACTCCTGCCTCCTGAGCCCGAGGCATACCTGAAACTTGGCCGCGTCGATCGTACGATCGAGTAACCATGTCGTCAGAAGATCAGGTCGATCCCGCAGCCCTAGAGCAGGCGTCGTTTGCCACAGTCCGTCGCGGATTCGACCCCGCTGCGGTGCAATCGAGCCTGCGTTCCGCCGCTGCCGAGATTCGGCGGCTGCAACGTCTCCGCGACGAACTGGAAGGCCGCTTGGCCGAGAAGGATGCCATCGTCGAGGATCTGCCCGATGACCGGCTCGAAGCCCGTCGCGTTGCGGAGGCACTTGGTGTAGAAGCCACGCAGGTTCTGGAGGCCGCCCACGGCGCCGCCTCTGACCGCGGAGAACGGGCGAATCGTGAGGCCGAGGCAGTTCGGGCCGAGGCGATTGCGGCGGCCGACGCCCTGCGCGCCGAAGGTCAACAGCAGCGGCTGGAAATCATCGCGGGTGCGCAGCGGGAAGCCGAAGAACTCGTTGAAGAGGCACGTGTCCGTGGGCGCGACATGGTTGGTGAGGCACAAGGTGTGAGGGAGCGAATGCTGCGAGACCTCGCCCGCAAGCGTCAGACGGGACGCGCTCAGGTCGAACAGCTGCGTGCCGGCCGGGATCGTCTGCTCGACTCATTGTCGGTCGTCCAGGACAGTCTCGACACCGCGATAGCCGACCTCGTTGAAGCGGTGCCCGATGCCCGAGCCGCGGCGCAGCGTGCCGGGATGCGAATCAAGGCAGAGCCGGAACTCACCCCCGAGCAGCTCGAGGCCGAGATCGAGGCTGCGCGTCTCGTCGGTCACCCGCTGGTCGAGGATCTCCCTGAGCCGAGCGACGATGAGGTGTTCATCACCGGCGAGATGGAAGCGCTCACCCACGTCGATCTGGCGTTGGACGCGGTCGATGCGCCCGAACGCGAGCCAGCGCCCGAACCTGAGGCCCAAGACGAGCCAGAAGTGTTCGATGGCGAGGCCGAGGAGGACGCAGTCGAGGAAGACGTGGTCGAGGAAGACGTGGTCGAGGAAGAAGCGGTCGCGGTAGACACTGATTCGGAGCCCTCTCCCGAGGCCGACATCTTCGCCAAGCTTCGTGAGGCGCACGACGATGACCAGGTCTCCGACCGGGCGGAGCCCGAACCGGAACCCGAACCGGAACCCGAACCCGAGGTTGAGCGGGACGATCACGCGGTGATAGCGGTGCGCAAGGCGGGCATTTCGGCGACCCGTGCATTGAAGAAGGTCGTGGTCGACGAACAGGGCACGCTGCTCGATGGCGTGCGGAGAAGCGGTGCCGAAGCAATCAGTCCGGTGGTCGACGCCGAAGGTGTCCGCGTGCCCTACGACGATGCCGTCCGACCGGTGCTCCTCGATCTCGCCGCTGAGCTTGGCGCCCCCATCGGAATTGATCTCGACGCGGCGCTGGAACTGGTCGACGCCATCATCGTCCAGCCTGTTCATCAGCGCCTCCGCGAGGTCGCCGAATCCACCGACGACTCTGACGAACTCTCCGACACCGTCCGGGGCCTGTACCGAGAGTCCCGCAGCCGCAGAGTGCAGGAGGCCGCCGACGCCGCCGTCTCCGCGGCGCACGGCATCATCGTCATCGCCGGCGCTTCGGGCCAGGTGCGCTGGGTGTGCGCTCCCGATAGTTCGTGCGGTCCCGACTGCGCCGACAACGAGTTGCAGGGACCCGTCGATGCGGGCCAGTCGTTCCCAACCGGCCACTCGCATCCGCCGGCACATCCGGCGTGCACATGTCACCTCGTAGCAACTGACTGAGCAGCTCAACGGCGTCACGATCACCACACGTTGAGCCCGGCCGGTAGGGTTCTCTCAGCATGCGTCGTGTTGAAGATCTGCCCCCATCCCGGCAATCCCGATTCGGAGGGCGAAGCCGAGTTCTCTTCGCAATTCTGATCGCGGCCTTTGTCGTGTTCGCTCTCTCCCTTCGGGGGATCGCGGGCTTCTACACCGATTACCTGTGGTTCGACTCGCTCGACCGCACCGATGTGTTCACGAGCGTGCTCGGCGCCAAGATCGCACTCACGCTGATCTTTGCCGGCACGTTCTTCGTGCTCATGTTCGGCAATCTCTTCATCGCTGATCGCGGCGCCCCCGAGCTTCGTACCCCCGGTCCCGAAGAGGAGATGCTCGCCCGGTATCACGATGTCACCGCCGGCCGCACCGGACTCATCCGGGTGGGTGTCTCGGTGCTCTTTGCGCTCATTGCCTCCGCTGGTGTCGGCAGTCGCTGGGAAGAATGGCTGCTGTTCGTCAACCGCCAGGACTTCGGCGTCAACGACCCCCAGTTCAACCAAGACATCGGGTTCTACGTTTTCCAGCTGCCGGTCCTCAGCTTCGTGGTCGACTGGGCATTCGCTGCAATCGTCATCGTCTTCATCCTCACGGCCATCGCTCACTACCTCAACGGTGGAATCCGATTGGCGGTGATCGGGGCCGACCGGGTGACGTCGCATGTCAAGGTCCACCTCAGCGCGATTCTCGCCGTGCTCGCTCTCGTGAAGGCGGCCGACTACTGGTTGGGTCGCTACGAACTCACGGTCTCGACACGAGGGGTTGTCGACGGTGCCTTGTACACCGACATCAACGCCCAGTTGCCGGCCACCTACCTGCTGATCGCCATCTCGTTGTGTGCGGTGGTGCTCCTTGTCATCAACCTGCGGCTGCGTGGTTGGGTCATGCCGATCCTGGCCGTCGGCCTGTGGTCGTTCACCGCGATCGTGATGGGTGGTATCTATCCGGCCTTCGTGCAGCGCTTCCAGGTGGAACCCAACGAGACCACCCGTGAGGCCGAGTTCACCGAACGAAACATCGCTGCCACCCGCGATGCCTTCGGGTTGGAGCCGGGCGTAGACCTCACAGAAGCGGCCTATGACTACACCGAAGATCTCACCGAGGCGGAGATTCGTGAGCACGCGGACACGGTACGCAACGCCCGCGTCCTCGATCCGCTCGTGAGCCACCCCACGTTTGAGCGCTTCCAGGCCGAGCGGGAGTTCTACGCATTCAAGGGCAGCCTCGCTTTTCTCGAGCAGCGGGCCGGCCTTTCTGACTACGAGCAGACCCTCGATACCGATCGGTACCTCGTTGAGGGCCAGGTGACTCAGGTGGTCCTTGGCGTGCGCGAACTCAACCTCACGGACCTGAGTTGGGAACGTGAACACGTTCGGCTCACTCACGGCTACGGCATTGCGCTCGCCCAGGCCAATGCCACCACGGGAGAGGGACGACCCAACTTCTTGGTCGGCGACATTCCGCTGACGACCGACAGCAGTATCGACCTTGGGCTCGAGACGCCGCAGGTGTATCACGGCGAAGGCCTCGACGGGTATGCGCTTGTCGGCGCCAGCGTCGACGAGATCGACTACGTCGACAGCGTCACCAGCGAAAACGTGCTCACGAGGTATGAGGGCGAGAGCGGTGTCGAACTCGGTTCCTTCTTCCGCCGCGCTGCCTTCGCAATGCGCTTCGGGCAAATCGAGCCCCTGATCTCGAACTTTGTCACCGACGAGACAAGGGTGATCTACAACCGCGATGTCCATCAGCGGGTGGAGGAACTCGCACCGTTCCTCGAGTTCGACGCCGACGCTTACCCAGTGGTGGTCGATGGTCGGATTCACTACGTGATCGACGCGTTCACCACGTCGGATCGCTTCCCCTACTCTCAACGCGCCGATGCCAGCGGCATGGTTCAGGGCGACCTGGATGGTGCTCGTTTCAACTATGTGCGCAACTCCGTGAAGGCGGTCGTTGATGCCTATGACGGCGACGTCACCTTCTATGTCATGCCCGTCGACGACCCGATCATCGATGCCTGGCGGTCGGCGTTCCCCGATCTTTTCACTGAATTCGATGAGATGCCCGAGGAGTTGCGCGACAACCTGCGATACCCGCAGGACCTGTTCCGGATTCAGACCAACATGTGGGCCCGCTACCAGGTCGACGATCCGGTCAGCCTGATCGTTGGCAGTGAGGACTGGGCCGTCGCCCAGAACCCGGGTCGCCAGGTCATCGCTGGTTCCACCAGCGAGCTGGTGACTGATGAGGACACGGGGCTCTCCACGAGCCGCGAGCGTCGAGTCGACCCTTACTACACGCTCTTGGAGCTGCCCGGTGAGGACGAGCCGAGCTTCGTCACGATGCGTACTTTTGTGCCGTTCGACGAGAACGACAACCGTCGCGAGCTCGAGGCGTTCATGATCGGTGAAACGAGACCCGACGGCACGTCGCGTTTGGTGAGCTACGAGATGACGTCGGCTGACGCTCCTGGACCGGTGTTGGTCGCGTCGGGGATTGCACAGAACGAGGAGATCTCGAGTCGGCTCACCCTGCTCGACGACTCGGGTTCACAAGTTGAGTTTGGTGACCTGGTCCTCCTGCCGATCGCAGAGTCGATTCTTTGGGTCCGGCCGCTGTATGTCGCGGCCGAGGGCACCTCCTCGGTTCCCACGCTCGAGGCTGTCATCGTCACAATCGGCGAAGGGGAGCAGATCGCCATCGGCGAGAACCTTGGTGATGCGTTGAGCCAGATGTTCGACGGCGCCGACTTCAGCGACATTCTTGGGGCGACGCCCACCGGTGTGGTCGACGACGATGATGTGGCCGAGGAACCCGACCCGGACGAAACGCCAGACGACTCCGGTCCTGTCACCCCGGAGGCGATCCTTGCTGAGATTGCGCGGTTGTTTGCATCTCGTGACGCGGCATTGGCCGAGGACCCACCCAACCGGGTCGAGGCAGCGACGCTCGAGGATCAGATTGCCGCCCTGCTGGCCGAGGTCGATCTGACGCCGGCGGCAGAGCCTGACGCGGTCGATCCGGGCGAAGTCGATGCCTAACTGGGTCGATTCGGGCGACGCCGGTGCAGCTGTGTCAGCAACATGACGTTCCATGCGTCGTGTCACTGACGGACTCTTCTGCTCATTTCGGACACAATGGACCTAGCTTTCGGGCGGCGGTCCATAGCGGATCCCCGGTGGGTGGCAAATGCTCCCACCGGGGCCCTCGTGTCCTCACCTGCGGTCTTCCCCCACCCGGGCGTGCTGCTGAGGTTCCCCTCCACCACCGCCGCCCGCTGGCGCGTCCCGGCTTCTTGGTGACCGCGGGCGACGACGATGCGCCACTACTGTCACCGATGAATCGAGTCACGGAGAAAGATCCATGCGTCGAATGCTACGACTGATACCCCTGGTGCTCTTGGTGGCGCTGATGGCAGCGGCCTGCGGTGGAGACGAGGGGGAGTCGCTCCCTGCTGGTGATTCCGGCACGGCACAGACCGACACCGTTGTCGATGAACCGGGCACGACCGCTCCGACCACCACGGTCACCATCCCCGAAGCGGCGACGGAGATTCCTGATATCCAGATCAATCTGGTCGAGTTCGGTGATGCCGGCTTCGTGCAGATCATCAACAACGGAGACAGCGACGCGTCGCTCGACGGGATCATCCTCTGCCAGTTCCCGACCTACGTCGATCTCGGTGAAGTGATTGCCGGTGGCACAGTCGCAGCCGGCGCAACCGCCCAGGTCGACGCTGCCACCATGGGCGGCCTGAACGCCGCCGGTGGAGAGGCGGCGCTCTACACCGCCCGTGACTTCACCAACCCGGACGCCATCCTCGGATTCGTTCAGTGGGGGACCGGCGGTGCTCGCCACGAGGTCGCCACCGCGGCAGGCATCTGGCCCGCCGGCGCCAGCATCGAACCCGATCCGGCGTTCAACAACATCGAACTCTTCGGCGACCCCGCCGACCCCGAATCCTGGAGCTGAGTTCAAACGGTGGGGTCAGACCCCCGTTTCAACTCAACGGATGGTGATCTGATCCGCAGTGATCTTGGCCGGGTGATCGTGGCCCATGGCGTGGGCGAGCGCCCGTAGGTCGTGGCGGAGCGCATCGATGTAGCCGGCCGTTCGCACTGACTTGTCGGTCGGGTCGAGGCCCCTCACCAGTCGAGGGTTCTGGGTGGCCACGCCAGTCGGGCAGTGGCCGGTATGGCACTTCTGCGCCTGGATACATCCCACCGCCAGCATTGCTTCGCGGCCGACGTTGATCATGTCGGCACCCGCGGCCAAGGCGAGTGCGGCCGAGGCCGGGAAGCCGAGCTTTCCGGAGCCGATGAACGTGACCTGGTCGGTCAGCCGGGCGTCATCGAATGCCCGGTAGGCGACATCGAACGCGTCGCGAAACGGGAGGGCGACGTGGTCGGCGAAGAGCAATGGTGCGGCACCGGTTCCTCCTTCGCCACCATCGATGGTGATGAAATCCGGTCCCCGGCCGCGGCGCTGCATCTGCTGTGCGAGTTCCGCCCAGAAGTTGGGATCGCCGACGGCGGACTTGATGCCAACCGGCAGGCCGGAGGCCTCGGCGATCCGCTCCACGAAGTCGACCAGGCCGGTGATGTCGTCGAACTCTCGGTGCCGCGCCGGGCTGCGCACCGTGACGCCGACCGGTACGCCGCGGGCGCCGGCGATCTCGGCGGTGACCTTGGACGCGGGAAGCAGCCCGCCCAGCCCTGGTTTCGCGCCCTGGCTCAGCTTGACCTCAATTGCCCGCGTCGGAGTGCCGTCCATCGAGGCAAGCATGGAATCGATCGAGAACCGGCCCTCGCCGTTGCGGGCGCCGAAATAGCCGGTGCCGATCTGGAAGATCAGATCGCCACCATGACGGTGGTGGGCGCTGATGCCGCCTTCGCCGGTGTTGTGCATGCAATCCGCAAGGCCCGCACCGCGGTTGAGCGCTTCGATCGCGGCGCTGGAGAGGGAGCCGAAGCTCATCGCCGAGATGTTGACGATCGAGGCCGGCCGGAAGGCTTCGGCTCGGTCTCTCCACTCGCCGAGGATCTTGAGTGAGCGGATCGGTTCGTCCGCGTCTCCATCGATGGGGAACGCCGAGTGGTGGAAGAACGGATAGCCCTTCTCGTCCATTCGATTGTCGGTGCCGAATCCGAAGTAGGCGTTCTCGCCCTTGGCCGACGCGTACACCCAGCGGCGATGATCGCGGGAGAACGGCAACTCTTCGTCGTTGTCGGTGACGATGTACTGCCGTAGTTCGGGTCCGACCCGCTCGAGCATGTAGCGGAAGTGCCCGGCGACCGGGAAATTGCGCAGGATGGCATGGCGCTTCTGCGTTAGGTCGTACGCCGCGACAACGAGGACGAGCGCCGCAACGATCAGGATCAACCAAAGCCACCAGGTCATGAGGCCGAAACCTAGTGGCCCGCTGAGGTGTGAGCGGCGTCAGCTGAGACGCTGGGTCTCCCAGACCTGCTGCTCTTCACCGTGGATCAGCTGGTCGTCGGCGCGACGAAAGCCGAGCATGCGCAACATCTCGGCGCCGGCACGATTGTCGTGGGGGACCACGGCGTGGATGATGTCGTCCTTCAAGCGTTCCCAGCCGTCGTACAAGACGGCGTTGCCCGCTTCGGCGGCGAAGCCTTGGCCCCAGTTTCGACGGCTGACGGTGCACGAGAACTCGACGGCGGCGTCCTGGACATCGGTGAGGCGGTGGAACCCACATTCACCGATGAATGCGCCCGTCTCTGCGTTGCGGACGGCCCACAGCCCCCAGCCTTCGGACTTCCAACAGCGTTCGTTGGCCTCGAGCAGGTGGGCGGTAGCGGATCGATCGCGTGTTCCGCCATCGACGTAACGCATCACTGCCTCATCGCTGTAAAGCGCAGCGGCTTCATCGAGATCCGCCGATCCCAGGGGAAGAAGCACAAGCCGCTTGGTGCGTAGAGTTGGGGCATCCACCCCTTGATCGTGCCACGCTGGAGCGGAAAAGAGGCAGTTGAATGGGCATCGATCTTCAACCGATAACAGCGACGGCCGGGTCGAGCGGGTGACGGGTATTGGCGATAGACCTTTCTCATGAGCAACTTCGGTCCAGTCGTCAGCGCCGAGTGGTTGGCGCAACATCTCGGCGAAGCAGATCTCGCGGTCGTCGACTGCCGTTGGTACCTCGACGGGCGGTCCGGCCGCGATGCCTACGAGAGCGGACATATTCCGTCCGCGGTGTGGGCTGACATCGATGTCGATCTCGCGGCCCCGGCATCAACGGAGGGTGGTCGGCATCCTCTTCCAGATCCGATCGACTTCGCATCGTCGATGAGCCGCCTCGGCATCGGTGACACCACCCGTGTCGTGGCGTATGACGATGTTGGTGGCGTAATTGCGGGCCGTCTGTGGTGGATGCTCGATGTGCTCGGCCACGAAGCCGCGATTCTCGATGGCGGGATCGCCGCGTGGGAGGGCCCGCTCGCTGATGCGCCCGTGGCACCAGTGGCTGCACCGTTCGCCGTGACCCCTTGGCCAACCGATCGAATCATGAGAAAGGTGCAATTGGCCGACGCGCTTGGTTCAGATCTCACGATTCTCGATGCTCGATCCGCAGACCGGTTCGCAAACGGCGGCCCGGTCGACCCTCGCCCGGGGCATGTGCCTGGCGCTTCATCGGCGCCGGCAACCGACAACCTCGCCGACGGTCGCCTGCGATCCGTCCAGGAACTCGCGGCGCTCTACGAAGCAAAGGGTGCCGATACCGGGGATGTTGTCGCCTACTGCGGCAGTGGCGTGTCTGCGTGCATCGATCTCCTGGCCATGCGACTGGCCGGCCTCGGCGACGGCAAGCTCTTCGTCGGCTCGTGGTCGGCTTGGGGAGCAGACGCGTCGCTTCCGAACGAGGTCGGCGACGGCGCCTGAAACTACGCTCGCCGTCATGGAATTCGATCTGATGACCGGCGGCAACAGTCTGTCCTGGACGGAGTCGGCTGACCTCGCTCGCAAGCTTCATGGCGCCGGCTTCTCCGGCTTGCTCTATACCGAGACGAGCTCGGTTCCCTGGATGAGCATCACCGCTGCGTCGATGGCCGCGCCAGAGCTGTTCTTCACGACCGGGATCGCTGTGGCGTTCCCCCGCAGTCCGATGGTTTCGGCCGCGGTGGCCTATGAGATGGCAGCCAACACCGGCGGACGCTTCCGTCTCGGGCTCGGCAGCCAGGTGAAGGCTCACGTCACCCGCCGCTACGGCAGCGACTTCGACAGGCCGGCGGCCCGGCTTCGCGACTATGTCTCCGCGGTGAAAGCCTGTTTCCGAGCGTTCAATCGCGAGGAGAAGCTCAGCCACGAGGGTGACTTCTACGAGCTTTCACTGCTTCCGCCCGACTGGGCGCCCCGCGCGCACGACCATCCGACGCCGGTCGACATCTCCGCTGTCGGACCAATGATGACGAAGGTGGCGGGAGAGGTCGCAGACGGCGTCCACGTCCATCCGCTGCACTCCATGCCGTACATCGAGAACCGACTGCTGCCCGGATTGGCCGAGGGAGCGGCGAATTCCGGCCGCAACGTCGATGACCTCGAGCTGATCGTGCCGGTCTTTGCCTGTCCGGGCAACACCGCCGAGGAGAGGGCGACATACACCGCTCAGGCCAAGCGCCAAATCGCCTTCTACGGATCGACGCCCAACTACTCGTTCCAGTTCGACGACCTCGGGTTCGAAGGCACCACCGCCAAGATCCGCGACAAGTTCAAGTCGGGCGACCTCGCCACCATCGGCGATGTCATCAGCGACGAAATGCTCGAGCACTACGCCCTGGTGGCCGGCTGGGACGAGATGGCCGACAGGCTCCTCGAGCGCTACCGCGGCACTGCGGGCCGCGTGGTCATGTACCTCGGAGGACCGCAGATGCAGAACGATCCCAACGAACTCGGCAAGTGGGGCGAGATCGCCCGCGCGGTCCGAGCCGGCTAGGTCGTGGGATAGCTCGGAGGGGGAGCGGTGACCGTGGTGGTGGTGGTGACGGTCGGATAGTCCGGGTCGCCGGGATCGATCGCTGCAGTCGTCGTGGTGGCCGGCGCTGCGGTTGTTGTCGGTGGTGCCGTCGTGGTCGGAGCCTGAGTCGTTGTCGGCGGCGCGGTGGTCGTGGTGGGCGCCTGCGTTGTGGTCGTGGCCCGACGAGTGGTGGTCGTCGCCGGTTCGGTCGTAGTCGTGGTGCTGGTCGTTGTCGAAGTGGAGGTGGTGGTGACGGTCGGCTCGTCGACCACCCGTTCAACGGCGGGTGGGTCCTCAGACGCATTCGACAGCATCGGTGGGCCGATGGCGCTCGTCACGGCGACAGCGCTGGTCGCGGCGGCGATCCCCGCACCGGTGGCAGCGGTCGATCCGAGCGCGGCCAGCCGTGCCGGCAGCTCGACGAGTGCCGCGAGCGGGCCGAGACCGACTCGCTGGCGACGGATTCCGGCATCGAGGAACGCCCGGACGACGGCCGGGTCGAACTGGGTGCCGGCATTGTCGACGAGTTCCTGGCGGGCCTTGGCGGCGGAGATCGGCCGTTGATAGGACCGGCTGGACGTCATTGCGTCGTAGGCGTCGGCCACGGCGATTATGCGAGCGCCAAGGGATATCTCGGTCATGGCGAGCCCGTTGGGGTATCCGGTGCCGTCCCAGCGTTCATGGTGCTCGGTGATGGCATCGGTCCATTCGCCGAGCCACTCCTGAACGGGACGAAGGTGTTGCGCCGCATGGCTGGGATGCTGCTCGATGAGCAGGCGTTCCTCGATTGACGGCTGCCCCTTGCGTTCGAGGATCACGGCGGGGATCTCGAGCTTGCCGACATCGTGGAGCAGCGCGGCCCAGCGGAGACGCTCGAGGTCGGCACCCGTTACGGCGAGTTCGGCGGCGATCAACTCGACATACGAGCGGACCCGGTCGCCATGCCCCCACGTCGCGGCTTCGTGCCGGTTGATCCGGCCCACCAGGTCCACCAGGTGGTCGGCCTGTCGGCCTCGCGCGGAGGCGACACCGGTCGCGGCGTCGAGGCTGCCCGCGCGGCTCGCCAGCTTCGCGGCGCGCCATCTCGATGGGGCGACGTCGGGGAACGTCAGCGACATGCTGAACAGCATTCCGAGCGAGCTGAAACGGCGCAGCGATCGGCGGGCGAGTTGGTGCACGAGGATCGACAGAGCAAACGCACCACCGATCCAGACGATGATCCGGGAGAGACCGTGGGGCTGGGGGACCGCGATCATCGCCAACCGGACCGCTGCCCACGCGGCGACGAGCGGTATGGCGAAGAGCGCGATGCGGATCGCCCACCCGAGGACGGGCTTGGCTGACCATGTCTCAACCCGCGACGTTTGTACGTCCATGATCAACCATCGGCGAGAATGCCGGTGGTCTGAGGTTCAGATCAATGGGGGCGGGGGAGCGCGTAGGTCCCTTGGGCGGTCGACACGAGGCGGTCGGGGCGATCGTCCATCCAGATCTTCACGGTGCCGACAACTGACGACCTGCCCGCCCTGTCCAGGTCTGCCCGCGCCCACATCGCCTGGCCCTGGGCGGGCCGAAGGAAGCGGATCGACAATTCGGAGGTCATGGCCATTGGTTCGACGCGATTGAGGGCGGCGAAGCTGAGATACCACAGCGCCACATCAGCGATCGAGAACTGAGTCGGGCCGGGGACAAATCCCCCGGGTCGCAGGGAGTCCTGGGCGATGTCGTAGCGAACGAGGGCATGGGTCGGCCCGATCTCGATGCACTCATCTCCCGTTGCCGGCCAGAGGCGCTGGAGAGTCTCGTTGACGGCTGCGGGGGTGAGGGAGAAATCGGTCACGTCGAGATCGTTGCCGCCACCGCGCCGTCTTGTCGAGCCGGATCGGATTCGCACGCGGAGCTATCGTCGGGTCATGACCAAGTTCCCGCGAGTGCTGACGCCGATTGCGGGGCCCTTCCGCGTCGAGAAGATCCGGGGTGCGGCCGAGGGTATGGGCGCCTACGGCGACGCCACTCGCTCGCTGGTCGACGCCGGAATCGTCCAACCCGACATGATCGCCGGTATGACACTGGCGTTGATCTCGAACCAGCCTCGCAAGCCTCGCCCCGACGGTGAGCACAGGGCGAGCGGAACAGCGGGAAAGATCTGGGTGCGCGAGCGGTACACGATCCATCGACCGTTGGCCGTCGACGACGCATGGGAGGTCACGGGTGAGTCGACGGGCACGTATGTACGCAAGGGTCGCTCCTACTCGACGACCCGTGCAGCGTCTTTCGACAGCGCCGGAGAGCGATTCGCCACGAACCTCACTACCGGTCTGTTCAGCTACCGACCCGACCCCTCGTTGCCCGACTCGTTCGAGGGACTTGCCATCGAGGACACGCCGGCGCCCGAGCCTGATTGGGAGGCTGCTGCCGGGAACCCCCATGTGGATGTGCTTGCGACCGCCGAGGTAGGGCAGATGCTGGGCGGTACGGAAGTGGCGATGACGCTGGACATGATGGCGGCTCGTGATACCGACAATCCCGACAATCCGATCCACTCCGATCTCGAAGAAGCCAAGAAGGCCGGCCTCGGGCGACCGATCGCGGGCGGGTCACATGTGGCCGCGTTCGCGCTCGAAGCCGTGATGCAGGAATTCGGCGCTGAGTCGCTGCTGCACGGAGCAAACCTCGACTTCCGTTGGAAGGCACCGACGGAGGACGGCACCCGCATCATCCCCACGGCCACTGTGGTTCTGGCTGAGCCGGATCGCGTCGCCTTCGATCTGCAGGCCGATCTGGTCGATGGTCCAACGGCGATGGTCGGCTCGCTCGTGATCCCGCTGCTCCGGTGAGTGGTCCGCTTTCGGACGTTCGGGTCCTCGACCTTGCCGATCGCTCGGCTGCGCTGGCGGGCCGCATCCTCGGTGACCTCGGAGCGGACGTGATCATGGTCGAGCCCGAGGATGGAAACTCGATTCGCAGCCTGGCTCCGTTCGGCGCCCCCGGTGAGTCAGCCGCGCACCAGTACTTCTCTGCCAACAAGCGGTCGGTGGTGCTCGACCATTCTGCCCGTGCCTTCGATGCTCTTGTGGCGACGGCAGATGTGGTGATCGACAACGGGCAGTTGGGCCACGACCGACTACTCGCTCTCAATCCGGAGCTGATCCATTGCTCGGTCACTCCGTTCGGGCTCGCCGCCGAGTGGCGGGACTGGAAGGCGACTGACCTCATTGCCTGCGCCGCCGGTGGCCTGGCGTGGTTGTGCGGCGAACCGCAGGGCACGCCGGTACAGGGCGGCTCGGACGTCTCGGCGGCGATGGCCGGCCTGATTGCGGCTTCCGGAATCTCGGTCGCACTCCAGGGCGACGGTGCCGGCGCTCATCTCGACATTTCGCTGCAGGAATCAGCGCTCATGGCGGCGATGCAAACGGCAACGCCTTCGCACTGGCTCTGGCACCACCGCATTCCGCGCCGACCAGGCTTGTCGCAAGCGCTTCGCTGCGCCGACGGCGGCTACGTGGGTCACCTCGTTCGTCCCGACCGGTTCGACGGCTTTCTCGCATGGGCCGACGAGGTCGGTATCGACCATGGCATGACCAGCGACGATTGGCACTGGGCAATGCTCAGCGCCCCTCGCGCGGACAACCCGGTCTCGGCCACGACGCTCGCCCTGGCCGCGGCACTCACTCGCGACGAGTTCGCGGCCGGCGCCCTCGAAGCCGACATCGTGTGTCTCCCCGTCTTGGGGTTCGACGACCTCGAACGAACCGAGCAATACATAGTCAACGAACAGTTCCTCGAAGTCGAAAACGAACTGCTGGGTCAGCCCCTCGGCTTCGTGCGATCGCCAGTGGACGGGATGCGCGACGCGATCGAGATCCGCCGAGCACCGGCGCTCGGGGAGCATCAGGCGATGCTCAACGGGCTGCCCGAACCCGTCTCCGACCAATCGAGCAAACCAACACCGGACCCCGCCCGAGTTCTCGAGGGGATACGGGTAGTCGACCTCACCTGGGTGCTGGCGGGGCCACTCGGTACCAGGGTCTTGGCCAGCTTCGGTGCCGAGGTGATCCGCATCGAGTCGTCGACCAAACCCGACTCGATACGAAGCCAGATCGGACCTGATGGCACGCCGGATCCCGACATGGGCGGGTTGCACAACAGTGTCAATGTCGGCAAGCAGTCGTTGAGCGTGAACCTGCGCACTGACGATGGCCTCGCTCTTGTCAAAGAGCTCATCGCCACCGCCGACATCGTCGTCAACAACTTCCGCCCCGGCGCACTCGAACGTATGGGCCTCGGCTACGACGTGCTCTGTGGGCTCAAACCCGAGATCGTCCTGCTCAACCTTCCCGGCGCTCACCGTCACGGCCCGTGGGCCGACCGGCCGAGCATGGGCAACATCTTGATGGCTGCTTCGGGCTTCAACATGCTCACTGGGTTCGAGGGTGAGCGACCGAGAGGGATCGGCGTCGCCTATCCCGACTTCACCGCCCCGCACCTGATGGTGACGACCTTGCTGGCCGCGCTCCGCCAGCGTGATCGCACGGGCGACGGTCAGGAGATTCACCTCACCCAACTCAGTGGCATGATTTCGCTCCTCGGCGCCGAGTGGTTGGCGTACAAAGCGTCGGGGGAGTTACCGGCTCGTCGCGCCAACCGCGACCCCAACTACTGCCCCCACGGGATCTACCCCGCGAGGCCGAGCGAGCACAGCGACGACGAGTGGGTCGCGATCGCCGTGACCAACGATGAGGAATGGCAAACGTTCGCGAACCGGTGCGGTCAGAGCCTCGCCGACGATCATCGCTTCGCCACCCACCGCCTACGCAAGGAAAACGAGGACGCACTCGACGATCTGATCACGGCGTGGACCCGACCACAGGACAAGTGGAAACTCGCTGAGCTGCTCCAGGCCGACGGTGTGGCCGCCGCACCGGTCGAGCACCTGGCCGATACCTACGAACGCGATCCGCAGCTTCACCATCATTACCAGTTGCTCCGCCAACCGGCCCGTCCCGACATCGACGTGCCGGTTGATCGGGAGGCGGCGCGGTGGGTCGGTACGGAACATCAGCTCCGTCGATCGCCCAGCGTGGGCGAACACAACCACGAGATCGTCTGCGGGATCCTCGGCCGATCAGACGAGGAATTCGCCCAGCTGCTCATCGACGGAATACTCGGCTGATCCCCAGTTGGGGAAGCCGGTGCCCGGCGCTATCGTCCTGTCTGCGGGGTGGAGCAGTTTGGTAGCTCGTCGGGCTCATAACCCGAAGGTCGCAGGTTCAAATCCTGCCCCCGCCACCACTCAGAAGGCCCGGAAACTCAACGGTTTCCGGGCCTTTGTCGTTCCGCGCTGAAGTGGTCGTCTTCCGGCCCGATCTCGGGATCGTTGTTGTGCTGGCCCGGTTCATGCTTTCCAGGTTGGCTCCGGTAGGTGGGTGACAGGTTCGGGACGAGTTCCGGTTCCTGGGCGACACTGGCTCCGGTAGGTGTGTTACACCCACGGGTCGCT
>JAJCXZ010000062.1 GCA_029263175.1 Acidimicrobiales bacterium | reverse complement strand
TGTCGAGGGTGAGGCTCTGGCCACGCTCGTCGTCAACAAGATCCGTGGCACGTTCACTTCTGTCTCGGTCAAGGCTCCTGGCTTTGGCGAGCGTCGGAAGGCAATGCTTCAGGACATGGCCATCCTCACCGGTGGCCAGGTTGTCAGCGAAGAGGTCGGACTCAAGCTCGACGCCGTGGATCTCGACATGCTGGGCCAGGCCCGCAAGGTCGTCGTGACGAAGGACGAGACCACGGTCATCGAGGGTGCCGGCGATGCTGCTGACGTCAACGGTCGTGTCGCTCAGATCAAGGCCGAGATCGAGAACACCGATTCTGACTACGACCGTGAGAAGCTCCAGGAGCGTCTCGCCAAGCTGTCGGGCGGCGTTGCCGTTCTCAAGGTCGGCGCTGCCACCGAGGTGGAGCTCAAGGAAAAGAAGCACCGCATCGAAGACGCGGTGTCCACCACGAAGGCTGCGATCGAAGAGGGTGTGGTCGCCGGTGGCGGCACCACGCTTATCCGTGCCCAGGCTGCTGTCGACGCGATGATCAGCTCGATCACCGATCCCGACGAGCAGGTTGGTGCCCGCATCGTGAGCCGTGCGCTCGAGGGTCCTCTCACTCAGATTGCCGTCAATGCCGGCATGGAGGGTGGAGTTGTTGTGGAGAAGGTGCGCAACCTCGAAGGCAACATGGGCCTCAACGCGGCCAACGGCGAGTACATCGACTTGGTCGAGGCCGGCATCATCGATGCGGCCAAGGTCACCCGTTCGGCTCTGCAGAATGCAGGTTCTATCGCAGCCCTGTTCCTGACCACCGAGGCCGTCATTGCCGACGCTCCCGACGGCGGGGGCATGGGCGGCGGAATGCCGGACATGGACTTCTAGGTCCGAAGAAACTTGAGGACGGCCCTCGCTCCGGCGGGGGCCGTTCCCCGTTTTGGCGCTAGCTTCATTTCCGATGAGTACGGGTGCAGAACTTCATTCCGCTTGCGAGGCGCTGGCGCCCTTGGTGGGTACATGGCGTGGTCCTGGCGAGGGCCACTATCCGACGATCGCCGACTTCGGATACGTGGAGGAGTTGATCTTCTCTCACGTCGGCAAGCCGTTCCTGGCGATGAACCAGCGCACCCGACACCCGCAAAGTGATGCGCCGATGCATGCCGAGGTCGGTTACCTGCGGCCCCAGCCGAGTCGCGCCATCGAGCTCGTGCTGGCACAGCCGACGGGTGTAGTCGAGATCCATGCCGGCTCGGTCGAAGAGAAGAGCGATGGCGTGATCGTCGATCTGCGCACCGAGCGTGTCGAGGGCACGCGGACTGCGAAGCCCATCACTGAGGTGCGTCGTCGCCTGGAGGTCACGGGCGACTTGCTGAAGGTCGACATGTGGATGGCCGCAATGGGTGAGCCGTTGACCCATCACCTCAGCGCGGAGCTCACCCGCAACTAAGTCACACAGGGCTGCCCTACGCTTGGAGCGGTGAATCCTCGCAAGCGCAGTGAGCGCCGTCTGGTTCGGGCCTGGTCGCCTGAGGCACAGTCGAGCGGACGCGTTCCGGCGCAGCTCGCGAACGAGGAGCCGATGGCCATCGAGCTTGATGGCGTGCGTGTCGCTACGACCATGCGAACGCCAGGTCACGATTTCGAGCTGGCCGCAGGGTTCTGTCACAACGAGGGACTGCTCGAGGGTCACGCCATCCGTGAGGTCAAGTACTGCGCCAATGGATCAGCCGCGGCCACGTCGTTCAATATCGTCACGGTGTCGACCGGTGGGCACGCTCCGCCGCCGGCTCCGCGGCTGGCCACCACGACCTCGTCCTGTGGCTTCTGTGGCACCGACGAGATCGACGAACTCGCTGCTCGTCTGCATCCGGTGGCCGGCGATCCGATCGATTGGGCTGTCCTTGCCGAGGCGCCCGACAAGCTTCGGCCGCGCCAGGACCTCTTCGATGCGACCGGGGCGGTGCATGCAGCTGGCGTCGTGGACGCCACCGGCGGTATCGGCCTCATCCGTGAGGACATCGGCCGCCACAATGCTGTCGACAAGCTCGTCGGCCGCATGCTGCTCGATGGTCAGATGCCCGCCACCGGCAACGCTGTGGTGGTAAGCGGCCGAGCAAGCTTCGAACTCGTGCACAAGGCGTGGGCAGCCGGGTTCCGCGCCCTGGTCGCCGTCAGCGCACCGACTGCGTTGGCCTCGGCCACTGCGGAACGGGCGGGAATGCAGCTCGCCGGCTTTGCCCGCAACGGCCAACTCACCATTTACGTCGAGTGATCGTCAAGCTGCTCGGCGTCCCTTACGATGTTCACTCGTCGTTTCTTCGTGGGCCCGCGGCCGCACCACAGGCGGTGCGAGATGCGCTCATCTGTGGCTCGGCGAACTGGTGCACGGAGTCCGGCATCGACCTCGGCCCGCTGCGGGACGAGCGATGGCTCGATCTTGGCGACCTGGACGTGCCCGACGAGGGCCAATCGGCGGTTGAGGCCATCCGTGGCGGTGTGGCCGCTGCCATGGCCGGTGGATCCCGGATTCTGTCGATCGGTGGCGACCACATGGTCACGTGGCCGATCATGCAGGCGATGAGCGCAATCCACGACGACCTCACTGTCGTTCACTTCGATGCCCATCCGGATCTCTACGACGAGCTCGAAGGCGACCGCTACTCCCACGCTTGTCCGTTCGCCCGGATCATGGAAGAAGGTCGAGCAGCCCGCCTGCTGCAGTTCGGCATTCGCACCATGACTCCACACCAACGCGAACAGGCCGACCGGTTCGATGTCGAGGTACACGAGCTCAGAGACTGGAACGGTCAGATCCCCGAGCTCTGCGGCCCGGTCTACATCTCGATCGATGTCGATGCCCTCGATCCGGCATTCGCCCCGGGAATCTCGCACAACGAACCCGGGGGGATGACGACACGGCAACTCCTCGACTCGCTCCGTCAGATCGAGGAAGGCAATGCGGAGGTCGTCGGTGCCGACGTGGTGGAGATCAACCCGTCGCGCGATGTGAACGACCAGACCGCGATGGTCGGTGCCAAGCTGGTCCGCGAGTTGTTGGGGATGATGATCGAGTGAGTCCAATCCGTTTCACCCATGCTCTCGTTCGTCCACCGTCGGCGAGCGTCGTCGACGGTCTGAGAGCCATCGATGGCCCCAACCCCGATTTCGATCGGTTCGTTGCCGAACACGCCGGCTACTGCACCGCCCTTGAAGGTGCTGGTGTTGCTGTTGAAGTGATGGCCGAGCTTCACGCGTTTCCCGATGCCGTCTTCGTGGAGGACGCCGCACTCTGCATCGGCGGCCACGCCGTGATCCTGCGTCCCGGAGCCCCGACCCGGGCCGGGGAGGCCGGCGCCATCACCCACGACCTCGAGTCGCGGTTCGCCACCGTTGCCACCGTTGCCGCCGGCTCTGTCGATGGCGGCGACATCCTCGTCACCGCCACGGAGATCATCGTCGGGCTCTCGGCTCGCACCGATGCCGCTGGTGTCGCTGCCCTTGGCGTGGCGATCGAGCCGACCGGCCTGCCGGTGCGTGCCGTCGACACCCCAGCCGACGTACTCCACCTCAAGACCGACTGCGCGATCATCGACGACCACACCATCTTCTCGACTGGCCGGCTGGCGGACAGCGGCTGCTTCGAGGGCTACCGCGTGGTCCGTTGTCCGCACGGCGAGGAGCCGGCGGCCAACCTGATTCGTGTGAACGACGCGGTGATCATGCGCACGGGCTTTCCCGAGACAGCTGCGTTGCTCGAGGCGAGCGGCTATCGGGTCGACCTGGTCCAGGCCGACGAGGCCGCGCTGATCGATGGTGGCCTGTCATGCATGTCGCTGCGCTGCGCCTGGTGACGCGTCAGCCGGCGTAGGCCTCGAAGGCAGCAGTGACCTCGGCGCTCGAACGGACGGCGCCGGTCTGCAGGTACTCCATTGCGCGCAACGACGCCTCGTGGGCCTCCCGGCTCGAGCCCGCAACGCAATCCTCGATCACTCGGCAGAAGTAGTCGTGCTGGTGGGCATCCACAAACGTGTAGTGCACGCACACGTCGGTGTGGCCGCCGACGAGGAACAGTGTGTCGGCCTTGAGGCCCTTCAGCAGGATCTCGAGCTCGGTGCCGAAGAAGCACGAGTAGCGACGCTTGCGAATGAAGTAGTCGTCGGGCCGCATACCCATGCGAGGGTCGATCGCCGTACCAGGATCGCCTTCGACGAGATGAACACCCTCGGCGCCGTCGAGCTCACGCCCGAAGTCGATGAGATCCGGTCGGTGGGCTTCCTGGAAGAAGACCACCGGCACGCCGCAATCCCGTGCCTTCTGAATCAGAGCGGGGACACCCTCCATACGAGCGTCGTACCCGTCCATGAGCGGGATCGCCGTCTCGCCATCGTCGGAGGCGTTGTTCTCGCCGCCCTGGATGTCGATGATGATCAGAGCGGGCTTGCCTTCGAGAAGCTCACGAACGGGCATGACAGATGCCTTTGTCCTATTCCTCAACGCGCCCCGGGATCGCCAGTCGACGTTCCCAGAGTTGAAGACCGAGGCTCAACACCAGGGTCAACGAGACGTACAGTACCGCGAGGATGAAATACGACTCGCGAATCCGGAAGCTGGACCCAAGGTAGATTCGAGCCTCGTAGGTGATCTCGCCGACGGCCAGCACCGACACCAGTGAGGTGTCCTTCATCAAGGCGATGAAATCGTTCCCAAGCGCGGGAAGCGAGTTGCGCAGAGCTTGGGGTAAGACGATGTGTCGAGTTGTCCGGTATCGGCCGAGTCCGACTGCTTTGGCCGCCTCCACCTGCCCCGGATCGACGGACTGGATACCGGCTCGGAACACCTCGGCGATGAATGCCGCGTAGAAGAGGCAGAGAGCGGCGCCGCCCCGCCACGCCATACCGATGTCTCGGGTCTTGATTCCGAGCATGTCCGCGATGTCTCGGGTGAGTATGAACGCAACCACGAACAGCCAAACGAGCATTGGCATGCCGCGGATGAACTCGATATAGACCTGAGCGACCGTGTTGATGAACCGGTTCCCCGACAGGCGACCCATTCCGATGAACAAACCCAACGGCATCGCAACAAGGAACGCACCGACCGTGAGATACAGCGTCACCTTGAAACCCGGGATGATGTTGTCCCACGATTCGTTGTAGGACTCGTTGGTAATGCTCTGGATCGCCATGTAGCCGATGACAGCCAGCATCACCAGCAGCCACCACTCGAAGCCGCGTACTCGCGTGACGTTCGTGGCTGGGATGACAGCCACTGGTTCGGTTGGAGCAGTCAATGTTCCCCCTGAATACGAAAGGGTGCGCCGGACGAATCCGACGCACCCTTCCTAGTGCAGATTGGTCGCGTCAGCGGCGCTGATCAGCCTTCGATGTCGTCGTAGGTGACAGTGAAGGAGTCAGTGAAGTACTTCTGGCCGAGCTCGTCCAGGAATCCGCTCGAACGCATCTCATCGAGGGCTGCGTCGACCGCAGGGATGAGGTCCGAGTCGAGCGGGAAGATGAAGCCGAGCGGATCGGCCTGCAATGCGTCGTCCACGAGTTCGACGGCGTCGGCATTCTCGCCCACATAGCCCTGACCGGCAGCGTCGTCGATGATCACTGCGTCGACGTCGCCGTTGATGAGCGCCTGAACGGCAAGACCGAACTGGTCGAACGCGCTGATGCGATCGTCGCCGCCGAGCAGCTCGACGGCGAGCTCGAAGTTGGTGGTACCGACCTGCGTGCCGACGAGGGCATCACCGTTGATGATGTCGTCGGCACTCCCGAATCGATCGTCGTCTTTGGCGATGATGAACTTCTGGTCGACGGTCATGTATGACTGTGAATAGGCGACGATTTCCTTGCGCTCGTCGGTTATCGAGATGCCATCAGCGGCCGTATCGAGCTCGCCCTGGGCAACCTGGTCGATGACATCGGGCCAGCCCGCAACAACGAACTCGGCCTCACAGTTTGCGATGCGGCAGATCTCGCGCCACGCGTCGTAGTCCCAGCCCTGTCCGTCGGACTCACCTGCCGGCACATAGTTGAACGGCAAGTAGGCGTTTTCGACGCCGACTGTGACTGTACGACCGCCGAGATCGGCGCCTTCGACAGCGGCGTCGTCGTCGTCGCCACATGCCACGGCGATCATTGCTACTGCGATGAGAACCGCAAAGAGCCGGGCAATCCGGCTGCGTGAAATCTTCATGTTTCCTCCAGTTGACGGGGGGTCCCGCGTTGGCTGAAAAGAGTACCTGGCTGCGCGGCAAAGTGCCTGTCGAGTCGCCAACGTAGTTGGCTAGATGTGAGCAGCGAGGCGCTCGTAGAGCGGTAGCGCCTCATCGAGGATCGGACCCACGCGGTCAGGTACAGGGTGACCCGATGGGCGATGCGGAGCGAATCCAGTGGACGTGTGGACGTTGTCGTACCAGTACGGTGCCCAAGCTCCGTCCTCCGGTTTTGGACCGGCCGGCCATGACAACATCGCCTCGTCGAACGCGAGCCCGAGGCGCCCGCACACGGCGGTGAGGACTCCGGCGGGGTCTTCCAGAAGCGTCTGTGACTCGATGACGATCGGATCGCCGCCCTCCGCCAGGATCGCGTCGAGGAGTTCGACGGACTCCGTGAGTCCGGTATCGGAGAGATCGCAGTGGGGGAGCTGTACCGAGAGAGAGGCCAACATCTCGCGCGGGTGGCGGACGAGGATGAGGTTTTCCGTGTGACTCAGGTGGCTACGATCGACGCCCTTGAGGTGGTGCGCCATCTGTTTGATGTAGAAGACAGGAGTCGGCACGTCACCGAGAATGACGTCTCGGATGACCTCGTCGGCATCGGTCGACTGGCTCGCCATGACCTCGGCTGCAGCCGGATGATCTCGATCGTCGAGCGACAGATAGTGAGCGTAGAACGGCTCGTCATAGACGGTGGTGTCGGCCCGCTGGCGCCACGAATACATCAACGCTGTCGAAATGTTGCGTGGCCCCGACCAGCACTGAATCCTCTTCACCCGCTGCACTCTGCTGCAATCCTTGCGTCGTAGAGATCGCGCAGGCGAGTCGTCATCTCGCCCTGGCCACCGGCGCCGATGGCGCGGCCGTCGATCGTGTGGACTGGCGTCAGTCCGCCGAAAGTGCCGGTCACGAACGCCTCATCGGCGGAATAGACATCGGTCAGCGAGAACGCACATTCACGTGTCGGGATGCCGGAATCTTGTGCGACCTCGACGATCAGCGCCGACGTGATTCCGTTCAGGTTGTACTGACCGGTCGACGTCCAGACCTCACCCTTGCGTACGACGAAGAAGTTTGTCGCGTTACACGTGGCCACCGCTCCCGTGGGGTCGAGCATCAGCGCCTCGTCAGCCCCGGCGTTGGTCGCCTGGATCAAGGCAATCACCTCGTGGAGTTTCGAGTGGCAGTTGAGCTTCTGGTCGAGCGAGTCGGGCGGCGGACGACGAACCGTTGCAGTGAAGAGCGAGATGCCCCGGTCGCGCACCTCGGGATCGGCCGCCTTGTGTTCGGCGATGATCACGATGTTGGGTCCACCGATGTTGTTGGACGGGTGCTGTGACGGCGTCTTCTTGTCGCCGCGGGTCACCATGAGGCGGATGTGGACGTTGTCGTCCATCGCGTTGTGGTCGACCGTTGCTCGAAGGGCGGCCTCGACTCCGGCACGGTCCAGTCCGATGTCGATGCCGGTTGCGGCGGCTCCGGCGAAGAGCCGGTCGAGGTGCCGGTCGAGGAAGGCGAAGTGGCCGTGGTGCAGCCGGATGCCCTCCCAGATCCCATCGCCCACAAGAAAGCCGCTGTCGAACACTGACACCTTCGCTTCGTGGCGAGGGAAAAACTCGCCGTTGATGTAGATCTCGATCGACTCGTTGCGTTCGTCGGCGATGGCTTGGTGGGTGGATCTGGTCACGGTCCGACGCTAGCTCCGTGACTCGCCGTCAATAGACTTCCTTCATGCTCGAACCCGTCACCACCAGCGAAGGCCTTGCGGTCGTTCACCTCTTTTGTGTCCGCACCCTCGAAACCGACAACGATGCGGTCATCTCGGCAGTGACGGAGGCGCGCGCCGCCGATGTGCAGGTCGTCACGGCCGCGATCCTCGGCCACAAGGCTGAGCTGTGCTTCATGGCCCTTGCCGCCGATGGCTGGGCGCTTCGTGATCTGCAGACCGGGCTGGTCAACGCCGGCCTGGTGGTGATCGACAGCTTCGTGTCGATCACCGAACTCTCCGAGTACGCACAGGGTCTCCCCGAAGAGATGAAGAACATGCGGCTCTACCCCGAGCTGCCGCCGGAGGGAAAGAGCGCGTTCTGCTTCTACCCGATGACGAAGCGACGCGACGCCGACAGCAACTGGTACACGCTCGACTTCGAGAGCCGCAAGGAGCTCATGTACGAGCACGGCACCTCGGGTCGTCAGTTCGCCGGGCGGATCACTCAGCTGATCACCGCATCGACCGGTTTGGACGACTGGGAATGGGGCGTCACCCTGTTCGGCGTGAAAATCGACGACCTCAAAGACACCGTCTACACCATGCGCTACGACACCGCCTCGGCCATCTACGCCGAGTTCGGTGCCTTCTACACCGGCATGACAGGCCCTGTCGAAGACATCGTCAACCGCACCTAAGTCACGCTGGGGTCTGTCCCCAGCGTTACTTGCTCGGCACGTTGCCGAAGCGGTGCAGCGTTTGGCTGATGGCTTGCTCTCGGAGATAGAGCCGTAGCTCGAGACGCCCGCTTGCGGTGACTGATTCGTCGATGATGTGGATCTGATGCTCGGCTGCGGCCAGACGCAGGGCATGGGGTACCTCGCCGACAAATCGGATTCGACCCCAACGGAATTCGGCGAGACGAGCGATGAATTCAGCGTCGGGCTCCGTGGTCGCGTCCGACACGGTCACACCGGGGTTGACGCGTTTCGCCGCGGCGACTGCTCGCTCGACCGCGGTCGGGTCGGCGTTCGAGCTAGAGCGAATCACGACCGTCGGGTGAGGCAGGTATCGAAGTTCGTTGCGTTCGCTGAACAGGCCGCTGGGGTCGTGGCCGACGCCGTAGTGAGTGCTCTGCCAGTGTTGATCAGACTCTGCTGCTCCACCGAGATCGGCCGTCGGCATCCAGCGTCCGAGTTGCAGGAGGTAGTCGGATCCGCCGGCCTTCGCTCCGAGTCCGACCGAGGACCCCTTCCAGCCGCCGAACGGCTGACGGCGAACGATCGCTCCGGTGATCCCGCGGTTCACGTAGGCATTCCCGACTTCAACCGAATCGAGCCAGACATCGATCTCGTGCTCGTCGAGTGAGTGAAGGCCGCCGGTGAGGCCGAAGTCGGAGTCGTTCTGAATCCGGATGGCAGCCTCGATGTCATCGGCGCGAATCAGGCCCAGCACAGGGCCGAAGCATTCTGTCTGGTGAAACCAGCTCCCGGGAGCAACGCCTTCACGAACACCGGGCGACCAGAGCGAACCGGTGTCGTCCATCGGTCGGGGCTCGACGAGCCAGGACTCACCTTCGTCCAGGGTGGTGAGTGCTCGAGCAAGCTTTCCGTCCGGCGCCTGAATCGTCGGCCCGTAGTTCGGCCCCGGTTCGGTCGGCCAGCCGATCCGAAGACTCTCCACCGCGTCGACCAACTGGCGGCGAAAGCGAGGATCGTCCGCCACGCCCCCGACCAGAATGGCCAAGCTCGCCGCCGAGCACTTCTGACCGGCGTGTCCGAATGCGGACTTCACCAGATCGTCCACGGCGTGGTCGATGTCGGCGTGGGGGGTGATGATCAGTGCGTTCTTGCCACTCGTCTCGGCCAGGACCGGGAGGTCGGGTCGCCAGCTACGGAACATCGTCGCCGTTTCGGTTGACCCGGTGAGAATCACGGCATCGGAGCCGGTCACCAGTGCCTGGCCGACCTCATTGTCGGGTGTCCGTACGAACTGGAGGACGTCGGCCGGCACGCCCGCCGCATGGGCCGCCTCCACAATCAACTCCGCACAGCGAGGAGTTTCCGGCGCGGGCTTGAGGATGACGGCATTGCCTGCCGCCAGCGATGCCATCACCCCTCCGGTCGGGATTGCGACCGGGAAGTTCCACGGCGGCACCACCGTGATGACGCCGTAGGGCGCAAACTCGGCAGTGGCGAACTCGTCGAGTTCCATGCCGTGATCGGCGTACCAGCGGGCGAAATCGATCGCCTCACTGACCTCCACGTCGGCCTCGGCGAAGACCTTTCGGCCCTCATGAGCCATCGTCACGAGAAACTCGTCGCGCCGGCTCTCGATTTCGTCGGCGACGGCCCAGAGGATCACGCGTCGCTCGACCGCTCCCAGCTGCTGCCATCGGGCCTGCGCAAGGTGCGCCCTGGCCACGTGTGCGGCCACTGCGGAAACCTCTGTCGTCAACGCGGCCCTCACGGGCTCGAATGCGAGGTCGCGAACCTTCACCAGCCAGCCCTGCACCTCGGGCCGAGCGGTGTCAGTGTCGGGATGGTTGCCGAATCCCGACTCGATCGCCGGCAGACGCCCGCCGCGGTGCGGCTCAGCAGAGACAGAGTCTCGATCGGCAACTGCTTGCGCGAAGCGCGTGGCCTGCTCCTGGAAGGCCACGCCTCCAGGAGTCATGGAAAAGAGATGGCGGAGGAAGTTGTCTCCGGAGGCGTTCTCCTCCAGTCGACGGATCAGGTAGCTGATCGCCACGTCGAAGTCGACAGGTGCCACGATTGGCGTGTAGAGGAGAAGATCGTCGGTGGTCTGATGAACGGCTCGGGCATGGGAGGGCGCCATTCCCTGGAGCATCTCGAAGTCGACCTGGTCAGCGACCCCTCGGTCGTCGACAATCAGCTTCGCCCACGCCACGTCGAACAGGTTGTGGCTGGCCACGCCGACCCGCACGGATTGGGTGTGTTCGGGCCGCAGCGCCCACTCCACACACCTCTTGTAGTTGGCGTCGACCTCGGCCTTCGACGAGTACGGCGCCTGATCCCAGTTGTGCAGCCCCGCGTCGACGCGCTCCATCGCGAGGTTGGCACCCTTCACCAACCGGACCTTGATGGCGGCGCCGCCCCGTTCCCGTCGTCGCGTCGCCCAGTCGGTGAGCCGCTGCAGGGCAGCGAAGGAGTCAGGAAGATACGTCTGCAGGACGATGCCGGCCTCAGCATCGAGATGCTCGGGCTCGTCGAGCACGGAGGTGAATGCGTCCAGCGTGAGATGAAGATCCTTGTATTCCTCCATGTCCAGATTGATGAAGGTGCGGGGCTGTGCGGCGGCGCCGGCGGACAGCAGCTGCCGTAGTCGCCTGGTCACGCGATCCAACGAGTCGTCGTAGGACCAGAGATCGATCTGGCTGGCGATCGATGATGCCTTCACCGAAACGTAGGTCACCGCCGGGTCGGCGATGAGCGCCAGTGTGCGCTGGAAACGTCGATCGGCTTCCCCTTCGCCGAGCACCGCCTCGCCGAGAAGATTGATGTTGAGCGCCACACCCTGTTCGCGACGGCCGGCCATGTGGTTGTGGAGACGTGTCGGATCGGCGTCCACGAGCATATGTCCGACGAGCTGGCGAAGCCGGCGCCGAGCGATGGGCATGACGATGCTCGGTGCGGCTGGCGCGACGCGGGCACCGACGCGCAGCAACGTGCGGTCGAGCGGGCCCACGAAGCCGGGAAGATCGGCGTGGCGCACGAGAGCAGCGAGTTCGCTCGCGGCAAGCGAGTTGTCGGTGTGGCGGGCTACTCGATCGATGTACTGCATCGCGAAGTGCACGCCGGCGGGCTCGTCGATCAGTGCATGCAGACGCCCGACCTCGCCACGTTCGCGGCGCGTTTCGATCTCGGCCGCGGTCTCGAGCCACTCGGACACAAGGACTACTGCGTCGTCGACGAGGTTCTCGACGGGAGTTGCGACCATGCAACCAGTGTCCGGGAGCGGGCGATGCCGGGTCTTGTACGATCGCGACACAAATGATGGAGCCTGTGAGCAAACTCGACGCTGCCGATGCTGAGTGGCAGTTGATCAGCCTGCTCGACGACCTCGTCAACGTGATGTTCTGCGCCAAGGGGCGAGACGGCCGCTACCGGGCAGTGAACACAGCTTTCGTCCGGCGGTCGGGCCGTTCGTCGAAGCGCGACGTGCTCGGGCAGCGGGCACGCGATCTCTTTCCCCAGGAGCTGGCGACTCGATACGAGGAGCAGGATGCTCGCGTCATGGGCGATGACGAGGTCCTGCACGACGAACTCGAGCTCATCCGCCGGCCTGACTCGTCGACGGGTTGGTACCTCACCGCCAAGCGACCCATCCATGATGGCGCCGGTGCAGTGGTCGGGTTGGTTTCGATCAGCCGCGACCTCCTCACACCGGATGAACGAGGGGTTTCCGTGGAGTCGTTGGAGCCGATTGTTGCCGCGGTGCGACGCGGTTTCGAACCAGCACACTCGGCCGTCGAGCTGGCGGACCTCGCCGGGTGCTCGCCGGCCCAACTCGATCGCCGTATGAAGAAGGTCTTCGGGCTCACCACCGCCCAGTTCCTGCTGAAGGCGCGGATCGACCGCGCCGCCGAGCTGCTTCGCCGCACGACAGACTCGGTCGCGTCGGTTGCCGCGGCGGCCGGTTTCTACGATCAGGCGGCGTTTACGAAGCAGTTTGTGCGCTTGCTGGGCGAGACTCCGACGCAGTTCCGAGCTCATCCGGGCTGAATCGGAGAATGGCCAGAAATGTGGTCGCGCCGCCATTAGGTGAGCGTGACCTCTATACTTCTCGGAACCATTGGCAGCGCGATGCCAACTCGTTTTTATCGCGCACAATTCCCTATGGAGGGGACTTACCTATGAAGCTTTCACGCAAGCTGTTGATGCTGCTTGCCGTACTGCTCTCGTTCTCGCTGATCGCCGCTGCATGCGGTGACGACGACGACGACACCAGTGCTGGCGACGACACTGCCTCCGACGATGCCGCGTCCGATGACGCTGCCTCCGACGATGCGGCCGAAGATGACATGGCCGACGAGGACATGGATGACATGTCTGATGAGGACATGGCTGACATGTCTGATGAGGAAATGGCGGAACACGACGGGTCCGACGCCCTCGGTGATGGCTCGCTCGGCACCGTGACCGTCGAACCCGGCGCTCAGGTTCAGATCCGTTCGCTCAACGCCATCACCGGCGATGTTGCGTTCCTCGGTATTCCGAACCAGCGCGGCGTTGAAGCCGCTGTTGCCGACTACGGCCAGATCCATGGCTTCGACGTCACGTCGGGCGAGGGTCTTGACGACCTTTGTTCCGCTGACGGTGGCCAGGCTGCCGCTCAGCAGATCGTTGCTGACGAGCAGATCGTCGGCGTCATCGGTACCTCGTGTTCCGGCGCCGCCACCGCTGCTGCGCCGCTGATCAGCGACGCCGGCATCGTGATGATCTCCGGCTCCAACACCTCGCCGGCGCTCACCTCTGACCTCGCCGGCACCGCCGGTGCGAACTACAACACCGGCTACTACCGCACCGCTCACAACGACCTGTACCAGGGCGCGGCGATGGCCAAGTTCGTGTTCGAAGAGCTCGGTCTCGCCACCGCGGCTGCGATCCACGACGGCGACCCCTACACCCAGGGTCTCGCTCAGGCCTTCTCCGACGCCTTCGAGGCGCTCGGTGGCACCATGACCGGCTTCACCGGCGTGAACAAGGAAGACACCGACATGGTCCCGGTTCTCACCGAGATCGCCGCCGGTTCGCCCGAGGCGCTGTTCTTCCCGATCTTCCAGCCCGCTGGTGATCACGTTGCCGATCAGGCTCACGGCGTTGCCGGCCTCGAAGACGTTCAGCTGCTCGCAGCTGACGGCCTCCTGGTCACCGGCTTCTTCGAGCTCGAGCAGTCCGAGGGCATGTACTTCTCAGGTCCCGACGTTCGCTTCGGCGAGAACCTGAACGAGAGCACCGGCAAGTCCGCTGCCGACGTTCTCTCGGAGTACGAGGCCACCCACGGTGAGGCTCCGTCCGCTCCGTTCTGGGGTCACAGCTACGACGCTGCGGCGATGCTGCTCGACGCCATCTCGGCGGCCAGCTACGTCGACGCCGACGGCAACCTCGTCATCGACAAGGCCGGCGTGCGCGAGTACCTCGACACCCTGACCGGTTACAGCGGTGTCATCGGCACCATCAACTGTGACGACTTCGGTGACTGTGGTTCGCAGAAGATCACTGTCGTCCAGCACAACGACTCCAGCGACGTTTCTGCTGGTATGTCGAACGTGGTGTTCGAATACGCGCCGTAATCTGAGTTAGCAATCTGCTAATTCGCTGATTCGTTCGAACGGCCCCTTCCCCCACGTAGTGGTGGGAAGGGGCCGTTTGCGTTATCGTGAGCCGGTTCACAGTCTCGGAGGGGGAATTCGTGACAACCGCAATGCGGCATAAAGCCGCGCAAAAGACTGGTGTAGACCAGTTTCTGACGTTCCTGCGGGTGGTGCTCAGCTTCTTCATCATCACCGGATTGGTGATGTTCGTCCTGCAGCAGATCAATCCCGACAATCCAATCGCGGCGCGGATCAATCCTGACGCAACCGGGCTGACCGCCGACCAGTTCGAGGGTCTCGTCATCTCTGGCTTGTCGCAGGGTGCCATGTACGGCCTGATCGCTCTCGGCTACTCGATGGTCTACGGCGTGCTCGGGTTCATCAACTTCGCGCACGGTGAGGTCTTCATGGTCGGCGCGATGACCGGCATGATCGTCTCCAACAAACTCGACGAAGCAGGTGCGTGGGAAAGCAACTTCCTGCTCTCGCTGCTGTTCATAATCGTCGTCGCCATCGTGTGCTCGACGGCCACGGCCGTGATCATGGAACGGGTTGCCTACCGCCCGCTTCGCGGCGCACCCCGCCTCATCCCGCTGATCACGTCGATCGGTGTGTCGTTCCTCATCCAGAACATTTCCGTAGTGCTGCTCGGCCCTGGCGCCAAGTCCTACCCGACGCTCCCGGACTGGCTGGCTGACAAGCGATCGATCCTGTTCTTCGAGATCGAGGGCACCAAGATCATGGTGCTCGTCGTCGCCGCCATCTCGATGGCGGGTCTCTGGTTCCTGGTCGAACGCACCAAGACCGGCAAGGCCATGCGCGCCGTTGCCGAGGACAAAGAGATCGCATCACTCATGGGTATCGACGTCAACAAGACGATCGTCACCACGTTCGCTGTCGGTGGAGCCATGGCCGGTGTTGCGGGCATCCTGTGGGGCATCCTGTTCCGGTCCGTGATCCACACCACGGGCTTCCTGCCCGGCATCAAGGCGTTCAGTGCCGCAGTTGTCGGTGGTATCGGCAACCTCGGTGGCGCGATGGCCGGTGGCTTGTCACTTGGTTCCGCCGAATCGCTTGCTCCGCTCATGGTGCTCGAACCCTGGGGTATCGGCGGCGTTTCGCAGCTCAAGGATGCCGTCGCCTTCCTCGTGCTCATCTTCGTTCTCCTGGTGAGGCCCACCGGCCTCTTCGGTGAGCGCCTGTCGTCGGAGGATCGGGCATGAGCGCCACCATGGAACCCACCAGCGACCTCCTGGGGGCCCGCGGGCCTCTCGACCAGGATTGGCGCAAGGTCATCAACTATGGCCTCCTGACGGCTCTCGTCCTGATGTTCATCTCCCTGGCCAACATGCCGGTCGGGCTCGACAGTCGCAAGATCATCGAGCCGCTCCTCAGCATGGGCTACATCTCGCTGCTGTGGGTCCCCGCAGCACTTGGATACGCCGTGACCAGCGAGAAGGTCCTCGAAGGAATGGTGGCCCACAAAAAGGGTGCGCGCGAACTCGTTGCCGGCCTCATCGTGGGCCTCATCGGCGGTGGCGGGTTGGGCCTGCTGATCGTGTTGATCGACAACTTCGATCTCCGCGATCCGCTCGTCAACTGGAGTCCCCAGCTCCTCGCGCTGCTGACCTTCGACGAGGGCATCGGCTATGGAGTCGGCTTCTGGTTGATGGCCGGAGCGGCGCTCGGACTGTTCGGTGGCGCCGCTCATGTCGTCTCGGCCACGGTTCGCAAGGTCGTGGCCGCAGCCATTCTCTGGATTCTCGCGTTCTCGGTGTTCGAGACGGTGATCTCCGACATCTCCGAAGGCATCCAGCTCGAGTGGCTCGCCGACGAGCTCTACTACGTGCGTGGCGGTCTCTCCCAGCAGGGCGCCGTCGGCGTCGCCGTGGTCGGCATCTTGTTCGCTCTGTTCGGACGTGAGCACGTCCGCGAGGCGAAGCAATCCTTCCAGTCGCTGGAAGGCGAGAAGCGCACCAGAGCAAACGCCATCATGCTCGGCAGCTGCGTGGTCGCCACCATCGTCTTGCCAATGGTGCTCGGCCGGATCACCAACGAGCTGCTGGCCAACGTCGGCCTGTTCGTCCTGTTGGCTCTCGGCCTGAACATCGTTGTCGGGCTCGCCGGAATCCTCGACCTCGGCTACGTCGCGTTCTTCGCCGTTGGCGGCTACACCACCGCGATCCTGACCTCCTCCAACCGAGGTGAGTCGTGGCCGGATTGGATGCCGCACACGCACTGGTTCGTTGCCTTGATCGTCGTGGTGGTGTTCGCGGCGTTGTCAGGCCTGTTCATCGGTGCCCCTGTCATTCGGATGCGCGGTGACTACCTGGCCATCGTCACGCTTGGTTTCGGTGAGATCATTCGCCTGCTGTTCCTGTCGGATTGGCTCGGCGGATTCACCGGTGGAGCGCAGGGCGTGACCAACATCCCAGGCGTCGACCTCGGTTTCGTCGAGGTCAAGGGCACCGACCCGCGGGCGATCTTCTACCTCGTCGCCGTCTTCTGCGCCTTCGCCATCTATGTCTCCTGGCGGCTGGAGAAGTCCCGGATCGGTCGTGCATGGATGGCGATCCGCGAAGACGAGTCGGTGGCCGAAGCCATGGGCATCAACACCGTCAACGCCAAGCTCCTGGCCTTCGTGGTCGGCGCGGTGCTCGCCGCGTTCTCGGGTGCGATCTTCGCTGCCAAGGTCGGCTCGGTCTTCCCGACGAGCTTCATCATCCTGGTCTCGATCGTGATTCTCGTCGTGGTGATCGTGGGCGGCATGGGCAACATCTATGGCGTCATCGCCGGTGCGGCCGTCTTGATCGGTGTGCTCGGTGGTCCGAAACAGCCTGGCCTGCTCGCTGAGTTCTCCGAGTTCAAACTGCTCATCTACGGCGCCCTGCTGATCTGGATGATGCTGAAGCGGCCCGAGGGTCTCGTGCCCAACGTGCGCCGCAGCCGTGAGCTGCATCAGGAAGAGTTCCTCCAGGACGCATGGTTGAAGGGCCATGTCGATACCGACGACCAGGATGAACTCGGTGACGAGGGAGGGGTGGCCCCAGCATGAGTGGCGAACGGCTCCTCACGATCAAGAACCTGAGCGTGACTTTCGGCGGCCTTCATGCGCTGAAGGATCTCAACTTCCACGTCGATGAGGGCGAGATCGTTTCGGTCATCGGTCCGAACGGCGCCGGCAAGACCACGTTCTTCAACATGATCTCCGGCATGGTCACACCCACCGCGGGCGACATCATCTTCAGGGGCGAGTCACTCCTCGGGCTTGACCCCAACCAGGTCACCGCTCGCGGTATCGCTCGTACGTTCCAGAACGTGCGACTGTTCGCCAACATGACGATCCTCGAGAACGTCATGGTGGCTCAGCACTGCCGTACCAAGCAGGGACTTTGGGGATCACTGTTCAACACGGCGAGCTTCAAGAAGGAAGAGGAAGAGATCCGCGAATGGGGTGAGCACGTGCTCGGCTTCTTCGGTTCTCGCCTCATCGGCTATCGCCTCGAGCAGCCGGCATCGGTGCTGTCCTACGCCAACCGTCGCCGTCTCGAGATCGCCCGTTCGATGGCAACGAAGCCGACGGTCATCCTGTTGGACGAACCGGTCGCGGGTATGAACCCGAAGGAAACCGAGGAACTGACCGGGCTCATCGGCAAGCTGCGCAGCGAGTGGGGCTTTACGATCGTGATGATCGAACATGACATGAAGGTCGTCCGCGACGTGTCTGATCGTGTGGTCGTGCTCGACCACGGCGAGACGATCGCCCAAGGCAGCTATGAGGAAGTGTCGACCAATCCCGAAGTGATCGAGGCGTATCTCGGTCGTCCCGCCGAGGAGGCGTCATGACCGACCGCAATGGCGCGACTCCGCTGCTCGAAATGCGGGGCATCAACACGCACTACGGCGCGGTTCACATCCTCAAGGACGTCGAACTCGCCATCTACCCGGGCGAGTTGGTCTGCCTTCTGGGCGGCAACGCCTCGGGCAAGTCCACCACGCTCAAGACATTGCTCGGCATGGTCACGCCGACCACGGGCGACGTGGTGCTCGACGGTGAGGTCGTCAACGGCAAGCCCACCTCATACCTGGTGGAGCGTGGCGTCACGATGGTTCCTGAGAACCGGCGGCTGTTCAAGCGGCTGTCGGTCAAGGAGAACCTCGAGCTCGGTGCGTACCTCCGCACTGATCGCGACGGGATCCAGCGCGACCTGGAGCGTGTCTACTCGATGTTCCCGCGGGTCTACGAGCGACTGAGCCAGAAGTCCGGCACCCTGTCGGGCGGCGAGCAGCAGATGGTCGCCATGGGCCGTGCGCTCATGAGCAACCCGCGAGTCTTGCTGATGGACGAGCCGTCGATGGGTCTTGCGCCTGCCCTGGTGCAGACCAACTTCGAGTTGATCGAGCAGATCCATCAGGAGGGTGTCGCCATCTTCATGGTGGAGCAGAACGCCAACATGGCGCTTTCGATCGCTGACCGTGGTTGGGTCCTCCAGACCGGTCGAGTCGTTCTCGATGACACGGCCGATGCCCTGATGGCCAACCCCGAACTCCGCGCCAGTTACCTCGGCGAGGCCTAACGCACACTGGGGACAGACCCCAGTGTGCGTTAGCCGTTCTTGCTGGAGATGCGGGCGTCGTCGATCGACATCCACGGCGTCAGCATCTCGGCCGGCACCTTCAGGTGAAGGAGCGCCCCCGTGGGTGACGCCTTGGCGCGTGCGAAGGCAGCGGGGAACTGATCAGTTCGCTCGACCAGTTCGCTGTGCATGCCGTAGGCGTGGGCGAGGGCGACGAAGTCGGGGTTGAGGATCTTCGTGCCTGATTCGCGCTCCGGGTAGTCGCGCTCCTGGTGGGCTCGGATCGTGCCGTACATGGCGTTGTCGAGCACCAGCACGATCGGCTCGATTCCGGCCTGGCGGGCGGCGCCGAGCTCCTGGATGTTCATCTGTAGATCGCCGTCGCCGGCGAAGCAGACAACGGTGCGCTCGGGGAAGGCTGCCTTGGCGGCGATGGCGGCGGGAAGGCCGTAGCCCATCGTGCCGTTCTGGGGTGCGAGCAAGCGTGCGTCGGCGCCGTAACGGAAGAGCTTGTTCGGCCAGATGGCGAAGTTGCCGGCGCCATTGGTGATGATCACATCGTCAGGCAGGTTGTCTTGGAGCCATTGCATGACGACGCCCATGTCGAAGGCGCCGGGTTGCGGCGGGGCGACGGCAGCATCGAGGTAGGCGTTGCGACGTTCCCGGCGCCAGATGGCCCGTCGCTCGAGAGCACCGACCGAGCGCTCCCGCAGGAGACCGATGGTGACGGACGGATCGCCGAGAACCCCGACTTCCGTCGGGTAGATGCGCCCCAGCTGGGTGCGATCGGGATGAACATGCACGATTCGTTGTGTCGGCTCGTCCAGGTCGATCAGGGTCCACGCGGCGGTGGTTATCTCCCCGAAACGGATCCCCAGGCCGAGGACGACATCGGCGTTGTGAATCGTGTCTTTCACCGGCTTCAGCATCGCGACTCCGGCTTCGCCGACGAACTGGTCGCTGTGGTTGTCGACAAGATCGTGAAATCGGAAGCCGGTGATGACGGGCACGTCGTTGGCTTCGGCAAAGTGGGTGAGATCGGCACGGGCTTGCTCGGTCCAGCGACCACCGCCGGCGATGATTACGGGCCGCTCGGCCTTGGCGAGCTCGGCGATGATCGTGTCGATGTCGTCGGTTGTCGGCGTGGCCCGCTCGACCGGTAGCGGTGTTACATCGATGACCTCGGTGGCCGCTCGGAGAACATCCTCCGGCAGCGCGATCGCAACCGGGCCCGGCCGTCCGGAGACGGCGATCTTGAACCCGATCGTGAGCGCCTCAGCCATATCGTCGACATTGTCGACCTGGGTCACCCACTTGGTGATCGGACCAAGGAACCGGCGATAGTCGATCTCCTGGAATGCCTCGCG
>JAJCXZ010000061.1 GCA_029263175.1 Acidimicrobiales bacterium | reverse complement strand
CGCTGCAGTGGATCTGGCAAAGGTGTTCGAGGAGGAAGCCTCTCGGGGGCTGACAGGCTTGGCGCAGGTCGAAGCGCTGGCTCGGCGTGTGTTCCGCCTCGCTGTTGCGCAGCCCGAGTTACTGGGATTGATCCGAGAAGTGACCCGACCGGGCTCACTGTCTGCGGACCACCTGGCCAGCCAGGTGTCGCCGGTGTTCGACCGGGCGCGTGCCTTCCTCCAGCGGGAGATGGACGCCGGCCACCTGCGTCGCTCCGACCCGTCGATGCTGCTGCTGTCGATCTACTCGACAGTGGTCGGGGTCGCCACCGAACTCGAAGTCCAGCGAGCCATGGGCCTCGCCCCCAACCTCCGCGGCACCCTCGCCCGCCGCCAGGAACTGATCCGTTTCCTCCACGCCGCCTTGGAGCCCCAAGGTTCTTGAACTCGTGCAACCTCGTTGCTCTTCTCGTGATGAGCGTGCACGAGTTCAACCGGTCGGTCGCCTCTAGCTTCGCTCGACCCACTCGTCGACGTGCCTGGCGAACAGCTGGGGGCAGTCCAACTTCGGGTCCTCGATATCGCAGTCGGACTCGAAGTCGGCTGGATACGTCGCAACGACCCAATCCGTGTACTCGACGATCTCTTGCGATGTCAGCTCGGCGTAGGCGGCCGCCAGCAAGAGCTCTCCTTCGGTTTGGAAGAGTTCGCCGGTCGGCCGAGTCGGAACGGTGATTCGCCCCTCGACGATGTCGGTTCGAAAGTCCTCGATCCTGTCGAGCATGGTGGCGGACATCTTGTCGCCGGAGGTGGCCAAGGTAATCCCGTCCTCTGCCAGCCCGAGGGTCAACGGCGGTGCTCCCGCCTCGGAGTTCATGAGGTACTCCACCAGTAGGTACGCGCCGATATCGCCACGCTTTATCATCGACGTCAAGAGATGGTCCCGCTCAGCCTCACTGACGTTGAACCACTGGTCGTTGTCGACACCGACCGACCAGACGTGGCGTCCGGATTCGGTCGAGTAGTCCACCGCTGCGTCGAAGACTCCGTCGCCGGAGAAGCCGGCCGCAGCGAAGACGACGTCAGCTCCTTCTGCGTAGAGCGCTGTCGCACTCTCGTACGCGAGGTGTGGTGCAGCGAACGCCCAGACCAGACTCGAGGCCGCGATGTAGTCGCTCGTGAGTACAGCCGAGAGAACTCTGATGTCCGGGTTGACGGCAGCTGCACCTGCTTCGAAGCCGGCACGAAACTCCTCGATCACCGGCTGTTGAGTCGCGCCGATGAAACCGACCGTGCCGGTCTCGGACTGGAGCGCGGCCGCAACACCGACGAGGAACGATCCTTCGTGGTTGGCGAAATCGACCCAGGTGGTGTTTGGGGTGGTGACCTCGGCATCAACGACACCGAACCGGATATCGGGGAAGTCCGCAAATACATCTGGCGCAACGAATGTTGGGAGGGAATCGCTGATGATGATGTCGGGCCCGGTCTCCGCGAGTTCGCGGAATTGGGCTTCGGGATCGACGAGTGCCGAAACATCGGTGAGCTGGAACGACATGTCTTGGGCGGCAAGCTCAAGCCCGGTGGCAAGGTTGTCGTTCCACGTGCCGAAGCCGCGAACCCCGAAGAACGCGACATCCGGACCTGGACCGTCGTCGCCCGCGAATACACCGAGCAGAAGCAGCGAGGCGACTCCGAGGCTTGCAATTAGTGCCGCAACGAGTCCCCACAGCCGCCGCCGTGATCGATCGTCGTCAAGTTGTTGCTGTGCCAGCTTCGCCGCTTGCTCTCGATGCTTGTCGTCGGACGCTTCGAGATAGTTGCGCTCCACGGCCGTCAACGACATCGTCGATGACTCGCTCCACTCGGCGTATGACCCCAGCCGCGCCGGCGAGAGCAGGTAATCGGCGTCACGGTCAGCGAGCTCCCACTCTCGTAGTGCGACAGCAAGCGAGGCATGGCGTCGAAGGTCATCGGCGCTGGCCTGTAGCCACTCGTCCAAGACAGGCCACGCGGTCAGGATCGCCTCATGGGCAACCTCGACGGTGGGAGCTCCCGTGAGCCGGTCAGCGTCGAACGAAAGGAGCCGGTGCTCGCCGAACAGGGAGATTACCCGTTGCATGACCACGGTATCGATCCCGAGCGAGATGATCTCTTCGCCGTCGACTCGCCGCCGGCTCGGTGCCTCGGAGTCGTGAATGACGACCAGGCGGAGGAAGAGTTGGCGGGCGGCTTTCTTCTCTTCACTGTCGAGTTCTTCGTAGAGATCGGATGCTCGCCGACCCAGTGCGCCGCTCAGTCCACCCATCGCTCGATAGCTGGCCGCGGACATCGTGTTGCCGGAGCGTCCTTCGAAGAGTTCGGTCAGGGCGTACTGGAAGAGGGGGAGCGCACCGGGCTGGGCGCCGACGTCGAAGGTCAACTCACCCAGGAGGCTCGGTTCGAGCTCGACCCCGGCGTGCTGGGCCGGGCCGAGTGCGGCGGCGGCGAGCTCTTCGGACGTGAGCGGCGACACGTTGATGACGCTGCCGTTCATCCGCGCGCCGAACTCGGGGTGGGTGAGCGGCGCGCCGTAGAAGTCGGCCCGAAGGGTGAGCACCACAGAGACACGACCGTGGGGTTCATCGAGCAGGGTGACCAGGTTCGTGAGGAAGCGGCGGCGGATGGCATCGTCCTCGACAAGGGTGAAGATCTCTTCGAATTGATCGATCACGAGCACGAGGTGGGAATCCGCGTTCGGGAGGACTCGGAGCGCGGCTCGAAGGAGGCCATCGTCGCCACTTCGGAGCTGCTCGTCGAGGCTGGCAGGAGCGTTGATGCTGCTGCGGAGCAGTGCTGCCTCTGCTTCTGCGAACGGATGGCCACCGGGAACCATGTAGGCCAACGCCCAGTCCTCGGACCCCAGCACCGCTCCCTTGGCGAGCGCCGGTACCAGACCAGCACGAACAGCGCTCGACTTCCCGCTGCCGCTGGCGCCAACGACCGCAAGCAGCCGTTTCCCGCCAGCAATCGAACGGACCATCTCGGCCACCAGCGCATCTCGGCCGAAGAAGTTCTCCGCATCGGCTTCCAGGAAAGGGAGGAGCCCCTTGAACGGATTCGGAGCGCTCGTTCGCACGGCAACGTCAGGGTCGCTCGTGGTCTGGCCACTCTGCAGCCGTTCGTCATGCAGCAGGATCTGTTGCTCGAGCCGGCCCAGATCCGGCGATGGCTCGATACCCAGTTCATCGCCGACGGTTCGCCGGAACCGGCCATAGGCCCGAAGCGCCTCTGCGGGACGACCCGACCGGTAGAGCGCCAACATGAGCTGGCTTACGGGCCGCTCTCGCAGCGGGTGTGTCTGGCGCTGCGTCTCGAGCTCGGCGACCAGCTCTCCGGCAAGACCACGAGCGAGATCCGCGTCCACCCGGTCCTCGATCACGTCGGCGCGGAGCTCGTTCAGGCGGGTTGCCTCGGCTTGGATGAGCAGCTCCGACTCGAACCCGGCAAACGCTGGTCCGCGCCAGAGGTCGAGGCCAAGAGCGAGGTTCGTCGACGCTGCGTTCGGATCGGACGCGACCTCCCGACGGCCGGCCTCCGAAAGCCGTTCGAACTCGCGCACATCGAAGCTGGCCGGGTCGACGACCAGTACATAGCCCGGCGCCTCGCGGAGCAGGACCGTGCTCTCGCCGCGTTCGACGCGATCGGGTTCGAGTGCGGTACGAAGCCGAGAGATGTACACCCACAGGGCGTTCTCCTTGCCGTCGGTGTCATCTCCCCAAAGGTGTTCGAGGATTCGTTCCGTTGAGACAACCTCATTGGCGTGGACGAGCAACAGCGCAAGCAGTGATTGCTGCTTGCGAGGCCCGAGATCGACGGTTTCGCCGTCGTTCACGACTCGGAGGGTGCCCAAAGCCTGAAAGTGCATGAAGTCCGCTTCTCGTTGGCCGCTCATCCTTGCCGAGATCCAATCAGGGTGCACTTAACGATGACTTTCATGGCTCCTGCAAGTCATCACCAAGGTTCCATCAAGTGCAGTCGTCGACGGTGAGTCCATCAACAACGACAGCTCGCCAGTTGCGGGCAAGGAGAATCATCATGACGACGACATACATCCCCAACCAGGCTCCCAAGCTGACAGTCACCAAGCTCCAGGCAGCGATCGCTGCCGGTGCAATCGCTCTCTCAGCTCTCGCGGTGACAGCATGGCCCTCCAGCACGCCGACGAGCGAGGTCGCACCGGCCGGCGTCAGCATCGATCAGGCATCGCTGGCCGATTGGGCCATCGAGAACGGCCTTTCCGGTCTCTCACCGGCAAGCGTCGCCAACCGCATGTCACAGCCAAGCATCCGCGACTATGCAACCGTCAACGGACTGAGTGGCCTCTCACCTGCCAGCCTCGCACCGGCAGAGTGACCAATGTTTCTGAACTCGTGCAACCTCGTCCCGAGATCTGGGACGAGCGTGCACGAGTTCAGCGCCTCAGTGGTCTGTGCGGGTGTGGCGGTGTTTGCGGGCGTGGCGGTCGATCGCCAGCTCGACGAGGCGGTCGATCAGCTCGCCGTAGTCCAAACCGGCTGCTTGCCACATTTTCGGATACATCGAGATCGGGGTGAAGCCAGGCATCGTGTTGATCTCGTTCACCATCCAGCCGCGGGTGTGGTCAGGATCTCGACCCCCGTCTTCGTAGAAGAAGTCGACGCGAGCCAGACCCTCGACCTTGCAGGCGCGGTAGGCACCGATGGCGAGGCGTTGCATCTCCGCGAGTTCGGCGTCGTCGAGTGGCGCGGGGATCATCAGGTCTGCGCCGTCGTCGTACTTGTCCTCGTAATCGTAGAAGTCGGCGCCGGGCACGACCTCCCCGGCGACGCTCGCCTCGGGGTCTTCGTTCCCGAGCACCGAGATCTCGATCTCGCGGCCGACCATCTCTTCTTCGAGGATCACCTCACGGTCGTATGTGGCCGCCAACTCGATCGCAGCGACCATGCTGTCTTGGTCGGTGGCACGGGAGACACCGACCGACGATCCCATGTTGGCCGGCTTGACGAACATCGGGAGGCCGAGTTCGGCGATCGCTGAGTCGACCTCGTCCGCCAACGCGACGATCGACCCATCGGGGCGGCGAAGGAGTCCCTCATCGATGGTGAACCAGCGGTAGCGGCACTGCGGGATGCCGTGCGAGGCGAGATGGTCCTTGCACGCGACCTTGTCCATGCACAACGCGGAAGCGAGCACGCCGGCACCCGCATAGGGGACGTCGGCGAGCTCGAGTAGGCCTTGGATCGTGCCGTCCTCGCCCATTGGGCCGTGAAGGACCGGGAGCACAACCGTGACCGCGGCGTCCCCGTCGCCGGTGCCGGTCAGCGCCGGGAGGGCCTCCACCGGTCGGCCCGCGGCGGAGAGATGGTCGGGCATGCTGTCGATACCGTCCTCCAGGGCAAGCCTGGCACCTTCGGCCAGAACCCAGTCCCCAGACCGGGTGATGCCGACCGGCTCGATGTCGTAGCGATCGGGATCAGCGGCCGCGAGCACGTGCCGTGCGGAGACACACGAGACATCGTGCTCGGCTGAGCGGCCGCCGAACAGCACGACGAGACGGATCTTGGTTGGCGGCGCATCAACCCCGGGCGGGTCAGCCTGGTGCGAGCGAGTATCGGCGAGATCGTCCACCACTCGACCGTAGTCGTGTCACACTCCACAGATGCGTTGGACCCGAGACGAGCTTGTTGCCGCCGTGAACGGCGCCGCCGAGGGTCCCGACGTCGTCATCGAGTGGGTCACACAAGACTCCCGCGAGGTGGCGGAGCACGTTGGTTCGCTCTTCGTCCCTCTCCTTGCCGACCGCGATGGTCACGACTTCATCGATGCCGCGTTCGCGGCAGGAGCCGTGGCCTCGTTCGCCGATCGAGAGGTCGCCGCTGACGGCCTGGTGATCCGTGTGGCAGATACGGGCGCGGCGCTCAGCGCGATGGGGAGCGACGCTCGCAACCGCCTCGACCGCGCCGACATCGTCGGCATCACGGGGTCGGTGGGGAAGACCACGACCAAGGATCTTGTCGCGGCGATACTCAGGACGAGCCGTCGAACGCATGCCAACGAGCGCTCGTTCAACAACGAGATCGGCGTGCCGCTCACCCTGGCCCGGGCACCTGAAGACTCACAAGCCGTGGTGCTGGAGATGGGCGCACGCGGAGTGGGCCACATCGCTGAGCTGTGTGTGATCGCGCAGCCGACGGTGGGGATTGTCACGACGGTTGGCTCCGCGCACACGAGTGAGTTCGGCAGCATCGAAGCCGTTGCTTTGGGGAAAAGCGAGCTGATCGAGGCTTTGCCGAGTGGGGTCGATGGCGGGGTGGCCGTCCTCAACGCCGACGTCCCGCTCGTTGCGGCAATGGCCCAGCGAACGTCGGCGAGCATTGTGACGTTCGGTGCCTCTGGTGACGTGCGCGCCGAGAACGTTGCGCTCGATCACGAGTTGATCCCGAGTTTTCGGGTGCAGTCGCCGTGGGGCAGCGCCGAGCTACGGCTTGGCGCACGCGGTCTGCACCTCGTCGACAACGCGCTCGCCGCGCTCGGTGCTGCGCTCCCCCTGGGAGTGTCGCTCGAGGACGCCGCCCTCGGGCTGGCCGCGCCGGTGCTCTCACCGATGCGAATGTCGCTGATTCGAACAACGACTGGTGCCCGCGTTCTGGACGACACCTACAACGCGAATCCGATGTCGATGGTGGCAGCGCTGCGATCGCTCGCCCACGTGCCATCCGCTCGCCGGGTTGCAGTGCTCGGCGTGATGGCGGAGCTCGGTGACGAGTCGTCGGCAGAACACCTGCGTATAGCCGGACTCGCCGCGGAGCTCGGGATTCGAGTCGTCGCGTTCGATGCTCCGGAGTACGGCGGTGGCGTCGCCCATGTGGCCACCATCGAGCAAGCCATCGATGCACTCGGCGAACTCAACGACGATGACGTGGTTCTCGCGAAGGGCTCGCGGGTAGCCGGTCTGGAGCGGCTCGTCGACCTGCTCTGAGATGCAGTACACCTCCGAGCACGCGCTGCATCTCAGTCGTCGGTGTTGACCGGCAGTTCGTCGGGCGAGAGTGGCACGTTGGAGTCGAGGTAGCTGCGAAGTCTGTCGGTATCGCACTCAGGGCAGAGCCAGACCACCCGCAGCGACTGGATCGACAGTTGGGTGCCGCGACTCTTGTCGAGGATGGCTTGTAGCGCGTCGCGCACCTCGGTGCTCCCGCAGGTCGGACACTTCGGCGTGAAGTCCCGATCCCACATGGCGCCGCACTCGCCACACGTGATCGTGATCACCCCGTCGACAGTGTTGCCTTCGAGGTTCTCGTCCTCTTCGCAGTGCGGGCAGGTCACCAACGGCATGGCGCGAGAGTACCGAGATGCAGCACTCCTCGGAGCACACGCTGCATCTCAGCCGTTCGGTTCGCCCGCGTACTCGACAGCGATCGAATCCCAGTGCCAGGTGTGATCGACGCCGTTGAAGGGCCATTCAGACTTGTCCGGGGTGTAGTTGTGGTCCTTGAAGACGATCATCACCTCGCCGGATGGGAACTCGCCGGCGTAGGTGTGCTCGAGAAACGTACCGTCCTCGCGCTCGATGCCGAACGTGACTGTCCCGTCCCGGTTGTCGGTGAGGACGTGGGTGCGACGGATCATCACCGACGAGCGGCCCGGATCGGAACTCGGCAGGCCACTACGGCTGACCTCGTTTCCGTCGAGGTCAGTGAAGATCATGTCGGTGAAAGCGGTCGAGGTCGAGACAGCGCCGAACGAGGCAGCCTTCGAACCGTGCGCGAGCCCGTCGGTGAAGTCGAGGCATGGGAAGGCAAAGACGTCCTGCAGGCATGGCAGTGAGGGGGTAGCGCCACCGTCGAAGAGTGAGTCGGGTGCCGAGTCGACGAGCCAGTTCTCGCTGGGGATGATCATCATCTCGGTGAATTGCCGGTTGCCGAGGTTGGTGACGTTGACGTCCCAGCGAACCTCGGTGACATCGGTGAACGTTTCGGACGGCTTGAACCACACCCAGCCGTAGCCGGTCGTGTCACCCTGAGAAGTCATCATGTGGCCAGTGCCCACGTCACACCAATAGACATGTTCAGCCATGCCGTCCCGGGTGAGTGCACGGCCGGTCGTCGGTCCACCACAGATCGGTGACCCGTCGGCGGCGTGCCCGAGGAGCGCATGATCGCCTTCCCAGCTGGTTTCGGTCACCACGTAGGGATCGCGGTACTGGACGCCGAAGTCGATCCGATCGGTGAAGTCGGCGAATGTAGCCAGGTTGTTGATGTACGAGCCGCCGCTCGTGGAGGGAACCGTCGTGCTGCTGGGCGGACCGGTTGTGGTCGGCGGCGTCGTGGTACGGGGCGGCGTGGAAGTGGTGGGGGGCGTCGTGCTGCTGGGCGGAGCGGTTGTGGTCGGCGGCACAGTCGTGACCGATGGGGCAGTCACGTTCGAGTTCCCGTGGTCGTTCCGCCATGGCCGGATCGGGACGAACCAGCGGCGCCGGTGCTTGCGGGTGCGGCGGTGGAGCAGTTCGAACGACGACTCCTCGTCAACTGTCTCGGCCTCGCTTACTTCGCCAACTTCCGCCCCGGCCACGGCCACCTTCGCAGGAGCGTCGCTGTTGATGCTGTTTCCGGCCTCGACGTCCTCGGTGTCTGGACCCACGAAGCGCTCGACGCCGGTGCTCACTGAGTGATCGGCCGACATCGTCGTCGTGGTCCATGCCGAGTCCCTCGGTGGAGGCGCGCTGAACTGGTCGACCTCGCAGGCCGTGGCCAGCAGCAGCAACGCAGCACCAACGGATGCGATTCGCAGGATCCTCTTCATCTGCTCCACCTGAAATCCTTCTGGGTCAAACGGCCCACGCCGATGGGTCTTCGGCACCACTTCGGGTCGACCTGAGCGATTCGCGTAGTGTTCGCGGCCATGGTTGATGTCCCAGACTTTCGAACGACGACCGTCGAAGCGCTTGTCGGAATGATCCGTGGCGGGGAGCTCTCTGCGGCCGCGGTCACCGACGCTGCGCTGACGCGAATCGAGGCCGGCAACGGGGTACTCAACGCCTTCGTTGCGGTCGACGCCGATATGGCCCGCGCTCAGGCCGCGGCGCTCGATGCTCGCATTGCCGCCGGAGAGGATGTGGGTCCGCTTGCCGGTGTTCCGATCGGAGTCAAGGATCTGGAGGACGCGGCCGGCTTTCGCACGACGAGAGGAGCGATGCACTTGGCCGACTCGCCTGTGCTCGAAACCGACTCCACTGAGGTTGCGCGTCTACGAGCGGCCGGATGCGTCGTCATCGGCAAGACCAATACGCCTGAGGCCGGCTGGATTGGCGACACGTTCAACCCTCTGTTCGGCGCCACCAAGAATCCGTGGAACCTGGAACGGTCACCCGGTGGATCATCTGGTGGCACCTCGGCCGCCGTCTCGGCAGGCATGGTCCCCCTCGCCACCGGTTCGGACGGTGGCGGCTCGATTCGCATCCCGTCCGGCGTCTGTGGCATGTCGAGTTTCAAGCCGACCCAGGGTCGAATCCCCGCGGGCCCGGCGCCGATGGGGGCCGCCGACCTGTCGACGGTCGGGCCGATGTCGCGCCGCATCCGCGACGTGGCGATCGCGCTCGATGTGGTCGTCGGACCCGACGCCAACGATCTTCGGTCCCAGCCCGCGCTCGCCGAATCGTTCCGCGCCGCGTGCGGCACTCCGGCCGCCCCGACCCGGCTGCTGTGGTGCTCGAACGTCGACGGGTCACCCGTCGACGACGAGGTTCTGGAGATCTCCATGACCGCGGTCGAACGCATCCGTGGGTCCGGCGTTGAGGTGGTCGAGACCGAGCCGATCATGCCCGATGTGATGAAGCCGTTCCTGCTCTTGTTCTACGGAAACATGGTGCCGGGCTATCGCGATCTACTCGACACGCCGGCGTTTGACCAGATCACACCTGGTCTCCAGGCGCTCATCAGCGGCGCCGAGAAACGGTTGTCAGCGGACTCGATCGAGCAGGCGCGCAAGTCCGCGCAGAGTCTCTCGATGAGGCTTGCTACGGCGATGGACGGCTTCGACGCATTGATCACACCGCTGACGGTGGGCCACACGCCGGTCTCGGAGGGTCAGGGCGTCGTGAATGGTGAGCTCACGAACGCCTGGGTCGGCAACACCGCTCCATTCAACGTCACCAAGCGCCCCGCCGGCACGACCTGTATGGGTTTTGCGTCAGACGGAATGCCCCTGGCGCTCCAACTCGTCGGCCATCATCTCGACGACGTCCGCACGGTCGAGCTCACCGCATGGGCCGAGGATCTCTTCGGTCTCGATCCGATCGCTCCGTTCCCGACATGAGCATCAGAATCATTGGCCATGACCACGTCGTCTTCGTGGTGACAGACGCCGAGCGTTCCCTTGCCTGGTACCGCGACCGGTTGGGCCTCGCACCCGAGCGCGAGCAGGAGTGGCGAGCGGGCGAAGTGCCGTTCGTGTCGCTGCGCATCGACGACGCGACCCTGATCGACCTCCAGGTAGGGGAGCGGACCGGCACCAACGTCGACCACATTTCCATGGTGGTCTCGCCCGACACCGATCTCGAGGCGGTCGCCGCCTCCGGCGACTTTGATGTCGTACGCGGCCCGTTCACCATCTGGGGAGCCCAAGGACACGGCCTCGGCCTCTACGTCCGCGACCCAGACGGCAACACCATCGAACTCAAGCACTACGGTTGACGGTCTGTATCGGCTCGAGGATCCGATATCGTCTTCGGTCCCGGGCGATTAGCTCAGCTGGCTAGAGCGCTGCCTTCACACGGCAGAGGTCGAGGGTTCAAGTCCCCCATCGCCCACCACGAACACCTGTTTGACAGGAGCTCCGCGAGGCCCTCGGGCTGAGGCGCTGGTGGTGGCTTCGTACTGCGCCGTTCCGGTCTGGGACCCGAGCGCGCCCTCTACCTATCGGCCACCCGCGAGATGGGTGTATTGCGTGAACGTCTCGAAGCCCATTCGTTCGTAGACGGACCTGCCCATGTCGCTGGATTGCAGCATTCCATACTTGGCTCCCCGGTCCCGGCCGGCGAGTAATACCGCCCGGGTCATGGCCTCCCCGAGTCCACGCCGGCGGAAAGGCGTACAGACTGCGATGGTGTAGACACCGGCGACGTCACCGGTGAGCAAGAGCTGCCCACAAGCCGCGGGTTCACCGTTGACATGACCGACGAACCACTCCATCGAGCCGTCGTCGATCATCGATGCGGGAGCCATGTGCCGAGTGAATTCGACCGGGGCACCAAAGCCATCAGCTGTCGCCACGGCGACCGTCTCTAGTTGGTCAGGGTGCGTCAACGGAGCCAACTCCAGATGGGGCGGCATCTCCGGGTGCAGGTCCTCCAGCGACGACAGCACCATGCCTGGTGTCGAGGCTTCATCGATGGCCAAGCCCAACCGCGGGGCGAGATCGGCGAGCGGGTCACTGAGGTGCCCGGGCGCCGTCACCCAGAACGGCACACCGCGATCCCGCAACCATGCCGTGGCGGCTTCCACGTCGGCGACAACCGGCTCACTGAAGACGAACGCCTGGTTGAACAACTCGATTGGCGCACCAACGGATGCCGCCGTGACCGAACCGAACTGCTGCGATTCGCCGCCTTCCACGTGGTGAGCCATCGCTGCCACCCAGCTTGACCAGCTTTCGTTTCCTTCATCCATCACGCTCGAGCTCACCGCATACCTCCGTACATCTTGTGGCGTCACAGTAACCAGCTCTCAGTGACAGCGAGAGGGTTCGAATCCCTCATCGCCCACCGAACGGCAGGGATCAGTTCGTCAACGGGGCGCGGCGTCTGGGAAGTACGCGTGTAGCTGTTCTTGGCTCGAGCGTTGGAGTTCCGCTACTTGATGACAAGAACCGGTATCGGTGCCCGGCGCATGAGCTTGGTGACGGTCGACCCGAGGGCACCCTCGAAACGGCCCGTGCCGTGGCTGCCGATCACCAGGAGATCGACTTTCTGGCTCTCGGCGTAGTCGAGGATCGTTCTTGATGTCTGGTTCTCTGTCGGGCTCCACGCGGCGGTGGCCTCGATGCCGTGCTTCTGTAGGCGCTCGAGCAAATTGCCCAGTCGTCGATGTGCTGTCGTGGTGAAGTACACATTCAACGGGTGCTCGGTCGATGACGTGGGATGAGCCGGCGCGAGTCGCTCCGCCGTCTTGGCCCCGCTGGCGATACCGAACACTCCTGGCCCAGCCTCGTGAGCTATCTTCGCAACCTCCTCGACACCGGTGAGCGCGGAATAGCTGTCGAGAAACTCACGTGGATGATCGAGCGCTGTCAACAGCGTGACCGTGTCGTCGGGCTCATAGAGCCGAGCGATCAGGCCAACGGCCTTGTCAGCGTCGAGTTGCCCGTCTGAGGCGACGAGAATGTGCATGGGGCACTATGCCACACATATCCCGATCATTGAGAAGGACCCAGGTCACAGAGGCCGAGCTACCTCGTGGGACGCCCGGCACTGATCGATGGGCGTCACCTACACTGGATAGATGTTGGATCTCGGCATCGATCTCGATGTCTGGCCGTGGGTTTGGCTGTTCATTGCAGTCACCTTCGCTCTGCTCGAGGTCACGCTCCTCGGGGGATCCTTCATACTCCTGCCGTTTGCCGTCTCGGCATTTGTTGCGTCGCTCCTTGGGTTCTACGACGTGTCGGTCGAGGTGCAATGGGTCGTGTTCGTCCTCGGAGGCGCAGTGCTGTGGATCGGCTTCTACCGGTGGGCCAAGACGTTCCTTCGCGACCACGTCCTCCCTCCAGGGGTCGGCGCCGATCGCCTCGTCGGAATGACCGGCACCGTCACCGTCGCCGTCACGCCCGACGACAGCGAACGGCGAGGCCGGATCTCGGTCGAGGGGGAGACGTGGGGCGTGGTCACGAGCCACGAGATGTCGCTGTCCGAGGGCACTAAGGTTCGTATCTTGTCGATGCAGGGAGCGCGACTCGTGGTCGAGCCGATCCAGACCGATGACGCCCACACCGGAGACGATGGCCCATGAACCCGGCCGCAATCTTCATCGCCGCGCTCACCGTCGTGCTGATCGCCGTGCTCATCCGAGCGGTGAAGATCGTTCGACCATTTCAGCAGGGACTCGTGGAGCGCCTCGGGCGCTACAAGACGACGAAACAGCCAGGCTTCAACCTGATCCTGCCCTTCATCGACCGGATCCAACTCATCGACATGCGCGAACAGGTGGTCGATGTGCCACCCCAGGAGGTCATTACGAAGGACAACGTCGTCGTGTCGGTCGACGCGGTCGTCTTCTATGAAGCGACCGACCCGCAACGGCTCGTCTACAACGTGGTCGACTTCTTCCTCGGCATCACGAAACTGGCCCAAACCAACCTTCGTAACCTCATCGGTGATCTCGAGCTCGACAAGGCGCTGACCTCACGCGACACGATCAACACCCAACTCCGCGAGGTGCTCGACAATGCCACCGACAAATGGGGTGTCCGTGTGGTCAGGGTCGAGATTCAGCGGATCGACCCGCCACCAGACATCGTGTCGGCCATGCACGCGCAGATGCGCGCTGAGCGGGACAGGCGGGCGACCGTCACCGAGGCCGCCGGTTATCAAGAGGCCGCCATTGCTCGGGCCGACGGTGAGAAAAAGGCTGCGATCCTCGCCGCCGAGGGTCGCAAGACCGCGGCCGTGCTCGACGCCGAGGGTGATGCTGGAGCCATCGAACTGCGAGCCGTCGCCGATCAGCTGCGGCTCGAGAAGATCGGTATGGGTGAAGGTGCCGGCTCCCGCGCCCGACTGATCGCCATCAAGGAGGCGGGCGCCGATGCCAATGTGCTCACGGTGGAGTACCTGGCGGCCCTCACACGAATCGCCGACGGCCGGGCCACCAAGCTCGTGATCCCGGCGGAGTTCTCCGGTCTGCTCGGCACGGTGGCCGCGCTCACCGAGACCGCCCGGCCTGACAACGACAGCGACGAGGTGCGACCGAAAGGCGGCCTGGCTGTGCCGGACGCGAGTGAACTCGTCGATTTGCCACCGCCGACGTCGGTCAAGGACAAGCGTTGAAGCTCGAAGACGCCCCTCCTGCCGGTTGGTATCCCGACCCGCTCGGCGGCGGTCGATTGCGATGGTGGGAGGGCACGGATTGGACCGATGAGTATCGCTCACCCTCGACGGCCACGGAGCGAGACACCGCGCTTCGCGCCGCGAGCGATGCGGCGCACCTCGATCCGACGGTACCCGGCGTTGGCGATCTGCGCAGGAGCGCCCGCGACACCGACAGGATCGTCTCGCAGATTCGCGAGGCGACCCGCGAGGAAGTGACCCGGGCCACAAACCTGTTCACGCGTCGAGTTCAGGACACCCTTGCCCAGAGCCGGTCAGTGGTTGCCGAGTACGCGGCCCCGTTCCTTCGCTGGGTCAAGACTGCGATTGTTCTCGCTGCGATTCTCGTGATTGCGTGGTTCATCTTCCAGTTCATTGCGCAGGTCACGCTGTTCGAGTGGCTCGGCGACCGAATCGACAACGTCACCGACTGACCACGCGCCGAGACTGCAGTGATGGACCGGCCCGACTATCTCGAACGACATCTACACAACGAAGAGGTGGGGAGATTTCGATGCTCGAACAGCCTTTTCGTGGCATTCATCGAGCTGGGTCGGCGGCCCCGCCGCGGTTGAGAACGGCACGCGCCGAGGTGGAGTCGCCGATGGCTGTATAGGCGGCGGCGAGGGCGCGGTAGCTTGCCTGGTGCCAGGGGTCGATATCAATGGCGCGCCGAACAATGTCGATGGCCGCTTTGGGGGTCCGTGTGGCTACAAGCAGTTCGGCTGCTCGACACGACGCTCGCACGAATCGGCTACGCAGATGAATCCGTTCTAGTTCAAGCCATTCGAGATCGAGGTCGGCGGCGAGGTCCCCACTCCATAGCTCAACGGCTTCGATCAACAGCGGCAGTGCCGTGTGGGGCTTGCCTGCCTGCTCGGCTCGATCAGCTTCATCGAGAAGCGCTACGAATCGCCAGATATCGACGTCGAGCTCGGGGTGCAGCCTGACGCGATGACCCTCGACTCGGACGTACCAGGTGGCGTCGCCCGCTGCTCGGCGAGGCTCGAGCAGGCCATGGAGGTAGCCGAGCGTGGTTCTGAGGTTCTTCGCCGCCTTGGCCGCCGGCTGGTCAGGCCAGAGTTGGCCCGCGAGACGTTCTCGGGAGTTGTCGGGACGCACGACCAACGCAGCGAGCAACGCTCGCACTCGTTCTCGACGAAGGTCAGGGTTCCCGGTGACGACTCCGTCGTTCAACACCTCCACCTGACCGAGAATTCGAACCGCCGCAGGTTGATCGGGGGGCGTTGGCGTGGTGCTGAGAATATCGCGTGCGGCCGAACCCAGGTGGTCGTCGTTGACCCACCTTCGCAGGGACGCTCGCGCTGGTTCGCCCCAGTGCTCGCAGAGCCATGCCCCCAGACGTCGGCCGTCCTGGCGGCCGGCCGCCAGACCGAGCAAGGCGAACTCGATGGCCCACGGGCAGGGCAGCATCGATGCCACCACCCCAGGCTCTGGCCATCGAAGCGAGACCAAGGCCGCGGGTCGCCCGGCTCGTGCTTCGACGAAGGCCTCCGACACGTCGACACTCAGCTTCAGGCTCGTACCGAGTTGGGTCTCGTGCCAGTAGGAGCGTGACGCGGGTACCAAGACGTAGGGGATGGGGAGCGAGTTGCGCAGAAACTGTGCGCTTCTCCCGTCTCCGAGCGGCATCAGCTCCAGGAGACCCTCAAGCTTGTCAGCGGCCTCGGACTCATCGCCGTTGACCAGCATCATCAGGACACGTAGCCCCTCCGCCTGGCCTATCGAGATGACGCTGGGGTTCTCGCCCAGGTTCGCAGTGGCGACGTCCAAGGCCCGGCGAGCTTCTCGCAGGTCGCCGGCGTAGCAGTGCATCACGGCGTTCCACCCGCCCGCGATGTATCGGTCGCGAGCGCCGTATGAAGGCGAAGTATCACCCGGGCGGCGCCGCAAGGCCTGATCGGGGTGACCCGCGTTCCAGAGGCACTGCGACTCGGTGACCAAGGCTCCAGGGATCGGCATTGGAAGCGTCTCGATGTCTCGGGGTACGACTGCGAGCGCTTCGCCCGGCCGGCCCAGATTGAAGAGCGCATGGGCGATGAGGTGGTCTCGCGTCACGCGCCACACCAACGGCAGGTCAGCGTCGCTCACTGACTCCATCGCTGCGAGTTGGAGGTCCGGACGGCCGTGTGACATCGCCGTCCAGGCATCGCCGAACGCCAGGAAGGAAGCGGCGGTCGGGAAGACTGTCGCCAGTTCCCGGGCCCGGTCCATCACCGGTTTCAGGCGATCCAAGTCACCGCGGATCCGACCGGCGTAGGCAAGCTGCATGAGCGCGACGAGTGCCAACTCGCATCGGTTCTCGGCTTCGAAGACGGAAGCGGCGCGGTCCAGCAACTCCCATGCCGCGTCTGATGTCGGGTCGACTTCGCGGGCGATCAGGCCATCGATCAACACGACCACCGGGTTGTTTTCGATGCTCGCGGGGATCGCTGCTCTCCATCGACGCAACTGGGCGGCCTGCAACCCGCCGTCGACTCCATCGCGAACGGCCGCGCCGAGGATCTCCGTGACCTCTTCCCACGCGCCGACGCTTGTCGCGAGATCGATCGCCTGGTCGAACCGTCCCGCATCGCGGTGCACCACTGCGGCAGCCAGGGCGGCCGACCGACGACGTTGCTCGGTCAGGTCGCTGTCGAGAAGTTCTCCCCACAGGTCGTGCAGCCGGGCCCCGTCGTCGACCCACCGCACCAGCGGCCGTCCACCAACAAGCGATTCGAGGGAAACGTTGGCGACGGCACGAGCGATCGCGTCGTCGCCACCGCCAACGAATGCAAATGCGGCGAGGTCGGCGCGGGTTGCCGCGTCGACATCGCGAAGCGCCTCCTCTTGAAGATAGCGACGGGACCGCACTTGGGAGCCCGCAGACGCAAGTTCGACAAACGCCGGCCACCCCTCGGCCCCCTCGAGCAGCGCAACATCGACGCCGCGGAGGTTCGCGAACTGGACCTGTTCGTTGCTGGTCATGAGAAGGTCGGCCTGGGTGATCTCGGTGAGATTCCCCGAAGCGTCGAGTCTGGCAGTGTCGACCGAGGGACGTCGACGCCCGGCCAGGAGGACATGGCCGTTGCTCGGTAGCCGCTCCAGCAGTTCGTCGATGGCGCGGGAGCGATCAAGGCGATGAGCGTCATCGATGATCAGGCAGACGTGCTGCGGCGACTGAGCCAGCACCAACTCTGCGATCGCGTCGCACGGGTCCCCAGTGGCCGCCTCAATGCCGAGCGCCGAGCTGATGACTTCGTGGAGGTGGAACAAAAGTCGCTCTGGATCTCGGTCGACTCGGGTACACGTGTAGACAACATCGAGGTTGATGCGTTCTTGTTGCACGGCCTGGTGGAGCAGAGTCGTCTTCCCCGCCCCTCCACCGCCCACGACGATCGTGAGGCGCTGCTCGAAGCGTCGAACAAGGCGCGACACGAGGCGCGGCCGGTCGACAAGGGATCGCCTCTTGTCCGACACGCCGACTGCCTCCACCATGGCTCGACTGTAGCCAGCACAGCGCCAGCGGATCGCCAGCGAGATGTTCCGAACACTGAGGAGCCAGTGTTCGCTGTCATCTCGCTGGCGACCCATGGCAAGAGTGCGGCCATGCGCAAATTCATATGTCTTCTTGCGGCCGCGACCCTGGCTCTGATCGCGGTGGCTCCACAGCTATCGGCCCAAGAACCGCTCACCGACGAGGAAGCGTTCGCTGTGGTCGCCCACTCACTCTTCGGTGCCGGCGTCGACCCCTACGAAGAGGTCTCCCAGACTGACGGCACGCCTCTCGAGAGCGGTTTTGCGAAACTGAACGGCGTCATCCACGGGCTCTGGGATGCGCCACCCTCTGAGGTTTACCCACTCCTGCGGCGAGCACTCGGAGTCGAGGTTTTGTCCGAAGGCGACGAGACGTTCGACAACACGGTCGGCCAAACCCACTTCTGGGGTCTCAGATTCGCGCTACCTCTCCCCGAAACAGCGGTCGGCGAACTCGGCATCGCGTTCGTCGACCAGGGCGCACCTCAGCTGAGCCACAACACGCTCGCCACCGCAGCAACGACCGGGACGAGTCGACAGGTGGCCGTAGTGTTCGGGCCCCAGAACGGCACGGTCTACGCCGTCACCAACGCTTCACTGCAACCTGACCTGTTCACCAACCCCTTCTTCGTCGGGGCTTCGGTTCTGCCAACCGGCGAATGGCTGGTGATCTTTGCCGGGCCCTTCTCGCCGGAATGGAAAGCCTACTTTTCCGGCACTACGACCTCTCCCGCTGATCCTGGATTCCTGGAAAGTCTGGCCGGCGCCGCTACCCCACTGATGCAGCCGGCGCTCGCACAAACCCCAAGAGACACCGTCGCCCAAGAGATCGCCGACAACCCTGAGATCGCCACGCTTGCCACCTTCCTGCAAACGGGCGAATCCGGAGAAACTCCAGACCAGGAAGACACCGACGATCCGCTCCAAGCCGACAACGAGACCGCGACGACCCCAGGAACAGAAGACAACGACCAAACAACAACCGAGACAAGCGACGACGTCGCCGATACGTCGCAGACCGACGAAACCGCGGCGGCCGATACCGGCCCAGCGGAGATCGCCATCGATGTGAACGACCCCGAAGGCGACCCGGGCGACGGGTTCGCATGGGTTCCGGTGATCATCGCGACGGCAACCGTTGGCGGAATCACGTTCTTCTACTTCATGTGGGTGCGAAAGCGTGACTCGGAAACCAACCCTGAACCCTCATCGACGACACGGACGATATTCGACCCTGCCACCACCAGCGACCCCGACGCCGCGCGCGACTATGTCGACCGCGTCACCCGCAACGCCCTCGATCGCGGCGCAGACAAGGTGGGCGACTGGGTCGATGTCAGCACCCACGATTTCTTCGCCGATGATGTGTCACACACGAGGGTCCCCAACGACCTGGACTCCACAGTCGTTCACAGAGAGCCAGCGTTGGGCAAGTGGGACGACGATGTAATCGTGCATGCCATCGCCGGTCGGCTGGCAGGAGTCTCGCTCCCACGCCCCGCCGATCTCGGTGACGATCGCCGCCTCGAAGCCAACACAAAGACAGGCGTCGTACGCATGCGCACGTTCCACGAACGACCCGCGGAGCCGGTCTCTATGTCCGAGAACGTGACCCTGAGCTAGGCGGCCTATGTCAGCGCGGAGTGCGGCATCGACTCGGTGGTCATAGCTCGCACCCGGCGATGGAGGGAGCGTCACGGCGAGCTTTGTCAGTCGCGGTGGCGAATGCTGGGAACCACGCCACCTGTCGAGTCTCAATGGCACCGATGCTGATGCCCCGGCATCCCCATGGCCGAGGCGCACCTCGTCGGTTGCGAACACCAACCGCCGGCTCGAGTCGAGAACCAAGGCCCAGTGGCCGGCATCGTTCAATGCGGACGCGCACTGAGCCAGGACTGGATCCTCGGGCAACGGCAGGGTCTGCAACGGTTCCATCGCTGGTCTGCACAACCTCCGCTGGAATGGACCCCGGCAAGAGAGGCCTAGATGTGACGACCGGTAGAGAGGTGAGGTCAGACAGCCGAAGCGCCGTCCACGAGGGCTCGGGCGACAACAACGGCCTCATCGAGCGGCAATCCAGCGCCGGCGGACCCGGCCGCGGCCATTTCGGCCGGCGATAGTCCGGCGGCAACCTCGACGCGGACCTGCGCAATCACCGCCTGCTCCGCGTCGGGCACGATGGAGCCCGTCGCTCGACGAATCGTCTCGGCCTGCCCGAGCATGGTGGCCGCCCCAGTGAGGTCGGCGGCGTCGCAGAACGCACAGGCGAGCCCCTCGAGAGCTTCAGCAGCGCCGGCGCGGTCACCCAGAAGATGACGACGTTCGAGACACTCCATGTAGAGCTCCGCGGCGCGGCGGGCGTCGCGGTGACGCTCCAGGTCGGCCAGGTTCTTCATGGCTGATGCCGTGCACCGCCGGTCGCCGATATCGGTGAGGGCCGGATACGCGGCGTCGTAGAATTTGCGAGCGGCCTCTCGATCACCGGCGAGCCGGGCGATGTCGCCGAGTGTCACCCCCACGTGCGCCACCGCCGAGCGGTCGTCGAGGTCAACGAAGGCCGCATGAGCGCGGTCGCAGAGACTGCGTGCCTCGGTGAATCGACCCCGGCGCAGCGCCACCACGCCGAGCAGCCACTCGGCCTTCGCTCTCGTGTACGCGAGACCATGGCGCCGGGCCCAGATCAGCACCTCCTTGAATTCTCGCTCCGCCTCCTCATACTCACCCTGGCTAAGCCTGATGGAGCCGAGTGCGTGGGTGCTGCTCGCCCAACGGGTGCTTCCCGTTGCGGCGAAGGAGCCCTGTGCCCGCTTCATCAGGGCCTCGCCCTGCTCGTAGTGGCCACTGTTCGCGAGGGCCCGGCCCAGCGCAAACTGCGCCCGCGTTTTGCCTTCTTCGTCCCGGATGCTCTCGAAGGTGGCGAGCGCCTCGGTCGCCTCCCTCTCTGCGATGACGGCCTCACCGTGTTCGGAGCGGAGCTCGGCGGCACAGCACTGGACGCGGGCCCGCATCGGAGGTGAGAGGTCCGGCCGGTTCAGTAGCGGGTCCACGTACCGAAGACCATCGACGACCTGATCCGTGCGACTCCAGAGGTTGGAGAGCGCGTACACGAGCTGGGCCCCGAGCTCGATATCGTGCTCGACGGCAAACTCCAGTGCCGCCATCAGGTTGTGGTAGTCGGCGAGTAGGCCGGCGTGCCAGGAGTCACCGTCGCTCGGCTTTGGATTGGCGATGCGCTCCGCGATCTGCGCGAAGTGGCGGGCATGGGCGGCCCGGCGGTGGCCGACTTCTTCGCCGTCGGCAAGAATTTCCCGTCCGTACGTTCGCAGCGTCTCGAGGACGCGATACCTCCCGCGGCCCGTGATGTCGTCGGCTTTGACCACCATCGACTGCTGCACCAGGCGACCCAGAAGGCCGACAACCGCCGCATGCCCGATGTCTTCGTCGGCGACGACCGCGGTAGCGGCGGCGAGATCGAAGGAACCGGGGAAGACCGAGATGCCTTCGAACACCCGCTGCTCAGCGGAGGTCAACAGCGCGTGGCTCCAGTCGATTGCCGCCTGCAGTGTCGCATGGCGTGTTGGGCGGCGGGTACTCGAACCAAGGACGCGCATGCGGTCGTCGATCCGATCGGCCATGTCCATCGCGCTCATGGCCCGCAACTGAGCGGCTGCCAATTCGAGCGCGAGTGGCAGGCCATCGAGCCGTGTGCAGATGTCGATGACCGCCGTCTTGTTCCGGTCGTCGAGCTCGAAGGACGGGTCGGCTTCCCGGGCCCGGGCCACGAAGAGCTCGACTGCTTCGAAGTGTCGGACATCGGCGGCCGCGTCAGGCCCCGACGGCACGTCGAGCGGAGGGACAGGCCAGCTGTGCTCGCCGGCAAGCCCCAGGGATTCCCGGCTGGTGGCCAGCACGCGGAGATTGGAGCAACTCGCCAACAGGTTCCCGACGACCGCAGCGGTCGCGTCGAGCACGTGCTCGCAGTTGTCGAGGATCAAGACCACCTTCCGATCGCCGATGGCCTCCTCCACGAGAACGGCGACATCGGTTCCCGGCTGCTTGGGGAGACGCAGAGCATCGGCGGTCGCGGTCAGGACGTGGTCAGGCGTCTCGATGGCGGACAGATCGACGAACCACCGCTCGCCGTAAGCAGGCAGAAGGGAGCGTGCGAGTTCGATCGCGAGACGGGTCTTTCCCGAGCCCCCCGGCCCAGTCAGGGTGACGAGTCGGGCGACCGCGAGTTCATCTTCGAGCTGGGCGAGAAGCTGGGCTCGGCCGACGAATGTGCTGACTGCGTAGGGGAGCCTGGCCGCTCGGCCGACTCCGCCTCCCGAATCTGGTTCGGAGAGCGCCAGGCTGCCGTCGAGGATCTTGGCCTCGAGCTCGCGAAGCCGCGATGACGGTTCCATGCCCAGCTCGTGGGCGAGCTGGTGACGGATCTGCTGGAACGCCGCAAGAGCGTCGTTCCGTCGCCCACTGCGAGCACGTGCCACCATCAAGTGAGCCCACAGCTCTTCGCGGAGTGGATGTTCGATCGTCAACTGCTCCAACTCGGCGAGAGCGTCGAGATGGCGCTCCAGTTCGAGGAGAAGACCCAAGCGCCGCTGTGTCGCAGAGAGGCGGAGTTCCTCCAGCCCCATCGCGGTTGGCCTCGCCTCATCGAGGTGAGCGAAGCCTTCGAGCGCTGAACCCCTCCAGAGGTCCTCCGCTTCCTGGAGGACCTCCACGGCCTCGGCGGCGGGAAGTTGCCGCGCCGCGGCGACCAGCGACTCGAACCGCTGCGCGTCGACCGCTTCGGAATCGAGGCGGAGCACGTAGCCCCGACCTTCGGTGGCCAGGAATCCACCCACCTCCGAGCCGAGTACCCGTCGCAGTTCCCATACGTACTTCTGCACGGTCTTGGTTGCCGACGACGGCGGTGACTCGCCCCAAAGACGGTCGACGAGCGTTTCGGTGGCAACCGGCCGACCTCGGTCGAGGACGAGGCTCACCAGCAGCTGAAGGTGGCGACGGCCGGGCAATTCAATGGCCGCGCCAGCACGACGAACCTCGAGAGGTCCAAGGATCGACACCTCGATCGGATGAGAGGTGTCCAAAACAGATTCGCTACTCAGGCCGTCAACCACGTGTCTACCGGCTCCCCACGGTGCCGGAACCACCGTATGCGACATCGGCTCGAAGTGATATGGCCGCCCGACAGATGGCCGAGGCCGCGGCGGGGTGGCTGGGGACACGGAGCGCCAGCCGGAGGGCCAATCTGCAGTGGACGGCGCCTCGACCGCCTGTACTCACTCGTCTACCGGTTGTCTACCGAATCGGAACCTGTTGGTGCGATACCTGTACTCGGTGATCGCGAACCGAACCTCGTGGTCTCCATTCGTTCGGCACCGCGTCGAGCGATATCGCACAACACGAGAAAGAACCGAAATCATGACTCTTCGAATCAACGACGAGGCCCCCGACTTCCTGGCCGACACAACCGACGGCAAGATCCAGTTCCACGACTGGCTCGGCGACAGCTGGGCACTGCTCTTCTCGCATCCCAAGGATTTCACACCGGTGTGCACCACCGAACTGGGTGCCGTCGCCCGCCTCAAGGAGGAATTCGATGCCCGGAACTGCAAGATCATCGGTATCAGCGTCGACGGTGTCTCCGACCACGTCGCTTGGTCAGCCGACATCGAACTCGCGACCGGATGTGCGGTGAACTATCCGCTGATCGGCGACCCCGACCTCGAGGTCGTGAAGTTGTACGACATGCTGCCCGGCGACACCGGGAACTCCGCCCAGGGCCGGACTGCGATGGACAACGCCACCGCCCGTTCAGTGTTCATCATCGGACCCGACAAGAGGATCAAGGCCACGCTGACCTACCCGATGACGACAGGACGCAACTTCCTCGAGATCCTCCGATTGCTCGACTCCTGCCAACTCACTTCTCAACAGCAGGTCGCCACCCCGGCCAACTGGCAGCACGGCGACGCCGTGATCATCGTGCCCTCGGTCACCGACGACGCCGCCGCAGACCGCTACCCCGACGGCTGGGACGCGCCGCTGCCCTACCTGCGATACGTCGCCGAACCCGTGCACGCCTGACCAGCGCGACGCCAACGGGGCGTCACCCAATACGACCTCTCGGCCATCGCACAAGTGGACGCACTAGGTTTCGTGGTGTGACGCAGCGGTCAGTCAGTGGGCCCGTTCGATGGAAGGTGGTGGTTGCCACCGGCGTTGTGCTGGTGGCGACGGCCATCACGGTGCTCTGGTGGCGCGGGTCCGGAACCGACGTCGTCATCGACGTACCGGAAGAATCGGTGTCGGCGAGCGTGACGGTGACCGGCACCGGCCCTCCCGATGAATTGATCATGGTCACCGGGGGGATGATGCCGCTGTCCACGGCCATCGGCCTCGACGGCACGTTCGAGATGGAGGTCGGCCTCCGACCGGATACCAGCAACACTCTCGAGGTCCGGATGCATGGCTCGAGCGACCTGAGCGCTACCGCTGTCGTCGACCAACAGATCGATCAGGCAAGGGGCGTCGTCGTCGGGACGGTCAGATCGAGCGATGACGGCGAACCGATCGCGGGAGCCCGAATCTCCTACGGGTCCATCACCGCTACCAGCCGAAGCGACGGATCGTTCCGGCTCCGCGACGTGCCTGACGGCTGGCTGTTGTTCCAGGTCTTTGCCGACGGTCATCTCGCCGGGATCGGCGAGGCACACGTTCGGGAGGGACTCGGCGATGCAGGGGTCACTCCGTTGACACGATTGGCCGAGCCAGTCGAGGTCGGACCCGAGGGTGAGACGATCGAGGGCGACGGTTGGCGCGTTGAAATCCCTGCCGGTGCTGTCATCGAACCCACGCTCATCCATGCCACGACGCTGCGGCCCACCGGTATGAAGGACACGATCGGATTCCCGATCGTCGATCTGTCGCCGACCGGGTTGACGTTCGAGCGACCGATCTCGGTCTCCTACGACCCGGCCGGCTACGGCCTCGAGCCGGCCGACATCGACCTCGTTGGGCTCGACCCTGACACCCTTGAGCTGCACGACCTCGACGAACGAGTCGACGGCGAACTGGTGTCCACCGAGATCACCACCCTTCATGGGCTCGAACTCCGCCTTCTGCCTGACGGTCCTTGGAACAAGTGGGGCGGGCAGGCGGCCTTGTGCACCGAATTCAACCAAGTCACGGCGTTTGGGGCCGACCAGTTCCTCAAGAACTTCCTGATCCCATTCCTTGCGGTGAAGATCAGCGGTACCTCGAGCTTGATGTACGCAACCTATTTGACCGCTGCGCCGGAGAGCGACGAACGAAAGTCGGCCAACTCGGCCGCCGACGAGTTCCGAAAGGCCCCTGAGACTCTCGCCTTCGCAAATGTCTTGCTGGATAGCCTGCTCGAAGTCGGCCTCCCCGAGCTGCAAGCTCCGGCGTCGCCGGCGACATTCAGGGTGCAGGACCAGGATCCCGAGCGTGGATTCCGAGCAATCAACTTCGGCGAGATCTACAGCACACCCGGGAATCTGGCCGGCGGCCCGGGAAAGGCATTCATCCTGGGCCGAGATGTCCCCGACGAACGCCTATTCACCGGCACCGTGGAGATCGTGCCCGAGGCGAACGAGCGCGGCGTCATCACAAAGGTCTCGATGGTCGCAGACCTCCACCTGAGAGTTACTGATGCCATCGATTTCTGCCCCAAGGGCTACGGCAACCCCGGGGAGGACAACCCCGACAAGTTGATCGACGAACAGCTCGCCACCCTCGCGTTGAGTCGGCTCGAAGTGACGCCCTTTGCTCGTCCTTCGGGTGGGCTGGCCGATGTGGCGGGGGTCGATCGTCTCCACTGGGCCACAAGGATTTTGTTCGAGGCCGACACCGATCTCGACCGGATCATTCGCGACGTGACGGTGGTCTACGCCAATGACCCCGACGAAGACGGATGGCCCGACTACGCGCCGTGGCCCGACGCGACAGTCCCGCTCGACAACTGTCCGGGAGTTGCGAATGCCGACCAGGAGGATGTCGACAACGACAAGCTCGGCGATGTCTGCGACCCGGAAGTGGAGGAACCGGCCCCGCAGGCCCTTGACTGCTCCGCTGGGCAGGTTGCGCCCAACGATGACGGGTTCAGCCCCGAGGTGGAGCTTCCCTTCGAGCTCGACTTCTATGGACAGAAGTTCTCGACGATGTGGGTCAACAACAATGGCAACGTCACATTCGACGAGGGCCTCTCGACCTTCACGCCATTTGCGCTCGCCGGAAGTGAGCAGGCGATCATTGCGCCCTTCTTCGCCGACGTCGACACGCGTGGCGCAGGAACAGTGCGGTACGGCCCGGCGAAGGTCGGCGACGCCGATGCCTTCTGCGTCTCGTGGGACTCCGTCGGCTACTACGACGAGCACACCGAGCTGCTCAACTCGTTCTCGCTGTATCTCATCGAACGTGACGATGTACGACCGGGCGCCTTCGACATCGTGTTCCTCTACGACTTCATCGAGTGGGAGACAGGCGACGCCAGCGACGGCGAGGGTGGGTTCGGGGGAACACCGGCCGTCGCCGGCTGGTCGAACGGCACGGGTAGCGCCGAAGGCTCGTTTCAACTCCCCGGATCGCTGACCAGCCGCGCACTGGTCAATGGCGGGTCGCATTCCCTTTCGGCCACTGCGACCAACGCCGGCTCGAACGGCCAACACATCTGGGAGATCAAGTAGGGGCGAAATCAAGGCCACATTGAGCGCTCGTAGTCGAGCACGTAGGTTTCTCGAATCATGACGATCTACAGCTTCCTCGACGACTACAGCGAAGGCTGTCACCCGGAGATCCTGGCCGCACTCAGCGAGACCAACCTGTCTCAGCAGACGGCATACGGCAACGACGAGTACTCGATGGAGGCTCGCAGGCTCATCGCCCACGAATGCGGTCGCCCGGAGGTGCCGGTCTACTTCGTCGGTGGGGGAACCCTGGCGAACCTCATCATCTGCTCAGCTGTCCTGCGTTCGCACGAAGCGGTCATCTCGGCCGCCTCCGGCCACATGGTCATGCGAGAGACCGGAGCCATCGAAGCCACGGGGCACAAGATCATCACCATGCCGTCGGCCGATGGGAAGCTGACTCCTGCCGACGTCGATGCCGCTGTCGCGGCCAACGGACAGTTCCCGCACATGGCCCGACCCCGCCTCGTCTATGTCTCGAACGCGACCGAGTTCGGCACCGTCTACACCCGCGACGAGATGGTGGCTCTACGGGATGTGTGTCGAACCCACGACCTGTTGTTGCTGGTCGATGGTGCCCGGCTCGGCGTGGCCCTTGCGTCAGATCGCGCCGGCGGGCTGACTCTTGCCGACCTGAGCGCTCTGGCCGATGTGTTCTGGATCGGCGGCACAAAGGCCGGGACCCTCTTTGGCGAAGCGATCGTGCTGCCGAACGAGAGCCTCGCTGACGACTTCGACTTCCACATCAAGCAGCGGGGAGCGCTACTCGCGAAGGGTCGAGCACTCGGTTTGCAGTTCAAAACGCTGTTCACCGACGGGCTATTCGAGCGGGCTTCGAACGAGGCCAACGGGGCGGCGGGCGCCCTTGCCGCCGGAGTTACCGCCGCCGGTTTCGAGCTGGCCGCCAAGACCGAGAGCAACCAGGTCTTCGCGTTGCTACCCAACCCGGTCATCGAAGCATTGCAGGAGCAGTTCGCCTTCTATGTGTGGGAGCCACGGCCCGGTGACCAGTCCGTCATCCGGCTGGTCACCTCATGGGCAACGGACCCGGGTCAGGTCGAGCGATTCGCCATCGCGCTGGCCAAACTTGCCCGGTAGTCGTCGATCCGGCGCAGTTTGAGGTCTTCGTAGCCCCGGATCTGATCCGGTAGCTCGGCGATCGCCACCGCGTCGTCCAGATTGTGCGGCCGGAGATTCGACAGCAATGTCTCGACTGTGGAGATGTATTCGGTGATCAGCTCGCGCTCGAGCCGACGAAGCGTCGACCGGCCGAACGGGTCGAACCTCGTACCGCGCAGGCCCCGACTCGCGGCGAGAGCTCGAAGGACTGGTCGTGTTGCGGGACCGAACGCCATCTTCTTGCTTCGGAATCGGCGAAGCGCAGGGGGGTGCAACATGGCGACTGGCTTGGCGCCAGAACCGCCGACGGACTCGGCCGCCTCCTTCGCCTCGGGTCCGACGATCAACCGGGCCACTTCATATTCGTCCTTGTACGCCATCAGCTTGTGGAGGGATCGAGCAACCGCGGCAGCAAGGCCGTCGGCGCCCTTCGTTCGAGCGACTGGTTCGACCACGTCGAGGTAGCGCTCCGCGTAGGCGGAGCCTTGGTAGCCGACGAGATCCGCAGCCCGTAGCGCGACGTCGGCTCGAAGGTCGTCGTCGCCCAATGCCTCGACGCGTCGGGCCAGCGCCTCAGGCAATGCCGGAACCACAACGCGTAGGCCGGCATCGTTGCGTTCGACGAGCGCGGCGGAGACTCCGTCCGGATCGACTGCCCAGCGGCGTCCCCAGCCAAACGCGGCAAGGTTTGCGGCGACGGCCACGCCGTTCAGATCGATGGCTCGCTCGATTGCTGCTGGAGAGACGGGGATGGCACCGGATTGCACGGCGACGCCGAGCATCAAGATGTTTGCCGGGGCTGCGTCGCCGAGGAGAGCCTCGGTGAGACCGACGGCATCCATCCAGAGCCCTGGTTCGGACGAGGGCATCCGCCCGAGCACCTGATCGAGTTCGGGGTAGCCGATCTCGGGGGAGCTGATCATCGCTCCGGTGGGAACCTCAGCCGACGAGCCGATCAGCCGGGTTCGTTCGCCCACCGCGGCGACAGCTCCGTCGCCGGCAGCGACCAGGGCATCGAAGGCGAGAACAGTGTCCGCTTCACCGGCGCCCACGAGATTGGAAGTGGGGATGCCGGCGCGAGTCAGGACGACATCGGAGACGACCGGCCCCGCCTTCTGGGAGAGACCTGTCTGGTCGAGCCCGTTCACATCCCAACCATCGAACATGGCGGCGGTCGACAGCACCTGGGCCACGGTGACCACGCCGGTACCTCCGATCCCGGCCAGTCGAATGGCCACGCGATCGCCGAGATCCGTGCGCGGCGTCGGCTGAGGTAGCTCGTCGAGCGGCGGCGGCTCTGCGCTCCCGGCGTGCGTGTCGCTGACGACCACCTTCATGAACGCGGGGCAGTCACCCTCCACACACGAGTAGTCGAAGTTGCATGTCGCCTGATCGATTTGTGTCTTGCGGCCGAGTGCGGTCTGGGTCGGCTGGACCGACAGGCAGTTGCTCTTGTCTCCGCAGTCACCGCACCCCTCACAGATGCGATGGTTGATCACGATTCGGGTGCGGGGTCGTTCGATTCGGCCCCGCTTGCGGTCTCGCCGCAGCTCCGCGGCACAGGGCTGGTGGTTGATGAGTACGGTGACTCCAGGAACGGTGCTGAGCACCTCCTGGGCCTCCAGGATGCGAGTCCGATCCCAGACTTCGCAGCCCGGGGGCAGCCCGTTGCGCTCGTAGCCGTCGAGCTCGTCGGTGGTGATCAGCACTCGAGCGACGCCCTGGGCGTCGAGGATGCGCACGAGTTCGGGAACGCCGACTCGGAAGGAGGCCTCCTGCCCGCCCGTCATGGCAACCGTGTCGTTGTAGAGAATCTTGAACGTGATGTTCGCCCCGGCTCCGATCGCCGCCTGCACCGCAAGCTGGCCGGAGTGGAAGTACGTGCCGTCGCCGAAGTTCTGCACGATGTGGGGTGTGTCGACAAAAGGACTCATCCCGATCCAGTGCGCGCCTTCGTTGCCCATCGCGGTGATGCCGATGGTTTCGCCCACTCGCTCCGCGTCCATCAGCAGGGACATGCCATGACAGCCCGTGCCGGCACCGACCAGCATGCCCTCGGGAACCTTCGTCCCCCAGTTGTGAGGGCACCCGGAACAGAAGAACGGAGTGCGATTCACGGTGAGCGGAATCCGTTCGCGTGGGGCCTTCGGTGCAGCCTGCTCCAGCGGCTTGAGGCGGGTTTCGAGCCGGGTCGAGAGGCGAGATCGCAGAGGGGTCACAATCGTGTCGGCGTCGAGTCGACCGAAGCTCGGCATCAACGCCGAGTCGTCCTCGTTGGTCTTGCCGAGGACCACGGGGCGCTCTGACATCGCATAGAGCGCATCCTTGATGAGCCATTCCAGGGTCGGGTTCTTCTCCTCGATCACCAGCACCTGATCGAGACCACGAGCGAAGTCTCGGATGCGGTCTCGGTCGAACGGGACGGGCATCCGAAGATGGAGAAGACGAATGCCGGCTTCCCCGATGGACGCCTCATCCGGCAGGCCGAGCCGCCGCAGTGCCTCCAGGAGCTGGTGGTATGTGAAGCCGGTGGCGACCAGGCCAATCCACGCGTCCGGCGAGTCGACGGTCACACGATTCAGGTTGTTCTGCACGCCGTACTGATGCGCAAGTTCGAGCCGGACCTCGCGGAACTCTCGCTCGACCTCCACCATGCGAGGGCCCAGGAAGACGGCGTTGGGTCGACTCGCCCACTGGGTGCCGTTGATCTCAATCGTGGGCATCACGGGCTGCCGCTCCAAGACGGGAAGGTCGACGGTGCCCGAACCGTCAGCCACCGGAGTGACGACCTTGAGTGACGACCACAGGCCAGATGCTCGGCTCATGGCGACACCGTGAAGTCCGAGCTCGAGGCACTCAGCGGAGGTGCCGGGATAGAGGATCGGCATGTGGAGGTCGACGAGTGCCGCATCCGACGATGACGGCATGGTCGATGACTTCGCCATCGGGTCGTCGCCCACCACGGCGAGGGCGCCGCCCTTCGGGGAGGAACCGGCGAACACGCCATGGCGGAGGGCATCGGTGGCGCGGTCGAGTCCCGGGGCTTTGCCGTACCAGATGCCGACGACGCCGTCGTAGCGTGCGTCGGGTCGGGTGGAGGCGAGCTGCGATCCCATCACCGCGCTCGCGGCGAGTTCTTCGTTGACGGCGGGCTGGTGAACGATCGGAAGGTCCTTGACCTGTCGTACCGCTCGGGCGATCTCGAGGTCGAGTCCGCCGAGCGGTGAGCCGGGATAGCCGGAGAGGAGGGCCGCGGTGTTGAGCCCGTGGCGACGGTCGTTTCGAAGCTGATCGACGGGAATGCGAGTCAGCGCTTGGATTCCGGTGAGAAGGACACGCCCGGTGTCAGCGTCGTAGCGATCCTCGAGGCGGTAGTCGGTGATGTCGGTCATTCATCGATATTGGCTGAAGATACGTTCGATCAGCAACCACTCCGAAGATATGATGCGGAAATGAGCGAGATGACGAATATCGACGAGGTTGATCGACGTTTGTTGGCTGAACTTCAGTCAGATGCGCGGCGTTCGAACAAGGCGTTGGCTGCGGCCGTCGGTCTCGCGCCGTCCACCACCTTGGCCCGGGTTCGCGAACTCGAGGCGAGTGGCGCGATCCGCGGCTATCACGCCGAAGTGGACCCAGCGGCGCTCGGTCGAGACATCGAGGCGTTGATTTCGGTGCGCCTGTCGCCAAAGACGGGAGACCTCGTGGGGAACTTCGTCGAGAGCTTGTGGGAGCTCGAACCGGTCGTAGCCGTCACGTTGCTCACCGGCCCCTACGACCTGCTCGTCCACGTGAGCGTGCCGGGGATTGCTGAGTTGCGGACGCTCGTACTCGATCACATCGCGGGGTTCGACGGGGTGGTCGACGAGCAGACGATGATGGTGTTCGAGCACCACCGTAAACACGTTCTCGGCGAGGTCGCCCGGCTGAAGGCCTGAGCGGACGGTGCCGGGCGGTCAGGTCCGCGCGGTGTCGAGCTCGGCAACAACCGCGTCGAGCAGGCTGGATGCACCGAAGCGGAAGAGGTCCGGCGTCAACCATGCGTCGCCGAGGATCTCGCGAACGATGCTGAGGTACGCAAGTGCATCGTCGGCGCTACGAACTCCGCCGGCGATCTTGAGTCCGACCTTGCGGCCCGTCTCGTCGGCGTAGCTCCTGATGGCCTCGGCCATCAGCCACACAGCGTCCGGAGTTGCACTCACCGCTGACTTGCCGGTCGACGTCTTGATGAAATCGGCGCCGGCATCCATGGCGAGCCGAGCCGCCGCGCTGATCTGCGCACCGTCGAGCTCGCCGACCTCGAGGATCACCTTGAGATGAGCGTCGCCCGCCGCAGCCCGCGACGCTTCGAGCTCGTGAGCGACCTGCTCGACGTGGCCCTGCAACATGGCCGACCGGTTCAGCACGATGTCGACCTCGTCGGCGCCGCTGAGGACTGCACTCTCGATATCGGCGAGTCGCACGTCCAACGCGGAGAGCCCGGTGGGGAAGGCGCCGGCCACGCTGGCCGCGGCGATCGTGGTGCCGCTGGTCAGCTCGGCCACGAGTGAGATGAGCTCCGGGTAGACGCACACGGCAGCGACAGGGCCGACGGTGGGGTTGGAGACGTCGGGTCGGCGGGCCTGGGCACACAACGCCCGTACCTTCGCCGCCGTGTCGTTGCCTTCGAGTGTGGTGAGGTCGATACAGCGAACGATGAGGGAGAGATCATCGACTCGCGCTCGTCCCGTCGATCGTCGGGCGAACACTTCCCCGAGGCGAGGGTCGGGCCCCTCGTCGAGATCGGTCGGTGGGAGATCGAAGGACGTCACGAGTTTCACTGCCGCATCCAGGAGCCGGCGAAGTGTTGCGCGGGCCTCAGCACGCACGGTCGCAACGTCGGTCGTCGGGGCGCTGATCACCTCGCCGTAGATCTTCATCTTGGGTTCGGTCCCGCTCGGACGGATCACGAGCCTGGCATCGGCCAGTTCGAGCACCAGGCCATTGGTCGGCGGAAGCCCGGTCTCGCCGGCAGCGAGATCACGCACCGCCTGGACGTCGGCGCCGGCCAGTGTGATCGGCGGATGCGCCCGCAGCCAATCCATGGTTTGGCGCTGCGATGAGGCCCTCACCGTCGACGTCTCGAATCGAATCGCCCGCTGTCCGGTCGCGTGAACGCCGTGCGTGCCGTGGAGTTCATCGAGTCGGTCGAGAAGCGTGAGACCCTGGTCTTTGAGACCGCTGACCAGTTCGCCGATCACCAAGGCGGCGCTGACTCCGTCCTTGTCGGGCACGACATCGTTGACGGCGTAGCCCAGCGCTTCCTCGTAGCCGCAGACAAACCGGTGCTCGGGGTGTGCGGCGCGGGCAGCCATGATCCACTTGAAGCCCGTCAGGGTTTCGGCGTGGTCGGCGCCATACGACGCGGCGATCCGCGCGAGGAGACGAGACGACACGGTGGTCGAGATCACCAGCGGAGTCCGGTCATCCTCAGCGGGTCGGCGCAGAAGATGATCAGCGAGCAGGCAGCCGACGTCGTCGCCGGTGAGGTTCTGCCAACCCATCGCCGTGGGGATTGCCACAGCAAGCCGGTCGGCATCGGGGTCGTTGGCGAGGGCGACGTCCGCGCCGACGGAGTCGCCGAGGGCGAGCAACAGGTCGAGGGTGCCCGGCTCCTCAGGGTTGGGGAACGGTGTCGTCGGGAAGTCGGGATCGGGCTCGGCCTGGTCCTCGACTGTGATCAGCGCGGGGAATCCGGCATCGGCGAATGCTCGCGTGGCCATCTCGGTGCCGACACCGTGCAGGGCGGTGTGAACGGCACGGGCTGATCGGCTGCCGGAAGGGTCGAGTCCCCGCCCAATCGCGGCGAGGTAGTCGGCGACGAGTTGCTCGGGGACAGGAGTGAGGCGCGGATCAGACTCGGGGGCGAGATCCGAGTCGTGGAGGAACGGTGTTCGCCGAATGGCGGCCGCGATCGACTGATCGAGCGGGGAGGTGAGGAGGGCACCGCCACGCCAATAGACCTTGTAGCCGTTGTCGTCGCGGGGGTTGTGGCTCGCGGTGACCATCACCCCGGCCGACGCGTCGAGAGAGCGAACGGCAAACGACAGCACTGGCGTCGGCAAGGCGTAGGGGAGTGTCGTGCAACGGACACCGCGCGCAAGAAGGACTCGCGCAGTGTCGACCGCAAACAGGTGGCTGCCGTGGCGGGCGTCGTAGCCGATGACCACGTGCGGGTCGGTCTCGCCCGAGAGCTCCTCGGCGATGGCCGAAGCGACAAGACGGACAAGGACACGGTTCATTCGGTTGGGGCCGGCACCAAGGCGGCCGCGGAGCCCCGCGGTGCCGAAGTCGAGATGGCGCGCGAACCGGTCGGAGAGCACCTGGGCGTCGCCGTCGAGCATCTCGGCGATCTCGGCGCGTGTGCGTGGATCCGGATCGGCGTCGAGCCATGCTTCGGCGATGGCCCTCGGATCGGAGTAGTCGAGCGTGGTCACTCGGGCGCCAAACCGGCGAGCACACCGCGGATGAGGTCGACGACCCGGGTCTCGGCTTCCTTCGCCGCTTCCAGGACCTCGGTGTGAGCGAGTGGTGCCGGGGAGAGCCCCGCCGCGAGATTGGTGACAAGCGAGATGCCCAGCACCTCAAGGCCGAGATGACGGGCAGCGACTGCTTCCAGAACCGTGGACATTCCGACGAGGTCGGCGCCCATGGTCGCCAGCATCCGAATCTCGGCCGGCGTCTCGTAGTTCCCGCCGATCAGGCCGGCATAGACACCGTCGGCGAGGCGGCTATCCACCGAGTGGGCGAGCCGGCGCAAACGGCTGCTGTACGCCTCGGTCAGATCACAGAAGCGTCCGGGTTGGTCCTCGGGCGGCGGCGGTCCGACCATCGGGGAGTGACCGGACAGGTTGATCTGATCCTGAATCAAGACCAGCTGACCCACCGGCCATGCGGGGTTGAGTCCACCGGCAGCGTTCGTCAGGATCACGGCGCCGCAGCCGGCCGCAGCTGCGGTTCGCACACCGTGCACGACCGTCGCCGCGTCGTGGCCCTCGTAGAGATGTGATCTGCCGCCGAACACCAGGAGCTTCTGGCCACCGGCGTCGATCGAGCGAAGCAGGTTGCGGTGGCCGGCCACGGCCGGAGGCGGGAATCCGGGAATCGAGGACAGCTCGACGTCGGCGGCCACGTCGCCGAGGCGATCAGCGGCGCCGGCCCAGCCCGAGCCGAGGACGAGCGCGACATCGTGCCGGTCGATGCCTGTTGCCGAACGGATCGCGGCGGCAGCTTGTGCGGCAAGCTCGTAGGGGTCTTCGATGGTCATGCGGCTTCTCCTTGCGTCATCGACACTGTCTCTCAGTGCACCGTAGGGCGAGAAGGGCCCAAGGTCCGTGGTCGAGGCCGGTAGCGTTCGTCCATGGACGAGCCCCAGGCGCTTTCTAAATCCGAACGGAAGAAGGCGCGCCGCCGCAAGAAGAAGGCGGCGGAAGAAGCTGGGGCACTGCAACTCAACGCTCTCGCCGACGTTGCCGTCGAGCGTGCGTTGGAGCTCGCACCTGAAGTCGCCGATTCACCCAACCGCATCTCCAGTGAGCGTGTCATCGATATTCCGATGGCGACGGTCGATGCAGCTCGATTCGTCTTGAAGCGGATCAACGAGGCACTGGCCTACGGGGAGTGGCTCGACGAGATCGAAGCGTGGGTGTGGGAACTCGACACGTCGACCCGCCCGGCGATGACCGAAGCCGGCGAAGAATCCGGCGTCGAGCTGCGGATGGAGCAGGTCTCGGCGTTCCTGGGACTCTGACGTTCTTGAACTCGTGTACGGACGTTGTCCATAGAGATACGTGAGTACACGAGTTCAAGAACGTGGACAGCATCCTGGCTTCCATCTAGGTTTGCGCACTGGACAAGCGTCCAGTTCTCGATGAAGGACCCGATGACCAAGCCTGAGAAGTGGTCGGATCCGGCCCACAAGCTCTTCCCCCATCAGGTTGGGTTCACGGCGCCGCCGATGGATTTCGATGGGGCGCCGAGCGACTTTCTGCGGATCGCTCCCGAGACGGTCGGCGTGCACGGGCGCCTCCTTCATGTCCCTGGATACGCCCATGAGCTCGGGCAACGGGCCGACAACTTCCATCTCCTGGAAGAAGTCGTCCACACGATGAGCAACAGCGGGGCCGATGTGGTCGGGCAGGTCGGCACCAACTGGGTTCACGCCAACGGCACCGACGTGCACGACATTCGTGCGTTTGTGGCAGAGGTCAGCGAGCGGTACGAGACCCCGTTCCACATGGCCGGCCTCACCCTGGTCGAAGCATGTGAAGCGCACGGTTACGAACGGGTGGCGCTGAACTCCGTCTACTTCTGGCCGGACTGGCGAGATGGCGTCGTACGGTTCCTGCGCAGCGCCGACATCGATGTGGTCTGGTATGGCAACTTCGTTGACCAGGGCTGGTACGAGACCCAGCAAGAGGTGAACGACCACACCTGGATCTTCCCCGCCGAACTCGCGCTGGATTCGATGCGCCACACAATCGAACAGGCGCCGGATGTCGATGCGGTGCTGGTCAACGGCATGTCGAACTACCGCGACGCCGTCGGCCTGCCGCAACGTCTCGTCTCCCTGGCCGCCGACATCGAGGCCGACATCGAGAAGCCGGTGCTGGCTGCCGACATCACGCTCTATTGGCAGATCTTCCGCACGCTCGGCGTAGCGCCGCTTGGCCGACACGGCTCGTTGCTGACCTCACTTCAAGGATCGATGTAGATGTTCCTCACACTCTGGGCAACGCCACGATCGACATCGACCGCGTTCGAATGGATGATGCGCCAGCGCGGCGATTTCACGTGCTTCCACGAGCCGTGGAACGAGACCTACTACTACGGCGAGGATCGCCAGAGCGATCGTGACGCCGACGTGGAAGCCAAGCCCGGCCACAACTTCGCGTCGACCTGGGCAGCGCTGAACGCTGCCCACGGTGCCGACGGCGCGAACGTCTTCGTCAAGGACTTCGCCTATTCGGCCGAGCACTCCTTCACCGAGGAGCGACTTGCGAACATGACCCACAGCTTCCTCATCCGTGACCCGAAGCGGGTCGTGCAGGGTCTCGCCAAGCACTGGCCCGATTGCACATTTGAGGAGGTCGGGTTCGAGTCTTTGCACCGGCTGTTCGTTCGCCTCGCCGACCGCGATGGCACGCCACCCCCGGTGATGTACTCCGGTGACCTGCTGGATGATCCCGCGGGCACCGCGAGCGCCTACTGCGACGCTGTCGGAATCGTCCACAAGCCCGAGGCGCTCGAGTGGGAGGCGGGCGACCGCAACGAAGTCAGCTGGTACGGCGAGGGCACCGGGCCATGGCACGACAATCTCAGGGCGAGCACCGGGATCCAGAAGTCGACCACCGAGTACGCGCCGCTCGAGGACAACCAGCGCTTGTTCGAGTTCTATGAACGCAGCCTCCCGCTTTTCGAAGAGCTGTATCGCCACCGGTTCACGCCGACCCCAAACCCGACCCCACAGGAGTAGCCAGTGCAGATCTCACTCGAAGGCAAGCGAGCCTTCATCACCGCCGGTGGTGCCGGCATGGGGCGTGCGACGGCGCTGGCGATGGACCGGCTCGGCGCGGAAGTCTTCACCTGCGATATCGACCCGAACGGTCTGGCGACGCTTCCCGACTCCATCGCGACTTGGCAGTGCGACGTCACCAAGTCAGCGGAGCTCGACACGATCTTCGACGAGATCCTTCCGGGCGGGCTCGACATCATGGTGAACAACGCCGGCATCGGTGGCCCGACAAAGCCGGTCGAAGACGTCACCGACGAAGAGTGGCGGCTCACGATGGCCGTGTGTATCGATGCCCAGTTCTATTGCGCCCGGCGGGTCGCCCCGGTATTCAAGGCCCAGCGGCACGGCACCATCATCAACATGGTGTCGGCCGCCGGAATCCTCGGCTTCCCGAACCGCTCGCCGTATGTCGCGGCGAAGTGGGCGGTCAGCGGGTTCACCGAGTCGCTGGCCATGGAGCTCGGCCCCGACAACATCCGGGTCAACGGAATCGTGCCCGGCAACGTCAACGGCGACCGCATGGAGGGTGTAATCAGGGACCACGCCGCCAACGAGGACCTCGATCCCGATGTCGTGCGACGCATGTATGCAATCGGCACATCGATGCAGTGCTACGTCGATCCCGAAGAGATCGCGGATCTGATCGTGTACCTGTGCAGCGACTACGCACGGCACATCTCCGGGCAGATCATCGGTGTCGACGGCAACACCGAGACGCTCTACCCGCGGTCCTAGCGCACTCGTCGTGATGAAGCTCACCGGCGCCGAGGAGCACTGGCTGGCCGGCGACGATGGCAGGGCACAGCAGCTCGCCATGCAGCTCATCGTCGCCGCGGCCGAGGCGAGCGGTGCCACCGCGTTGGTTCCGATCGAGTTCGCTCACATCAACTCGTGCCACTACTCGGGGAAGTTGTCGCTCGACTTCGCCGAGTTCCTGCTGGCCGAGGGGGCGCAGCTGTCGGTGCCAACTCACACGAATGCCAGCCTGATCGCTCGCTCGTCGCCGGCACTGCGCCCGGCGGCGTCCTTTCCGGAGGAGGTCTCCGGCGCAGAACGGCTGATGGAGATCTACCGACAGCTCGGATGCACGCCCATGTGGAGCTGTGCTCCGTACCAGCAGGCCGAAGGGCGTCCCGGTCTGGGCCAGCAGATCGTCGGATCGGAGTCGAACGCGGTCGGGTTCTTCAACTCGGTCCTCGGTGCTCGTACCAACAAGTACGGCGACCTGCTCGACATCAGCGCCGCCATCGTCGGACGGGTGCCGTTGGTGGGCCTTCACACTGACGAGGGCCGATTGGCCACACATCTTTTGGAGCTTCGCCTCTCCGACGAGGAGCTGAAAGATCCGAGGCTGCCGCACGTTCTCGGCCTGATCCTCGGTCGGCAGGCGGGTGCTGCCGTTCCCGCGATCGTCGGACTTCGGGAGGCCGGCGAGGACGATCTCAAGGCCATCGCCGCCGCTGCAGCCACCGCCGGCGCCGTCGAGATGTTTCATGTCGTCGGGGTCACTCCGGAAGCGCCGACACTGTCGGACGCAACCGGTGGCCGGGCACCGCGGCGAACGACCGTGGTCGATGCGGCGCTGGTTCGTTCGACGCTCGGGGGGCTATCGACTGTCACTACGGGGCCGGTCAATGCCGTGTGCCTCGGCACGCCGCACTTCTCGGTTGCCGAGTTCGGTGAGGTGATCGCGGTGCTGGGCGAGGCAACGGTGCATCCGAGTGTGACCGCCATTGTCACCACCAGTCGATCGGTGTGGGCCGAGGTTCAGTTGCGCGGATGGGACTCGACTCTCGAGGCCGCGGGATTTGCCGTGGTGCTCGACACCTGCACCTACTACCTGCCCCGTGCGACGGGTGTGACCGGCACGGTGATGACCAACTCGGCCAAGTGGGCGTACTACGCCCCGGGGATCCTCGAAGTCGACGTCGTCTTCTCCAGTCTTACCGACTGTGTGGCCTCAGCGATCGCCGGCGAAGTCCGGCTGGGCCGAAGAGCGGGCGCGTGAAGATCGATGGTCGCACATTGCACGCCGGTCAGGCGACCGGCCGGTTGCTTGTCCTGAGCGAGCCACTCAGCTTCTGGGGCGGTCTCGACCCGAAGACTGGTCTGATCATCGATCGAAGCCACCCCGAGGTCGGTCAGACAATGACCGGCCGGATCGTCGCCATGCCCGGCTCGCGAGGCTCTTCGGGAACTCCCGGCGTCCTGGGTGAGGCGCTTCGGCTTGGTGTCGGACCCGCCGCGCTCGTCGTCACCAAAGCGGACGTCAACCTCATTGCCGGCGTCATCGTGGCGGAGGCGCTGTATGGCGTGACCTGCCCGATCGTGCAGGTCGGTGCCGATGAGATGCCGTCGCCCGGCACCACTGATCTCTGTGAGGTCGACGCCGCGCATGATGATGGGCCGACGGCCGACGACTAGAACTGTGTGATGGCAGAGCTTGAACTACTCGACCGTGGCTACTCGGCGATCATGTCCGCGGTGATCGACTCCGGGCGGGCCCCGCACTTCACCGAGCTTGCGGCTGAGCTCGAGATCGAGATCGAAGCGGCACGAGAGCTCGTGCACGAGCTCGTGGGCATGACGCCAGGGTGGGTGCATCCGGGCACGGATCTTCTCGCATCGTTTCCCCCTCTCAACATGCAGCCCACCCAGTACCAGGTCACAATCGACGGTCAGGGCGGCTGGTACGCGCAGTGTGGTCTGGAGGCCACGGCCATTCGCTGGCTCGTGCCGGGCAAGACAGTGACGATCGAGGCGCCGTGTTTGTGTTGCGGCGAAGCCATGGTCCTGGAGATGTGTGACGAGGAAATCGTGACGGTCGAGCCGGAGCCGATGGTTGGCTATACGAGTGCCGAAATCGGAGGTTCGGCCGATAGCCGACCCTTCAGATGAGCGAACATGAACCTCTTCCGGTCGGAAGAACACGCTCGCAACTGGGTTGGCTACGACGACTCCATGTCGGCCGCCCTCAAGCCTGTCGCCGAATGGGCTGACATCTTCTCCAATCCCTTCTTTCGTCAACGGGGTCGATCCGACTACATCTCGTGGACCCGTTCGGAGGAAGGTGGCGCGGCCTTCAAGGAGCTGCGTTCCCGTTTGCCTCGACCAGTCGAGACCGATTCGTGAGCCGGCTGAACCCGCTCGACCACGAATCGCTCGATGAGGGCCAGCGGCGCCATTTCGACAATGTCGTCGGTCTCCGTGGGCTGGGAGATGACGGTCGCCTCGGCGGGCCGTTCGACGCCATGGTCCTCGCCGGGGGACTGGGGCGAAACCTCGCCCGGGTCGGGATGTCGGTGCGAAGCAAGACAGTCGTGGACCGTCGATTCGTCGAACTCGCCATCCTGGTCGCCGGGCAGTTCTGGCAGGCTCCGTTCGAGTGGTGGGCCCACGAGCCGATGGCGAGAGAAGCTGGTGTGCCCGACGATGTGATCGCGGCCATCAAGATCGGCTCCGAGCCGGTTTTCGCTGATGCTCGCGACGAAGCCTGCTACCGGCTCTGCCGCGCCCTTCACGTGGACCATCAGGTCGACGACGCCACGTATGCAGCGGCGGTCGCCCACTTCGACGAGGTCGGGGTCGTCGAACTCATCGCCACATCGGGGTACTACACGATGATCTCGATGCTCCTCAACACCCACCAGATCGACGTCCCCGAAGGCGAGACATCGCCCTTCTAACGCACAGCCCTAACGCACACTGGGGACAGACCCCAGTGTGCGTTAGGGCCACGTCTTCTACGAAGACGCAAGGTCGACAAGGATCGTTGCCAGGGCCGCGGGATGGGTGAAGGGGATGAGGTGGTTGGTGGCGATCTCGTGATAGGTCCACGCCGGCGACGCCTCGGCGGCCCGAGCGGCGCGCCAGAAGGCCGAATCGACGCTCTCGTTCGGGTCGGCAGTGGCCTTCACGTAGGTCAGCGAGAAGTCCCACGCCTCCAGTGGTTTCGAGAGCGCAACCGTGTCCGTGAGCGTCTTCACGGGTTGCGGTGACCGGCGAGCATCGGACCATGCAGTCTCGTCCGGATCATCGAGCACTCTCGGCCGTGGAGGGACGAACGACCCTTGCCCGAGTTCGATCGCGGCGGTGGTGGGAGTGCCGACAAGACTATTGGCGCTGTCGCCGTCGACAGGGACGAATGCATCGAGGAACACGAGGTCGTGCACACGGTCTCCGATGTGGTCGAGCGCCCCCGTCGCCACCATGCCGCCGTAGGAGAACCCGAGCAGCACAATGTCATCGAGGTCCTCGTACAGCACAGCATTGACGACGTCGGTCACATGGGTGCGCAGATCGATGCCGGGGTGGGCGAGATGCGAACGTTCACCGATGCCGGTGAGGCTCGGCGTGAATACCTCGAATCCAGCTCGGCTCAGGATTGGTCGGACCTTGCGGAACCCGTAGGAGCCACCCCACGCGCCATGCACCATCACGATCGGTCGTGTCATCTGACTGTCACCTCTCTCCTTCGTCGGTGACGATAGATGTGCGCCTCGCCCGAGGCCAGACGGTGCTTGACTGGGCGGATGGCAACAACCGTCACGATCACCGGAACCGGCACCCCGCAGCTGACCCCCGATCGCGCCGGCCCTGGTGCCCTCGTCGAATGCGGCGATGTCCGCCTGCAGTTCGATGTTGGCCGCGGGACGGTCATGCGTCTCGCCGCCGCGGGTGTGGAACCCGCACACCTCAGTGCGGTCTTCCTCACGCACTACCACTCAGATCATGTGCTGGGTCTGGAGGAGCTGATCCTGACGCGTTGGGTTCTCGATAGTGAGGACTCGGCAAAGCAGCTACCGGTCATCGCCCCCAACGGACCGACCGTTCGATTCTGCGAACACATGCTCGACCACTGGCAGGACGACCTCGCCGTGCGCTCCGCCCACAACCAGCGAGCCCCTGAGCCGAGGCTGGAGATCATCGGCTTCGACACGCCGCCTGAGCCGATTGAAGTTTGGCGGAGTGGCGACGTGCGGGTGATCGCCGGGCAAGTCCGTCATGAACCGGTGGAGGGCGCGGTCGGGTTTCGCATCGAGACGCCCGATGGGATCGTGGCGATCTCCGGCGACACACTCGTGTGTGATGAACTGCGGCCGCTCTACGAAGGCGCTGATGTGATCGTTCAGGAGGCGATGCGGATGGATGTGATCAACGAGCGGCCGCCGCACCTCCGGTTCATCGCCGACTACCACTCCGACACCAGGTTGATCGGCGCGCTGGCGCAAGAGCTGGCCATCCCGACCGTCATGCTGACCCACCTGATTCCGATTCCTGTCACCCAACAAGACGAGCAGGCCTTCATCGACGAAGTCCGCGAAGGCGGCTACCGCGGAAACGTCCTCGTCTGCAAGGACCTGGATTCAGTCGATCTCTAACGCACGCTGGGGTCTGTCCCCAGTGTGCGTTAGGGATTGTCGAGCACGAGCATCCCGGCGGCGGTGTTGCTGGCGGGCACGTGGTAGTGCCGGTGGACTTCGCGGGGGGCCGGGCCACCGTCGAGGTCGGCCATGGCACCGCGGGCAATCAGCCACATGACGAGTTCGATGCCCTCCGAGCCGGCCTCCCGCACGTAGTCGATGTGGGGCATTTCCGAGAGCCCAACCGGATCATTCAGGAGGCGGTCGAGGAACATGTGGTCGAAATCGGGATTGATGAGACCGGCCCGTGGGCCCTGGAGCTGATGGCTCATCCCACCGGTGCCCCAGATCTGGACGTTGAGATCCTCATCGAAGGATTCGACCGCGCCGCGGATGGCCTGCCCCAGGGCGAGGCAGCGTCGACCCGACGGGACCGGGTACTGCACCACGTTCACGGCGAGCGGAACGATCGGACACGGCCACTCCTCGGGCTGACCGAACATGATCGAAAGCGGCACGGTGCAGCCGTGATCGACGGTCATCTCGTTGACCAGCGTGAGGTCGAAGTCCTGTTGGATGACCGATTGCGCGATGTGGGCGGCGAGCTCTGGATGCCCCGGCACGGTCGGCACCGGGCGGGCACCCCATCCCTCATCTGCCGGCTCGTAGGCGGCAGCCATCCCCAGCGCGAAGGTGGGGATCATCTCCAAGCTGAACGCATTGCCGTGGTCGTTGTAGACGAGCACCACCGCATCGGGCGGGTTGTCCGTGATCCATTGGCGGGCAGGTTCGTAGCCGGCAAAAAGGGGCACCCAGTTGGGCAACTCGGTCTTGCCGAGATCCATGGCCACACCGATGGCGGGTACATGCGAGGTGTAGACGCTGGCGGTGATGCGGGCGCTCATGCCCGGCTCTCCCATTCATGGGTGTAGCGATTGCCGTCGATGGGGCGACCTCCGGCCGCCATCATCGCCGCGTGCCCCTCGGCGTCGTTCTCCGTCATCGTGGCCACGATCTGCACGAACGACATCCCGTCCGTGGCCCCGATCTTGGCGAGGAAGTAGACGTTGCCACCGGTGGCGATCAGTCCGTTGAAGTCGCGATCGATCACCCCCTGCTTCTGCTCTTCGGTCATGGCCCACTCATCGAGGTAGGCGCGTTCATCGGCTCGGAAGCGGTCGCGGTTCTCGGCCTTCATCAGCGACATGCAGAACTGATTGAGCCCATACCCCTTCCGGGCCTGGTCGGCGTCGAAGATGGTGGTGCCGGGAACGTCCCCGTAAGGCTTGTCGAGGGCCATGGCCTACTCCTCTTCCGGTGGGTTGGCGAACGGGATGCCGACGTATTGCTCGGCCATCGACGCCTGGGCAGCGGTGGATGAGGCGAGATAGCTCAGCTCCCGTTCCTGCAGACGTTGATCGAAGTCGGTCATGTCGGGGAAGCGGTGCAACAGCGTGGTCATCCACCAACTGAACCGCACCGAACCCCACACCCGCTCGAGCGCCTCGCCGGAATAACCGTCGAGGTGTGCCGTGTCGCCGTCTCGGTAGTGGGCGATGAGCGCTCGAGACAGAAGGTGCACATCGGAGACCGCGAGGTTGAGGCCCTTGGCGCCCGTGGGCGGAACGATGTGGGCGGAATCGCCGGCCAGGAAGAGGTTGCCGTAGCGCATGGGCTCGGCAACGAAGCTCCGCAGCGGCGCGATCGACTTCTCGATGCTCGGACCGGTGACGACCCGGTCGGCCACCTCGCCGGGGAGACGAGCACTGAGCTCGGACCAGAAGCGATCGTCGCTCCAGTCGTCGACATGGTCCTCGATCGGGCACTGCACGTAATACCGGCTGAGCATCGGGTTACGGGTGCTGCACAGACCGAAGCCCCGCTCATGATTGGTGTAGACGAGATGGGGGAGTGGTGGAGTCTCCGAGAGAATGCCGAGCCAGCCAAACGGGTACGTGCGTTCATACTCGGTGCGTTCTGCCTCGGGGATTGCTGCTCGGCTGACGCCATGGAAACCGTCGCAGCCGGCGACGTAGTCGCAGTCGATCCGCTCGTCGGCGCCGTTGTGGCGGAAGGTCACGTGGGGCGACTCGGTTGTGACGTCGTTTACGGCGACATCGTCGGCGGAGAAGAGCAGCGAGGTGCCATTGTCGTCGGCCGCGTTGTAGAGATCCTGCTGCAACTCTGTTTGGCCGTAAGCCATCATCTGACGACCGGTGAGCTCCTTCACCCGGATCGGAAGCACATGCTCACCGCCCCAGGCCAGGTTGACGAGGTCGTGGGCTTCGCCTTCGGCATCCATGCGAGTGCTGACACCGGCGGCGCGGATGACCTCGACCGAGCTCCACTCCAGAATGCCCGCGCGGATGCGCCCGAGCACATAATTGCGAGTCTGCCGCTCGAGAACGACGTGGTCGATCTCGGCGCGGTGCAGGATCTGGGACAGCAACATTCCTGCCGGGCCGCCTCCTACGATCACGACCTTCGTGCGCATCTCTCCCCTGAGACGTTCTTGTGTGCAGTGTCCCGCCCGAGTATGTCAGACTGTCCACACGATTGTCGACAATCTGGGAGCACTCGATGATCATCGATTGCCATGGCCACTACACCACAACCCCGCCACCGGTCGGCGAGTGGCGCGACGCACAACGGGCAGCAGTGGAATCCGATCCCTCGCACGTCGGGGAGAAGGGGATCATGGATGTCGGTGATGACGCCATCCGCGAGAGCCTCGAAGGCGCCCAGCTGAGACTCCAACGCGAACGCGGAACCGATCTCACGATCTTCTCGCCCCGGGCCAGTTGGATGGGTCACCACGTGGGCAACGAGCACACCTCCCGGTTCTGGACCGAGCATCAGAATGAACTCGTTCGCCGGGTCTGTGATCTCTACCCCGCTAATTTCACCCCGGTTTGCCAGCTTCCCCAGTCACCGGGAGTGGCGATCGACTCATCGGTTCGCGAACTCGAACGCTGTGTCGAGGAAATGGGGTTCATCGGGTGCAACGTCAACCCCGATCCGTCCGGCGGGTTCTGGACCGGCCCGCCGCTCTGGGACCAGTACTGGTGGCCGCTCTGGGAGAAGATGCAGGAACTCGACGTGCCAGGGATGATCCACGTCTCCACCTCCTGCAACGACCACTTCTTCACCACGGGATCGCACTACCTCGGCGCCGACACGACCGCCTTCGTGCAGGCGCTCACGTCAGGATTCATGAAGGACTTCCCGGGTCTGCGTTGGATCATTCCGCACGGCGGGGGAGCGGTTCCGTATCACTGGGGGCGGTTCAAGGGCATGGCCCAGGACAAGGGGTGGGACTTCGACGGTTTGCTCGACCACATCTGGTTCGACACCTGCGTGTACCACCAGCCGGGCATCGACCTTCTCGTCGACGTCGTGCCTGTCGACAATGTCCTGTTTGCTTCGGAGATGGTCGGCGCCGTGCGCGGTATCGACCCCGACACTGGCAACTACTACGACGACACGAAGATCTATCTCGACGGGGCATCCATCTCCGCCGACGACCGTGCCGAGATCTACGAGCACAACATCAGGCGGGTCTTCCCGCGCTTGGGAGCACCGGTATGACCACCAACCACGGACCCCGCCACGTCGTGGTCACGTCGATCGACCGCACTGAGCTCGACCTCGTCGACCAGTTGGCACCGATCGGCACCGCCACCGTCCATGAGGCGATCGGACGCAGGGGCTACGTCGGCCCCGAGATCCGTCCCATCCAGCAGGGCAGGAAGGTCGCGGGCAACGCCGTGACCGTGCTCAGTCACCCTGGCGACAACGGCATGATCCATGCTGCCGTCGAGCAGTGCCGACCCGGTGACATCCTGGTCGTGGCCAACACCGCGCCGTCCACCCATGGCATGTTCGGTGACCTGCTTGCCACCTCCCTGATGCAACGGGGGGTGCGGGGCCTCGTGATCGACGCAGCAGTGCGCGACACCGCCGATCTCCGCGAGATGCGGTTCCCGGTCTGGGCGCAGCATGTGTCGTGCCAGGGCACCGTGAAGAACACGCCCGGCTCGGTGAACGTGATGATCCGCATCGGTGGCCAGATCGTCAATCCCGGCGACGTGATCTGCGCCGACGACGACGGTGTCGTCGTCGTCGCCCGCTCGGAAGCAGCCTGGGCGCTCCAGCAGTCCAATGCCCGACTCGACAAGGAGACTGCTACTCGGGCGCGACTCGAAGCCGGGGAGCTTGGCCTCGACTTCTACGGTCTCCGTGACAAGCTCGCGGGCATGGGTGTCGAATGGGTCGAATCTCTCGACCAGCCCTGATCCAGGAGTACGACCATGAACGGCCGCCACGCCATCAAGACCCCGCCGCATCACGCCACCTGGGGTGAGTTCCTCGACGTGTGGCGCGAGGCCGACCAGATCGATGTCTTCGAGTCGGCTTGGAACTGGGACCACTTCTATCCGCTGGCCCCGCCTTACGACGGCCCCAACCTCGAGGGGTGGACGATGCTCGGCGCGCTGGCCCAGGCAACCACCCGAATCCGCATCGGCGCGATGGTCAACGGCATGCATCATCGCCACCCGGCGGTCACCGCCAACATGGCGGCCACGCTGGACCACATCTCCAACGGTCGCTTCGAACTCGGGATGGGCGCAGGCTGGAACTTCATGGAGTCCGAGGCCTACGGCATCCCGCTCGGCGAACTCCGGGATCGCTCCGACCGACTCGAAGAGGGGATGGAGGTCATCGTTTCGTTGCTGAGAAACACCACTACCAATCACAAGGGTCGGTTCTTCGAGCTGACCGACGCCTGGTGCGAGCCCAAGCCGGTACAGGACCACGTTCCGATCGTTATCGGGGGCAAGGGGCGCACCCGCACCTTGCGCACCGTGGCCCGCTTCGCCGACCAGTGGGACATGACGTTCCCCGAGAATCCGGCCGCGTGGGCAGAGCTCGACGAAGTCCTGCGGGACCACTGCGAGAAGGTGGGCCGCAGCAGCAACGAGATCGCCCGATCGGTCCACCTGGGCTACGACGTCGATTCATCGCCGGCCGCCTGCGCAGATCAGGCCGCGGAGTTCTTCGAGGCCGGCGTCGACATCGTCGTGTGGTCATTTCGCGGACCGGTCGAGGTGTCCCGATTGGCGCCGCTGGCCGAGGCTTTGGTCTAGGCGTCGCCCCAGCGATTGAGCACGTCGATCACCGAGTGCAGATGGTCGGTCATCGCCTGGGCTGCGGCATCCTCGTCGCCGGCCACGACGGCCTCCACGATGGCCTTGTGCTGCCCGAGTGACTCAAGCGATCGCCCTGGCATGAGGGCGAGTCGGTACTGGTGATGAGCGGCCCGGTCGCGCAGGTTGGCCACGAGCTGGGCGGCAATCGTGTGACCACTCATCTCGCGCAGGCGCCGGTGTAGGAGCGCATTGAGCTCCGAGTAGGCGCGACCTAGCGACTCATCGGCGGCATCGTGCATGTCTGCGATGATGGCAAGGAGTTCGGCGTGGTCATCGCTGGTCGCGTGGAGGGCGGCCTGCGCGGCGATCAGGCTCTCGAGGGCGGAGCGGGCTTCGGTGATCTGGATCGCTTCGGTGATCGTGATCCGGCGCACCGTGGCCCCCCGGTTGGCTTCTCGCTCGACCAAGCCTTCGGCGGTCAGTTCGACCAGCGCTGAGCGAATGGCGGCGCGGCCGCAGGAATAGTCCTCGGCCAACTGGATCTCCAGTAGGCGATCGCCGGGTTCAAAACGTCCCTTGAGGATGTCCTGGCGCAGCTCGTCGGTGACGACTTCAGTTCGTGACATACGGGCTCTCGTCGCAGCTCGGTTCAGGAGAAGTCATACAACACCTGTGGGTTGTCGACGAGGATCTTGTTGCGGGTCGTTTCGTCGGGCGCGAAGTCGGTCAGCAGGTCGAGGAGCTCGCCTTCGTCGGGCATGTCTGCCAGGTTTGGGTGCGGCCAGTCCGTCCCCCAAAGCAGGCGATCGGGCGACGCGGCGATCAGGGCCTGAGCGAACGGTACGACATCGTTGAACGGGTAGGTCTTGCCCTCGGTGAGCCGCTCGGCGCAGGAGATCTTCACCCAGCAGCGCTCATCGGCGGCATAGCGCTCGAGGAGTCGCTGGAATGGCTCCTGCTCGGTCCCGTCAGCCGCGGCGACTCGGGCCATGTGATCGATGATGTAGGCGACCGGCATGGCATCGAGGACAGGCGAGTAGGTGGCGAAGTCCTTGGCGTCGAAGTGCAAAACGATGTGCCAGTCGAGCGCCGCCGCCCGGTGCACGAGGGGCCAGAACTCGTCGAGGTCCGGTGCGCCGCCGAGATGGGCCACGAAGTTGAACCGTATGCCGCGCACCTGGTTGTCGTCGAGTTCGGCGAGATCGGCATCCGTGAACGAGCTGTCGATCATGGCCACCCCGGCGAAGCGGCCACCACCGCGCTGGATTCCGTCGACCATGGCCGAGTTGTCCACGCCGTGGCAGCTCGCCTGCACGAACACCGCACGCTCGAGGCCCAGCTGCGATTGCAGGGCGTAGAACTCTTCGAGCCCCGAGTCGGGAGGGGTATAGCTGCGACCAGGCGAGAACGGGAAGTGCTTGGCCGGCCCGAAGAGATGACAGTGGGCGTCACAGGCGAGGGGTGGGGCCTTGGTGACGAGGGGAGTGGTCGCGCTTGGGCGCGGACCGGGCACGGTGCGTTCGAGCGGGAAGTCGTGAGCGGGGTTCCTGGTGGCCATTCGCGGAGCAGATCTATTCGGCGGGTCGGGGGAAGACGATGCCATCCATGAGCTTGCGCGCCGTGCGGATGATGCCGGCCCGCGGGACCTCGATCGATCCATCGTCGAGGTGCTCGATATCGATCACGGCGTCGAAGAAGCCAGTGGGATGTTCGAGCCGCACAACAGCACCCGCAGGGGCAGCGAGGGCCGAGGTCGCCGCGGACCCCGGAAGCAGGGCGGCCGTGGCGACGGATACGGCGCCGAGCACGCCGATTGCCTCATGACAACGGTGGGGGATGAAGGTGCGGGTGCAGAGGTGGCCGCCGTCCTGGGGCGGCGCAACGAAGGTGAGCTTCGGCACCGTCGTATCGCTGACATCGCCGAGCCCCATCAGTTGGCCGGCATCGATTCGGATCGCTTCGAGCCGCTCTCGGAGCGCCTCGTTGGCTTCGAGTTCGGCGCACGACTCGTAGCCGGTCACGCCGAGGTCGGTCGCAGCCATGACCACAACCGGCATGCCATTGTCGATCAGCGTGCACGGGGTGCCGTGAACGGCATCGACCACATTGCCAGTGGGGAGCAAGGCTCCCGCTGATCCGCCGGCGATGTCTTCGAACGCCAGCGCGATCGGGGCCGCGGTTGCGGGAACACCGGAGATCGCAGTGGAGCCGTCGTAGACGGGCTCCCCGTCTCGCACCGCGAACGTGGCGGTGGCAATCGAGTCAGTGTTGATCATGCGAACCCGAACGGCGATCTCGCCATCGCCGGGGTTCGACAAGAGCTCACGCTCGAGTGCAAAGGGACCGACCCCGGCAAGGAGGTTGCCGCAGTTCTGGCGGTCAGAAACCACCTCGTCACCGACCCCGATCTGGAGAAAGAGGTAGTCGATGTCGGCATCGGCATCGTCGGCTGTGGAAACGACCGCCACCTTCGACGTCAGAGGGTGAGCGCCACCGATGCCGTCAATCTGGCGAGCGTCGGGCGACCCCATGATCCGCCGAAGGAGAGAATCTCGCTCGGCAACGTCGGCGGGGAGATCGCCGAGAAGGAAATAGGCCCCCTTCGACGAACCGCCGCGAAGAATCATGCAAGGTATACCGGTGCCCACGAAGCGAAGTCTCTCAAATGTTGACAAGATTGTCGACATCTGCCGGGTCGGGAAGGACTCATCATGAAGCTCGCCCTCGCTGGCGCCGGTGCTTTCGGGCGCAAGCACCTCGACGCCATCGCACTGATCGACGGCGCCGAAGTCATTTCGGTGATTGGCCGGACACCAGACGCAACCCGGAAGGTCGCCGAGGACTACGGGATCCACCACTGGGGCACAGACCTCGACGAGGCGCTGGCGATCGACGAGGTCGACGCCGTCATCCTCGCCACCCCCACCCAGATGCACGCCGGCCAGTCGATCGCCTGCCTCAACGCCGGCAAGCACGTCGAGGTCGAGATACCGCTGGCCGACAATCTGGCCGATGCCCAAGCCGTGGTCGCCGCTCAGGAGCGCAGCGGGTTGGTGGCGATGGTCGGTCACACCCGCCGCTTCAACCCCTCCCATCAGTGGGTACACAACCAGATCACGGCCGGCGAGTTCAACATCCAACAGATGGACGTGCAGACCTATTTCTTTCGTCGCACCAACACAAATGCCCTCGGCGAGCCCCGCTCCTGGACCGATCATCTGCTGTGGCACCACGCCGCCCACACGGTGGATCTCTTCGCCTACCAGACCGGCGAATCAGTCGTGGCCGCCAACGTGCTCGAGGGACCGCATCATCGCGATCTCGGGATCGCCATGGACATGTCGATCCAGCTGAAGACCTCCCGTGGAGCGATCCTGACCCTGTCGCTGTCGTTCAACAACGACGGCCCGCTCGGCACGTTCTTTCGCTACATCGGCGACACCGGTACCTATATCGCTCGCTACGACGACCTGATCACCGGCCGTGACGAGGTCATCGACGTCTCCCAGGTCGACGTCTCCATGAACGGCATCGAGCTGCAGGACCGTGAGTTCATCGGCGCCATCCGTGACGGTCGTGAACCCAACAGCTCGGTGCACCAGGTGCTCGGCTGTTACCAAACGCTCCACGACCTCGAACAGCAGCTCCAGGGCTGAGTTGAAACGGGGGTCAGACCCCTGTTTCAACTCAGACGATCTTGTTGACGCCGTCGGCCCAGTAGCGGTCGCGCAGGCCTTTCTTGTAGAGCTTGCCGGTGGGGAGGCGAGGGAGTTCGGCTTCGTAATCGATGGAACGCGGGACCTTCTGGCGGGAGAGCTGCTCGCTACAGAAGGCGATGAGTTCGGCCGTGAGATTTTCGTCGGCGTGAACCCCGGGCATCACCTGGACGACCGCTTTGACCTCTTCTCCGAGATCGACGTTGGGCACACCGATCACTGCGGCATCGGCGACTTTCGGGTGGGTGATGAGGAGATCCTCGGTCTCCTGCGGATAGATGTTGACGCCGCCGGAGATGATCATGAACGTCTTGCGATCGGTCAGATAGAGGAAGCCGTCCTCATCGACATAGCCGACGTCGCCGACCGTCGTGAGCGTGCCGTCGGGCGACTTGGACTCGGCGGTCTTGTCCGGATCGTTGTGGTACTCCGACTCCGCTCCGCCGCCGAACCACAGCGTCCCGGGCTCACCCATCGGCAGCGGTTTCATGTCGTCATCAAGCACATGGAGGTCGCCCAAGATGATCTTGCCGACGGTGCCGGGGTGAGCGAGCCACTCCTCGGAGTTGCACGCCGAGAAGCCCAAACCCTCAGTGGCGCCGTAGTACTCGTGGATGATCGGACCCCACCACTCGATCATGTCCTTCTTGACCTGCACCGGACAGGGCGCGGCGGCATGGACGGCAATCTCGAGCGATGATCGGTCGTAGCGCTCGCGTTCCTCCTCGGGCATCTTCAGCATCCGGCTGAACATGGTCGGAACGAGCTGGGTATGCGAGACGGAGTACTTCTCGATGAGCCTCAGGTACTCGACGGGGTCGAACCGCTCCATGATGATCACGGTGCCGCCCTTGCGGATGGTCAGGTTGACCGCGGCCTGGGGAGCCGAGTGATAGAGCGGCGCCGGCGACAGATAGATCATGTCCTCGCGGTACTGCCAGAGGTCGCTCAGGAAGGCGAACAGCGGATGGAGTTCATCGGGCGCGGTGTGAAGCAGCGGACGGATGATTCCCTTGGGGCGACCGGTGGTGCCTGACGAGTAGAGCATCGCCATACCGGATTCTTCGTCGGCGATCGGTGTGGACGGGCAGGCCGCCACCGCAGTGAGGTAGTCCACGGCGCGGGCATCGTCCCAGCCCCCGATGTCACCGTCGACGACATAGATCTGGACCAGGTTGCGGCACTCTCGCGCCGCTTCCCTCGCCACGGCCTCCCGTGCCTTCGAGGTGAACAAGACCGTCGACTCGGAGTTGTTGATGATGTAGGCCAGCTCTGAGGCGGTCAGATACGAGTTCACGCACGTGTAGTACGTGCCGGTGCGATCGCCGGCACTGCACATCTCTATGTAGCGGGAGTTGTTCTCCATGAAGATCGAGTAGTGGCCCGCGACTCCGACGCCAGCGTTACGCAGAAGGTGGGCGCAGCGGTTTGCCCGCTCCTCGAGCTCGCGATACGTCACCGTCTCCCCGTTGCTCGCCATGATGAACGCGGCTCGATCCGGATGCTGGGTGGCGTACTTGCCGGGGTACATCGTGGTTGCTCCCGTCGTGGTGGACAGTCGGGAAGCTAGCGCCGATGTGCCTACCGTCACACTTCGACCGGCGTGCCGCCACGCGAACTGCTACCAATGTCTGGCCACCACACCCGCCAGGAGGGCTGCTATGAGCGTCACGCCACCGACCGCACCGACGTGGATCGAGGACAGCGTCATCACAGATCGGGCAAAATTCTGGACCCGAGCGAACGTCGGCGAAGTGCTCCCCGAACCACCGTCGCCGCTGGCCTGGGATCTGGTGTGGGAGCTGGGAACGATGCTGGGGTGGCGCGACTGTGCAGTGAACCGGTTGGGGTTCGGGGAGGACGAACTGAGCGAACACCGACCTGAGGTTCTCGGTGTGTTCGGCGGCTATGCGTTCCTCGGGGCGGACTTCATCCGTATCTTCGGTGAGCGAACGCCGGGCATGTCCGCGGCGGCGATGGACCTGGCGTACTTCGGTGACCACCCCGACGTGCCGCCGTTCGTGCCCGAGCCGTGGCACGAACGGGCCGAGACCACCGAGACCCTGACCAGTTGGCTGGGTTGGGTGATGACCGCGACCGAGGTCCCGGAGTTACTGGAGCACGCGGCCTACGGGCGCAGCCTCCGTAACAATCGACCAGACCTCCGAGCGCTCAGCGACACCGAACTCCTTGCCTACTCCCGTTCGCTGCTTCCCACCATCCGACTGTTTTTCGACTGGCACATCTACATGTCCGCCGCGGCATCCATCGGTCCGGGTGCTCTCGGCCAGATCTGTGCCGCGGTCGGTCGGCCCGAAGCGGCCATGGACCTGATCGCTGGTCTCGGAGGTGTCGACTCAGCGGCGCCCTCCTTCGCGATGTGGACGATATCGAGGGCCGTACGGGATTCTGACGAGATGAATGCGCTGTTCGACAGCGGTCCGGTCGGGCTTACAGCTCGGCTGCGGTCGTCGACATCCCCGGGTGCGTCCGAGCTGCTCGGTGCTCTGGACGGGTTCCTCCATGAGTTCGGCTCGCGCGGCCCCAACGAATGGGACATCCATGCACCGACATGGGAACTCGACCCCGATCTTGTATGGGCTGCTGTGGATCGGATGCGGCTGGCCGACGACGCTTCGGCGCCGGAGATGAGCCAGGCCGGCCGTGCTGCTCAGCGCGAAGCCCTCGTCGCGGAAATCAGCCCGATGCTCGCGGGTGATCCGGAGGCTCAGGGCACATTCCTCGCCGCGGCCCAGTCGGCCAAAGTGATGGTGCCGAGTCGCGAGCGCACCAAGACGAATGTCATCCGGGTCATCAACGAGTCCCGCATGGCGGTCTGGGAGTTGGGGCAGCGCTTCGTGTCACGGGGGATCGTGCCGACTCCACGCGACATCTGCCTGCTCTTCGCCGATGAGGTCGAAGCGGCACTTGATGATCCGACCGGATGGCGGGAGGTCGCCCTCGCTCGTCAGGCCACGCTCGATGCGATCAACGCCACCGAGCCCCCGTTCATCATCAACGAGGTTGTGCCGCCTCTGGACACATGGGCCAAGACCGGATCGCGGGCGGTGGAGGCCGTTGCCGTCGACGACAGCCTCCAAGGCATGCCCGGGTGCCCGGGTATCGCTCGAGGGATCGCTCGTGTCGTTCTCGATCCATCCGACCCGACCGTGCTCGGCCCGGGCGAGATCCTGGTAGCGCCCTATACCGACCCGGCGTGGACGCCGCTCTTCGTGCCCGCGGGTGCCGTTGTGGTCGACGTCGGCGCGGCGCTCAGCCACGCCATCATCGTGAGCCGCGAGCTCGGGATCCCGTGCGCCGTCTCAGTGCTCGACGCCACTCGCCGAATCCCCGATGGTGCGATCATCGAAGTCGACGGCGGCACCGGCGCCGTCACCATCATTTCGCTTCCCTAGGCCCACATCCTGTCGAGGACGTTGCCCCACAGCTGGGTGGTGAGTTCGAGGGATTCGATGTCGATGCGTTCGTTGTGCCCGTGGAACCGGTTCAGGAATTCGGCCAAAGGCACCTTGTTGCTGAGCAAACCGGCTCCGTAGCCGGGTACGCCGCGTCGGCGGAAGAAGCGGGCGTCGGTCCCACCGGTGACGATGCTGGGGATCACGCGAGCATCGGGGTAGGCGATGCGGATCGAGTCCGCCAACGCGTCCCACAACGGTGTGTCGGTCGACGAGATCGGCGCCCCCTCGGGCATGCCCTCGCGCCACGGCTCGATGTCGACGTGAGGAAGCATGTCTTCGCCGATCACCTCGCGCAGTGTGCGATCGACGTCGGCAAGTGTGTCGCCCGGCAGGGCTCGAATGTCGACCTCGATCACGGCACGATCGGGCACGGTGTTGAGTTTGTTGCCCGAGCTCATGATGTTGGGGCTGAAGGTCATGTGACAGCACGAATGCGTGTTGCGGGCCAAGCCCTCGGGGAGTTCGGCGAGCGCATCCTTCACCTGGACCGGGTCGAGGAGCCGGGATTCGATGTCGGCCGAGAGTCCGAGCGCTTTGACCCGGTCGGTGAACATCTCGTCGATCCGTGGTGCCACGTCGCCCTCGTAGAGCCGCCGCACGATCTCGGCCGCTTTCACCATCGCGTTGTCGGTGGCATAGGGCATGGATCCGTGGCCGGGCGTGCCGTGCACGATGATGCGACGGGCGGCGCCCGTCTTCTCGCCCGCTGTCAGCAGAACGGTGGTGCCTTCCGAGGTCATCGACGGTGTGCCGCCGTACTCGGTGAGGACGTAGTCGCAGTGGAGCTTGTCCCAGTGCTTCTCGATCAACGGATCGGCACCGAGAATGCCGCCACCCTCTTCGTCGGCGACCGCGAAGTAGACGATGTCACCGGGATAGCGAACGCCGCGCTTCACCACGTCACGGAACGCGACCAGCATCGACGACGTGAGATTGAGCATGTCGACCGCGCCCCGACCCCAGACCTCTTGAATGCCGTCGCCGGAGGTGATCAGCTCACCGCCGAACGGGTCGTTGACCCAGCCTTCGGGACTCACGGGAACGACATCGGTGTGCCCCATGAGACACAGATCGGGAGCGTCCGGGTCGGTGCCCTCGTAGCGAGCGATCAGCGATGTGCGACCCGGTTCTGTTTCGATCGTCTCGATGTCGAGCCCGAGACCGTCGAGCTCGTCCCGGATCAATCGAGCGCTGCGCTCCTCGTGCCCGGACTCGGGGGTTCCTTCATTGACGCATTGATTCCGGATCATCTGCTGGAGCAGTTCGACGGTTTCTCCGGTCAGCGTGTCAGTCGATGCCATGCCCGAGCATGGCACAGGCGCAGCGTCCGAGTTCAGTCCCGAGGCTGCGCGACCTCTAGCTTGAAGCACGATGACCACTGAGACCGCGCCGGGGACAGGGCTGACCCGTCGCCAGACCCATCTGATCTTCGGTGGCATGTTGTTGTCGACGTTCTTGGCCGCTCTCGATGGCACTGCGGTGTCCACCGCCCTGCCCACGATCGCCGGCGATCTCGGCGGGCTCGATCAGCTGCCATGGGTCCTGACCGCCTTCCTTCTCGGCTCGGTGGCCGCCACCCCGCTCTACGGAAAGCTAAGCGACCTCTACGGGCGGCGAGCCCTCACTCAGGCCGCGCTCGTGATCTTCGTGGCCGCGTCGCTCGGCGCCGCTGTCTCCCAGACAATGGGCCAGCTCGTCATTTCCCGAGGCATTCAAGGGGTGGGCGCGGGCGGGCTGATGGCGATGGGATTCATCGTGATCGGCGACATCTTCTCGCCCCGCGAGCGTGGTCGCTACATGGCGTACTACACGATGAACTTCACGTTCTCGGCAATCGTGGGACCGGTGATCGGTGGCGTCTTCCTCGACATCGCGTCGTGGCGATGGATCTTCCTCATCAACATCCCACTCGGCGCGGTCGCCGCGGTGGCCATCCACAGAAACCTCAACTTCCGGCTCCCTCCCCGAGATCACCATCTCGACATCCCCGGCGCCGCGATCCTCATCGCAGGAGTGACCGCGCTCGTGGTCGGCTTGGCGCTCGGTGGCGACGCTCAACCCTGGTCGTCAGGCATCGTCATCGGACTCCTGGCCGCAGCAGCGCTCGGGTCGGTTGCGTTCGTGCTGTGGGAGCTCCGAAGCCCCGAGCCGATCCTTCCGATGCGGCTGTTCAAGAATCCGACATTTCGAATTCTGATCTTCGGCAACGCCGTCTACGGGATGGCCGGCATGGGCGCTCTCGCCTTCTTCCCGTTGTTCTTCCAGGTGTCTCTCGGAGAGTCGCCGACTCGTGCCGGGCTGATCCTGTCCTCGATGAGCATCGCTGTGGTGGTGGGTGCATGGCTGGCGGGCAAAATCACCACCGGCACCGGCCGCTACCGCCGCATCGTGCAGGTCGCCCCGCTGCTGTCGCTCGTCTCGATGGTCGCGTTCACGTTCCTGGACAGCGATTCGAGTCCGATGGCTGCGGTGCCGTGGCTTGCCATTCTCGGTTTCTCGATGGGATCTGTGTTCCCAACGATGACGACGGCGACACAAAACAGCTTGGCCCTACCCGACCTCGGCGCAGGAACGGCGGCGCTCAACTTCTTTCGGACCTTGGGCCAGACGGTGGGCGTCGGCGCGTTCGGAGCGATTCTCACCGGACGGATCAGCCGTGAACTCGCAGGGCTCGACGCATCGATCGACACCGCCGATCTTCTATCGACACCCGAGGACATCAAGGAACTCGAGCCCGCCCTCCGGACTGCAGTCGAGACTGCGGTCGCCATCGGCACGAACGCAATCTTCGTTGCGGCGGTACCGATCCTTGCGTTGATGGTCGTGGCGACATGGTTCCTGCCCGAGCTGGAGCTGCGGACGACCACCGCCCTCGAAGGGGCTGCCGCCGAAGACGACTAGCTCGATCTCAGGTTGCGTTCGAAGAGGGCGAGTGTGATGTCCCAGTGACGAGCATCCGCGTCGGCGTCGTAGGCCGGCCGGTCGTTGAAGGCGAAGCCGTGGTGGTTGCCCCAGTAGCGCTCGAGCATGCCGTTGACGCCGGACTCGGTCATGGCCGTCTCGAAGCGATCGACCATGTCGAGGGGCACGTAGTCGTCGTGTTCGGCGGCGCCCACATAGATCTCCCCGATGATCTCACCGAGCCGGAGGTGGGGCGAATCGGGGGCGTCGACATGCAGCCTCACGCCGTACCACGAAGCCGCCGCACGAATCCGATCACTGTGCTCGGCCGCAACCCACAGGGCGAACGGCCCGCTCATGCAGTACCCGACAGTGCCCACGTGCGAAGGATCTGCCGCTGGGTCGTCTTCGGCGCGGGCGAAGAGCGCGGCCACGTCGCGGCCGACCATTGCGTTGCTGACATTGCTCATCAGCTCGAACATCTGTTTGCGCGATTCATCGCTGTCGAAGTCGAGGGCGAACCCGTCGATGGCTCGGTAGAAGAGCTGCGGCAACATGACGTAGTAGCCGTTCTCGGCAATCCGGCGGGCCATGTCGTGGAGCAGCGGGCGTTTGCCGGGCGCATCCATGAGGAAGATCACGACGGGAAGCGGAGTGTCAGATCCGGGGTGGACGATGAACGTCGCCATGGAGCCTTCGCCGGTATCGATGTGGATGTTGCGCTCGATCATGGACGTCGACCTTAGGCTCAACCGATGGACATCCTTGAAATGAACCGCATTGCGATCGACGAGTTCCGTGCGAACGACGGAAAGTGTTTCGGTTGGCTCGAAGGCGCCCCTGTGGTTCTTGTCACCATGACCGGTGCGAAGAGCGGTCGCGAACTCACCTCGCCGTTGGTCTACACCCGCGACGGTGACGACGTCGTCGTCATTGCTTCGAAGGGTGGTGCCCCGGAGCACCCGAACTGGTACCACAATCTCGTGGCCAACCCGTCGGTCACCGTGGAGATCGGTACCGACAAGTGGGACGCATCCGCGGTGCTGACCGAAGAAGACGAGCGCACACGCCTCTTTGAGGCCCAGGCTGCCGGAATGCCGCAGTTCAAGGACTACGAGAAGAGCGCCGGCGAAGCCGGACGTGTGATCCCCGTATTTCGCCTCGTTCGGGCGTAGTTCGAATCGCGATGGAGGCATGGCCGGATCTACGATCCGGTCATGACTGACTACCCGCTTCCGAACGCATCCACCGACCTGACCGGCCAAGTGGCCCTTGTGACCGGCGCGAGCTCGGGCCTGGGCCATCGGTTCGCGCAGGTGTTGGCCGCATGTGGCGCAGAGGTGGTGATCGCGGCCCGTCGGGTGGATCGGCTGGAGGATCTCGCGGCTCAGATCGTCGCCAACGGGGGTCGCGCGTACCCGATCCATCTCGACATGACGGACGACGACAGCATCGTGGCCGTGGTTGACGCCGCCGAAGCCGCAACCGGCAAGACGGTCACGATTCTGATCAACAACGCAGGCGTGCCGGACGCGCAGCGGGCCCACAAGATGTCGACCGAGCTGATCGACTCGGTGCTCGGCATCAACCTGCGTGGTCCTTACATCCTCAGCTGCGAGGTGGCGCGTCGCCTCATCGCGGCTGAGCTCCCGGGGCGCATGGTCAACATCAGCAGCAGCGCGGCCTTCAACTACTCAGGCGGTGGCGCGGCGCTCTATTCGGTGACGAAGGCAGCGATTGCACGAATGAGTGAGGTGCTGGCGGTGGAGTGGGTTCGCTACGGCATCAACGTGAACGCCATCGCCCCCGGCGCGTTCCACTCGGAGATGATGGACGGGATGGTTTCCCGCATGGGCGACATTGCGGCGGGGACGCCGCGCAAGCGGCTCGGCGATCCTGCCCAAATGGACTCGACGTTGCTCTACCTATGCTCGCCGGCATCCGACGCCGTCACCGGCACCGTCATCCGCATCGACGACGGGCAGGCGCCCCGCTAGTCCTGCGACCAGCCGAGGTCTACCATCGCACCCATGACCGCAGCGATCGCCCACGGCCCCACCGACACGCCACTTCTCGAAGAGACGATCGGCGACAACCTGGCAGCCACGGTTGCCCGGTTCCCGGACCGAGAGGCGCTGATTGTTCCTCATCAGAATATCCGCCAGACCTGGGCCGAGTTCGCCGCCACGGTCGATGCCGTGGCCAAGGGTCTCATGGGCAAGGGCGTGGCCAAGGGTGACCGGGTCGGCATGTGGAGTCCGAACTACGCCGAATGGACCTACGTCCAATACGCCACGGCCAAAATCGGTGCCATCCAGGTCAACATCAACCCGGCCTATCGCACCAGCGAGCTCGAGTACGCCATCAAGCAGTCCGGTTGTCGAATGCTGGTCACTCGCACCGAGTACCTGACCTCGGCCTACCGCGACATGGTGGAGGAAGTGCGCGACGGCCTCCCTGATCTCGTCGATGTCGTCTACTTCGACACGGACGACTGGGCCGATCTGATTGCCGCGGGTGATGCGGTGAGCGACGGCGACCTAGCCGACCGTGGTGCATCGCTCGATACCCACGACGCCATCAACATCCAGTACACGTCCGGCACGACGGGCTTCCCCAAGGGCGCCACGCTCAGCCACCGGAGCATCCTCAATGACGCACTGCTGGTCGGTCAATCGTGCGCCTACACCGAAGAGGATCGTGTCTGCATTCCGGTGCCCTTCTACCACTGCTTCGGAATGGTGATGGGCAATCTCGCGTGTTCCATCCATGGCGCGGCGATGGTGATCCCGTGCCCGACCTTCGACCCGGCGGCGGTGCTCGACACGGTCGAAGCCGAGCGCTGCACATCGCTCTATGGCGTGCCCACGATGTTCGTCGCCGAGATCGGTCACGAGTCGCTGGCCGACAAGGACTTCTCGGCGCTTCGTACCGGCATCATGGCCGGCTCGCCGTGCCCGATCGAGGTCATGCGTAAGGTCATCGACCAGATGAACATGAGCGACGTCACGATCGCCTACGGCATGACCGAGACGTCGCCGGTGTCGACGCAGACCAGCACCACGGACTCGGTCGAGCATCGGGTCACCACTGTCGGTCGCGTGCTGCCCCACGTCGAGTCGAAGCTGATCGACCCCGAAACCGGCGAGACGGTGAAGCGGGGCGGCGAGGGCGAGTACTGCACCCGCGGCTTCCACGTGATGCTCGGCTACTGGAACGATCCGGAGAAGACCGCCGAGGCGATCGATGCCGATGGCTGGATGCACTCCGGTGATCTCGCCACCATGGACGAGGACGGCTACATCAACATCGTCGGCCGTCTCAAGGACATGATCATTCGCGGCGGCGAAAACGTGTATCCCCGAGAGGTCGAGGAGTTCCTCTACACCCATCCATCCGTGGTCGACGCCCAGGTCATCGGCGTGCCGGATGAGAAGTATGGAGAGGAGATCATGGCGTGGGTGCAACTGGCTGAAGGCGAGGATCTCACCGACGACGAGCTGAAGGACTTCTGCCGGGGCAGGATCGCCCACTTCAAGATCCCCCGCTACATCCATTTCGTGAACGAGTTCCCGATGACCGTCACCGGCAAGGTCCGCAAGGTCGAGATGCGCGAGAAGTCGATCGCTGACCTTGGTCTGCAGGCAGCCGCCGCCACCGAGATGGCATGAGCCGACTCTCCGAGGTCATCGAGGACAGCGAGTTCTCAGGGGTTGTCACGCTGACGGGCCCCGGCTGGTCGGACTCCGACGTCGCCGCAGGCTTCGCCAACCGAGCCGAGAAGCGGCCGAACGAGCTCAACACGGCCTTCGCCACGGCCAGCATGACCAAGGCGTTCACCGCCGTGACCGTGATGGCGTTGGTCGAGTCGGGTGCCCTGGCCCTCGACACCCGACTTCGCGCTCTTGTCGGTGATGACCTGCCGTTGGTCCACCCTGACGCGACAATCGAACATCTGCTGTCGCATCGATCGGGGGTCGGCGACTATCTCGACGAGGAACAACTCGGCGACATCGACGACTTCGTGTTCGATGTGTCGGCCCACACGCTCGAGACGCCCGACGATTACCTACCTCTGGTCTCTCCGCATCCCCAGGTCAGTCCTCCCGGCCAACGTTTCGCGTACAACAACGGTGGCTTCATCATGTTGTCGATCGCAATCGAGCGAGCGACCGGTCTCCGGTTCCACGACCTCGTACGCGAGAACGTCCTCGAACCGGCGAACATGACCGGGGCCGGGTTCTTCCGATCTGATGACCTCCCGGCCAACGCTGCTCTCGGCTACCTCGAGAACGGCCGCACCAATGTGTTTCATCTGCCTGTGATCGGCGGCGGCGACGGCGGCGCCTACATCACCGCGGCAGACATGGCGGCCTTCTGGCTGGCACTCTTCGACGGTCGACTCGTCTCCATGGAAACCGTGGCGTTGATGATCGAACCGGTGAGCGATGCACCCAAGCAGAAGATGAGATACGGCCGCGGTTTCTGGCTCGCGCTCGAGGGGTCGGCCGTTGTTCTCGAAGGAATGGATGCCGGGGTCAGCGCCTGCGTGTCGTTCGACCCGACCGACGGGCGGGGCTACACGATCCTGGCGAACACCTCGAGTGGAGCGTGGCCGACCGCCCGTCACCTCGAAGACGAGCTGCGTTCTTTTCGGTCCTGAGTCCACCGGGTTGGTACTCTCCGCTCGGGCCTCTTGGGCCATCAGGTGAATGGAGCAACCGTGCCAACACAGATTCCATTGGTCGACTATCTCGAGCTGGGCGACGCCCCACACCTCGTCGCCCAAGAGTGCACGGCGTGTGGTGCCCGCTACTTCGACCGCCGCAACGCCTGCGCGGGATGCTTCGGCACGGAGTTTCGTAGCGTCCCGGTCGGCACCGAAGGCACGCTGCGATCGTTCACGATCGTGGCTCACGCCGCTCCCGGAGTCGCCACGCCGTTCGTGGCGGGCGTCGTCGATGTCGACGGCACGAGTGTCAAGAGCAACATCATCAATATTCCACCGGATCCTGAGCATGTACGCCTCGGGATGAAGGTTCGTCTGGCCACGCTCGTGGTCGGCACTGACGATGCAGGAACCGATGCGATCGGGTTCGGTTTCGAACCCGCTGAAGGAGACTGACATGGCCGCGGACGACATCTGGATCCTCGGAATCCGCATGACCAAGTTCGGCAAGCATCCCGATCGCGACACGATCGACCTGGCTGCCGAGGCGAGCATGGCCGCGCTCGCCGATGGTGGCGTCACGATGGCCGACATCGGCATCCTCGCATTCGGCAATCTGCGTGGTCCGTCGACCGGCCAGATGCTGCAGAAGCAGATCGGCCAGACCGGCATTCCGGTCTTCAATGTCGCCAACGCGTGCGCCACGGGCGCCACTGCCCTGCGCACCGCGATCATGGCCATCAAGGCAGGCGAGTGCGAGATGGGATTGGCGGTCGGTGTGGAGAAGCTCGCCGGAGCCGGACTCCTGTCCGGCAACGCCGCTCAGTCCGACGTCAATGTCTATGAGCCGAGCGGGCGTGTGGGTGAAGTGGCCCCTCTCGATGGCCGAATCGGCACGGTCACCATGCCGGGCGTGTTCGCCCAGGTCGGCATGGAGTACCTCTACAACCACGACTACACCGGGGCCGAGTTCGAGCTGTTCGCTCGTATCTCCCAGAAGAACCACGCTCATTCGACGCTCAACCCCTTGGCCGCGTACACCAAGGAAATGTCGCTGGAGCAGATCATGGGCGACGTGATGATCGCCTACCCGAACACCCGATCGATGTGCTCGGCGAACTGCGACGGTGCGGCCGCGGCGGTGCTGGTGTCTGATCAGAAGCTGCGCACACTGAGTGCCCGGCAACAGGCGCGGGCCATCAAGATCCGCGCGTCCGTGCTCACCAGTGATCCATGGCAGGAGGCATGCCAGGTGCTGCCCGACGTGAACACACTCACCCGCGCCGCGGCCAAACAGGCCTACGAGGCTGCCGGCGTCGGCCCCGAAGATCTCGACCTCGTCGAGTTACATGACTGCTTCGCCACCGCCGAGCTCGTCCACTACGACAACCTCGGGCTCTGTGCGCCGGGTGGTGCGGTCGACCTGTTCGAGTCGGGCGCCACCAACCGCAACGGCAACATGCCGGTCAACGTGTCGGGCGGTCTGGAGTCGAAGGGTCACCCGATTGCCGCCACTGGCATCGCCAACGTCTGGGAGGTCTGCCATCACCTCCGCGGGGAAGCCGGCGATCGTCAGATCGACGGTGCACGAATGGGTCTCGCCCACGTGATCGGCTTGGGTTCGGCCTGCGGCGTCCACATCCTGGAGTCCGCCTCGGCCTGATGGCGGCCGACTAACGAGGCACTTTCCAGTAGCCCCGAATCGATGTGTGGTGCCGCGGCACGGAGCGTTCGGTGAAGAGGTACTTCCGGATCGCCTGGACGGCTGCTGCCTCTCCGGCTGCCCATACACGGGTTGAGGCGTCGACATCCAGCGTGGCGACAACGTCGCGGATCCGGCTACAGGGTGGCGCAGTGGGATCGGCGTCGTGCCACGTGACGGACAGTCCGGCACGAACCGGCAACTCGAGCCGGGCGTCAGGTGAGACCGTCTCGACATGGGTATCGATCTGGATCGGGGCCGGGATTGCTTTGATCATCTGACGGATGGCGGGAATCGCAGTCTCGTCACCCAACAGGATGTAGCGGCGCGCATCGGGGTCGATCACCTCGCCTCGCCCCGGACCGGATATGGCAGCGGCGTCGCCGACATCGACGGCCTCTGCCCAATCGGAGATCGCGCCACCGCCGTGACGAACAATGTCGAGGGTCAATTGGTTCGCGTCGGCATCGAACTCGACGGGCGTGAAGGTGCGAAGTGCCGGCCGCCGGCCGTCGCTCAGCAGGAACTCGTTGCCGGTCCACGTTGGGACCTCGAACCCCTCTCCGGCCCATGGCACAACGAGGCGAACGCTGGCTGCCGGACCCGCGGACGGGAGGCCGTGCAATGCCTTGCCGCCGAGGACGAGTCGCAACATTCGGGGCGAGAGTTCCTCGCGGCTCACGACCTCGACCGTGCGAAACGGCGGGGGAGGTGTGCGAGTCGGAAGGGAGCGTGCGTCGGTCACGCCGCAGTCTGCCACCCGCACACTCCGGTCGGGCGGGGAGTGGACGCGCAACGGCCCCCAGCCAGAGCCGGGGGTCGCTGCTGAACCGGTGGGACGGATCTAGGCCCGAAGGCCCTTCTCGATCGCCCCCACGATCGCATCCTTGACCGGGATCATGCCGAAGATGACGATGCCGTCAACGACCCAACTGAGCCATTCCTCGCGCATTCCACCCGTGAACTGAGCGACAAGATGAATGTCGAGCAGCCAAACCATCAAGATGGCGACGCCGATATCCAGATGTCCCCCGATGACCGGGATATCGCGCAGAGCGCTGAGCCCGGTCGTTTCGAACACTGAGTCGAGAATGGCCACTACGCCCCCAAGCGCAATCGCCATCACGATCAGAGCCGCGACGGTGTACATGGTTACTTCCCCCTTTGAGCCGCATCGGGCCCGTAGACGAATCGGTCCCAATGGCCGATCATGTGTCGGAAATCTGACTCTCAGGGACACGAACTGTTACATCTTGGATCTTTGGTACATCTTGGATCTGACGATTCTCCGAATTCACAACTTTCTGACATTTCAGACGTCGTCACCGCCCGCTGTCGTGTATACCACGGAGAGTAGGTGCAATCAGCGGGGGTTTGGGAAGCGTGTCGAATCCGTATGGCGTGGACGTGAAGCGGCCCGGGAGTGGGTCCTTGCCGGAGAAGGCGGCTGACGTCGCCCGAACCAGACGTCCAGCACCCAATGAAGTGTCGCCGACCCAAGACACTCGACTCCTGGTTCAGCCCGATACCCGAGGCCGCATCCCCATGGCTCGAGTGACCGATGATGTGCGCGAGATCTACATCGCTTCGGTCAACGAAGACGGTGTGATCACGCTCACGCCGGCCGTTGTTCGCGAGGAACGAGCAGACAGGGCCCTGCAGGTCGATCTTGCACTCCTCGAGGAGATCGAGAAGGCAATCGCCGCCGACGACGGCGATCTCGCGCACGCGCTGGGCATGGCCCGCTCAAAGCTCGCCGGTGATGTCGCTGATCTCGACGACTATGTCGACCTCAGGGACAACGACTCCAAGGACTAGGGGAATGACCGCCCGTTCCTGCGGGTTCTGCCGGCATGGGCCGGGTCTCCCTTGGGGAGAAATTCTCTGGTGAACGAGCGTGACGGACAACGTCACGCTCGTTGCCGCGTTCGGCGCCGGGCTCATCTCGTTTCTCTCACCGTGTGTGCTCCCGATCGTTCCCGGCTACTTGTCGCTGGTCACCGGTCTTGAAGTCAGCGACCTCGAATCTGATGAACGGGCCCACCTCGGCCGCATCGCCGGCCTGACCGCTCTCTTCATCGCGGGGTTCTCGGCGGTGTTCATCGCTCTCGGCCTCGGGGCCACGGCAATCGGTGACACCCTGGTCCAGAACCAGGGACTTCTCACCCGAGCGTCTGGGATCCTGGTCCTGGCGATGGCGATGTTCGTGCTCGGCAGTCTCTACCTTCAGGCGCCCTGGCTGTATAGGGAAGCCCGGTTCCATCCGGAGTTCGCCCGATTCGGGCCCTTTGCCGCGCCGGTTGCCGGGGTGGCATTCGGATTCGGGTGGACGCCGTGCATCGGTCCTGTGCTCACGTCGGTGCTCGCGGTGGCAGCCGCCGACGGTCGAGCGGGGCGGGGAGCGCTCCTCCTGGCCATCTACTCGGCCGGTCTCGGTATCCCCTTCCTGCTGACGGGCCTCGCATTCGGGCGAGCGACTCGGGCCATCGGTGCGATGAAGCGGCATTTGCGCGGTGTCACATTCGTGTCCGCCCTGTCCCTCGCGTTCTTCGGTGCGCTGCTCGCCGTTGACCGTCTGAGCTGGCTCACCATCCAAATCCAACGCCTCGCGCGAGCCGTGGGCCTCGACTTCCTCGTCGAGCTCGGCTGACCTGACCGGAGATCTGATGAACAAGAACGCCTCACGCAAGGAAGCCAAGCGACTCGCCGCGCAACGCGCGGCGCGGAAGGCCAAACTCCAATGGGCGTTGGTGATCGGCGTGCCGGTGGCGATCATCGGTGGCCTGATTCTCTTCTCGGTGCTCGAGGCCATTCCCAAGGACGGCGACGTCGGCTCGCGAACATGGGACCTTCCGGCTCTCGCCAACGATCCTGACGGCGATGGTCGTATCACGCTCGCCGAGTTCGAGGGCCAACCCGTGGTCTTGAACTTCTATGCCGACTGGTGCATCGCCTGTGAACGTGAGCTTCCGGCATTCGCGGCGGCTGCGGCAGCCTTCGGCGATCGAGTTCACTTCGTCCATGTCAACTCGCAGGAGACGGGAAGCTGGCAGCGTCTCGTCGAGGAGTTCGGCACTGACACCTGGCCGATCGCTCGCGACATCAATGGCACGGTCGGCAATGGTTCCGGATTGTGGCAGAGCCTCGGAGGGCGCGGAATGCCGATCACCGCGTTCTATGACGCTGCCGGCCGACTCGTGAACGTCAACAACGGGGCAATGAACGAGAGCAACCTCCGGGCGATCCTGGCGTCGGAGTTCGGGATCAGCTGACGGGTTGAGGATCGGCCCGGATGGCGCTGGCGAGGAACAGCATCGTCGCCGCGCCATAGACCACGCCGCCCACCGACATCGGGGTCACCGTGGCATCGATCTCGCGATTGATGAGGGCGGCGAGCGCTGCGCCACCGCCTTGGGTCGCGAACCCGATCACGGCGGCAGCCGTGCCCGCCATGTGCTCCAGGGGACGCAGTGCGAGCGACATGCCCGTCGGGGTCATGATCGTCATCAGGGTGAGCGCGACGATGGTTGTGGATCCCCACAACCACAACGACGGCAGCCCATCGGAACTGAGGGCGAGCAGAACACCGAGGCCCGATGTCGCGGTCATGGCGACAGCGGAGATCTTCACGACCCGTCGAGCGCCGATCCTGGCGGTCAGCCGACTCGAGAGCATCAGCCCCACGCCCATCACGATGGCGCCGACGGCGAACAGGATGGCGAACAGGTCACCGTGTCCGTAGATCTCATCGATGATCGGCTGACCTGATCCGAGGTAGATGTAGAACCCGCCGCTGGCGAACGTCATCGCCAGCATGTAGCCGCGCGCGGCGGGTGAGGCGAAGACGGCACGAAACCCGGCGATGGTGTCGCGGGGGTTCAGCTCTCGCCGGTTCTTCGGATCGAGGGTCTCGCCGATGACCCGGCTCCACGCGATGGCGATCAGTGCGAGGACTGCCGCGGAGGCGAAGATGATCTGCCAGTACCCCGTTTGAAGGAGCAGCTCGCCGAAACCGGGCGCCACCATCGGTCCGATGAGGAACACCGCAGTGACGATCTGCAGCACCCGGGCCATCTGGTCACCCTCGTAGAGGTCGCGAGCGATGGCGGTGTAGAGCACCATGGTCGAGGCGGCGCCCAGACCCCAGATGAAGCGCGCGAGCAGGATCCAGCCGAAGCTTGGTGCAATCGCCGCCAGCAGCGCTCCGCCGCCATAGACAGACACGCCCGCCAGCACGGTGGGCGAACGGCCGAAGCGGTCAGAAATCGGACCCCAGACCAGCTGGCCGAGGGCGACGCCCACGAGGTAGAGCGTGACGATCTTCGAGACATCGCTGGAGCCTGAGGCAAGATCGAAGTCGACGCGGATCTCGTCGAACGCAGGGAGAACTGTGTCGATACCGAAGGCCAACAGGAAGCTGATGAACGCCAGGTAGGCGATGATGTGGCGATCGCTGTGGGCCTTCACCGGCACAGCATAAGGAGCGTCAGCTGTAACTGGCCCCGAGTCCGGCGCGGGCATCGCTTTGGATCCCGTAGGGGGGAATCGGATAGCGCAAGCCATTGCGGCTGAGCGCTTCGAGACCGTCGAGGGCCTGCATCAGATGGCCGGGGCGGAGGGCCATCAGCATCTCGTCGTCGGGCACGCCGCCATAGCGTCGCTCCGCGAAACAGGGGATCGAGAGGCTTGGCTCGCCGGTGGCCAGGGCGCGGCCCCACGAATCAGCGCACGAGGATTCGCCGACGCAGCCCCATTCGAGCTTCTTGTAGCCCGCCCACTGCAGACCGTTGATCAACAGGATCATCTGCCCGGGAGTGGCGTAGACGAGACAGATGTCGGGCGGATCGAGACGGCCAGTGGCCAGTGGCGACACCGCCATGGCCTGGTAGGTGCCGATCGGCACCACATCCATGGCGGCTTGGTGAGCGGCCGAATCCTCTTCGGTCTCGAACCAGACTCCCGCCATGTGGCGACCGGAGTACCACTCATCGTCCTGCGCCCCGAGGCCGAGCACGGCCTGGCATTGCGTGCCGACCAGGTCGGCGCCAGTGATGCCGACGGTCCAGTTGAGCCGCGAGGCCATCGACACGATCTGATCGGCCGTGTGGATGTCTTTCGGGCGGCGGATCTTCGGGACCGCGGCCATCTCCTCTTCGGTCTCGAACATCTTCATGCCGATTGGGGTGGTTCGAATGCGCAGCAGCTTGTCGAGTCGGGCGAGTGCGGCGTCCCAGTCGATCGAGCCATCGGTCGGACGGATGGAAACGGACTGGCTCATGGCGTGACTCCGGCCTTGATGGCGTGAACGAGTCGGTCGATCACCAGGTCGAGGATCTCGGGGGTGGTGGCGAAGTTCATCCTGGCGAAGCCTTCGCAATTCGACCCGAAATCGGGCCCGGAGTTGAACGCGAGACCGGCCTTTTCGAGTAGCACTGCTGCAGGGTCATCGCCGAGGGACGTCGCCCGAAGGTCGAGCCACGCCAGGTAGCCGGCTTCGGCCGGAATGCACTTCACCGCGGGGGTCTCGGCTGCGAGTCGAGCGCTGAGATGGTCCCGATTGCGAATGAGTTGGGCCACTGTTTCGTTGAGCCAGGGTTCGCCGTGCTCCCACGCCGCCACGGTGCCCGCGGCGCTGAAGGCACTGGGCCGCCCGTGGACGTGGGCTGACTGGGCCTCCCATGCGTCGATGACCCGCTGGTCACCCACATGGGCGATGGCACAACTCAGCGCGGCGAGGTTGAAGGCCTTCGACGCGCTCCCGATCGTGACGGTGCGGTCGGCCAGACTCGGGTCACCGCCCACTGTGGGAACGTGCCCATACGGCGGAAGAGCCAGGTCAGCCCAGACCTCGTCGCTGATGACGATCAGGTCGTGTTTGGCAGCAACTCGGCCGAATGCCTGGAGCTCGTCGGGGGTGTACACCCTGCCGGTGGGGTTGTGGGGTTGGCTGAAGAACACCATCTTGGTGCCTTCGTCGCAGGCCCGATCGAAGGCATCGGCATCGAGCGTGTAGCCGGCGCCGAGGGGCACCTCCACGACCCGTCGCCCGCCAGATCGGATCGCGTTGATGAACACGTGGTAGATCGGGGTGAAGACGACGACACCATCCCCGGGCTCGGTCGTCACGTCCATGGCTGCTTCCATGGCGTGGAGGGCACCGGTGAAGGTGGTCATCCGCTCGGTGTCGAGATCGAGTCCGTGACACCGCTTGACCCACGCCGCCCACTCGGGGTGCAGGCGGTCGAGGGCCGCAAAGTTGTAGCCCATGTCGCCGCGCTGGGCGATGTCGCTGATCGCTTCGCCAATCTGCGGCGCGGGGGCGAAATCCATGTCGGCGACCCACGAGGCGAGAACGTCCGGGCCGTACTTCTTCCATTTGACGCCGTCGAGAGAGTGGACACGAGAGAGGGGATCCATGGGTCGTCCTCAGCCGAACTCGGGGGAGCGCTTCTCGGCGAAGGCAGCTATGCCTTCTTGGCCGTCAGGGCTGCCCATGGCGGCGGTGATCATCTCGGCCTCGTACTCGCCGGCTGTCTCCAGGCTGTGGTCAGCGCCGTGGTACACGACTCGCTTCGCTTCGCCGAGCGCACCGGCGGCGCCGGCGGCAAGCGTCTGCGCGAGCTCGCGCGTGGCGTTGTCGACCTCGTCGTCGGGCACGACACGATTGACCAGACCCCATTGCTCGGCCTCGGTGGCGGAGAGCACTCGATTGGTGAGCGTGAGGTCGAGCATGCGACGCAAGCCGATGTGGCGGGAGAGGAAGTAGGACGACGTGCCGTCGGGGGTCACGCCGGCGCGGGTGTAGGCCATGGTGTATTTCGCCGACTCGCCGGAGATCACGAGGTCAAACGCACTCATGAGCGACAGCCCGGCGCCGCCAGCCGCACCGCGGATGCCGGCGATGAACGGCTTCGGAATGTTGTTCATCAAGTTGATGGCGGCATGGAAGTCCATGAGCATGTCGTGAGCGACCTGCGGCAGATTCTCGCCCTGCTGGTGGAAGAACTTCAGGTCGCCGCCGGCGCAGAACACCTTGCCTTCGGCGGTGACGGCGACTGCGTTCACACTGTCGTCGTACTTTACGTCGAGCATCACCTGGCGAAGCTCACGGGCCTGAGTGGGGTTGACCGCGTTGGCACCCTCAGGCCGGTTCAAATGCAGGTGACCAACCCGGTCACGGACGTCGTACGTAATCGTTTCGAATGCCATCCCCGCGACGGTAGTCGCGGCCACCCCACGGTGACGAAGCTGCCAAAGTTGAAACAGGGGTCAGACCCCCGTTTCAACTAGTCGTCGAGGGGTTGGGTGAGGTCGGCCTTCATGACGACTTGGCCCGAGGACGATGCGTCGCCGTCCTCATCTTCGAGAGTGATCGAGAAGATCGGGTAGGTGTCGCTGAGGACGCCCGCCCAGAGTTCGATTGAGCCACTCTCGCCGCGCATGTGGAATGTGCCGGCGGAGACGCCGGAGTCCGGTGTGCGCATCCAGGCTTCGTAGAACTGCCCCTCCGGTGCGGGGGGCAGCGAGTCGACGGTGAGAACGATGCGGAGCCCGTTGCGGAGCTCGGCGAGTTCGACCGTGCCAGTGGCGTCGGCGGCGAGGTCGGTCGAGGCGAGCGCAAACTCCGTGACGCCGGGTCCGTCGGGGTCGTCCGCGCCGAGAAGGGAAACCAGGGTGCCGAGACCAAATGCCACCACGATGGCTGCGGCAACGATCAGCCAGCGGGGACGCTGACGAGTAGAGGCCGGCGCCGAGAGATCGACCTCGGCACCGATCGTTTCGATGACGGCGTCCTCGACCCCTGCGGGGAGCTCGTGCCATAGCGCGCCGTTTCCGAGCAGTTGGGCCAGCGCGGCCAGCTCAGCCTCGGTCGGCTCGCCGAGCGAGTCGATTGGATCGATCGGTGTGTCGCCGCTCATGTGTCCTCGTCCGTCTCTACGGTACGAAGCTCCGTTTGGTTCGCGGGATCCGGGGATTCATCGCGCAGGTGTCGAAGCGCGGCGGCGAGCCGTTTGTGGGCGCGGCTCGAACGTGACTTCACCGTGCCCATGGGCACATCAAGTCTTCCGGCGATCTGCTCATGGGTCATGCCCTCGAGGTGGCTGAGGCGAACGACCTCGCGTTCGGTGTCGGGAAGCTCGTCGATGGCTCGGCGGACCTCATGGACCTCCCACGTGCGTTCGAACGACATGGTGTGAACAACGCTCTCCACCTCGGGTTCGTGGCCTCCCTGAGTCGGGCGGTGCTCCTTGCGGATTGCATCGATCGCGGTTCGACGGGCGATGGCATAGAGCCAGGGCGCCAGGTCCCGCGAGCCGTCGAACCCGGCGGCGGCCCTCCACGCCTTGACGAAGACCTGTTGCAGGACATCGGCGGCGAGTTCACGATCATTGGTGATCGAACGAGCGACGGTGAAAACCGCGCCCGCGTGGCGACGGTAGACCTCGCGAATCGCGTCGGGATCACCCGCACGGAATCTCTCCACCATCTCGTCCACGCCGATCATGATGGCCGAGCTCACCTCCCAACCAGCGGACGGGGGACTCGGCTTTGCTGGACAAGCGTCCAAGTCGGCTCCGACTCGCCTACGATCTCGCCACTCGCTGGGCCCTGGCCCACCTGATCGGAGGTACTCATGAAGGTCGGATTCATCGGACTCGGCAACGTCGGCGGAAAGCTCTCGGGATCGCTTCTGCGCAATGGGTTCGACCTCACCGTGCGGGACCTCGACCGAAGCGTTGCCCAACCGTTCCTCGATCAAGGGGCGCACTGGGCCGATTCGCCGAAGGAGATGGCCGAGGCGTGCGAGCTGATCATCACGTGCCTTCCCTCGCCGGCGGCGTCGGCTGCGGTGATGGAGGCGGACGAAGGTCTACTCGCCGGGTTCGGTCCGGGGAAGATCTGGGCGGAGATGTCGACCACGGATGAGGCCGAGGTCAAGCGCCTCGGTGAGAAGGTGCGGGCGGTTGGCGCGTCGCCGGTGGACTGTCCGGTCTCGGGCGGCTGTCATCGAGCGGCGACCGGCAACATCGCAATCTTCGCGGGTTGCGATCGCGACGTCTTCGAGCGGATGCTGCCGATCCTCACCACCATGGGTCGCCGCATCCTGCACACGGGTGAACTCGGATCGGCGTCGGTGCTCAAGGTGATGACGAACTATCTCGCCACCGCCAATCTGATCACGCTCGCCGAGGCGATGGTGACCTCGAAGGCTGCGGGCATGGATCTCAGCACCACCTACGAAGCGATCCGTATCTCGTCGGGCAACTCGTTCGTGCACGAGACCGAGAGCCAGGTCACGCTGAACGGCAGTCGAGACATCAACTTCACCATGGATCTCGTCGTGAAGGACATCTCCCTCTTTCAGCAGGTCGCCGATCGAGCAGGTGTGCCTCTTGAGGTTTCGCCGGTGCTGATCGACATCTTCAAGGACGGGATGGAGCGCTACGGCGAACGTGAGTGGTCGCCCAACATCATTCGTCGCCTCGAGGACGCCACCGGTCTCTCGATTCTCGCTGACGGCTTCCCCGCCGAGATCGTCGACGACGAACCCGAGGAGTCCGGCTACGAGGTCATCCCGCGAGGTCGGTAACCCGGGTCAGTCGAGCGAGATCGCGGCGATCAGTTCATCGACCCCTGGGCGGTCATCGGGGCCCTCGCTCCAGAATCCGTACGCGAGGGTGCCGTCGGGGGCGACGACGAAGTCACCGCCGAGCTGCAGCGTGTCCTCGGTGGGTCGGCGGAGGTCCCGCCATCGGCCCTGGGCGAAGAGTTGGACGTAGCGCGACGCGGCGCGAGCGCCCCAGGCCCGCATCACCGATGTTCGGCCGATGCCATACGAGCGATAGCTGCTGCGCTCAGGATCCAGAAGCACCGCGAACGGCAAGTTGTTGGTGGTGAGGTAGGAGTCGAGACGGTCCGGCTTCGTGAACGTGATCAGCGCCACGTCGGTGTCCGGGCCGAGTTCATCGAGACGATCGCGCACGGCGACCGCATGGGCGGCGCACGGCAGTCAATGAATGTGGCGGTGAAAGATCACCACCACGTGCCGGCCACGCCGATCGTCCAGCGACCAGGGTCGGCCATCCTGATCGACCAGATCGATCGTCGGTGCAGGTTCTCCGATCGAAGGTCGTGTCGTCTGTGTCATAGGCGTCAATCATGGCCGCTTCCCGCCTTTACGCGACTTTGACAGTCTCTCAGGCGTCATAGAGACATGAGCCTCCGGACGCATCGTCTCGGGGCGGCTCTTGTCGTCGCCCTTGGCGTCGTCGGCATGATCACCAGCCTGCCGACGGCGGAGAGCGCCGCGGGTGCCGACGGGCAGGCCCCGGTCGTGGGCGAGTGGTTGCCGGCAGATCCGGACACGCTCATCGACGACGCAGCTGATGCCATGGCTGCAGTCACCAGCGTGCGGTTCGAGCTCCGGCGTTCGGGAGCGCCGGTCCACATTGATCCGGCCAACAGCCTTTCCCTCGATTCTGCGGTGGGACGGTTGCAGGTGCCGACGTCGGCCGAGGCATTGCTCACCGTAACCGTCGACGGCTCTCTCGTGACCGAGTTGGGGGCTGTGGCCGTCGATGCCACGATCTGGCTGTCGAACCCGATCACTGGCGTATTCGAGCCGCTGCCGACGGGGTATGACCTAGACCCGCGCGACTTCTTTGACCCCGAGGGTGCCTGGAAGCCATTCCTCCAGTCGCTCGCGGATGCAGAACTCGTCGACCAGGATGGCGACCGCTACCACCTGAGAGCAACCGCCCCCGGCGACCAACTGGGTGCCGTCACCGCCGGCCTCGTCGACGGGACCGATCACGAGATCGACCTGTGGTTGCACCCCACAGCGGCCCACGTCACGCGTCTGGTCGTGGCCCATGATGGAACCTCGTGGGACCTGCGCCTCTCAGAGTTCGACGTGCCGGTCCGGATCGAGCCGCCGTTGGGGGCGGACCGATGACTGCCGCAACCGAGTCTCGTTCGCCGAAGGCGATCCTCGCCGCGGTGGCGTTTGCCGTGTTCGTCGCAGCCGACGACCTCACCGTGGTCACCACGATGCTTCGCCCGATCATCAACGACCTCGGCCTCGTTCTCCCCGACGGACTGGACGAAGCGTCATGGGTGGTCAACGCGTATCTGATCGCGTTCGTCGCCGTCATGCCGATCGCCGGCCGACTCAGCGACGTCTACGGCCGCCGGCGGGTGTTCACGGTGGCGTACCTGATTTTCCTGGTTGGTACGATCGTCATCCCATTGTCGAACACCCTGGGCCCGTTCCTCGTCGGGCGCGTGCTCACGGCAATTGGCGGTGGCGCCATGGTGCCGGTTGCGCTGGCCGTGGTCGGCGACGTGTACCCCGAAGCTCGGCGGGCTCGGGCGCTTGGTGCGCTCGCCGCGATCGAGACGCTCGGCTGGGTATGGGGTCCGCTCTACGGCGCGATGCTCGTGCGGTTCTTCGATTGGCGTCTGCAGTTCTGGCTCAATATCCCGCTCGCCCTCGGTGGACTCGCTTGGGCGCGGTGGGCGTTGCGCGATCACGCAGTTGCCGACCGCACCCGATCGGTCGATTGGGCAGGCGCCGGCCTGCTCACGGGCGCCCTCATCTCGCTTGATGTCGCACTCCTCGGCAACGCTGAGGTGCAAAGCGTCAGCGGTCTCGATCAGCTGACCGGCGCGAGCGGAGGCCCGGATTTCCGCTGGATGTACGTCATCGCGATCGGACTCGGCTGGGCATTCGTCACCCATCAGCGCACCCACCCGGACCCGGTGATCGAGCGCGGGCTGCTCAAGGGTCGGGCGGTCAAGGTAGCGCTCATCGTGAACTTCATCGTTGGTGCGGCACTCGTCGTCGCCATGGTCGACGTCCCGATTCTCGTCAACGCGGTGGAGATCGACCTCGAGCGGTCCGCCGTGGTTGCTGGTTGGCTGCTCTCGGCGATGACCGCCGGAATGGCTGCGATGTCGTATGCCGGCGGACGCTTGGCAGAGGACTCCGGTACCCGTCGGCCGGTCCTTCTTGGCATGGGAGCGGTGACGCTTGCGTACGCGGCGATGGGGCTGACGTGGACCGCGAACACGAGCACGCCGACGCTCGCTGTCATGCTGGCACTGCTGGGCTGCGGCCTCGGGCTCACGGTGGCCCCGACCACTTCGGCGGTGGTCGATGAGGCCGACCCCGACAAACGTGGCGCGGCCGCATCTTCGGTCATGGTGGTTCGCCTCCTCGGTCTCAGCGTCGGCCTCGCTGCCCTTACGGCCTGGGCCCTTGCCCGGTTCAATTCGCTGCGCGGTGGCATCAATCTCCCGGCCATCACCGATCCCGGTTTCGAAACAGCACTGATCGACGCTCAGCAGTCACTGACCACCGACGCGATCGGCGAGACATTTCTCGTCACCGGCGTGGTCACGCTTGTCGGCTTGGCCATCGCCGTGGCAATGCGCCCGGCTCGAGCCCCGCTTCCACCCACGACCGAGGAGAACCCCATGATCCAATCCCTGAATCGACGCCTCGTGTTCGCGGCCGGCGGTCTCGCCGTTGCCATGGTGGTTGTCGCAGTTGGCGCGTTCGTGTGGATCGGCCGACTGTCAGAGGATCTCGACGAGACCCGTACTGCGCTGGTGACGACCCAGGATGATCTTGCTCGCGTCGAAGCAGGGTCGGCGCTCTTCGCTTCGCAGGTGCAGGGCTTCACCGACCAACTGCTCGACCTCCAGCCCACCGTGTCGGGTGGGCTCGAATCGGCCATCGCCGGACTCGATACGTTCGCGGGTTCGACTCTGGAGTTCAATGTCGCGGTCGACGAGACGGTGCGCATCGAGACCGACGTGGTGATCCGCCGTGTGGTCGAGGTGCCGATCCAGACATCGATCCCGATCAATGAGACCATCGATACCACCATCCGGGTCGGCACCCCGTTGGGATTCGACGTCCCCGTCGATGTGAGTGTGCCAGTCAACCTCGACGTACCGATCGACCTCGTGGTCGACATTCCGATCGATGAGACCGTCCCGGTGGCCACCGACGTGCCGATCAAGCTCGATGTGCCGATCACGGTAGAGGTCGGTGACACCGAACTCGCCGCACTCGTCGAGTCTCTCGCCCAAGGTCTGCGCTCGTTGCAGGACATCCTCGCTGACTTGGGTACTGGCGCCAGCTAGTCCCGCGGCGCTGCGGGAGGCTTGCTGAACCAAGAATCGCTGCCGATCGGGGTCGTCACCGAAGACCGGGAGTCTTCGCGACCCCCGGTTCACAAGTGGTGCCATTCGCCGCCGGTATCTCGTCGAGGAATTCGTGCCATCGTCAGAACCTAGGCACGACCTGTGACAGCCGAGAATCGATGGTCTGTCCCCAGTTCAAACGGGGGTCTGACCCCACCGTTTCAACTCAGGCGGGCGACGATGAACGCGGCGATCTCGGCGGTGGACGAACGGGCCTCGGGGAGTTCTCGGTAGAACTCGAAGACGTGCCACATGCCCTCCCAGACTCGGAGACTGACATCAACGCCGTCTTGGCGCATGGCTGCTGAGACGCGCACACAATCCGAAAGCAGAAGGTCGCGGGTGCCCGATGAGATGAAGGTCGGTGGGAAGCTGGTGAAATCCGCGTAGATGGGGGAGATGAGCGGGTCGGTGACAGGCCGGTTGCCGCGGTGCACGTCGGCCATCTGCTTCAGGGCACCGTCACTCAGCGGCAGGCTGGGGTCGCGGTTGGTGACATGACTGTCGCCGGTGAAACCGAGATCGCCCCATGGCGAGAGTAGGGCCAGACCAGCAGGCAGTGGTATCCCGGCATCGCGCGCCCGCAACATCGTGACGAGGGCGAGGTTTCCACCCGCGGACTCGCCGGCGACAACGATCTGGTGGGGCGCGAACTCGGTGAGGAGTGCGCGGTATGAAGCCAGCCCGGCGTCCGAGGCTGCCGGAAACGGGTGCTCCGGACTCAGCGGATACCGCGGGGCAACGACCCGACCGCCGAGTGCCGAGGCAAGCGGTGCGGTGACGACGATGTCCTCTTCGGGTGAGCCAACGACGTAGCCGCCGCCAAAGAAGTACAGCACGACGACATCGGCTCGGTCGCCGCCGATGATCTCCGAGCAGGGCACGCCGCCGACGGTCACGTCGCGTTCCTCGATGGAGAACTCGGAGCGAGCCGCGGTCATCGCCGGGGCGTAGCCGGCCCGCGTCTCCGCACGAATCCGCTCGGCATTCTCTGCCGTGACCACTTCGCGGGCGCTTGGCGGATTCGTGTCGAGCCAGGCAACGGCTTCGGAACTCAGGCCAGCTCGTGGAAACTCGGCGGGGGAGTGCATGGGCTAACCATTACCATTTGGGCGATGCGGCCGCAGAAACTCGTGACCCTCGACGTGGAGGGTGTCCTCATTCCCGAAGTGTGGATCAATCTCGCGCGCCGTACCGGCATTGACGCGTTGATGGCCACCACGCGAGACGAGCCGAACTACGACAGCCTCATGCAGAGCCGTTTGTCGATCCTCGGCGATCACGGCGTCAACATGAGCGATCTCCGTGCAGTGCTCGCCGAGATGGGTCCGCTTGATGGCGCCCGCGAGTTCCTCGACGCGCTTCGGGCGGACTATCAGGTGGTCCTTCTCAGCGACACATTCGAACAGTTCGCCGCCCCGCTGATGTGTCAGTTGGGGCAGCCCACGATTCTGTGTCACCAGTTGCGGGTCCTCAACGACAACATCGTGGATTACGTCTTGCGGATCGACGACCACAAGTGCCGATCCGTCCAGGCATTTCGCGCCCTGAACTACCAGGTCGTCGCCGCCGGGGACTCGTACAACGACTTGTCGATGCTGCGGGCAGCCAACGCGGGCGCGCTCTTCAAGGCCCCCGACAATGTCATCGCCGAGAATCCCGACCTGCCGTCGTTCACCGACTATGACGACCTTCGGGCCTGGATCGATGGCGCCGACCCGGGCCCTTCGGGCAGCTGATCATTCGTAGGTCGGTCCCCAGTTGAAACGGGGGTCTGACCCCACCGTTTCAACTCAGGTGCCGAGGACAGGGACTTTGGCCATGGCGGTGGCGATGGCGTCATCGCTGAGGTCGTAGTCGACCATTTCCCCGGACAGGAAGTGCTCGTAGGCGGCGAGGTCGAGATGGCCGTGGCCGCACAACGCGGTGAGGATCGTTTTCTCCTCCCCGGATTCCTTGCACGCCATCGCCTCACGAATCGCCGCAGCGATCGCGTGGGTCGGCTCCGGCGCGGGAACGATTCCCTCGGACCGGGCGAACTGCAACGCCGCCGTGAAGCACTCCGTCTGACCGATCGCTTCGGCCTCGACGAGACCGGTCTCGTACAGGTGTGACACCAGCGGCGACATGCCGTGGTAGCGCAGTCCACCGGCGTGGATCGGGTCGGGGACGAACGCATGACCGAGGGTGTGCATCTTGACCAACGGCGTCATACCCGCGGTATCGCCGAAGTCGTAGCGGTACTCGCCCTTGCTCAGTGATGGACACGCCGCGGGCTCGACGCAACGAATGGTGGGGTTCATGCGACCGGCCAGCTTCTCTCGTAGGAACGGGAAGCTCAGCCCACCGAAGTTGGAGCCTCCGCCCGTGCAACCGACCAGAATGTCCGGCGTCTCGCCGACCTTCGCCAACTGGAGCAGCGCCTCTTCGCCGATGATCGTCTGGTGAAGCAGCACATGGTTGAGCACCGAGCCGAGGGCATAGCGGGTGTTGGGATCCTCGACCGCCATCGACACCGCTTCGGAGATGGCGATTCCGAGGCTGCCGTCGTGGTTCGGGTCTTCGCTGAGCAGTGAGCGTCCGAACTCGGTGACATCGCTGGGGGACGAGTGCACGGTGGCTCCCCAGATCTCCATCATCGTTTTGCGATACGGCTTGGCGCGATAGGACGCCGCGACCTGCCATACCTCGCACTCGATGCCGTACTGCGCGGTGGCGAACGCGAGGGCGCTGCCCCACTGGCCGGCACCGGTCTCGGTCGTCAGCTTGGTGATGCCTTCTTGGTGGTTGTAGTACGCCTGCGGCACGGAGGTATTCGGCTTGTGCGAACCCGCCGGGCTCACACCCTCGTACTTGTAGAAGATCTTTGCCGGGGTATCGAGCAGCTGCTCGAGGCGGCGGGCACGAAACAGCGGGCTCGGCCGCCACAGCTTGTACACATCGAGCACGCCACCCGGGATGTCGATGTACGAGTCGCCCGACACCTCCTGCATGATGAGCGCCATCGGGAACAGCGGTGCGAGGTCGTCGGGGCCGATCGGTTCGTGCGTGCCCGGATGCAGGGGCGGGGGAGGCGGCGACGGGAGATCCGGGATGACGTTGTACCACTGGGTGGGCATCTCAGATTCTTCGAGCAGGATCTTGCTGTAGTCCGCGGCCATTGGGCGTCTCCATCGGTTCGTGGCGGTCAGAGAATGTTCTACTCCACGTTGCCGAGCAGCGAGAAGAGGTTGTTGCGGTACGCGCCCTCCGCATCAGCGCGAACGGCGCGGTCGAGCTCGTGGGCGTCGTCGCCGACGAGGATGCGCCATTCGCCGGCGAGCACCGCGTCGAGAATCGTCCTCGCTGCCTCTTCAGCGGTCATCGGCGCCTGCTCCTCGAAGGTGAGGGACGTGCTGAGCAGGAGCTCAGCGAGCTCGGGCTCGGGCTCGTTGACGAGGTGCCGCAGCGTGTTCGAGATGATCTTCGTGCCGATGTGGCCCGGCATGACCACATGAGCGGAGAGGTGGGGTGCGTTGACCTTGAAGTCCTCGAGCAACGCCTCGGTGAATCCTTTCACCGCAAACTTTGCGGCCGAGTAGGCGGTGTGGGGTCGGTCGGGGCCGACCGACGCGTAGAAGCCATTGACACTGCTCGTGTTGACGACAGCTCCCATCGGTGCCGCGGTGAGGAGCGGCAGGAAGATGCGGCAACCGAGGTAGACGCCTCCCCAGTCGACATTGAAGACGTTCTCCCACTCGTTGCGCTCGATCGTGAACATCGAGCCGCCGCCGGCGACTCCTGCGTTGTTGAAGAGTGCATGAACATGATCAGTGTCGAACCGGTCGACGATGGCATCACGGAAGGACTCGAGGTCAGCCTCCAGGGACACGTTGACGCGGTGGGTGAGCAGTCGAACGCCGGGAGCCTGATCGGCCGCGATGCCTGCCGTCTCTTCCATCGTGTCGGGAGCAATGTCGCAGAACGCGACGTCGGCGCCCGCGATCGCCAGCTGACGAACCAGTTCTCGACCCATGCCGGTGCCACCGCCGGTGACCACGGCGATCTTCCCGGAGAAGTCGTCGATCATGCCCAACTCACCGTGACGGGCAGCGTCTTGTAGCCATGCACGAAGCTGCTGGCCGTGTAGGTGGGTTCGCCGGCCGGCTCGATCGAGTCGATCCGCTCGATCATCTGCTCGAGGAGCGCGGCGATGCTCGCCTTCGCCAGGTGGGCGCCGAGGCAGTAGTGCTCGGCCCAACCAAAGCCGAGATGCCGATTGTGTTCGCGGCCGACATCGAATCGGTCGGGGTCGTCGAAGATCTCCTCATCGTGATTGGCCGCTCCGTAGAACATGCAGACACGGTCGCCCTTCTTGATGAGCACGTCGTCGAGTTGGTAGTCCTCGAGCGCGGTGCGCTTCATGTAGTTGACCGGTGCCGACCAGCGCACGATTTCGTCCACGGCGGTCTTCATGAGTGAGGGGTCTTCCTTCAGCCGCGCGAACTCCTCGGGATGCTCGAGAAACGCACCTACAGCCCCGGACAACGAGTGGCGCGTGGTGTCGTGGCCGGCGTTGAAGACGATGAGGTAGTAGCCAAGCGTCTCGATCAGTCCCATTGGCTCACCGTTCTCCAGGTGGGCATTGGCGAGGAGCGATGCCAGATCGTCCTGCGGGTTGGCCCGGCGGTCTTCGATGATGCCGTTGAACAGCTCGTAGAACTGCAACCCGAGGAGGTCGGCTGCAGCTTGGCGATCGTCGCCCGGGGGACCGAGGTCAGGATCATCGAACGCGAACAGCTGTGACGTCAGCGTCAGGAGATGGTCCTCATCCTCCGGTGGGACGCCCAGGATCGTGCAGAGCACGCGCAGCGGGTGCCGCTGGGCCACCTCGGACACGAAATCAACCGGGTCCGAGCCGGACTTGCTGAGCTTGTCGATGACCATCGTTGCAGTGTTGGTGACGATCTCATCGAGGCGCTTGATGCCGCGCGGTGTGAAAAAACCGCTGGCGACCTTGCGGAACTCTCGATGATCCGGCGGATCCATCTGGATGATGACCCGCATGGAATTGAACGGGTTGTCTTCGCGATCAAAGTCGTCCTCCTCGCGGAAGATCACGATGTTGCCCTTCTCGTTGGAGAAGACGTCGGGCCGCGCCGAGATCTCCGTGATGTGACGGTGTCGAGTGATCGCCCAGAAGTTCTCGATCTCGTCAACATCGGTCCAGTGGATCGGATCGTTGGCCCGAAGCCATCGCCACTCATCGAAGGGGAAGCTCTGTGCGCCGTATTCCACTGAAGTGATGAGGGCTTTGTCGAGCGCCGCGGGAGAGGTCGTCATGTCCTGAGACTAGGGCTCAAGCGACGGATCGTTAAAAAGCGGCCAGAGGCGTGTGTTTCTACCCTGGACTTCGTCTAAGGTCCGAGTCTCTCCACCCAACACTTTCTCCACCCGACACAGAACAGGGAACCATTCTTATGGCAACTTCGCAGCCCGCGATCCTCGGGGATCTCCAGAAGTACCAGTGGTACGTCCACATGAGTCGCACCGAGGGCGCCGATCTCGACGTCATCAAGGCGGCCCTCAGGGCCGGCCAGGCCGATGCCGCAGCGCAGGGTGTCCACCTCTGCCTCCTCCTCGGTCCGTCGCTCGCGGACGACCTCGGCATCGAAACCGGTGGTGACTTCCAGAACTACCCCGGCTACGAGTCCCCTGACGGTTCCAAGGTCGCCAAGGGCACCCAGGAAGAGCTGCTGCTCTGGCTGCACCATGCCGACAAGGACCTGATCTGGGAAGTACAGCACACCATGCGTCGCGCACTCGCCGGTCATATGTCGGTGGCTCGTGAAACCCCGTGCTTCATCTACAAGAACAGCCTCGATCTCACCGGCCACATCGACGGCACCGGCAACCCGGCTCCCGAAGACCAGCAGGACCGCGGCATCATCGCCGACGGTGTACCGGGCGAAGGCGGCTCGTACTGCATCGCTCAGCGCTGGGTCCACGACATGGACTATTGGGCTTCGCTCAGCCTCGAGGAGGAAGAGAACGTCTTCGGTCGCACCAAGGCTGACTCCACCAAGCTCGATGTTCAGGTCCCGCGTTCGCACCTCTCCCACGTCGAGTTGCATGAAGGCGCCACCGCTGACGAGTCCACGCCCAAGCGCGGCGAAATGGTTCGTCGTTCGACGCCATACGCCTTTCACGACGGCACTGTCGGCCTGTACTTCATGGGCTTCTGCAAGACGCAGGCTCCCATGCGTGAACGCATGGATGCCATGTACGGCCACAACGATCACGAGACAGATGCGATCACCGACTACTCGACGCCCGCTTCGGGTTCGTACTACTTCGCCCCGTCCGTCGAAGCGTTGGCCGCGGCGCTCGGCTAGCTCCGCCTGAGAACGTGAACGCGGCGGCCCGGCGGGGCCGCCGCTTCTCGTTTTGGGGTCGAGGGCGGGCGAGGGGAGGACGAAAGTGTCCTCGTCGGGGCGGGTGTG
>JAJCXZ010000060.1 GCA_029263175.1 Acidimicrobiales bacterium | reverse complement strand
AGTAGGCCGCCCGGGGCTCGAACCCGGCACCTTGAGATTAAAAGTCTCCTGCTCTACCCGATGAGCTAGCGGCCCTTGGGGGACGAGGTTAGGCGCTACCAGTCGGGAACGGCACCCAGAAACTCGAGAGCGGCGTCGATGAAGCCGAACTGTTTGGGCAGGCCGAAGTGGTCGACTCCGGGGAGAATCACCGTCTCGACGTTGGGGAGGAGCTCGGCCAGCGGCTCGGGGCGACCGACGAAGTCCTCGTCACCGATCACGATGAGGCACTCGGCTTGCACGGTGGCCAACGTCTCGGGTGTGAAAATTCTCGGACCGCTCCGGTTTGCTCGATACTCCGACAGTGCGGCGAGGGCCACGGGGTCATTGCCCGGCTGGTTGAACATGCCCTGGAATCGGTAGCCGACGTCATCGAGCCCTGTGTCTGCGTCGACCTCACCCTCGTTGGGTCGGCGGCCACCGCCGATCACGTTCTCGCCGACCCCGGCAAGCACGAGCTTGCGGACGAGGTTCGGATGACGGATGGCGATCTCGAGCGCGGTCATCGCTCCCATGGAGTAGCCGCAGATGTCGAGTTGGCGTTGGAAGCCGAGCTTCGACTCGCCGGTCGGGTCGACGGGCAGCTCGGCGATCACGTTGTCGACGAGCGCGGCGTAGGCCTCCGGCTCGTGTGGTTTGTCGGCGTCGCCGTGGCCCAGGAGATCGATGCCGACGGCGCGCCGTCCGCCTTCCTTGACGAGGTCAAACCATCCAGGCTCTTTCCAGGTGCGCTGGGTGTCGGTGGCGAACCCGTGGAGGAAGACGATCGGAATCGCCGCTTCGATTGATGCCATCCGGTGAAGCTAGGGCCGAGCGAGAATCGATGCCATCTGGGCCCGTACCTCGGCCTCGATCGTGGCGTCGTCGCGGCCATCGAGTGGGACCGGAGTGCCGGTGCCGAGAGTGACCCTTGGTCGCCTGAACGGCAGCAGTCGGGGAAGCTTTGAGCGGCTTCCCCACACCTTGTCAGCGTTGATCAGGGCGACGGGCAGGATCTGGGCGTCGGCCTGCCGAGCGATGTCGATGAACCCAGGGCGGAACGGGCCCATGCCGTCTGTCTCGAGTTGATCGCGAGGGGTGACGCGACCCTCGGGCATGACCGCCACGGGTCGTCCGGTGTTGAGCGTCTCGAGGGCGATGGCGGCGGCGTCGCTTCCACCGCCTCCGGCAGGGATGCAGTCGACCGACCGAAGGAACGCGCCCATCACGGGATTCTTGAAGTAGCTGTAGCGGACCAGGCAGCGAGCGGGGTAGCCCCAGTCCGACAGCACGGCGATGGCGTAGAAGACGTCGGACATGCTGCTGTGGTTGGCGACCAGCACGGTCGGTCGATCACCGAGATCGGGAAGCGGGTCAGAGCCGGGCCTGCTCATCCAGCGAGCGAAGAGGCGGAAGATCCAACCCGCAACCGCGTAGGCGCGGGGGACGTGCATCGAGTTGGCTGACCGACCGGCGAATCCCACGCAGTTTGTCTATCCCCCGCCACTACCTAACGCACAGTGGGGTCTGTCCCCAGTGTGCGTTAGCCGGCAGCTGTGTTGGTCCAGGCGACTACCGGGCGGCAGGGCTGGCTGCGCTGGGCGCCGCAAACGGGAAGCTCATCGGCGATGCCAGCGGGGGCCGGCATCAATGGCAGCTGCATGATCGAGTCGGTGTCGCCGCCGAGGCTGATGTGGACGTTGGTGCCGTCGTAGGGGAGCACATCGAAGGCCCACAGGTTGCGATCGCCACCGGGACTGCTGATGGTGAGCCGGATCCGAGAGCCGGCCCGGAACACATGACCAGCAGGGAGAATGTCGACGATGACCTCGGTGTACTCACCTGGAGGCAACGCGACGACGTCTTCCTCAAGGTGAGTATGGATCATGTCGGGGTCATCGCCGGAGCCCACGAGCTGTCGATGTGAGGCTCTCAGCCACCCGGACTGGACGTACATCTCCTGGCCGTCGGGCCGGGCCTCGCTGATCGTGACCTGAAGGTCGGCATCGTCTTCATCGGCCGAAATCCAAAGACGAACCGCGCCACTGCCGGCAAGCAGGTAGTCGTTGCTGAGCGGAGACGTGTCGTAGATGAGCGCACCGCCCGGGTCGAGCGGCGCCCACCCGAGGTTGTCGAATTCGTTGGGGTCGTCGTCACCGTCGAGTGTCTTGGTCAGCTCTTGGGACCGATCGACGTCGACCACGAACGACTCGACCGAGGAGTCGGGAGCCGGACCAGGGTCGAGTCCGCCGCCGGAATCGAGCGACCACGACATCATCTCCGCGGCGGAGGGTGGCCACGACTCGAACGTGACCTGGCTCCGCGACTGGGGCGCGCCGGGAGCGAAATCCGTTGATCCCATCTCGAGGAAGAGGGTGACCGCGGGCTCGGATTCGATGGTCGTCCGAGCTTCGTCGAGCGAGGTGAACCGATCGTCAGGCACGACTACACCGGTGACACCGAATGACTGTTGGTAGAGGATCGATGCGGCCGCTCGAACGAAGGCGCTGATGGCGGGCGTCTTCCGGGCGACATAGACGTCCATGAACTCAGACGCACGCTGAAGGTTCTCCGGGCCGAGCGAGTCTGCATGAGCGCCGTTGTAAAGGTGGATCTTCAAGACATCGGTGCCGGTGAAGTTGTCGAGCATGGTGGCGAAACGCCCACCCGTCTGCTCGTCTTGCCACGCACCGGCGACAAAGGTCGGGACGGTGATCTGGTCGACGAAGGTGCGAGGCGAGAGCACATCGCCGACGGTGGGGTCGTAGAACTCCTGGTTTTCGGCTTCCGCGCCGAGGTCGCGGTTCTGGCTGCGCAGCAGTTGGTTGGCGTCGCAGACCTCGTCGCCGAACTCGGCTCGCTGGGACACCCATTGCTCGCCGTAGGCCTTGTTGCTGTCCTGGCGGGCGTCGCCCCATGACTTGGCGAATCCATTGTTGTAGATGCCACCCGGGTAGATGGTCGAGCGATAGCTGTCGTCGATCACCGAGATCGGTGTGATGGCAGCGAGCGACGGAGGCCGGGTCGAGGCGACGTAGAGCTGTGAAATACCCGAGTACGAGATACCGACCATGCCGACGTGGTTGTGCTGCACCCACTCCTGGCCGGCGATGACTTCGATCATGTCGTAGCCGTCGATCGACTGGAGTGGTTCGAAGTAGTCGAACGCGCCGCCCGAGCAACCCGAGCCGCGCATGTTGACGCCGACGGTGGCGTAGCCCAGGGCCCGATAGATCCCGATGGTTGGTTCTTCTTCGACAGGGCTGGAGGGGTCGTAGCCCGAATACTCGACCACGGTCGGGAAGGGTCCGTCGCCCGCCAAGTCGGGGAAGCGAACCATCGCCGACAGCAGGGTGCCATCGCGCATCTCGATGTAGTTGAAGCCCTCTTCGAGCGTCTGACTGGCGTAGAAGTCGATGTCTGGGTGGTCGCCGAGGGTGGGCACCGCGAACTCGTCGCTCACCACGTCGGGCACATCGATGGTCGTGACGACATAGCCGTCGCCCGGTTCAACCGAGCGGAAAATCAGGTTGCCGAGGTCGTCGACCACGCCGGTGTAGCTGTCGCGGCCGTTGGTGAGTTCAGCGTCGACGCCGGGGGTTGCCCCCATGATCGTGACCTGCCCCGCCGAGGTGCGAACCTTGAACTGGGCTGAGGCGATCGAGGGTTCGTCGTCGACTGGTTCGTCCGCCACCCCCGGTTCATCATCGACCGTGGCGTTGTCGATCGGCGTGGTGTCGTCCACCGGCGCGGCCGTATCGCTGCTGCACGCGGCGGCGAAGAGGGCGAGCAGAAGGAGAGCAGGAGCGAGGGGGAGACGCATTTGGCGAGCGTAGGCGAATCGATGGGGCGCATCAGCGCCACGGTCCGTACGCTCCCGTGATGTCACGTCCGACCGGTGTGTGGATCTTCAGCGTGCTTTCCGCCACGCTCGCCATGGGCTACGGCGTGCTGTTCACCGTGGTCGGTGACTTCCGTGATGAGTACGGAATCAGCGAAACCCGAATCGGCGTGCTGATCGGAATCGGTTTTCTTGCCGGGTTCCTGGCGCAGGTCGTACTCGCCCCCTTGGCCGACCGGGGCTATGCCCGGAGAACTGTCATTGCCAGCGTTGTCGCGTCAGCCGTCGGGCTTGTCCTGATGGGGTTCGGCGAATCGTTCACGCCGATTCTGATCGGTCGACTGATCTCCGGGATCGGGGCTGGTGCGTCTCGACCTGCCGTGCAACGGATCGTGGTGCTGTCGGATCCGGGCAACCTCGGCCGAAACCTCGGTCGGCTCATCTCCGCGGATGTCTTCGGCTTCGCCCTGGGACCTGCGGTTTCTGCTCTGCTCGTGGGCCCGTTCGGCCTCGAAGCACCGTTCCTGGTTGTGGCCGCCGGCTCGATGATCGCTCTTGTGGGCTTGATCGGGGTCACCGTGGACGAGGGCGAACGATCTGAAGTACGTCAGCGACTCGCGGTTGACCTTCTGAAGTCGAGGGTCGTCGCCGGCGGGGTGGTTCTGGGGACCGCGGTGTTCGTGATGATCGGTGCGTTCGATGTGCTGTGGGACATCGTTCACGAGGATCTCGGCACTGACACCTGGCTCGCGAACCTCGGCATCACACTATTTGCGGTGCCGCTCATTGTGCTGGGCCCTATCGGGGGCCGGCTCGCTCAGAACATCGGGCCGTTCCGCATGGCAGCAGCCGGGCTCTGCATCGCCTCTGTCTTCATGTTCTTGTACGGCCAACTGCCATCGGGCGGCTGGATCTTCGGCTTCATGATGTTCCACGCGCTCGCCGATGGCATCACCCTTGCGGCCTCGGGGGTGGCGATTGCCATGGCGGTGCCGCCCGAACGCCAGGCGGGCGCGCAGGGCCTTCTGGGCGCCGGCCAGGCACTGGGTGCCGGCATCTCCGCGATCGTGATCGGGGCGATCTACGAAGGCTCGGGACGAGCGGCTGCCTATGCCGCAGCAGCCGGGATCATGGTGGTGCTGACCGCAGCGGGAGTTTGGCTCGGGTTGCCGTTCATTCAGGGACGGCGCACCGAGTCCGAGAACGTCGGCGTCTAGAAACCCACGCACGGCTGTGGCGCGACGGCCGTGCTCGATGCTCTAACGGGTGATGACGGTGGATCTCGACTTCGAAACCTTTGCAGAAGACATGACAGCCCGCCTTCGCCGTGCCCTGCCCGCCACGATCGGCGTCGAGGCCACTCCGGATGCCATCGGCGACGCGCTCGCCTGGGCCTGGGAACACCGGGAGCGACTGGACGACATGGCGAACCCTCACGGCTACCACTACCGGATCGCAGTCCACGCGGGTCGGCGACGCCCAAAGATCCCTGACCTGCCCGCGGTCGAGCCAGGTGGTGTGGCTCGTGCACGCCTGCGCGTGGACCTACGCCGAGACGGCGACAGCGCTCGACATCTCGGCCTCAGCCGTCGGTACGCACCTCACAAGGGCGATGACCCGGCTCCGCGCGAACCTGATCGGGGAGGCAGACCATGGCTGAGATCGAAGGCCAGCTGCGCCGGTACGCCGATGCGGTGGGGGCCGCGGTTGAGCCCCTGAGTCGCAACTCCGAGATGTCCCCGCGGGGACGCTTTCCTGTCATGGCCGGCGCTGCGATGCTCGTGCTCGTGGCCGGCCTTGCCCTTTGGTGGCTCTCGCGGCCGGCGACTGTTGACGTCATCGATCAACCGGATGTGGTGGCCGACGGCGGTGCCACAACGACGCCGGCCCCGCCATCGACAACAACCATTGCGATCGCATCGGGCCCCGGATGTGGTGGGACTGCAGATCGATGAGGTCGAGCTGATGTTCGATGCTTCGCCGGAGATTGCGGAATACACCGTCGTACTCGTTGCGGACCTCGCACCCAGTGGCACCGTTGTCGAGCAGCTGGTCGAACCGGGTGGTCCGCCGTTCGTCGTTCGGTTGTCGGTATCCGCTGGTCCCGTGTTCGTGGCTGTCCCCGACGTCGAAGGTCTTACGGTGAGGCAGGCCATCAACATCTTGGCAGAGAAGGGTCTCTCGGTGTTCACCGTGTTGCTCGAGGAACCGTCAGACACCATCCCCGAAGGGCACGTCATTCGGACCGAGCCGAGCGCGAACACGCTCGTGCCGATGGGTAGCGGGCTGAAGATCGTCACATCGACCGGGGAGGCGCAGGTTGTGGTCCCCCAGCTCGATGGCCTCTTCGCCGATGTAGCGATCCTCACAGTGCGAAACGCGGGCCTCGATCCGATTCCGATCTTCGAGCCCGTATCCATTTGGTCACCGCAGGTCGGCCGCGTGATCCAGCAGTCGCCCGTCGCATTCGAAGAAGTTGATCTGCGTTCACCGATCACCATCATCATTGGTGAGGCCACGGCTGAGACCACCACGACCACTGTCGCCAGTTGAAACGGGGGTCTGACCCCAGCGTTTCAACTTATGCGCCGGCGGTTTCGGCTCGAACCAGCGTCTCGTAGAGATCTTCGTAGACGCCGCCGGCGTGGCGGAGTTCGTCGTGGGTTCCCTGCTCGACGATGCGGCCGTCGTCGAGCACGATGATGACGTCGGCGTCGGTGATCGTCGACAGGCGGTGGGCGATCACCATCGAGGTGCGGCCCTTGAGTGCGTGGGCCAGAGCTTCCTGCACGTGGGCTTCGTTCTCGGTGTCGAGATGCGAGGTGGCCTCGTCGAGTACGACGATGGCCGGGTTCTTCAGCAACATTCGAGCGATTGCCAGGCGCTGCTTCTCGCCACCGGACAGGCGGTAGCCGCGTTCGCCGACGACCGTGTCGTAGCCCTCGGGAAGCGCGGCGATCACGTCGTGGATGCGAGCCGCCTTGCAGGCTTCGATGAGCTCTTCAGCCGTTGCCGCGGGGCGGGCATAGCGGAGGTTGTCGCCCACGGAGTCGTGGAAGAGGTGCGGGTCCTGGCTGACGACACCGATCGCCTGGCGTAGAGAGTCCTGGGTGACGGTACGGACATCGTGGCCATCGAGTTCGATGCTGCCGGTGGTGACGTCGTACAACCGTGGGACGAGCGAGGTGAGCGTGGTCTTCCCCGCGCCGGACGGGCCGACGACGGCCACCATCTGGCCGGGCTCGATTGCCAGATTGATACCGGTGAGGACCTCGGCAGGGGAGCCGGTCTGTTCGCCGCCGCCCAGCGACTCGGGTGTGCCCTCCGGCGGGTTGGGGTACTGGAAGGAGACGTCGTTGAACCGCAACGCGCCGGAGGCGGCGGTGAGTTCGGTGGCATCGTCGGCGTCTTCGATTGCGTTGGGGGTGTCGAGCACCTCGAACACCCGCTCGAACGACACGAACGCCGTCATGATGTCGACCCGAGCGTTCGAGAGTGACGTCAATGGCATGTAGATGCGCACGGTGTAGAGGCCGAGCGCGACGAGCGTTCCGGGTGTGATCGAGCCGTCGATGACCTGATGGCCGCCCCACCAGTAGACAAGAGCGGTGCCGATGGCGCCGACGAGGGTGAGCGCCATCAGGAAGATGCGGCTGTACATGGCCGACCGGATACCGATGTCGCGCACCCGTCCGGCGCGACCGGAGAAGTCGCTGGCCTCGGTGTTGTGGCGGCCGAACAGCTTCACGAGCAGAGCGCCCGAAACGTTGAAGCGCTCGGTCATCGTGTTGTTCATCGAGGCGTTGACGTTCATGCCCTCGCGGGTGATCTCCTGGAGGCCGGCGCCGACCCGACGAGCGGGCAGAACGAAAATCGGGAGGATCACAATGGCGAGCAGGGTGAGTTTCCACTCGAGCAACAGCATGGTGATGAGCGTGGCGCCAAGCGTGATGACGTTGCCCACGACCGTGCCGAGTGTGCCGGTGAACGCTCGCTGAGCACCGATCACATCGTTGTTGAGGCGGGAGATCAGGGTGCCGGTCTGGGTGCGGGTGAAGAAGGCCAGCGGCATGCGCTGCACGTGATCGAACAAGCGCACGCGAAGGTCGAAGATCAGCCCTTCACCGATCCGGCTCGACAGGTAGCGCTCGACCAGTCCCAGCCCGGCCTCACCGAGGGCGGCGACGACCATGATGATGAAGAGTTTGTTGAGGTAGCCGCCGTCACCCTCGCCGATGATGGCGACATCGAACACCTCGCGAATCAGCAGCGGCGGCAGCAGGCCGAGGAACGTGGCCGCGATGGTGGCGGCGACGAACCCGATGATCGACGCTCGGTAGGGCGTGGCGAACGCGGCGACCCGGCGACGGGTGGCGGCGTTGATCTGCTTGCCCTTGAGACCACTGCGATCAGCGGTCATGGAATGCATGATCTGGAACGGACTAGTCATTGCGATCGAGCCTATGAGCGACACGTCCCCGCGGGGACGTGGTCAGGCGACGCGGTGGGCAAAGACCACGGTGTCTTTGGCGACAGCTGGTCCGTCGTCGGTGGCGACCTCTCGGTCGGCCACCTCGGCTCGGATGATCTCGAAGCTGTCGCCGAGTCCCGCCACGACTTCGTCCGGAGACGTCAACACGTCGGCCGACTGGGGGCCGCCGTAGCCGTGCTCGAGGTTGGTGGCGTCGTGGCCGACCAGGAGGAGATGCCCGCCAGGAGCAACGGCGGATGCCGCATTGGCCAGGACCGTCGCCCGATCTTCGGGAGGCAAGTGGATGTAGGCGAGCAACACGAGGTCGTAGCGCTCGGCCTCCGGCACAAAGCTCGTCAGGTCGGCGACGATCGTGGTGAGGTCGACGTCGCGTTTGTCGGCGATTTGGCTTGCCTTGTCGATGCCGACGGCGGAGTAGTCGACTGCGGTGGCGTCCCAGCCCTTTTCGGCGAACCAGAGCGCGTTGCGCGCCTCGCCGGCCCCCAGGTCGACCATGCGTCCCGGTTCGAGATCTCGCCCGTGTTGCTCCACGAACATGTTCGGCCCGGCGGACCACACCAGCTCGCTCGCCGAATAGCGCTCGTCCCACACTGTTGCTTTGAATCCTGTTGCTTTGAATCCCGAATCAGCCATGCCTGCCACGGTAGGCCTGCTACCGGGACCCCGCCCACTCGCCGCTAGCGTGTCTTCGTGGAACGTACTACGTCCGCCCTTCATACGGATCACTACGAGCTCACCATGGTCGCGTCTGCGCTCAAGTCGGGGATCGCTCATCACCGTGCCGTGTTCGAGGTCTTCGCCCGGCGTTTGCCTGCTGGTCGTGCGTATGGCGTGATGGCGGGCATCGACCGTGTGCTCGATGCGATCGGCCGGTTCCGGTTCGACGACGCCACCGTCGCGCACCTCGTCTCCAGTGGCGTCGTGCAAGAGGGCGAGATGACCGACTGGTTGCGGGCCTACCGATTCAGCGGCGACGTCACCGGCTACGCGGAAGGCGAACTGTTCTTCCCGTACAGCCCGGTCATCACGGTCACGGGCACCTTCGCCGAGTGCGTTGTGCTCGAGACGGTTCTGCTGTCAGTGCTGAACCATGACTGCGCCGTCGCTTCCGCCGCCTCCCGCATGGCCGACGCCGCCGGCGGTCGTCTGTTGATCGAGGGCGGGTCACGACGCACCGACCCCGAGTCGGCGGTCGCGGCGGCTCGGGCCGGCTACGTCGGTGGCTTCGACACCACCTCGAACCTCGAGGCCGGGCGTCGCCACGGCATCCCCACCGGCGGCACCACCGCCCACGCCTTCGTCCTCGCCCACGAATCCGAAGCGGCTGCCTTCGCCGCCCAGCGCGAGACGCTCGGCGTCGGCTCCACCTATCTGGTCGACACGTACGACGTGATGGACGGCATCCGCACCGCCGTTGCCACCGTCGGCCCTGACATCGGTGCTGTACGCATCGATTCCGGCGACCTGCTCGGCGACTCGGTAGCCGCGCGAGAGCTGCTCGACAGTCTCGGTGCCACGGATTGCCGCATCGTCGTGTCGAGCGATCTCGACGAGTTCCGTGTTGCCGAGCTCGAGGCTGCCGGCGCACCGATCGATGCCTACCTCGTCGGCACCAGCCTCGTCACCGGATCTGGTCACCCGACCGCCTCGATGGTTTACAAGCTGGTCGCCATCGCCCCCGATGCCGATCGGGGCAGCGAACTCCGTGCGGTCGGCAAGCTGTCGCCCGGCAAGCGAACGATCGGGGGCCGCAAAGACGTGCACCGCACCGTTGACCTCGATGGTCGATTCACCGGCGAGGTCCTGTCGGTCCTGCCCGTCGAGTTGCCCGACGATTCGATGAGCCCCCAGGTTGCCCTCGTTCGTGACGGCGAGATCGTTGCCGACCTCACGAAACCGGCTGAGGCTCGAGCCCGCTGCGCCGAACGTCGCAGCCGCCTCGACGACCTCGATCGCACCCCCTGGCCGTCACACGCCCCTGCCATCCCCACAATCTGGGAAGGTGTAGAGGAACCACTGTCGGTCCCCATCGCCCAAGCTGGTGGTGGGGCCGCCTGAGCCCTGCTCAAGAACGAAGAGGAGCCCTCTCATGACCCGAGCCCTGATCGTCGTCGATGTCCAGAACGATTTCTGTGAAGGCGGTTCGATGGGTGTCGACGGTGGCGCCGCCGTGGCACAGTCGATCACCGACCTCGTCGGCCATGGCCGTGGTGAGTACGACGTCGTGGTCGCCACCAAGGACTGGCACGTCGATCCGGGCGATCACTTCGCCGACCCCGAGGTCGGGCCCGACTTCGTCAACACCTGGCCCCCTCATTGCGTCGCCGATACCGACGGTGCCAGATTCCACGACTCGCTCACCGTCGCTGTCGACGAAGTGTTCCTGAAGGGCCGCACCACGGCCAGCTACACCGGCTTCGACGGCGGCGCGGCGGCGGACGAATCGATCCTGCTCGGCGAATGGCTCGCGGCTCGTGACGTGACCGAAGTCGATGTCGTCGGCATCGCCACCGATCACTGCGTACGAGCCACGGCGCTCGACGCTCACGAGGCGGGGTTCGCGACTCGTGTGCTGCTCGGTCACTGTGCCGGTGTTGCCGCCGACACCACTGAGGCTGCCATTGTCGAAATGGTGGCAGTGGGCGTGATTGTCGAGTGAGCGACGAAGACGCCGATCCCGGCTGGGGCCCTGCGCTGCGAACCCTGCCGGTGATGATCGTGCCGTTCGTCGGCATGTCTCGTGCCGTCAAGTCTGCGAACTCGTTGATCGTCGTGCGCTCGCTGTGGATGCTGTTCGTCGGCGCCATCATCATGATGGGCGTCATGGCGGCCCTGGTGTCCTCTGGCGAAGGGCTCGACGGCGTGATGAGTCAGGGCACCGCGTTGGCGGTCGCGGCCGGTGGAGGAGTCGTTGCCCAACTCTTGGCCGCGCGATTCGTCCGCGAACCGGATCTCGCTGGTGAGACCACGTTTGTGCCGTCGTTCCAGCGCTGCTTCTTCGTCCGCGTCGGTGCCGCGGAAGTCGCCGCGCTCGGGAGTTTTGCGCTGTTCGTCGTCAGCGGTGCGCCGCTCGTCTACTACGTCGGCGCGGTGATAGCGCTTGCCGCCCTGTGGGATGTTCGGCCGGGTCGCACCCGGCTGCGTCGACTGCAGGCATCGGCCGACGAGCGAAGTACTGGTCTTCAGGTCGTTCGGGCGCTCGAATGTTGGGGCCTCACCCGCTAGCTAGCACCAGTGGAAGTCGTGGATCCCGATCCATTGGAACGCCGTGCGGCTGGTGTCGTCGAAGTGACTGATGATCACCGAGTCGATCGGGGTCTGGAAGTCGACCTCGACGTTGCTGTTCGAAGAGCCGGAGGAGAAGTCGCCGCGGACTGTGTTCGGCGTGATCTGAGTGTTCGCCGAGCCGGTTGTCATTGAATCGGGATCGATATTGGTGCCGCTGGGGCTCAGCCGTCCGACAACGGTGACCTTGTCTTCCCAACCGCCACTGGCGTCGACGTCGACGAGATGGAAGCTCAACTGAACCGGTGTCGAGAAGGTGAAGGTGACGGTCACGGCGTCGCCGTTTGTCGCGTTGGACATGCCGGTGACCGCCGGATCGTCGCGCCCGTTGAGCGTGCCGTTGTAGGCCCGCATACGCCAGTAGCCGTCCTGCACGCCGTCGCTGTCATCGATCGACATCCAGACTTCGGTGCCGTCGGCGGCGAAGAAGCTGCTCGGTGATGTCGGCAGGAGGTTTCCTGCCCAGTCGGACATGTCGACCTGCCGTGGCTTCGTGCCGCACGAACCGACCGCGGCGGCTGCTCGATCGAAGGTGAATACCGACGGGGCGACCCAAAGACCAGCGCCGGCCACGGCACTGGTCTTGACCATCGTTCGGCGTGAAACCGTCCGTGGTGAAAGGGAACTCGTCGAGATCGCCATTGCCTACCGATATTCGGCTCAACGACAGGCATTTTGAACTCATTGGCACCAGAAGTGGTCGAATTGACTACAGCAGGGCCATTCGGCCTATTCGGGCCCCGGAGGAGCCACCTTTTCGAGCCATGACTGCCAACGAGGTCCGTCTCGCTCGACGGCCGCGGCGCCGACTTCGCCGTAGAGGTACGACCAGATCGAGACGCTGATCTGGTCGCCCATTCCCTCCGCGGTCACAAAGGCGACGCCGGGAGCGGGCTCGTCGACCAGGAGTGACAGTCGGTGAGACGTGACCTCGACTACTTCGCCCGCCAGGGAGAGGTCGTCGCCGGCGAGCTCGACTCGCTGACCTACGACTGCGTCGCGAGGCGCGCCCAGCGAGTCGGTGACCTGCCGCCAGATGGCGTCTCGATCACCGGGCAGCATCACCATCGGGAGTGATGCAGTGGCGGTCTGACCGCCGAAGTATTCGAGGTGGAGCCTGAGGTTCAACAAGAAGATGAGCCAACCCTCGGCCATTCCGTTGTAGTGGTCGTCCCAGTTTTCGCCAGCGGCGAAGCCTGAGTTGACGAGTCGCACGATGCAGGTGCCGCCGTGGCGAGCCTCGACAAGCCATTCGAAAGCCAGGCCTTCGTCGGCGTCGCCACCATCGAAGACGATTCGCTTGGGTGGCTCCCACGCCGCGACCCGTCCGTGCATTTCCATTTCGGGTCCTGCGCCGAACCGAGCGACTGCGGCACCGCCAGCTCGTTCTTCCACCTCGTGGGGGACGTACCACGATGAGATTCCCGGTCCGGTGGCGATGGCCTGCCACACCTCTTCAGGTGAGCCCATCACCTCGATCTCGAAGCTCAGCGAGCGGCGTTCATCGGTCATGACGGTGTCCTTGGATGTTGGCCAGGATTCAGCCCTCGAGATGTCGGACAAGCGCATCGAGGGCCGCGAAGTAGCTGTGGCGACCGAATCCGCCGACAACACCGAGGCAGACGGCGCTCAGGACGGACGTGTGGCGAAACTCTTCGCGGGCATGCACGTTGGAGAGGTGCGTTTCGACGACCGGCAGGCCACTGGCGCTGATCGCATCCCGAAGCGCGATCGAAGTGTGGGTGTATGCGCCCGGGTTGAAGATCACGCCGTCGGCCCAGCCGCGGGCGTGCTGCAACGAATCGATCAGCGATCCCTCACTGTTGGATTGGGTGTCGCGGAGTTCGGCGCCGCGTTCTGCAGCCACCGCGCGCAGATCGGCGAGGATGTCATCGAGCGTGTCGGTGCCATAGACCTCGGGCTCGCGAGTGCCGAGCATGTTGAGGTTGGGGCCGTTGAGGACCAGGATCTGAAACGCCATGGCGTCAGCGTAGGTCGCTGACTGGTGCCCAGCTGGCGATTGTGTGTCGGCGCCTTCAGCTGAGCAGGATGTCGGCAGTCATCTCCACATGGCCGAGGTGCTGGGCCAGCTCCTCATACGCGTGAATCAGAGCGGCACCCACGGTCCACGGCCGGCCGAGCGCGGTCTGAACCGTGGGCTCGATGTGGAGACTGGTGGCGGCGGCGATCGCAGAGTCGAGCGAGTGCAACAGGGTTTTCGTCTCGTCACAACGCTCGGCGACCTCGGCCACGGTGGCGGTGGCCACGAATTCACTGTCGCGATCGCGACTGGTCGGGTTGCCGGCGATCACGTGGTCACACCAGAAGGTGGCAGCGGCCATCGCATGGGTGGTCAGTGCTGCCGCTGAACTCGCCCCGTCGAACGGCGGTTGGTTCACCGTTTCATCGTCCAAGCGGCCGATGGTTTCGATGAACCCATCGATCGTCCGATCCGAAAACAGGAGGAAGTCGTCGACGGTGATACCGGTCATGGCTGCACGCTAGGCGAGTGTGGCGTTGGCGACCTCGACCTTGAACGTCTCGCACCAGACCAGCACAGTCCACGTTCCCTCGAGGAAATCGACGCCCTCGGGGAGTGTGTAGTTCTGGTTGCCCCGTTCAGCGGTGAGCCCGGCCACGTGGATGGCGTCGGCGAGCGAGCGCCGGTCCTCTCCAGGCACCAGATAAACCTCGAGGTCAGGCCCACTGCCGATGTCGACGTCCTCGAACCGCAGCAACAGCGACTGGTCGTCGAGACGATAGAGAGCTACATCGCCGGCACCGCGATGCCCGGTCAGACCCTGAAACGGGGCGCGGCGCAACTCGACCGGCTCGGGCGGAACCGTGGTCGTTGTGGTGGTGGTCGTGCTGGTCGTGACGGGTTCCATGGTGGTCGCCGCGACGGTCGTCGATGTTGACGTGCTGATGGTCGAAGTGGTGGTCGTTGTGGTCGTGGCGACGGGGAATGCTTCATCGACCTCGGTTGCCGGGCGGAGGTACGGCCACAGGACCACCCAGGAAACCACGAGTACAGGAACCACGGCCAGCACCCGCCCAGCGAGGCGAGAAGCGACCCAACGGCGAACGGCAAACGTCCAGGCCACAAGAAAAGCCACGAGGGTGGCGACGCGGGCAAAAGTGCCCGCATCGCTGAACGTGCCGGAGAAGATTTCGGGCGCGGCAAGCCCGAGGAGTCCGAGCGCGCCGGCGCCGAGCAGGGCAGGAAGAAGGCGACGGCTCACGTCACATGAACGCCGCCCGCCGCCGCCCGGTTCCCCGGATCAGATCATGGTGGGATGTCGGGGCAATTGTTGCCTACCAAAGGGTTCCGTGCTGGTGAACCCAAAAAGCTAGTGTCCGCGCATGTCGCGTCCCAACGTTCTTTTCGTCATGGCGGATCAACTCGCGCCACACTTCACCGGGGCCTATGACCATCCGCTGGTCAAGACGCCCACGATGAGCGCGTTGGTCGAACGGGGTGCCCGGTTCGACGCGACGTACTGCCATTCGCCACTGTGTGCGCCGGCCCGATTCGCGATGCTTGCGGGTCAGCCCGTTCACAAGATCGGCGCATGGGACAACGCAGCGGAGTTCCCCGCGGCGGTACCGACCGTTGCGCACTACCTCCGCCTCGCCGGATACCGAACGACCCTCTCCGGGAAGATGCACTTCGTCGGCCCCGATCAGTTGCACGGGTTCGATGAGCGGCTCACTACCGACATCTATCCCGCTGACTTCGCGTGGACGCCACAGTGGGGCAACGCCGGCGAGCGAATCGGCAAGTGGTACCACGGAATGGACACGCTCCGGGAGGCCGGCCAGGCCAAGGTCACGTACCAGATCGACTACGACGAAGAGGTCGGCTACCAAGCCACCCGGCGCCTCTACGACCTGGCCCGTGATCCCGACGAGCGACCATGGTTCATGTGCGCCTCGTTCATACATCCCCACGACCCCTACGTGGCGCGACCCGAGTGGTGGGACCTCTACGATCACGACGACATCGACATGCCCGATGCGTGGGATGCCTCGTCACGCGACCCCCACACGGTCCGGATCCGCCAGGGCATCCAGGCGGAGGAGCTGGGTTACACCGACGACCAGGTGCGCAACTCGCGCCACGGCTACTACGCCAACACGACCTACTTCGACTCGTGGATAGGCCGCCTCGTCGGTGTACTGGAGGAGACGAATCAGATCGACGACACGATCGTGATCGTCACGAGCGACCACGGCGACATGCTGGGCGACCGTGGGGCATGGTTCAAGATGTCGTTCCATGAGCGTTCGGCTCGCGTACCGCTGATCATGGCCGGCCCCGGCATTGCCACTACGACGATCGGGAATGTGAGCTCGCACCTCGACCTGCTGCCGACGCTGCTCGACATCGCCACCGACGGCGGTGAGTGGCCCGAGCTCGGTGTCGATCTCGCGGGCCGATCGCTCTGGGAGTCGGCCACCGGTGGCGCCGACGAGGTCGATGAGACAACGGGGGAGTACATGGGTGAGATGACGTCGCACCCGATGTTCATGATCCGCCGGGGGCGTTACAAGTACATCCATTGCGACACCGACCCAGCCCAGCTCTACGACATCGAAGCCGATCCGCTCGAGCGGACGAACTTGGCTACGGAGTCTGAGCATGCAGATTTGGCTGCGGCCTTTGCGGCCGAGGTCGATGCCGGTTGGGACCGAGTCGGCATCCGCGAGCAAGTGCTCGCGTCGCAGCGAGCCCGGCACGCTCTGCGCGCCGCCATGGACGTCGGCCCTCAGCACACCTGGGACTACGACCCGCCCCGCGACGTCGGCAACATCTACGTCCGCAACCACATGGACTGGACCACCGCTGGACCTCGGAGCCGCCTGGACTGAATGTCGCACGCACAAGGGCGGGAGTACCGCTGGTTGTACTGCCCCGAGTGATGTAGCTTCGTGTCAGCTGTGTCGGCTTCCCACCTCGGAGCATCGACGATGCAGCCCCACGAGGGGGGACCGAGTGGACACAGAAGCTGCTGGCGATGGTCAGCGCAATCCACGGCTGTACGAGCTGATCAAGGACGCGCCGAAGACCGGCTCGAGTCCGACAATCTGGGCGTGGCCACAGATAATCGACCATCTGAAGGTCGCATCGCAGCCGGTGCGCGGTCCGTGGCCCCCCCACCAGGAGCCCCGTCCGGAGCCGGACGCGGAATCACTGCCCGTCGCCATCGCCGACCCGCATCCACCCGACGCCGAGTCGTAGAGCGCCCAAAGGACCCGCCACCGCATGTACCCGTCACGATTCAGCTATGAAGCGCCCGACACGGTCGAGGAGGCAATTGAGCTGCTTCGCCGTGGGCAGGGCGAAGCCAAGGTCTTGGCAGGTGGTCAGAGCCTGCTCCCCATGATGAAGCTCCGGTTCGCCTCACCCGGCACGTTGATCGACATCAACAACATCCCTGGCCTGGACTACCACAGAGCCGACTCCGATGGCACCTATCGGATCGGTGCGCTCTGCCGACACGCTCAGCTCGAGAAGTCGCCGGACCTCGCGGCGAGCCAGCCGACAATGGCGGCCGCGGCACACACTGTGGCCGACCCGATCGTGCGCAATCGAGGCACGCTCGTCGGATCAATCTGCCACGCCGATCCGCAGGGTGATTGGGCATCGGTGATGATCAGCCTCGGCGCTTCGGTTGTGGCGAAGGGGCCGACCGGAGTTCGGTCGGTCGCTGTCGCCGACTTCGTGAGCGGGCCGTTCCAGACGGTTCTCGCCAGCGACGAACTGGCCGTCGAAGCGGTTGTGCCCGCTCCCGTCGGAGTTCGGGCCGGTGGATATCTGAAACTCGAACGACGCGTCGGTGACTTCGCCACGGCCGGCGTGGCTGTTTCGGTCGAGTTCTCCGGAAGCTCCGTCGCCCGCGCCGGAATTGGTCTCACCGGCGTCGGCAGCTCGACGATCAATGCGGCTGAGGCAGCCGCCGCGCTCGTCGGTGGTTCGCTGAGCGAGACGGACATCGCGGCCGCCGCCGAGTTGGCTGCCGCGGCCTCACGGCCGAGATCTGATCATCGGGGAAGCGAGTCGTACAAGCGGCACATCGTTGCGACGTTCGTCAGTCGGATCCTCACCAGCCTGCAGCTCTCCACCCAGGAGGTGGCATGACATGACGAGTTTGTTCTCGGAGGTCACTCCCGAAGCGGCCAACGAGGTCGCCGTCAAGCGGATCACGGTAGGCATCAACGGCAACAAGAGAACGGTGGACGTCGAGCCACGGTTGTTGCTGGCGCACTTGATTCGGCAGGGCTTCAAGCTCACGGGCACCCACACTGGCTGCGACACAACCAACTGCGGCGCCTGCACCGTGTTGTTTGATGGGGTCCCCGCCAAGAGTTGCACGGTGCTCGCGGTACAGGCCAACGGCCACGAGGTCACCACCGTGGAGGGGCTCGCATCGGCGAGCGAGCTTCATCCTGTCCAAGAGGGATTCAAGGATGAGCATGGCTTGCAGTGCGGTTTTTGCACCCCCGGCATGATGCTCACGGCGAAGGCGCTGCTCGATGAAAACCCCGACCCCACAGAAGACGAGGTCCGGTGGGCGCTGTCGGGCAATCTCTGTCGCTGCACCGGGTATCAAAACATCGTGAAGGCGGTGCTCGGGGCTGCAGCCAAGCTCCGCGAACAGAACGGGGCATCATGACCATCGACGAGATCAAGATCGGCGGACTCGGGGCGAGTCGTCGCCGTGTGGAAGACAACCGGTTCATCCGGGGTGCAGGCAACTACGTCGACGACATCGTCCTGCCCGGCATGCTGCACATGGAGATCGTGCGGAGCCCGCTCGCGCACGCCCGGATCAAGTCGATCGACGTGACTGCGGCCTGGGCGATTCCTGGGGTCAGGCTCGTTCTCACCGGCGAGATGATGGCGGCCCGCAACCTTGCCTGGATGCCAACGCTTTCCTACGACACCCAGGCGGTGCTCGCCACCGACAAGGTGCGGTTCCAGGGTCAAGAGGTCGCGGCGGTGATCGCCGATGATCCCTATATCGCCAAGGACGCGTGCGAAGCCATCATCGTCGACTACGAGCCGCTGCCTGCGATCGTCAACCCCACGCAGGCCATGGCTGCAGGCGCACCCGTCATTCGTGACGACAAGGAGAACCAACCGGACAACGTCATCTTCGACTGGGATGTAGGAGACAAGGACGGCACCGACCGGGCGTTCGCAGCCGCCGACGTCGTCTCTGAGCTCGAGCTCCACTATCCGAGGTCGCACCCGTCACCAATCGAGACCTGCGGTTCAATCGCCGACTTCGATCGGTCCACCTCGAAGCTCACCGTCTACATGACCACCCAGGCACCCCACATCATCCGGGCCGCCGTGGCATTGGTGGCCGAGCTGCCCGAACACATGATCCGGATCGTTTCCCCGGATCTCGGCGGCGGCTTCGGCAACAAGGTCCCTGTCTACCCCGGCTACGTCGTGTCGATCCTGGCGAGCATTCTGCTCGAACGCCCCGTCAAGTGGATTGAAGACAAGACTGGCAATCTGATCTCCACCGGCTTTGGCCGAGACGTGTACTTGAAAGGCCAGTTGGCACTTCGCAAGGACGGCAAGATCCTCGGCGTTCGTATGCAGACGGAGTCTGATCACGGCGCGTTCTTCTCCGATGCGCAGCCGAGCAAGTTCAAGATCGGCCTGATGCACTCAGCATTCGCCTGCTACGACGTGCCGACCGCACACCTCACGTCGCGGGGCTTCTATACGAACAAGGCGCCTGGAGGCGTGGCCTATCGCTGCTCGTTCCGCGTCACGGAAGCCATGTTCTTCCAGGAACGAATGGTGCAGGCGGCGGCCGACGACCTCGGAATCGATCAGGCCGAGATTCGCCGGCTCAACTTCGTTCGTGACGACGACTTCCCGCACCGCACGCCATTCGGCTTCCTCACCGACTCCGGTCAATACGGGAAGTGCTTGGAGATGGGTCTCGAAGCGATCGGCTACGAGGACTTCTTGAAGCAGAAGGAGGAGGCGAAGAAGAACGGACGCCTCCTCGGCATCGGTATCTCGACGATGACCGAACCCCTGGGTGCCGGCAACAGCCGCGAGTACGACATCCTCGGCATCAAGATGTTCGACTCCGCCGAACTGCGGGTTCACATGACCGGCAAGGCCATCTTGCGCACAGGAGCGAAGAGTCAGGGCCAAGGCCACGAGACCACGTGGGCACAGATCGTCGCCCATGAGCTGGGGATTCCGGCCGAAGACATCGTGGTCGAAGAGGGCGACACCGACACAGCCCCGTTTGGTATGGGCACCTACGCATCTCGCAGTACCCCGGTGGCCGGCGCCGCCGTCTCCATGGTGTCGCGCAAGATCCGCGCCAAGGCCAGGAAGATCGCGGCCCATCTACTCGAGGTGTCCGAGGAAGACGTCGAGTGGGAGCTCGGCCGGTTCTTTGTTCGCAGCGCTCCCGATCTCGGGGTAACGATTCAGGAATGCGCCAACGCGGCCTACAGCAACATCCCCGACGGGATGGAGCCGGGCCTCGAGAACAACGCATACTACGACCCGCCGAACCTCACCTGGCCGTTCGCCTGTTACATCGCCACCGTCGAGATCGATCCCCTCACCGGAGTCTGGGACGTGCTCAACATGGTGGCTGTCGACGACTGCGGGGTGCGGATCAACCCGATGATCGTCGAGGGTCAGATCATGGGTGGTCTCACCGAGGCCTACGCCATGGCCAGCATGCAATTCATCACCTTCGACAGCGAAGGCAACTGTGTCGGTTCGAACTACATGGACTACCTCCTGCCGACGGCATGGGAGACCCCCGGATTCGAGCTCCACGAAGTGGTCACGCCGTGTCCGCATCATCCGATCGGCGCCAAGGGCATCGGCGAGTGCGCAACCGTCGGCGGCCCGGCCGCGTTCGTCAACGCGGTGATGGATGCGTTGCAGGGCGCGGGTGTCCGCAACATCGACATGCCCCTCCTCCCCGACCGTGTGTACGAAGGGCTGACCGAGGGCCGCGATGTCTCGGGGGCACCCCCGATCCGGACCGACGCATGACCGACGGCGCATCGCTCGACGGGTGGGGCGTGCTCCAGCACGCCGTTGACCTGGCGCGCCGCGGCGAAACTTTTGCGATGGCCACCGTGGTGTGGCGCGAGGGGCCATCCTCGAGCCAGCACGGCTCGCGGGCAATCGTCACTCGTGAGGGTGACGTCATCGGATGGATCGGCGGTGCGTGCGCCGAGCCGGTGCTCATACGTGAGGCTCATCGGGCCCTGGAAAGAGGCGAGTCGCACTTACTGGCCCTTGGAGCCTCGGACCAGTTCGGCGACGTGCCTCAGGGCATGACCGCGATTGCGATCTCCTGTCAGAGCGAAGGTGCCATGCAGATCTTCATCGAACCCGTCATCCCCGTTCCTCACCTGGTCATCGTCGGTCGGTCTCCGATGGCGCACACATTGTGTCGCCTGGCCCTCGATCTCGATTGGGAAGCCGAACTCGTCGACAGCAGCGACTTCACCACAGCTTCCATTGCCGCCCACTCGGCGGTCATCGTCGCGACGCAGGGCCACGGCGACGAGGACGTGTTGGAGACGGCTCTTGCGGTTGCACCGACCTACATCGGCGTCGTTGCGTCAACTCGGCGAGGCGAGGCTCTACGCGGCTATCTCGCCGATCGGGGTCACGCGGCCGAGCCGCTCGATGCCATTCGCGTGCCGGTCGGACTCGATCTCGGGCCAACGCCGCATCGTGAGGTCGCCGTGGCGGTGCTCGCCGAGCTTGTCGCCCTCCGTGCGGCGGGCGGGCTCAGAGGGACACACCTGCCACGCACCGCACCGGTCGCCGAGGCGATCGACCCGGTTTGCGGAATGGCGGTCACTGCCGACGACACGAGTCACCCGCTCGTTGTCGGCGCGGTCACCCATCATTTCTGCTGCGTCGGGTGCAGGAATCAGTTCGAACGAGAAGCCGAGTCACGACTCGCAGGTGACAACCCATGATGATCAAGAACGAATTCGAGGTGTCCGAGTCCGTTGAGGCGGTGTGGGAGTTCTTCGGCGACATTCCGCAAGTGGCGGCGTGCCTGCCCGGCGCAGAGCTGACCGACAAGGTCGACGATGACAGCTACAAGGGCACGGTCGTGATCGCCCTTGGCCCCGTCAAGCTCGAATTCGATGGCACGGCCGACATTCTCGAACGTCGCGATGACGACAAGACGATCGTTGTCGACGCAGCCGGCGCCGACAAGAAGGGTCGAGGACAAGCAGCGCTCCAACTCAACGCAAGCCTCGCCGCCACTGCCAAAGGCACAAACGTCGCCGTCGATCTCGACCTGCAGCTTTCCGGCGCGGCAGCGCAATACGGGCGGGGCATGATCGCCGATGTCACGTCGGTGCTGCTGGACGACTTCGCCACGAACTTGCAGAACAGGCTCACGGCCGTGCGAGCGGGGCTCGACCCAAGCCAAGTCGCGGTTGTGAAGCCGGCGAGCGGATTCGTCATCGGACTACGAGCGCTCAGAATGGCGCTCGCTCGGGTGTTCCGCCGTTTCTTCCTGCCCTACCGACCCGCAACCGGCTGACCCGGAGGACCTCTATGTGGATGCTTGGAAACGTGATTCTCGTGGTGGCGGTGATTCCGATCCTCATCGCGCTCCTGAACCGGGTGCTGGCGGCGCTGGAACGGATTCGTGCCGCGGCAGACGACATCTTGGCTGGTGGCGTCGCTTTGGTCGGTGAGTTGGACACCACGCCCGAACTGTTGGCCACCACCGACCGCGTGATCGCCGAGGTGGCGGATGGCGCTGTTCGCTACGCCGGCTCTGTCGGAAAACTTCTGGACTGAGGAGAAGAACACTCATGGAAACTGCTGCATGGTTCACTGTCGTTATCGCAGGGCTGATCATCGCGACGGCGGCCCTCGGTCTGACGCGGGTGATCCTTCACTTGTTCGCCGTCCAGAAAACATTGGGCAGCGTCTTCGGCGGAGTCGAAGCGGTGGCGGACAAGACGAGCACTGTCCCATCTGTAGTCCCGTCCGTGAACGAGAGCTTGCGGCCCGTCCGCGAGTTCTGCGACACGGTCTGATCAAAGGACGTGAATATGTCTGCCCTTCTCGCATCGACTGCCGGCTGGACGATCGGCTGGTCCATCGGCCTTGCGGTCGTGTTCGCCGTAGTGGCCCTGGTTGTGCCGATCTTGCTCCTGGCCCACCGAATCGCCACCCAGGCCGCAGCCATCAACGAATCCCTGCTGAAATCGGTCGACAACACCGCAGCACTGAACGAACTCAATGTCACGAACGAGGCGGCCGAAGCGATTGTCGCTGGGCTCGCTCGCGGTCGTAGCCGGCTTGGAGGCTGACGATGAATCTACTGGCCCTGACCCCGACGCAAGAGAGCCTTTGGTGGGTCACGCTTGGACTGGGACTGATCGTTCTGGTTGCCGTTGCCGCGTTCTTGACCATCCTGGTGATCCTGGTGAGGACGATCGAGGAGCGCGTCGACCTCATCGGAGCAACGCTTGACCAAGCCGAGGCGAACACCTCGGATACGGCGTTGATCGCGGAAACCGGTGACCGCGTTGACGGGGTGCTGGCTGAAGGCCTGGAGCACCATCTCTTCCTCGGCCGAGTTCTGGACAAGGTGCGATCATGACGCTCTTGGTCGTGCTGACCGTGCTTGCGATCGCACTGCTCATCGCCGAGCTCGCCATCTACCTCTACATCGTCGGGTCGCAGCTCACTCGCATCGCCACGAAGTTGGAAAGCAGCGCAGAAGTGGTCTGGGCCATCAAGCGAAACGCGGAGCCGATCGAATCCGGCGTCGAGCGGATCAACAACACCGGCAGGGTGATCGCCGGCGCGCTGCCGCTGCTCTATGGCATGGCCGAGGGGATCATCGTTGGTGCGACCTACGAGCCCGACCCTGATACCGAACGGCCACCGGCCACGCCGGCCATGAAACGGCGCCGTACCCGTCTGGCAGAAGCGGTCGGCTATACGCCGGGCGGCACGTCATGAGTGGCGGTCGGTCCTCACCGGCGGTGCGAAACGCCAACTCACTCGCCTGGCTGGTGGTGGTCGTCGCCGGCGCGGTGGTGTTGCTGATCGTGTGGGGACTCGAACTCTCGGGCCGCCTCGACGCCGGCCAAGCCGTGCTCGACGGCGCCCGACCGGCGTTCACCGAGGAACGGGTAGCGGGCGACCGGCCTGCGATCACGATGATCGGCAACGTGTCCGACATGCTCGACCCGATTGTCGATGCCGAGGGTGGAGCGGCCGGAGAGGTCGGCTCGCTGGTTGACCTGGTTGCGGGCGCAACGGGCCTGCCTGCCGCTGACGTTCTCGCCGCGCTCGAAGCCAACTTCCCGCACACCTATCATCTGCTCCTCACGCTGCCGCTCGAAGACGTCAGCGCGGAGGTTCCTGGCTTGTTGACCTTTGTGGCTGACAACTCAGAACTGGCCGACGCGGACGCGGTGTTGGCTGCCATTGCCGCGACTACTCCACAAATCGCCCAGGCCGTGACCAACCTGCTTCCCGTGACTGCCAACTGGCGAGATGTCGAGGGGACCGAGGGTGTGACGAGATTCGACGGCGTCACGACGGTCGACTCGGTGCCTGAGCTACGTGACCTTTTCGAATCCGACGTGGTGACCGCGGTCGAGAATGTGGCGCCTGATTTCCGCGATCTCGACGAGCCGTGGCCGGAGGTCGGCTTCATTTCGACGATCCTGACCGTCATCGGGATCGTCGTTGTGGTCTTTGGGCTCCTGATGCTCGCGGTCACCCGAACCGATGCCTACAGTCGCGGCGTCCACACCCTCGGATGGTCGGTGGTGATCGTTGTCGGCGCTCTTGTCAGTATCGGTGTGCTGGCCGTCGGACTCTTCCCTCGGCTCGATGGCGGGCAACAAGTCATCGACGACCTACGTCCGGCGTTCGTCGAGGAACGCGTCGCCGGCATGGAGGCGGGTGTCGCCATTGTCAGCAACATCGGCGACATGGCCGACCCCATCGCCGACGCGCAGGGTGGAGCCGCCGCAGAAGTGGGCGCCCTGGTGGAGCTCGTCGCGGGAGCAACCGGCCTCACCCCCGACGAAGTGGTGGCTGCGCTGGCCGCCAACTTCCCGCACACCCTGAATCTCCTCTTGGCGCTGCCGCTCGACGCAGTCAGTGCAGAAATCCCCGGGTTGCTGACCTTCGTCGCCGACAACTCCGCGCTGGCTGACGGCGATGCGGTTCTGGCCGCGATTGCCGAGAACACGCCTCGTTTGGCCCAGGCCATCACCAATCTCATCGTTGTCACCGATGGTTTCCGAGCGGTCCCGGGCACCGAAGACCTGACGGGATTCGATGGCACTCCGGTTCGGTCAGTGCCCGAAGTCGTCGACTACTTCGCCGACGAAGTGGTGCCGGCAGTGCGGGCGGTAACCGATGACTATCGCACCCTCGACACGACTGCTCCGCCCGTCGATGTATTTCCGCCGCTCCTCCTGTTGGTCGGGATTCTGGTGATCATCTACGGCGGTGCGATGGTCACATTGGCGCGCGTCAGCGCGCCGAGCCCGGCCCCCGGCCGAGAATTAGCTGCCGCCTGAGGGGTCTCGATTCGTGGTGAGCGGCCCGGTGGTCGGTGCCTCGTAGGCGCCGATCCATTCATCGTTCCACGCGTGGTCGAACTGCTCCAGGTTGCAGCCCGGTTTGTAGACCGCGATGAGCTCGTGGGCGATCTGCTCGCGGTGAGAGCGCATGCCGCCCGGCACCTCGTAGGTGCACACGCGGAGATTGAATCGATCGCCGGCGCGTCGGGTCCAGCAGGCCGCTCGCGGATGTTTGAACGGGAGCCGCTCGAGCGAGAGGTCGTCGGAGTGATCGACATAGATCACGGCGTACTCAGGAGCGGTCTTCTCCGGCTGCGGTCGGTACATGATCGCGTAGACGGCGGCGACCGCCGGCGGGGTCCAGCCTGCGAGCACGCGCGGGCCCTCGAAGGGGTACCCGGCAAGCGAACCGAGGCGGATCACTCGTCGTACTCGAACTCGTCTTCGAAGCCAATGACTTCAGCCCGAACCACGGGCCAGTCGGGGAGTTTGGCGTCTGCGGCTGCGGCGATGAACAACGGCACTGCGAGGTTCGCCGCATCATCGGATGACTCGGCTTCGATCACGATTTGGGCGCCGTAGGTCATGGTGCCGATCCCCGACGCAATTCCATCCATCGTGGCCACGGCATCTGCGAGCGCGACGATCTCCTGAATCTCGAGGATTCGGTCGCCCTCGGCCTGGATCGAGACGCTCCACTTCACAGAATCACCTATCGCCACTCGGGAAGGCTTTCGGCGAACTCGCCGAGGCTCTGGAGATTGTGACCCGAGACGATCGAGTCGACAAACGGCGCTGCCACCATCATGCCGAGGGTGTTGGGGCGATAGTCGAGATCGTTGCCTTTGTGTGGGTTCATCCAGACGATGCGATGGCAGAGGCGCGCGAGCCGTTCCATCGCGTGGTTGAGTGTCGCCGGGTCGCCGCGATCGAGCCCATCCGAACAGATGACCACGATCGACCCTCGGCTCATCCCCCGGCGCCCAAACCGCCGTATGAACTCATCGAGTGCGCTGCCGATTCGGGTGCCGCCGTCCCAGTCCGTGACTCGCGTGGCTGCGAGCTTCATGGCTTCGTCGGGACGGCGACGGTCGAGCTCACGCGTGATTCGCGTGAGGCGGGTGCCGAAGCAGAAGACCTCCACGCGTCCGGCGGCGCGTTTGGTCGAGTACGCGAACTGCAGGAGATTGCGCGAATAGTCCGACATCGAACCCGACACATCCAACAGGAAGACCAAAGGACGGGGACGCATCTTTCTGCTCGATCGCAACAGGACGGGTGAGTCACTCTTTGTGCGCATCGCCTGCTGCGCCATTCGCCGCATGTCGGGCTGGCCGGTTGTCGTGCTCGGGCGGCGGCGGCGGCTCCGTCGGCGCGGTGGAGTGAGACGGACCTGCGCCATGATCCGGCGGAGCTCGGTGAGTTCCTCGGCGGTGCATGCTGCGAAGGACTTGTTTCGCCAGATCTCGGCGTTGGAAGCCATGAACCCCAGCGTCGTCTCGTCCTCGTCGTCGGCGTTGGCGTCACCCGGTTCGGAGTCCGGAATCTCCAGCACCGCCCTGGTGCCGACTGCTGCCTCGGCGACTTCGGGATCAGCATCGGCGGTGGTGTCGGAATGGCCGAGGAAAAATCGGCGAAAGACCCGGTTGTAGACGGGAATCTGATCGCGGCGGGTGACCAGTGTTGTGCGGCCGCCCCAGTAGACGTCCTGCAGGTCGCCGGGGTTGAGCACTGCGATCGCCGCACAATAGGTGAGGAGGTCGCCGGAGCCGATCGTGAGGCCCTCGGCGCGCAGTTCATGGCCGAACTCGACGAAGCGCTCGACAAGGCCAACGTCGTCAGTCATCAGCGACGATCGCCGCCAGAACGCCCGAGACCTCAAGCAGGTCGTCGCGGTCCTTGATCACCGAACCGAGTGTGTCGGCGGCGCTCTCCGCATCGAGTTCGCCGGCGTCGATCACACCGAGCGCGGCGACCCAATCGAGAGTCTCCGCCACACCGGGAGGCTTCGACAACTCCATCCCCCGGAGGCGGTTGACCGCGGCCACCACCTTTCGAGCCAACGCTTCGGGTACGTCGGGCGCGCGGAGCGCGATGATCGCCACCTCCTGCTCGACACTCGGATAGCCGATCCAGTGATAGAGGCAGCGTCGCTTCAGCGCGTCGTGCAGTTCGCGCGTGCGATTCGATGTGAGGATGACGAGCGGCGGGGAGTCTGCGGTGACCGTGCCAATCTCGGGGATGGTGATCTGGAAGTCGGAAAGGACCTCAAGCAGGAACGCCTCGAACTCGTCGTCGGCGCGATCGATCTCATCGATCAGGAGCACGCATTGATCGCCCGCTCGCACTGCCTCGAGGAGGGGGCGCTCAAGGAGGAAATCGGAGCTGAAGAGGCGGCCCACCGCGGACTCATCCTGGACCTGCCGCTCCGACAGGGCCCGGATCTGCAACATCTGACGGGCGTAGTCCCACTCGTAGAGCGCCTGGTTGGTGTCGATTCCTTCATAGCACTGAAGTCGGATCAGTCGGCGGCCGAAGACTGCCGAGAGCACCTTGGCAAGTTCGGTCTTGCCGACGCCGACTTCGCCCTCCAGGAGCAGGGGTCGCCCGAGTTCGAGGGCGATGAGAAGAGCGGTCGCGAGACCGCGATCGGCCAGGTACGCGCGGTCGAGGAGGAGCTCAGAGAGTTCGGCGACGCCGTGCGGGGGCCGGCTTGCGTCGCCCACGATGGGTTGCTTCGCGGCGATCAGTCGGACGCGGGCTGGCCGAGGACCAGGTCGCGAATGGAGTCAGATGATGGCCTGAGCTTGCCCTCTCGGGCGAGGGTGTCGCGCCACGCACTCTGAAGGTCGCTCCCCTCCGCGGCGATGCCGTCGAAGCTGAACTCACGAGCGTTGCGACAAACGCGAGTCGGGCTGCAGTCCTCATCGAACGTTTCTGCGCCGACAACCTCGTCGGTTGTCCACACCGATCGCACCAGATCGTCGGGTTCTTCGAGTCCTTGGGTCATTGCTGAACTCCCTCATCGGGCCTAGAGCGCTGCGGAAGATCATTCTATCGGTCCGGGCGGGGCGAGTTCCGGTCTGGTCAGGCCGTGGCCTCTGCAGCGGTCTGCGTTGCCACGATCTCGGCCGCGATCGAGAGCGCGATCTCTTGCGGGGACCGGGCCCCGATATCGAGCCCCGCCGGCCCGCGAAGCCGACTCAGGTCGGTTGTTCCGTTGTACGCCAGCCAGTCGGCTCGACTCTCGTGTAAGTGCCTGGGTCCGACAGCGCCGATGTAACCGGCGTCGCCCGCCAGGGCAGCGGCCAAGGCTCTGCCGGTGAGCTCGAGATCGTGCCCCAGCGCCACCACGCTGTCGAGCGCGGCGAACCCGGCGATGAGCCCGGTGGCCTCTCCCGCGTTTCGCGTGACCACAGCGTTCCAACCGAGCAACTGGGAGATCTTCTCGAGCGATTCGGCGACCTCGCCGCCCCCCACGATCAAGAGTGTTGACCTGGGCCAGAGCACGGTGGTGACCGTGTGCTCGGTGACTTCTACCGCGCTCGATCCCTTGGCAAAAAGCTGTTGCGCCCGGTCATTGGCCTCAGCGATCGATGTCGATGTGAAAAGCGACGTCGCAACGATGGTGTCGCCCTCGAGTTCGCTGATCAAGCAGACGGGCTCGCGGCCCAGGAGGTTGTCCCACAAGCCGCTGGGCAGCTCCGTCGCTGGTACCAGGATGCAGGCAAGACCGGAGGCCGTCGCAACGCCGGAAACGGCAGCATCGGCGGGGCCGATGTCGAGTCGACGAAGTCTGCCTTGCGCACCCCCAACGCCGGCCAACTCGATGAGCTGGCCGTCGAGGGCACCCGAGACCAGTTGCCCGATTCGTCCACCCCCGGGCGTGATCGCGACCGCCTCGGCCGGATCGAACCGTTGGCCGTCGGGTCGATCGACGAGCCAGGCCACGTCGGCACGGGTTCCCGCGCGGAGACATGCCCCGACACTCAGCGCGATGGCGAACATGCGTCAGCCGCCGGGTTCATCTTCGATGACGGCAAAGCCGAAACTCTCGCAGACGGCGCGGTAGTCGTCCCAGGTGTCGATGTCGCGTGGAAGGGCCTCGTCGACGGCAATCCTGGCAACACGGGTCATCGGCTCACGGTCCACGATTTTCCAGACTGCCTTATCGCCGTGGAGTTGGCGAAGATCATCGAACGCGGCGGCGCTGAAGATGAACGGATGGCCGAGCTCGCCGCGGTAGTCGGTTACTGCTGCCCACGTGGGATTCCGGCGCCACTCGGCCATCACCTCGTCAACTATGGCGGGGGAGACGCCCGGCATGTCGCCGAGAAGCATCACGATCGCGTCGCACTCGCCGGCAGCGTCAAGGCCGGCCAACAGCGATGACGCACAGCCCGAGCCGTAGGTCTCGTTACGAACGATGTGTGCTCGCTCGAGCGAAAGAGACGCCTCGGCCTCGGCACTGCCGCCGCCAAGCACCAGATAGATCCGAGCAAGCGACTGGGTGCCTTCGATATCGCCCATCACGTGAGACAGCAGCGTCTGGTCACCGAACGTCAGCGTTTGTTTCGGCCGGCCAAGCCGACGCGACGAGCCAGCCCCCAAAACCACGCCCACGAGATCGCTCATCCCCCGAGTGTAGGTCTGCGACTGGCCAGACTCCCGCGCTACCTTCTCCGCATGGGTGTGGACGATCGACCGGGTCTCGCGGAGTTGTCCGCTGTTTCGGTGGGCCGATCGCCGGACCCGCTGAACTCGCAATCCCTTCACGCGGACGCCTACGTGAAGCCGGAGTGGTTCGACCTCGAGATGGGCGCGGTATTCGCCCGGACGTGGCGATGGATCTGTCATGTCGAGAAAGTGCGTGAGCCCGGTGCCTACACCACTGCGACCATCGCGGGGATGCCGATCCTGGTCGTGCGATCGAGCGACGGTGAACTCAAGGCGTTCTACAACGTCTGCAAGCATCGGGCCCACGAGTTGCTGGAGGGTGATGGCACCACCCGTTCGATCGTCTGCCCGTATCACGCCTGGACCTACGACCTCGGCGGCGTACTCATCGCGGCTCGTCACACATCACACCTTCCGGACTTCGACAAGAGCGAGATCTGCCTCGACGAGATCCCGGTCGAGGAGTTCGGTGGGTTCGTCTACGTGAATCTCGACCCGAGTGCGGTGGCGCTCGCGGAGGAGGCGTCGGGTCTCGCTACGGAGATCGCCCACTGGGCACCTGACGTGGAGCAGCTCACGTTTGCCCACCGCCTCAACTACACGATCGAGAGCAACTGGAAGAACGTCATCGACAACTTCCTCGAGTGCTACCACTGCCATGTCGCCCACAAGGACTTCGTGTCGTTGGTCGACATGGACACGTACGAAGTCACCACGCACGACATCTACTCGAGCCACATGGCCGAGGCCGGCACGACCGCCAACACGGCCTACGACGTGTCGGAAGCGACCGTGAGAGACCACGCGGTCTGGTGGCTGTGGCCGACGACCTGCCTGATGCGATACCCCGGTCGCGGCAACATCATCGTGCTGAACGTCATCCCCGACGGTGCGGGCCGTACTCGCGAGACGTACGACTTCTTCCTCGAAACCCCAGAACCCAACGATGCCGAACTCGAATCGATCAACTACCTCGACGAGGTCCTGCAGGTGGAGGACATCGGTCTGGTCGAGAGCGTGCAGCGAGGCATGGGCACTCCCGCGTTCACCCAGGGTCGGCTCGTCACCGACCCCGACGGGGGTGGTCTGAGCGAACACGGCCTCCACCACTTCCACGGCCTCGTGCTCGCCGCCTACCAAACCGAAATTGCTGCCGCCAGTCCACCTTCACGGGGGAAAACGGACAGCAATTTCGGGGAGTTGGGGTGAGGGCCGATCAGCCGGCGGTATAGCGGAGACCCTCGCCCCCTGCCGCCATCAAGGTGAGGTGCGGTCCATCGATGGCGACAGTGACTTCACCTTCGATCACGGAGACCACGGCGTTGTCCTGCCAGACGAAGTCTGCGTCGCAGTCGCCGTCCATGGTGAGGTTGGTGATGGTGATCGTCGAGCCGGTCTCGACGAACTCGCCGATGAACGTGCGGCAGCCCGTGGAGCCGGTGAGCGAGCCATCGGCATCGAGCAGGAGGCGAGCGTCGGCGGCGCCGGCGATCGTGGACGATGCGGCGTCGCCCTGAATGATTGTGTCGAGAACCCACGCCGTGTCGACGAGATCGGCCGTTGGTGGGGGAGGCACGAGCTCAAAGGTGAGGGACACGCCGTCACCGGTCAGCTCGGCACTGTTGCCGGTGCGGGTCCACGTCTCAACCCGTGCGAGCGACGACAGGTAGGCGAACTCCAGCGACATCGCCGGCTCCTCGCATCCCATCTCCGTCTGGAACAAATCACCCGAGCTGAACCCGGTATCGGTCAACACGAGGTTGCCGCCATAGCTGTTGCACGCGGCCCGGCCTCCGAGGTCGGTGCCCTCGATGTTCATCGTGACCGCGTAGTCCTCGAGCAGCGCCAGCGGCGTGCCATCGACCGACGACTGGACAAGGATCCAGGCGCCGTCGAGCGAGACGCCATCGGGCTCCTCGCTGGCGGTGTCGTCAGTGCCGGTGTCGCCAGCCTCGGTCGACGTTTCCTCTCCGCAGGCCGCAGCCACCAGCGCCAGGCCGGCCAGGAGAGAAACGAGAAGAAGGGGGAGTCTGCGCATGATTCTTGGACGAGCCTGGCGCCTGTCTGGTTCCCGGACTCAAATCGACATGCGGTTGCACGCGCCCGTCGTCGGGTGGGCGTGGTCCAGACTGGGGTCGTGCGCCGCTCCATTCTGCTCGTTGCCATAGTCCTACTCGCCGCGAGCTGTGCCGGCGACGCAGACGCCGCCCGAAGCGCGGCGTCCGTCACCGCCGATGACTGCATCGTGCGCCTCCACGGCAAGGGCGACTCCGGTGCTTCGACCGAGTTGGTCAGGGAAATCGCGATTGTGTCGCCGACCGGCAACGGTGAGGCATGGGGTGATCACCAGTGGGAGTACGCGTCGCCGGATGCTCTGTCCGAGGCGATAGCGATTGTGACGGCGGCCATCGACACCGTCGGCTGCTCAGCGGCATCGGTTCACGGCTTCTCCAACGGGGCGTCTTTCGCGGCCAAACTCGTTTGTAGCGGCGAGGACCTCGGCGGCCGGCTTCGCGGCGTGGTCGTCGATGACCCGGTGACCGATGCCAGTGGCGCTGGATGCTCGCCTGCGGATGGCGTCGAGCTGGCGCTCTACTGGACCGGGGCCCTCGCTGCCGCCGCGCCGGCCGGCACGGACTGCGGCAGTATCGACTGGACCTGCGAAGGCGGGTCAACGGTTGGCATCGACGCCTACGCCGCCACGCTCGGAGTCACGGCGCAGGCCAGCCCTCACGATGACCACCGGTGGAATCTTGATGCTCCAGAGCCCTGGGATTGGCTTACGGGCTGAGCGCCAGGACGATCTTGTCGACGGAGAGCCCGGCGAGATCCGGTGGGAGAGACGCGAGAAACGGTCGGGCCGCGTCGGTGGATCCACTACATACGGCCAGGAGGGTGGGGGCGCCCTGGTTCAACTAGCTTCCGAACATGGGATACAGCCACATCGCCATTGCCGTGAAGGACATGGAGGCCACCCATCGCTTCTACACCGAGGCGATGGGTTTCAAGCTCGTCAAGGCCGTCCTCGTCCCCAAAGACGGCGGGTTCGCTCGCCACGTCTTCTACTCGACCGGGTCAGACCTCGATCAACTCATCGCGTTCTGGGATCTGTCGCAGGTGCCGGGCTGCGAAGACATCCGCACCAATATCAGCCTCGACCTCGGGCATGACGCCTACACCAACCACATCGCGTTCAGTGCCGAGAGCATCGAGGACCTCGATGCCAAACGGCAGCACTGGAACGATCTCGGCTACGACGTCCTCCAGATCGACCACGGCTGGGTTCAGTCGATCTACATCGCCGACCCGGACGGCATCACCGTGGAGTTCGCGGTGATGACCGAGACCTTCACCGATGAGGATGCCGCCGAGGCATTGGAGTTGCTGCGGGTCATGGATCCCGAACTCGACGAAACAACGCCACCCATGAGGATGCATCGAGCCGGGAGCGAGGCCTGATGCCGCGCACGAGAGAAGTCGGCCCGGAGGAAGCTCACGGGCACGCCCGGGCGCTCTACAAGCTGCTGTTCGGGGACCGGAACCCGGTCGAGGAGCCAGGGACGTCGACCGGCACGCCGGGGGACTGGTGGACGGTCACCGCCGCGGTGCCCGACATGTTCGATCACATCGTCGATGGCTTCAACTTCTACCGCAGCCCAAACCGCAAGCTCGACCCACTACTGCGGGAGCTCGGCCAAACCCGCGCCGGCTATGTGCGCGGCAGCCAGTTCGTCTACTCGCAGCACATGAAGGCGTGCCGAGAGAACGGCATGGACCCCGACAAAGCCGAGGCGATCCGAGCCTGGTCCGTTGCCGACTGCTTCTCGCCGATCGAGCGAGCCGTCCTCGCCTACACCGACGCTTTGGTGCTGCAGGGTGGCCGTGTGCCCGACGAGGTGTGGGATGCGTTGCGGGAAGGGCTGAGCGATGAGGAGATCCTCGAGTTCACCTACATCACGTGCACCTACGACATGCACGCCACGATGAGCAAGGCGCTCCGCCTCGAGTACGACAACGTCGAGGACCCGATCGTGGAAATTGCCGCACCCGACGGCGCCAAGCTCGACCCGATGGCCGTGGTGGATCATGTCGAGTAGCGGTCGAGCACGTTGGCGGTCACCTGACCGACAGCGGCGTCGCCGGCGAGTCCCCATACCCAGTCGGTGGTGCCGATGGTGACGACCTCGCCGCCTGTCGCCCCGAAGGGCCGACATGTTGCCACGACCGCATTGCCGTGGCGGGCGCGAGCAAGGTTGTCGTCGCTCGTACTTCCATAGATCCGTTCGGCGATGAACTCGAGATCGCCCTGGTCGTTGAGAGCCGCGATCGAAGCCGGATATTCGCCAACGCCGAGGTTGCTCGACGGCACGAACGCGAGGATCTCCAGAGCTTCCGGCAGGTCCACTCGATCGACCGGCACAGGAAGCTGGAATTCGTCGAACGTGATCGGACAGCCGACGGTTTCGTAGCCGACCACGCCGTCGTCGGACCCGAGCACATCGCCGTAGCCGAGCCCGGTCTTCTCGAAGAGCCAGTGGCTCGATCGGTAGACGATGAAGCCCCCGACGCCGCGAGCGGTGGCCTGCCCGAAGCGGTGGTAGAGCCCGAACGCCGAACCGGCGCCGAGGAAGCTCCACTCCGGGCGACCGACGACCGGGTCGCCCCACATGCCGCTCATCTCCTGCGGGCGGCCGGCCGCGATGACCGGGTCAGAACGGTGGGCGGCGTATTTGAAGCCGACCATGCTGCGACCTCGCCGACCCTGTTCGAGGCGAACCTGCCAGAACATGGTGTTGCCCGAGAAGGACGCGAAGTTGCCGCCGTTCTCGACATGACGTTCGACGGTGTTGCGCTGACCGGCTGACCAGTACTCGTCATGGCCGACGCTGACGATGAGCTCGTACCCCTCGGCGATCGACGGGTCGTCTTCGAGATCGGACGAGACGGCGTAGTCGAACTCGTACCCGCGGGCCTCCGCCCACTCGACGAACCGGCGGCCGTGGGTGAACCAGCCGGCCGATCCGATGGCCGACGGATAGCCCCGCTCCATCCGGTAGGCCTGGAAGATCGCCCCGTCGGCGTCGGGTTCTTCGTGGGAGTAGACGGGCCGGGCCTTGCGGTCGTCGCGCTCGACCTCGGGGCGGCTCAGAATCCCGCGGCAGAAGGGCCGTGCGTGCGAGACCTTGGTGCCGCCCGTGTAAAGGCTGCATCCGCCCCATGTGTTGTAGGCGTGCCAGGTGTTGGTATCGAGCACCAGCAGCTCGGAGTTGGATGCGTCACCGCGGACGACGAAGCCTGCGTGGGCGGTGGCGCGGTCAGGCGCGGCTCCCTGGGCGGTGAGGGTGACGAGGTAGAAGCCGGAGCGCCACGTGGGGTCGATGGTCGCTTCGACAGAGACGGGCCAGCCGCAGCCCTCCGAGTCAGCGTCGTCCGGTGGAGCGTGGAACTCGCCGGTTTGATCGCTCGCTGTCCAGACGATCTCGCGCTCGGCGCCCCAGCGTTCGATGGTGATGTCGTAGCGATCGACCCGCGTGGAGATGTGGAGCTCGGCAACCTCGCCGGGCGCGTAGCTCAGGCCACCGCAGTAGCCCTCGATGTCGTCCCAGAACGTCTGATCGTCGGTGGTGGGTCGGGCGTTCACTGCTGGTCCAGATGGGCGTGCAGACCCATGATCTCGTGCATCTCACTGATCGGCGTGAGCTCGACACCTTCGCTTGAACCTGTTGCCCGCAGGTGCGCGTAGGCCGATCGCAGCACCGATGTGGCGGCGAGCAGGCCGGTGGTCGGATAGAGAGCGATCGTGAACCCGAGCTCTCGCAGCCGATCGGCGGACATGATGGGTGAGAATCCGCCTTCGACCATGTTGGCCACGAGGGGGGCGTCGACTTCTTGGCCGATGCGCGCGAACTCATCCTCGTTCTCGGGGGATTCGATGAACACGATGTCGGCCCCAGCGGCGGCGTAGGCCTGGCCGCGGGCGATCGCCTCGTCGATCCCGAGAGATGAGCGCGCATCGGTGCGGGCGATGATCAGGAAGTCATCGTCAGCCCGTGCCCCGAGAGCGGTCTCGATCTTGGTGACCATGTCTGTGGTGGGCACGACCGTGCGCCCCTCGGCGTGGCCACACTTCTTGGGCCATTCCTGGTCTTCGAGCTGGATGGCGCACGCGCCGGCGGCGTTGTAGCCGGCGACTGTGGTGGCGATCTCCGGCAGTCCACCGAAGCCGGTGTCGCCATCGGCGATGAGGGGAAGTTCGGTGCCACCGGCGATCGTCGCCACACGGCTGACCATGTCGTCGTACGTGGCGATACCGGCGTCGGGCACACCGAGGTGCGAGGCGGAGATGCCGTAGCCGGTCATATAGAGGGCGTCGAACCCTGTTTGTTCGGCCAGGCGTGCGGACAACATGTCGAAGACTCCGGGGACAACCGTGAGCTCTCGGGCCCGCATTCGCTTGGCCAGGGCAATGCGTTTCTGTGCTGCATCCACGTGTGCGAACCTAGCCCGACGGAGGATCGCCCCCAATGCTCGACATGCACACCCACGTCTGGCCCCATGCGACCGGCACGCCGACCCCTACCTATGACCAGCTCGCCCGTATCTGCGAGACCGCCACGGATGCCGGGGTGTCCGAGGTCGCGATCACCGAGCACTGCCACCGCTTCGGTCGGATCATCGACGAGGTGCTTCCTCACTGGGAGCACGACGGTGACTCGGCGCTGCGGGCGGCAGCGGCCAACTCGATCGTTGCCGAATCAGGCGGCGACCTCGATGCCTATGTCGCGGCGCTCGTCGATGCTCAGGATCGCGGGCTTCCTCTGCTGATCGGCATCGAGGTCGATCGGATCCCCGGCGCCATCGAGCCCATGGCCCGTGTGCTCGACGACTATCCATTCGACGTGAGGCTCGGGTCGGTGCATTGGCTCGGGTCGTGGTTGTTCGACGACTACGGGAACCCGACCTTTGCCCACGAGTGGGAGATCCGAGCGGTGGATGACGTGTGGGGCGCATATGTCGAGGCGATCGACGAGCTGGCGATGAGTGGCACGGTCGATGTGCTGGCCCACCTCGACGTTGTGAAGGTTGCCGGTCATCGCCCCGATGACGCTGCCCCCCACGAGGATCGGCTCGCGGAGATCGTCGCGGCGTCAGGTCTTGCCGTCGAGGTCTCGTCGGCCGGATGGCGAAAGCCCTGCGAGGAGTTCTACCCGTCGCCGACTCTGCTCGATCGCCTGGTGGCCGCCGGAGTGCCGCTCACCACGGCATCGGACGCCCACACCCTCGAGCATCTCGGGTGGGGATACGACCGGCTCGCTGCCGAGCTCGACTGCCGTGGCGTCACCGAGCTGACCAGTTTCGATCGTCGTGTGGCTCGAAAGGTGAGCATCTGATGGATCTCGACCCGCACCTCGAAGAGAATCGGGCGAACTGGGACTCCCGGGTCCCCGTTCACCTCGGCCCCAACGGCTATCGGATCGAGCGCTATCACCAGGATCCCCAGCGAGTCAGCGAGACCGTCACGTTCGACAAGCCACTGCTCGGCGACATCACCGGGTTGTCGGTCGTGCACCTCCAATGCCACATCGGCACCGACACGGTGTCTCTGGCTCGGCTCGGGCCGTCTGAGGTCGTGGGTGTCGACTTCTCGGCGCCGGCGCTCGAGGCGGCTCGTTCGCTTGCCGCCGATGTCGGGGCGAACGCCACGTTCGTGCTGAGCGACGTCTACAACGCGGCAGAAGCCGTCGGCCGGGAGTTCGACGTGGTCTACACCTCGGTGGGCACGATCGGCTGGTTCCCTGACATGGATCGATGGGCCGCCAACGTTGCCGCCTTGCTCCGCCCTGGCGGTCGCCTCGTGTTCCGCGATATTCACCCGGCCGCCTGGCCCTACGAGGAGGTCGACGGCGAGGTCGTGAATCTCTACTGGTACTGGCCCCGAGACGAGCCCCTCGTGATCGAAGATGAGACGTCATACCTGGGTAGCGGCGAAGTGGAGTCGCCGCGAGCCAATGAGTTTGTCCACCCGGTCTCCGAGGTGCTCAATGCGCTGATCGGTGCCGGCCTTCGCCTCGACCGGGTGGAGGAACACCCAGGATGCGACTGGGCGCAGTTCCCGACTCAGAGTGTCCAAGTGGGCGACCAATGGTTCTTCCCCGATCATTTACGCGACAAGGTGCCGTTCATGTGGTCGATCGTGGCGACGAAGCCGGAGTAGCGGCGCCTTGCGTCCACACCGTGGAACGATCAACTGGGGCATCGCCGCGACCGGTAGGATCGCCGGCCAGTTCGCTCGGGCCTTCGCCGAACTCGACGACGACTCGGCGCTCGTCGCGGTTGGATCTCGCCGGGCCGAGACGGCTGCCGAGTTCGCCGCGGCGCATGCGATCGAGACCGCACATCCGAGCTACGCCGCCCTCGCAGCCGATCGGGGTGTCGATGCCGTGTACGTGGCCTCGCTGCAACCGGGCCATGCCGACGACGCGGTGATGTTCCTCGAAGCCGGCAAGCATGTGCTGGTCGAGAAGCCGATGGCGCTGTCGGTGGTCCAGGTCGACCGAATGACAGCGGCCGCCGCGGCCAACGATCGTTTCCTGATGGAGGCGATGTGGATGAGGTTCAATCCAGGCCCGGTGCAGGCCGTGCACCGAATCCACGCCGGCGAGATCGGAGCGGTCGTCCATCTCGACATCGATTTCACGATCTCGGTTGACGATGACCCCGACCATCGGCTGCGCTCCCTGACCAAGGGCGGCGGTGCACTGCTCGACCTCGGGATCTATCCCCTCACGTTGGCGACGTGGATCATGGGAGTGCCGACGGAGTGGGAGGCAAGCGGGACGGTCGACGCCGGGGTCGATACGCAGTGCACTATCGACGCGCGCTTCTCTGCACCGGGACGGGCGGACGCGTCGGCACGCTTGTCGTGTGGTCTGAACGATTCCGCGCCCATCACCGCGACGATCATCGGAACCGATCGCACCCTCACCCTGGCGGCGCCGTTTCATGCGGCGTCGAGCATCACGATCGCGGATCCGGATGGCACGCTCCGAGAGTCGATCACAACGGAGCCCGGCTCACTTCATCATCAGGTCGCCGCCGTGAACCGGGACCTGCGAGCGGGTGAGCGCCAGTGTGTCGACCATCCGTGGTCGGCAAGCCGTTCGGTCCTCGCCATCTGCGACAGGGTCCGAGCGCAGCTTGGGGTTCACTACCCGGTCGAGATCTAGGCGCTTTCGGCCACCTGGCAGAACTCGTCGTAACGTTCGCCGGTGAACAAGTGTTCTTCGAGCGTTTCAGGGTCGAAGACCGATCGTTCGACGCTGTAGATGTCGCCGAGGTAGACGTGTATCGCGCGGGCGGGCCGGCCCGCGGGAGCGCTGATCGCGTGGATGCCGCGAACACCGAGGGGCATGACATCGCCGGTTTCGAGGGTCCGGCCGGCGGCGGGGGCAATGCCGTTCTCGGTACGGGCCCAGAAGCGTTGCTCCTCGGCCCCCTCGAATACCCCGATGACCACGTTCATGTTGTGCTCGTGCGGCGGCTGAATCGTGCCGGGCAGCGTGTCGAGCACCATGACGGTGAGGTGCTCGTCGCGATGGGCCACGTGTTCGCCGCCGAGCCGGAACCCCCGGGGACTCGTTTCGATCTCGTCCTCAGCGAACCGAGGGACCTGGGCGGCGAGAGCAACTGGGTCGACGAACAGCTCGCGCATTGCTGCGTGGATCGTGTTGTGCGGTGAGTCGTCGTCGAGCGCCGCCTTGCAGGTGGCGACGAGTTCCTCGAGGACAGGCGGAGTCTGCATGATCCGGAGTTTAGGCGGCCGCTCTCGGTTGGCTCAGCTCGCCCAGCTGCGCACCTGTTGGGTGACCGAGTCGATCATGTGCGCGAGCTCAGCGCGGGTGCGACCGGCGCGGCTCATGAGGTTGATGCCGATGACGGCTGACGCGACGATCGCGGTCCGCTGGTCGACGGTCTTCTTCGGCGCGTTGGTTCGGCCGAAAGCAGCCCCGAGGCCGGATTCGAGCAGCCGCTGGTAGCGAGCGCTCGGCCCTTTGTCAGGACCAGCTGCCATGTCGTTGATGATGAGACAGCCGGGCTGAACATCCGGCGCGGTGAGGCCGGTCTTCAGTCGGGTCAGGAAGTCGAGAACGTCGGCGAAGCCATCATCGGATCCTTCGAGCATCGGACGGAACAGCCATTCTTGTGCGTTCTCCAGATACCTCGCCGTGGCCAGTTCGTACAGGCCGGTCTTGCCGCCGAAGCTGTTGTAGAGCGTGGATCGATCGACGCCGGTGGCGGCTTCGAGTGCGGGAAGAGAAGTGCCTTCGAGGCCGTCGTCCCAAAACGCGCCGATGGCCGCGTCGATCACCGCCTCGCGGTCGAACTTCGGCGGTCTACCGCGTCCCTTGGGGCCGGCTGTTGTCTTTTGCACCATGCTGTGTAGAGTACATCAAGTTAATTGCACCGACTGATGTAAATATCAAGGAGTACTGAGATGTCGAACTTCACCGTCTCGCGAGAAACCACCCAGGGTCGAGATGAACTCTGGGCTGTGCTCGCCGACTTCCCCAACATCGCCGACTGGACAGCCGGTCTGACTGCGAGCCACGCGACCTCCGAGAGAACGTCGGGAGTAGGTGCCCAGCGGCACTGCGACCTGAGCTCGGGAGGCACGCTGGAGGAGACGGTCCGCGAGTGGGACGAGGGCCACACACTCACCATCAGCATCGACGAGGTCACCAAGGTCCCGCTCAAACGAGCGACGTCCACCTTTCGCATCGACAAGAGCGCCAAGGGCCACACGATCACGATGGAGACCGACTTCACCCCCAAAGGCGGACCGTTCGGCCGCCTGCTCGGTCCAGTGTTGAAGCCACTCCTGAAAAAGGGCAACGGTGGGCTCTTGAAGGAGTGGGAGGCAGCTGCCGATTCTCTTCGGGGATCAGACACCCTCGGCTAGGACGAGGATGAACTCATCGAGCAAGAGGAGCTCGCCGTCCCGAAGGATGAACCGGGTAGCGGCCCCGAAGTTGGCCGGTAGCTCGAGGTCCTGATCGCCGAGAAATCCGTCGCACCCGATCTCGGTCTGCTCGAATGCAGGGCCGAGCGTGATCGGTTGTCCCTCGGGTGTGTCATCGAGCGCAGAGTCCGGCACGAGGTACGTGCCAGAGGTGGAGTACGACCCTCCACCGCCATTGCAGCCGGTGTGGTAGGTGACCGAGCCGTCGCCCGAGAACTCGATGTAGGGCTGCTCGGAGCCGACCCAGTTCGTCAGTCCACCACCGTCGGGCAGCACGTAGTTGGTGATGTTCCATCGGCCAACCAGCTCGGCACTGCGGTCGACGCCAACGGGAGCATCGTCGATCGTTGCGTCGTCACCGTTGTTGCCGTCGTCGGAGTCCGCGGAGCCGGCAGAGGCATCGTCCGTCGGCACTGTGGCACCGGGAGCGAAGGGGCTATCGCCGTCGCCACCGCAAGCGCCTGCCAACAAAACGAGCGCAGCGCTCAGACCGATGATCGAAAGAAGGGATCGCGGCATACCCGATCGTACGTCAACGGCGACCGGGGGTCACGAGGACTCAAGACTCCGTCACCGATCGACGATCTTCTCTGTATGCCCGTCCTCGAACTCTCCTCGGATGTTGACCGCGAGAAGCAGGGCCGAAAGTGGCTCGCGTGGTCGTTCATCTTCTGCCCGTGCCACCTGCCGTTCAGCATGGCCGCGCTCGGGTTCTTGTTCGGCGGCACCGCCTTCGGTGCCCTCGTCAGTCGAAACACCCTTGGAGTCGGGCTGGCCTTCGGCGCGGTCTACGCCATTGGGCTGGCCATCGGGTTCCGACACATCCGAGCGGCGACCAAGGACATCGATTGCAGCGACGGTGCCTGCACCGTGGAGGCCTGATCGCACCCACAAGTCGGATTCAACCCGGCTGCAACCGGGGTGCGAGTCGTCGCTGAGATGGTGTCGCCATGCAAAAAGCGCTCGCCTCTCCAATAGAAACTGTGATCTTCGACTTCGGCGGGGTGTTCACCACATCGCCACTCGCTCATGTCCGACATCATGCCGGCGAGGCCGGGGTCGACCCGGCGGCTCTGGTTGAGTTGATGCTCGGCGGCTACGGGAATGAGTCGGAGCATCCGTGGCAACGGGTGGAGCGCGGTGAGCTCGCGCTCGAGGAGTGCCGGATCTGGGCCCGCCTCGAGAGCAAACGCCGCTTCGGCATCGAGATCGACCCCATGGAGGTGATGGCACCGCTTATGGCCGAGCCAGTTCGGGAAGCGATGATCGAGTTGGTGGCCGAACTCGGACAGAAGGGCGTCACCTTGGGGCTTCTCACCAACAACGCCCGGGAACTGCGGAGCACCTGGGGCTCGTTGGCCGAGTGGGACGAGCTGTTCGATCAGGTGATCGACTCCAGCGAGGTCGGAGTACGCAAGCCCTCGCCCGAGGCCTTCCAGCTGGCCCTCGATCGTTGCGATCAGTCGGATGCTGGGCGGGCCCTGATGGTTGACGACTTCCCTGAGAACATCGCTGGAGCGAGAGCGCTCGGCCTGGCCGGTGTGCTGGTCGACGAAGATCCGGCGCCGGCGATCGCTCGGATCCGAGAGTTGGTTCTGCGATGAGCGGCTCCGATGGCTGGCAGCCGCTGGCCGCGGCAGAGGCTGAGCGGGACGAACCGGCCGCTGTTCCAGCCGCTCACTAGGGTCGAGGTGATGGAGATCAGACTGAGCGGAGCTGTCGAAGCGTTCGTGGATGGACGCGAGATTGATCTCGGCACCGCGAAGAGCCGGGCGGTGCTGGCCGCGCTGGCGCTCAGTCCCGGGACCACGGTGCCCGTGTCCAGGATCATCGAGCTGGTGTGGGGAGACGATCCGCCTCGCACGGCCGACAAGACGCTTCAGAGTTATGTAACCCGGCTTCGCAAGGCGGGGGCCGACTGCATCGATCGGTCCGGTGACGGCTATCGCCTCTCGATCGAACCGGAACTGGTCGACTTGGTGCGCTTCGAAAGACTGCTCGATGAGGGCCGACCGTCCGAAGCGCTCGACATATGGCGGGGCGAGCCTCTTCAGGGTGTGCCCACGGACGGCTTTGCGCCGCCGATTTCCCGACTCACCGAACGCTACCTCGGGGCGGTCGAGAGCCAAATCGAAGCAAACATTGCGGCTGGTGACGGTGCGGGCGCGATCGGCCCACTCCGGCAGCTCGTCGCCGAGAACCCGCTTCGGGAAGCGCTCTGGGGTCAGCTGATGCAGGCGCTTTACCAGGCAGACCGTCAGGCCGAGGCGCTGCGAGCGTTCTCAGAAGCCCGGGAGCACCTGATCGACGGTCTCGGAATCGAGCCTGGACCTGCATTGCAGAAGCTGGAACGAAGGATTCTCGCCCACGACCCGGAACTCGCGGGTCTGGCAGTGTCCTCGCAGGCTCTGGCCGCCGTGGAGGGGCGGTCGTTCCTGTTCACCGACATCGAGGCCTCAACACAGCTGTGGTCGGCCCACACCGACGAGATGGCGAAGGCGACCACCGAACACGACCGGATCATCAAGGCCGCGGTCGAGCGCCAGGGAGGCGAGGTTTTCAAGCACACTGGCGACGGGATGCTCGCCACGTTCCCGACGCCGTCCTACGCAGTGCAGGCCGCAGTTGCGGCCCAGCTCGACCTGTCGAACGTCGTGGTCTCCGGCCGGCAGCTTGCCGTGCGTATGGCCATCAGCACCGGCCGGGCCGATCAGCGCGATGGCGACTGGTTCGGCCCACCACTCAACCTCGCCGCCCGTCTTCTCGATGCGGCTCATGGCGGCCAGATCCTGCTGGGTGGTGCGGCAGCGGGGGGCCTCGACAACAGCGTGAGCAGCGAGGTGACCACCGTGGAGCTCGGGCTCTCGAGCCTTCGCGGCTTGAGCAGACCGGAGCGAGTGCACCAGGTGCTCCATCCGGCCTTGCCTCGGAGGTTCCCGCCGCTACGCGCGCTCGTCGAGCGTGGTACCGACGACCTTCCGGACTTTCCGCCTCAGCTCGAGTATGCCAAGTCGATCCCCCTCGTCGGCAGAGACGAGCAGCTCAGCTCGCTCACCTCGCTCTGGGAACGGGTGCGGTCCGACAACCGGCCGGCGTTCGCCTTGCTTGCCGGCGAGCCTGGGGTCGGGAAAACGAGGCTGTCGGCCGAGTTCGTTCGGCGGTTACACGAGGACGACGGCGCCGCGGTCGTCTACGGACGGTGCGCGGAGGATCATCCGGCGCCGTATCGACCGCTGACGGAAGCGCTGGGAACCTATTCGGATGCTCGGTCGGACGCCGAGCTACGCACCGAGATGGGCGCACAGGCAGAGATGCTCACCGTTGTCCTGCCGGGGTTGGCGACGCGATTCGCGGACCTCGAACCCGTGGCGCTCGGCGCGGAAGGAAGCCATCTTCCGATCTTTGACGCGGTGACGTCGTTTCTTCAGGTCGCGTCGTCGTCGCCGTTGGTCGTGGTTCTCGACGACATTCACTGGGCCGACCGCGCGAGCCTCGATCTTCTGCTGCACCTTGTTCGGCATGTGACCTCCGGTCGGCTCCTCTTCGTGGCCACCTACCGCGATGTGGAAGTCGACCGAGCACACCCACTCTCACGCGTGTTGGCCGACTTGCGGCGAGAGGAACGGGTCGAACGGATCGCCGTTCGAGGCGTCGACGAGGCCGGAGCGATTGCCCTCACGGAGGCGGTCCTCGGTCACGAGCTGTCCGACGCCGGCCGGGGTCTGGCGGCGCAAGCGGGTCTGGATGCGGCCGGCAATCCGTTCTTCCTCCAGGAGATGCTGCGCCATTTCATGGAGTCGGGTGCGCTGGTTCGACAACAGGGACGCTGGACGGCCGCCGACGCCGGCACTCTTCAACAGGCGGTACCCGAGGGTGTCCGCGAGGTGGTCGGCCGTCGGCTGGACCACATATCCGACGCTGCCAATCAGCTCCTGCGCACCGCCTCGGCGTTTCCCGACGAGATCGACAGCGAGCTTCTGATGGCGCTGAGTGACGCCGGCGAGGACGAAGTCCTGGACCTGCTCGACGAGACTCTCGAGGCAGGGCTGCTCGTCGACTCCCGCAAGCCAGATCACTACGAGTTCTCTCACGCTCTGATTCGTCAGACGCTGTACCGGGAGTTCAGCACCGCTCGTCGGCTCCGGCTCCATCGCCGCATCGCCGAATCTCTGATTTCGACCAGCCGCCACGACGACGCGACAGTCAACGCGATTGCTCACCACTACCTCGCCGCCGCCCACGCCGCCGACCCGGCCGAAGTCGCTCGATGGGCCCGCGAAGCGGCGACGTTGGCGGCTGACCGGTTCGCGTTCGAAGAAGCGCTGGCGCTGATCGAGGATGCGGTCGATGTCACGGAGGGCTTGCTTTCACCTGACGACGAGATCAGGCTCCGGGGAGCCTGTGCGGCCGCTCGTATCCGGCTGTACCGGCTCGATGACACGGACATGATGCTCCCGGCGATGGTCGAGCTGGCGAGCGAGGCCTCGGCTGAGGCGGTGGCGCGGGCGGCGGTCGAGGTCAGCAGGAGTGTATTCTCGGGAAGCTATCTCGGGGCAGACGGCTCCACCCTCGCTCAGCTCCTCCAAATACCGAAGCTCTCGGCATTGACGCCGAGCTTGAGGGCGGCACTCCTGGTAGAGCAGCGCCATGGCAACCGAGCCGCGTCCTTCTCAGACGGATTGCTCGACAGCTTCGACGACATGGACTCGCCGACGCTCGATCGTGCGCTCGTGACGTTCGGTTCCACGATTCCAACTCGCGAGGAGATCGTACGGTGGCGAGTCGCAGCGTCGCGAGCCGCGAAGCGTGATGGGACTTCAGCGGTGCTTCGGTCGGCGGACCTCGCGGAAGCGATGGCGAGCCGGATGCTGTGGGAACGATCAGCCGGCATCTCCGAGCAGCCTGCAACCAGGTGGCGCACTCGGAGCGAGGGTATGCTCCAGATCCTCCCGTTGGTGGAAGCCGTCCGTCAGGGGCGCGTCGAGGAGAGTGCGGCGATCATGTCGCGGCTCGAGCACGTGATCGATGCGGTGTACCCCAGATGGCGCACAGCCTGGACCCGCTACGAGATGGATCTTCCCGTGCAAGGAAGTGAGGGCGGCGAGGGATTCTTCAGGCCGGGATCGATCACCGCCATGGTTCCTCATGCCCGCACCGAGAAACCGACGGAGATGGCAATCCGTGCCGGTCTGTCCGCCCACCCGTCGATGATCTCGTTTCTGATCGCGGCAGAGTTGGCGTGGGAGGCCGGCTTGGCCGAGCTGGGCGCTGAGATCTTCGACCTGTTGAAGCGAGGTTCGGGCCTGGGCAGCCCGGTGATGGGAGGCCAGTACGTGGTCGGCGTCGACTATCACCTGGGTCTCTTGTTGGAACTCCAGGGCCGCACGGACCAGGCAATCGACATGCACCTGGCGGCGATCGAGCAATGCCGACCCATCGCATACGTCCTCGATGAGGCCTACGCGGCTTGGCACCTGGTCCGGCTACTCGGCGCTCGAGATCGTGATGGCGACGTCGAGCTCGCTCGGCGGGTGGCGACGGAAGCACTCGAGGCCCTCGAGCCAACGCCATATGAGCGGCGCAAGCGTGAGCTCCGCGAGATGGTCGCCGAGTTGCCCGGCTAGGTGGGGCGACACATCCCATCGACCCTCGAGGCGTCAGATCCCCAGCAGTTCCTTCGTCAGCTGAGCCGCGGTCACGGCGGTAGCGGCGAAGCCGTCAGCCCCGATCCGGTCGGCGTACTCCTGCGTCACGGGTGCTCCGCCGACGAGGATCTTCACACCATCGCGTAGGCCCGCGTCGACAATCGCGTCGATCGTGGTGACGAGCTCGGACATCGTCGTCGTCAGGAACGCGCTGATCCCGACAGCGTCGGGCTTGTGGGCTCGAATGGCTTCGACGAACTGTTCGGGGGGAACGTTCACCCCGAGGTCGATCACCTCGAAACCCACTCCTTCGAGCATCACGTTGCAGAGGTTCTTCCCGATGTCGTGGATGTCGCCGGCCACAGTGCCCATGACGAACGTGCCGATCCGACTGGCGGCTTCGTCGGCAAGCATCGGGCGTAGGAGATTCATGCTCGCCTGCATCGCCCGGGCCGAGATCAGCATCTCGGGGAGGAAGATCTCGTTCGTCTCGAACAGGCGCCCGACTTCCTCGAGGGCGGGGATCATCGAGTCGAACAGCAGTGAAAGCGGCTCGACGCCCGCGTCGAGGCCGGTATGGGTAGCGGCAGCTGCGTCCTCGGCGACGCCGGCCACCACGGCGTCGTACAGCTGGTCGAGAATCTGTTCGCTCATCGCTTCCTCACCGAGCCCGAATCGGAGCTCTGCCGAATTCTTCGACGGCGTCGACCATTGCCAGCACGTTCTCGGCCGACACGTCGTTCATCACCGTGTGAACCGACGACACCATGTAGCCACCGCCGGGCCCGAGGATGTCGATCACTCGCCGCACTTCTGACCGGACCTCTTCCGGAGTGCCGTGCGGCAGGATGCGCTGGGTGTCGATCCCTCCACAAAGGGTGAGCTTCGACCCGTAGCGGTCCCGCAGCGCTTCGAGATCGGCCATCTTTCCAGCTGACGTCTGGATGGGGTTGAGGATGTCGATTCCCATCTCCACGAAGTCGTCGATGAGGGGGAACACGTCGCCATCGGTGTGGAAGAAGACTTTGGCGTCGGTGCGGGCCTTGATGAACTCGATCCAGTCGGCGTGGATCGGCTTCAGCACCCTCCGATACATGTCCGGCGACATGAGCAGGCTCTGCTGGGTGCCGAGGTCATCGCCGATCTTGATGATGTCGGCGTTGGGGCCGAGCTCGGCAAGGAAGTTGCCCATCAGCTGCTTGCAGACGTCCTGGAGTTTCCACAACAGCGCCTCGGTGAATTCCGGGTACAGCGCCATGTTCATGAGGAAGGTGTCCATCCCCTGCATGGCGAAGGCTCGCTCGAGTGGGAACAGCAACCACGGCGTCGCCATGACGGCGAAGCGTCCGTCCTCGGCGAGAGTCTTGGCCCGGGCGGCAACGTGGGCGATGCGGGTCGGGTCGTCCATGTCCGGCCACGGATGAGCGTCGATCTCCTCGATCGTGGTGGCCGACGCAAGCGGGTGAACCATCGGGAACCACTCGCCCGGTTTGATCTCCTTGGCGCCCGAACCCCACGAGTCGACATAGTCGGCGTGCTCGGGTCGGTGCCGGTTGCGATCGAGAACATCCGCCGGCTCGAGGTCGAGCACACCCCGGACGTCGACGTGAAGCCGTTCAAGCATCGTCTCGTCGAGTTGGGCGGTGCCGAGTTCGGGCCAGGAGTACAGGTAGTCGTCGGGGGCATCGATTCCGAGCAGCTCCTTGAGCTCGCGGTACGGCTGCATCTTGATGCCGGTGGCATTGCTCACACCGAGGATGATCGGCACACGATCAGGCTCCTGATGATCGATCGCCATCAGCACTCGCTCACGAGATGTCATCGTCATGACGGACTCCTCCCGTTGCTCCACCTTCGGGGAATCGGAGGCGAGCGGGAAGGGCCCTAGGTCACTGTGTGATCATCGTGGCCCTACCCACGCCGGCGCTCTGGCGAGGGATCAGGCGGAGAACCACCGTGGAGCTGGCGGCGAACATGTTCGACAACCGCGATTGCCCACTCCTGCGCCACAGGGGTAGCAGGGTCGGCGAGAGCGAGTCGCTCATCGCGTGTCAGCGGCGGATCGGCGGTATCACCCCGCGCCTCCTCGAGCGCCGACAGGGCGACGACGATTGCCTCGTCGTAGAAGTGGTGAGCTGCGAGCGTGTCGGCTCTGAGCAGAAGCCGATCCGCGAGTGGCAGCGCGCTGAGCGGACGCACCGTCAGCAGTCCGCCTCGCCGGCGGAGATGCACGGTCGCGACCATGGCAAGGAAGGTCGCCAGTGCCAACATCCCGACCCAGGTGGCGACGCGCAGCGCGACCGCAAGGCACGCCGCGCTCACCCACGCGAGTTCGAGCCGCACCTCGATGCCGGCGTAGACCTGACCTCTCCGGGCGCTGGGTGCTTGACTTTGGATCGTCGCATCCAATGCGCGACGGCCGATGCTGACAGCCAGGCCCAACACGAAGATCGCAACGATGATCGTGACGCGGCTCAAAACGAGGCCCGCGGCGAGCGCGACAACAGCTGAGCCCACGAGTGCCGCCGTGAACATGGATCGCTCGCTCGTGCGACGTCGGAGCCACGGCGACATCACGGTGCCGGCGAACCCGCCGAATCCATTCGCGAGGATCAGCCCCCCGAGAACCCATGCTGGGTCCCCCTCGGCGCGTAGCGAGAACGCGAACTGGAACAGTGCGAACCCGAGCGCGGCACGGAGCACAAGCATGTCCCAGACAGCGCTGGACACGTCAGGGCGCACAAGCTCGACGAACACGTCACGGCCGACCGGTTCGAGGCGAGGCGCCACCGATCGGACCCGCCACGCAAACATGGAACCCAGGGCATAGACGACCGCTCCGACGCGCAACGCCCAGGCCGCGGAGGTGTTGGTGTAGATGGCGACCGCGATCGCGGCGGCCATTCCGCCGGCCAGTGTTGCAGTGCGAGACAGTCGGGCATTGGCCGCGACCAGATCCTGCTCGTCCTCGACCAATGACGGCACAAGTGCGTTTCGGGCGACGGAGTAGGTCTTCGCCACGATGAGCATGCCGAACACCAACGGGAACAGGAGCAGAGATCGAAGGTTTTCCGCCAGCAGCACCGCGAGGACGGCGCGAAGCACAAACGACATCACCATGGTGGACCCCAGGCCCCCACGGATCCGGTCGACCACCGGGCCGACCAGTTGTGCCATGACCAGGAACGGTGCCAGTGCCAGCACCAGGAACAGCAGCACTCTCGGCCGTGCGGCGTCGGGCGACACGCTGAAGAAAATCGATCCTGCCATCGACACCGTGAAGAACGCCTCGGCGGCGGAGTGAGCACAGTGGGTGATCGTCAGCCGGTCGACGTGGGGAGGACCGATCAACCAACGGCGCATTGCGCCGGACGACACCTGGTCACTCGTCACCGATGAGCACCTCCGGCTCCACCGACTCGCTCGACTCCACCCGCCACACATCGTCGCGAACCGTCAATGTCACCTTGTGCGCGTCGACCACTCCAGCAGCCGTGTAGACCTCGACCCGCACGGCGTGGGGAACAACTGTCGAGATCGTGCCGATGCCGAGCAGCACACCATCGCTGCGCGGTGGCGCATCGGAATCCTCGGTGTCGACCGCCGCGGCGATCTCGTCGACGAACCGAAGGTCGTGGCTCTCCTCGACGGCCTCGATCATCGCGACCTGATCCTCGAGCGCGAACGGCTTGTCCCCCAGCCGAGCGACGTACACCACCGGGCGGTCGCTGTCGAAGGGGGCGGGTGGGAGGAATTCGTCGATGACGGCCATGTACCCGTCGGCACCGACCGGGCTGGTGCCCTGGTCGCCACCACCGCAACCCGAGGCGACGGCTAGCGCGACCACCGCCAGCAACGAACGTCGCCACCGCGTCACGCCGCCAGAATCAAACGACATCTCCCGGATCGTACTCCTGCCCAGAACCATGAGTCGACGGTTATCTTGGGCCGTCGGGAATCCCAGAGGCCTGGTGCTCGATGGACAGACGCCGTGGCCATCACCGCAATGCTCGGGATGACCAGCGCGAAGCCGAGTTGGTGATCGAACTACTCGATGTCGACCCATCGCCTTCCGAGACCTCTCGCGCTCCCGTTCACCGGGCAGCATCGCGATCGCTCCTGGCGGCGGTGCAAGCGCCCCGGTCCGCCCGCCCGGCGCGGCACGTGAGGGCAGGCAACGATGCGTCAGGTCAGTCTGGATCTGACCCAACCGGAAATGTCGGCGAAGTACCCGATCGAGAGCACCCGGTATCCGGCGCAGCCGAGCCCGGTCGGCCGCGAATACCGAGCGCCCGGGAAGGGCCGATCTGCGTCTGACCGGGTGACCCTCATAGCGGGTTATCGCTCGTCGATATCGGGTATCCCCGACTGGCACCTGTGGGATACGTGTTCGGTCGCCCGTCGCTACGGAGCTCAGATGATTGGGGAGCAGCGTCGGGAAGTGATTCTCGGGTGCCATGGTGAGCCAAGTGAGCTCGTCCTCTGGGCGATGCCTACGGGAACCGGGTCATCCCTCAGATGGGACGGCACGGTGACCAATCCAACATTCGCGAGATGAGTGGGAATGCCCAGGGCGGCGGGTCGGTTCCCGGTGCACGGGGAGGCTCTCTGGTGAGCAGATTTCGAGCGCGTTTGGCTATTGTCTCGCTGGTCGCGTTCGCGATGGTCGCTGGCGCATGCTCGGGTGACTCGACGGACGGCAGTGCGGCCGAGGTGGAGACCTCGGACTCCAGCTACGTCGAGTCGGTGAGCAGAATCGGAGCCGAGACGAGCTCGATCATCGAAGACGCATTCGAAGCAGTTTTCGCCCAAGCCGAGGGACAGGCCTTCGAGCAGCTTCTACCCGACTATTCCGTCGCTCTCGGCGTTGCGATCTCGGCGAACCAAGATGCCATCGCCCGGTTCGAGGCGCTCGATCCTCCCGAGACATTCGTCGCCGACCACGATCGACTCATCCAGTTCCTCCAGAACGAGGTCGAGGTCTGGACCAGACAACAGGTCGCGGCCGACGAAGGCAACCTCGAACTCATGGCCCAGATCGACCTTGAGCTGCAGAGCCTGCTGCGGAACGCTCTTGCAGATGTCTCGCCGGAGTTCGCCCCGTACATCATCACCCCGGACTCCCGCATCGCAGCGGCTGAACTATTCGGCGACCTCGAGGTCGACTCAGCCGCGTATCTCGACGCGGTGGCCCAAGGCTGGGACGAGTTCGCCCGACGTAACCGCGACTTCGGTCGGGCGCTGCAACAGAGCTACTCCAGCGATGAGCTGCTCCTTCGAGCGCTCCTCAACGCCGGTGCTGGCGAGGCCTTCGCCGCCGCACGTGCGGTCATCATCGAGATCGATCCTCCGGCGTCCTATGTCGACGGGCATGAGCGGCTCCTGGCCTACCTCGACGAAGCCGTCGCGCTCGATTCCGTTGTTGCAGAATCAGCCGAGGAAGGCGACGTCGTCGGCTTCGAGGTCGCCAACTACGGTTTGGCGCTGGCGGGGGCCCGGTTCGCTCTGGACGCCCCACCGTCGCTCGTGTCAGTCATCTCCGATCCGGCCGACCTAGTCGCCCCGGACGGCCTGCCCGGCGGTCAGTTCGGTGAGGATCTGTGGCAAGCATTGGGGCGCTTCAGGACGCTCGCCTTACGCCAACAACTCACCACCGGCGTGTTCCCGATCATCAGTGACGAGAACCTGGCGGCAGTGATCGCGGCAGTCATGCCGACCGGGATCGACCTCACCGAGGACGCCATCGACGCAGTCGCGGTGCTCGAAGCGCCAGACGAGCTCCGCAATGGTCACGATCGCCTGCTCGCGTACTTCGCCGAGCTCTTGGAGCTGAGGAAGTCCATTCTCCAAGCCGCGAGCGTCGGCGACATCGACGCCTTGAGAACGTATGGCGAGCTTGGCGGGTTCGCGGCGGAACGGGCGGAGACAGAGCTCTGGTGCGAGGCGCTGGCCGATGTAGCCGACGACCCGATCGAGCCGGTCACTGCAACGTTCTTCCGCCCCTTCGAAGTGGCCACCGTCGCTCAGCTCTGCCCCGCCGCCTAAGCGCGGGCTCCGGGTCACAACTTCACTCAGTCCGGCGTGCTCAACGTGCGCACCACCGGCGTTTCCGAGCGGTCTGAGACGCGAATATCGGACACTCGGGAAGGGACCGGTTCCAGAGCGCTGAGGGGAGCGCGATATCGCTCCGGACGGCGAAGAGGTAGCGCGATCGCTCGAACGGGCAGCGCTGTCGCTATCGATTGTCCTGTTGCAGGACCCCGTCCTCGACCTACTGAAACGGCTGGAGCGTCGCCGAGACGGGTGTCTTGGGACGCTCTGAGGGGTCATTCAGCGCTGAGGGTGGCCGTCTCGTCGCGCAGCACTGTCATCAGTTCTATGACCTTGTCCAGGTCCAGTAGGTTCGTCTCGTTCACGAGGCTTACGACTGCCACGTAGGTCTGCCCGTCGCCGGCCTGCATCCACCAGGCTGCCGTTGCGATGCCGGCGTCCGATCCCCCTTTGAAACCCAGGAGGGGCCAGAGGTCAGGGTTCGGCGAGAGAGGGCGATTGGTGAGGATGGCCCGCGCCTCATCGTCGTCCATCAGCCAGACAAGAGCTCGACATGCATCTCCTGCCGTTCCGAACCACCCGATGGAATACTGATAGCGAATTACCGGGGACTCGATCTGTTCGCTTGTCGGAAAGGCGAGGCTCGCGAGTTCGTCGTCGAGGATTGCCCGCCGCTCGATGGGACTCGCTGCGCTGTAGCGCTCTCCGACGTCGGACTCCGACCACTTCAGGATTGTGAGTTCCCGTGTTGTTATCCCCGGCACGTTCACCGTTGGCTCAGAGTGCCCCATTTCGAGCTGAATCTGCTCGACGGCATCCCGACCGACGAGGTCCATCAGGTGATCGGTGGCAGTGTTGTCTGATTCCCTGATCATCCACAACGCCAACTGGCGGACCGGGAGCGTTGTGCCAGGCTCTTCCTCGGCGGTGGGTCCACCTAACGAGTCGAGCTCGTCGCGGATGGTGACCGGTTCGTCCCAGGTGATTCTGCCAGCGCTGACTGCCTCGACGAGGGCGCCCAATACGTAGAGCTTGAACACCGAGGCCAGAGGCAGGAGCGTCTCGTCGTCCTGGCTCGCGAGCACTTCGCACTCGCCATTCAACGGCGTGGCGATGAGGTATCTGAGCGTCCCCAACTCCTCGAGCCCTTCGGCGGGATCACCCTTCGCGCCGCCGCCTCCGCAAGCGGCCACCGCAGCAGCCAGACACAGCACAAGAGCAACGAAGCGCATTCCTCGACCGGCCATCTGGCGAGTTTGCCACGCAGAGCGAAGTCCCCACGGGACTCAGCCAGCGCCGATCACCAAATCGGGTACACGAACGCCCGCTCCGCCGAGTGTCCGAGATCGGCACTTGAGATCGGGTAGTCCAACGGGGTCGGAACCGCTCATATTGTCGTTGATCAACCGACTGGCCCGCGCTGCATCACCGGCGTCATGCAGTGGCCGATCCACCCGATATTGGCCCGCTGGCGCAATCGACGAAGCCAGCGTTCTATCGGGTGGATCGGTATGGGTCGAAGTCGAGTGGTCGTGCCGCACCCGGTGCCGGCGCTCTGCGGCGCGATGTCGAGCGGGCCCAACGAGCGAAGGGGTACGCATCCCGCTGATCTCATTCCCGGTTCTGGGTTGGTCAGATCGGGGGTGCGACCCAAAATGAGGAGATCGTTGCCGGCTCGAATCCCGTTCCGAGATAGAGAGCGGCAGCTGATCCGTTGTCCAGTTCCCAAGAGACCTTGATGCGCTCGCTACCAGCCGAGACGAGTGCTTGGATCCCCACCGTGATGAGATGGCGGGCGAGGCCTCTGCCTCTGTGGGACTCTGCGGTACCCACCGGTTCGACAAGGCCGACACCGGTCGAAGGGTCAAACCAGAACATCGCATGAGCGGCAGCCTGGCCCTGGTCGTCAATCACAGTCAGGTCGAGTTCAGGGCGATAGAGGGAGGTCTGATTGATGCGGTGCTCGACCTCTGGCGTCATCAAATCGAAGGGATGATCTGGCGAGCTGTTGTCCGCTCGGCTCTGCAGTGAGTATCCGTCAGCGAGGACCGTTACGTCGGGAGCCGAGGCGGCATCCATCCACGCAGTGGTGTCTGCTTGCTCCGGTTGAAAACCCGCTTCTCTGAGGACCTCGATGAGGATCTCGTCCTCGTCCCCTACGAGCATTTCGACGGGACTCGCAGCCGCCGTCGATTGTTCAAGACCCCGGTCGAACACGGGACGAATCAGGCCGGCTCTGACCGATGGGAGCACGATCAGGTCGAGCCAGGTGGCAGAACCCCAATCTGTCGTCACCGCCGCCGCCACCGGGCCGTACTCGTCGTACCACAACGCCTTGGGCTGATTGTCGGTGCTCCGGGGAAGCCGCCACCACCACTGAAGATCCGCTGCCTCCCACGCGCCGGCGGTTGGGTGTTCCTGCCGGGCCCGCTGGAGTAGCGCAGTCACGTCGCCTAGATACGTCAGCCCCGTGAGCTCAGAGATCCGAAGCACAGGCAGAGGATACATCGCATGCAGGTTGGTACTGGAGAAAGCCGGCGCGGCACTTCAAAGGCTGTCAGACGCCCACTCCAGAGCCACGCTGACCGCGCCCGAGATCGCGGCTCTGTGCAAGTTCGATCGGTCGTCGTTGCCCCGCCAGACGCAAAAGACCCCGGCCACCAGGGGGTGCGTCAGGGCTGCCACTCGGCGATGGCGGGCCGGGGACCGACGGCAGCCTCGATAATGGGCATCACCGCTTCCATCCAGCCCTCGTAGCCGTCGACTTGACTCAGGAGGTTCAGATAGGTGGCCGCGTCATCGCCGACGGGACGATGCAATGGGGTAACCGGATTCCGAGCTGCGGCAACAATCGCCGCGGCGACAACACTGGCCTCTGCGCCAGCGTCGGCGCTGCCTTCCATGAACGAACGGATCCATTCCTGATCGGCTCGGTAGACGTCGCTCGGAGGCTCATCTCTGCTCAGGTTGTTCGCAACGATTTCGGTCGAGAAGAACCCAGGCTCGATCAAGACCACCCGGATTCCAAACGGTGCGACCTCGCCCGCCAACGCTTCGGAGAGCGCGTTGAGCGCCTGCTTTGACGCTGCGTACATTCCCGAGTACAGCGTGGCCGGCAACCGGCTGGCCAGCGAACTCACGTTGATGATCACACCCGAACCGTGTTCGCGCATCCCCGGCAGTACCGCCCGTACGGTCCGCATCGGCCCCCAGAAGTTCGTATCCATCAGCCGCACAGCAACGTCGAGCGATTGGGTCTCGATGGGTCCCGAACTACTCACACCTGCATTGTTGACCAGCACATCCAAGCGGCCGTGAGTCCGAACCAGCGCCGAAATCGTGTCGTTGACCGATGCTTCGTCGCACACGTCCAACTGCTCGATGTGGAGGTTCAAGTCTTCATCGGCGGCGCGCCGACGCAATTGGTCGGCCTTCGCCAGGTTTCGCATCGTGGCCACCGTGGTGTCGCCCTCGCGAGCGAACGCCAGCGCCGACTCCAGACCGATACCGCTGCTACAACCCGTAACGAGGACAACGCCCATCGTCTCTCCCTTTCCTCAGAGCGACGCTACCCGAATCCACCTGTGGTCGCCGAGCCCCGCCAGACGCGAAAGACCCCGGCCACGAGGGCCAGGGTCCGCAGCGGAAGGTAAGGGATTCGAACCCTTGGTAACACGAAGTGCTACAACGGCTTTCGAGGCCGCCCCTTTCGTCCGCTCAGGCAACCTTCCGGCAACGAGGCTAGCGGTCGACCGCCGTCGACCCCACCGCAACGTCTGCAGCGTGTTGAGACCCAGCGGACAAGTCAGCGCTGATGTCGTAGTGTCGACAATCCGACGGATGCACCGTAGGAACAGGAGATACCGATGGATGACGTTGTCGTTGGAGTCGACCCGAGTGTGACCGCCCGCCGAACCGCGGTCCAGGCAGCTGAACTGGCTGCAGCCTTCGGGGTCAATCTGCATCTGGTGACCTGTGTCGATCGGTCCTCAGGTATGAAAATGCAAGCTGGTGGCGAGGTCTTCTCGTCGGATGCGCTCGCTGAAGCGCGAGTATTTCTCGACACGGTGGCTCTTGAGCTCCCTCACGACCAGATCACGTCGGCGGTGAGTTACGACGACCCGGCAAAGACTCTGTGCGCCGAGGCCGAGCGTCTCGGTGCTCGAAGGATCGTGGTCGGCAACCGGCGGGTCAAGGGTGCCACCCGGGTGCTCGGGTCCGTCGCCATCGGCGTAATGCGTCATGCGTCGTGTGATGTGCTCGTCGTGAATTCGACCGGTGGAGATTGAGCGTCGGGCGCGAGCGGGCCTAATCGAGTGTCAGCGGCCACACCTCGTGGTCGCCCGAGAGCCCCTTCAAGCTGAGGACCCGTGACTCTCCTAGGGAAAGTCCTTCCTTTGTTGCGGCCGGCCCGGCAATGCTGCTGAGCAGTACCTCGTCGCCCTGGGCCATGGCAGCAATACGCGCGGCCACGATGACAGTTCGGCCAAAGAAGTCGTCGTCGTCTCGGATGACGTCGCCCGCATGGATGCCCATGCGCACTCGTACCGGTCCGACTGCCGGTTCGAGCTCAAGCGAAGCAAGCCGCCGGTTGAAGTCAATGGCGAAGCGGCAGGCATCCGGGACGTCGTCGAAGGCGAGCATGAAGCCATCACCTTCGCTCTTGACCTCCGTGCCGTTGTGGGCACGCAACGCGGCGCGCAGAACGTCGTTGTGTTGGCGCAGGACCTGGTGGACGGCTTCGTCTCCGAGGCGCTCGGTCATCTGGGTGTAGCCGACGATGTCGGAGAAGAGAAGAGTGAGCGCCCGATCGTTGGCGCCGGCCTCGACGAAGTGATCGAGATTGACGGAGTTGGCAACGACTGCGATCGAACTGCCGACTTCCACGTTCGGATCAACGCCTTGCAGCAGCAACTTCTCGAGCGTGACCTCTTCCATGAGCCGGGTCATTCCGATCTCCGTCGCCGAAATGAGCGCCTTGTTCAGGAGTGAGACCGCTGCGGCCTGATCGGCGGTTTCGCCACGGGCCAACAGAGCTTGGGCCAGGTCGAACTGACCCCGGGCGACCCATGGGCGAGAGAACATGCGTTGCGCAAACGTGATCGCCCGACGCTGCATCTCGACCGCCTCGTCATGACGTTCGAGGACCGTCAGCAACCGCCCGCGATAGCGATCCATGGCGCCGTAGTAGGAGTACGGCCCAACGCTGACGGAAGCAGCAACATCACCGGCCATCAGCTCGAGCAGTACTTCCGAGGCGGCTCGATGCTTTCTCGCCGCCGCCACCTCGGAATACATCGCCCGAGCGAAGGCAATCACGACGTCGCCCGCCAAACGCTCGGGCGCGCCGATCACCACCTCTTCGACCATGGCAGCAGCCTCGTCAATGAGACCGACCTCCGCGAGCATGAGAGCCAAACTGCCACTCCACGCCTCATGATCAAGAATGGCCACGACCTCTCGGGTGGGCTCCACCAGGCTTTGCAGTCCACCTTGCTCCCGCAACATCGGGACAAGGGCGATACCGACGTTGTTCAACATGTCGGTATTGAATCCATAGGCGCGGCAGTTCTTCGAGAACGTCCGCATCGACAGCGATCCGGCCTCGTAGTCGCCGCGGATGAACTCGGCGACGCCCGAATAGTAGCCCGCTTGGGTCTGAACAGCGGGTGAGCGTGACTCCGCCGCGATCTGCTGAATGCTCGCGATCGTTTCGGTGTAGCCGACGCCGTCACCATCGCGAATTGCGATGTAGAACTGTCGCATCGCGGCCTCAAACATGAAGCCCAAGTCGTCCCTCGGGCGCAACTCGAGAAGAAGCTGCTCCGCCCCGGCGAGAGTGAGAGGCTCATCGCCCGGAAGCAGGCCGGCGAACTCGGGCGCCTGCAGGAGCCGGTCGGGATCCGATACCGATCCGGCCAAGAAGAGTACTGCTCGCAGCGCGTCGTGCAACGCCTCGGGGTCGGGGGCGAGCCGCCACTCGGCGACCGATTCCTCGGCCAGCGTTCGTGATAGTGGAGGCTCGGTAGAAGAAACGTGAAGTGCGAGAGTCCCGAGAACCCGCGAGCGAAGCGCCCGATGTTCATCGTCGTCGGCGAGCCCGTCGGTGGCGATTGTCGCGGTCTCGACGAGCTTTTGATCGGTGACCGTCAGTGCAAGGAAGTTGTGGCTCGCACGATGGAGAGCGGCCCGGCCGACGAGGTCGTATCGACCCAGCGACTCGCCGATCTCGGCCGCCTCATCTGCGGCTTCGAGCGCGGCGGGCGCGGCAGCGGCGTACTTGTGGGCCTCGGCGATTTCAAGCAGGATCTCGGCCCGCGTGGCCGGATCGGCATCCATCGCCAACTCGAGCGCCTGCAACGCCATGTCGAAATGGTGCGTCGCATCCTCGAAGGCCACCGAGCCCATCGCCCGCCGGCCGGCCCGCATCGCGTAGCCCATGGCCGCCTCGACATCGCCTGACGAGATCGACTGGAACGCGTGATGCGCCAGCTCGGCGACATCGGCACCACGGGGTTCGATCACTTCCAGGATTTGACGGTGAAGCCGGGACCGACGTGGCGTCGAGAGCTCGGCGTAGAGCGTCTGTCGGATCAGGGCATGAGTGAAGTCGTAGCTGCCCCGCGGCTCTCGACGCTCCTGCACGATGCGAGCTGCCAGCGCCTCGTCGAGCACATCGAGAGCGGTGTCCTCATCGAACCCTGCCACCGCGGCCACCGTGTCGAGCAGGAACCCGCTGGTCATCGCGGCGGCAACGGTCAACATCTTGTTGCAGTCCTCCGACAGCCGATCGAGGCGACGTCCGATCACATCGCGCACACCCTCCGGCAGCGCCATCTCGATCGACTCCAAGCTGCCGACCCACTGGCCGGCTTGGAACTTCAAGCCACCAGATTCGGCCAAGTGCTGCAGGATCTCAGCCACGAAGAACGGATTGCCCCGTGTCTCGGTGTGGAGCCGAGCCGCGAATTCAGCCGGCGCGGGTTGACCACCAACCGCGTCGATCAAGGCGTTCACCTCCCCGACCGTCATGCCCTGCAAGAGCACCCGTTCATAAAGCTGCTCGCGGCGAAGAGCCGTCAAGGTTGCGGATAGTGGATGGGTCCGTTCGAGTTCGACATCGCGATACGTGCAGACGATGAATATCCGGTCGGCGTCAAGGCTCCGGGCCAAGTACTGCAGCAACATCAGCGACGGCTTGTCGGCCCAGTGCAGATCCTCGAGCACCAACATCAGCGGCGTATCCCGGGCGGCTCGGCGCAGGAACGACGTCACCGCTTCGTACAACCGGTATCGATCGGCTTCACCCTCGAGCCGCGGAAGGTCGGGCACAGCTGCGAACCGATCACGGATCTCGGGCATCAGTGATGCAATCTCGGCGACGTCAGAGGCGAGGACGTCGCTCAAGGCGTCCGGCGTCAAGGCTCTCGTGAATCCGCGAAGGGCGTCCACAAATGGCATGTGCGGCGCATTGATGTCGCCTTCGTACGCGTGGCCCCACAGCACCTGCGCCCCGTGAACGCCGGCTTCCGCAGCGAGCTCCTCGACCGTGCGGGTTTTGCCGATGCCCGGCTCTCCCACGATCATCACCATGCGCATTCGGCCGGCCAACGCCGTTTGGAGTGCCTTGGTCAGGCGGTCCCGCTCGTCGACTCGGCCGACATACGTTCCCCACTGCGCGGCCGTCGTGACCGGCGCCTCGGGCTCGGCTTGGCGGACGGAAACGGAGACCGGCGAGAGGGTTGCCAGCCGGGCGAGGACGTCGCCCGCGGATTGCGGTCGATCCTCCGGTGCCTTCGCCAGCAGCCCGAGGACCAATTCCTCGAGTTCGACCGAGACCGCATCGTTGTGCCACCGGGGAGCAACCGGATCGGCCCGAAGATGTTGAGAGATCACGGCCACAGCGTTGTCGCCGACAAACGGCGGCCGACCAGTGAGCGTCTCGTACATGAGTGCGCCGAGCGAATACAGATCAGAGCGGGGATCGAGATCCTGCCCGAGGGTTTGCTCCGGTGGCATGTACGCCACCGTGCCGACAACCATGCCTTCCGCGGTCAGGCGAACTTCTTCGGCCGACGCAGCGAGTCCGAAATCGCCGAGTTGCGCACGGCCGTCTGCGCCGTAGAAGACGTTGGCCGGCTTGAGATCTCGATGGATGACGCCAAGGCCGTGTGCATGTTCGAGCGCGCTCGCAAGATCGGTCGCGACAGTCAGGGCATCGGCCACCGGCATCCGTCCATCGGATGCAGCGTTGATACGGTCCGACAACGTGCCGCCGCCCATGTACTGCGAGACGATGAAATGCGAGCTTCCCTCGCTCCCCACATCAAGCACCGAGACAACGTTGGGATGATCACCGAGGCGAGCCATGACCTTTGCTTCACGGTCGAGACGGCTTCGGCCTGCGTCATCGAGCATCGCTCCCGGCACGATCGCCAGGGCGATGTCGCGATCGAGGCGGGTGTCGGTGGCGAGCCAGACTTCCTTGCGAGCGCCGGTACCCAAGAGTTCACGGGCCACATAGCGACCGTCGGCAACAGGAGCCGGCATGGGGGGTCCTGCGGGGGCTGCGGCCTCGACCGGCGCGCCGCAACCTGCGCAAAATCGAGCGTTCTCGCCTGTCTCGTTTCCGCATTCCCGACAATTCACTGCTGCCCCCTGGGGAAAGGTAGTCCACGCGTCGAGATCGGCACTAGTGCACGAGTCAGTGACGTGAGCCACAATTCAGCCATGAGCTTCGAGTTCGGACTGGCAGAAAGGCCCGATGAGATCGCGGGCGTGCAGAACCTGCGCTACGACGTCTATGTGGAAGAGCTCGCCCGCTATGGCGACCGAGCCGACCATGAGCGTCGCCTGCTCATAGAGCCCGAGGACAGCTACAGCTGGATGGTCTACGCCCGGGACGGCGACAATTATCTCGCGGCGGGGCGCCTCACATGGGGCGGCAACCCCGAAGGCTTCTCCGACCGCCAGCTCGACCAGTACCGGCTGCAGCCGTTCCTCGATGACATGCCCGCATCGCTCATGGCCGTCGGCGAACGGTTGATGGTCCGGCCCGAGTTTCGTGGCACGCCGCTGCTGGTCGAGATGCTGGGCTGGGCGACCGAGACCCTCGACGCCTACGACGTGCGGCTGTCCTTCGGGGCGTGTGAACCGCACCTTCTCTCCTTGTACGTCGGCCAGGGCAACCTCACCTACGCCGACAAGAACATCAACAGCGCCGGTGCCGGCTATCTCATTCCGATCGTTCGTTTCAAGACCGATGCCGACGCCCTCCTCGGCGCCGGGTACGAGAGTCACGACGATGCAGGCAACGCCCTCATGCCGAGATCGGTGGCCAAGCTCGTTTCCAATCAGGGCGGTGCAGTGACCTCGAGTGTCCTCGAAACAGGCACCCACTACCGCGGCACGATCGAAGAGGCACTCCGGATCGCGGCCATCGAACGTACGGTCGCGTTCGCCGACTTCACGTCCGAGGAGCTCGCCCGCTGCCTGGCGCGCAGCACCACGATCGAGTGCCAAAAGGGTGACGTGATCTTGAAGGCCGGCGGCACCGCACGCAACATCTTCGTCGTCCTCGAAGGGGTGCTTGAGGCCAGGGATGAGAATGGGACCGTGGTCGGGGTGCTCTCTCCGGGCGATGCCATTGGTGAGACGGCGTTCTTGTTGGATCAACCGCGCTCAGCCGATGTGGCGGCGGTGACCGATGGCGTACGACTCCTCAGCCTCAGCGAAGGCACGATGCGAAAGATGATTCACGACGACCCGATCATCGCTGCCAAGTTCCTCTTGAACCTGTCCCGGATGCTCTGTCACCGTCTGCTTGTCTCGAACTAGGGCCGATCAGCGCCGGGCGGAGAAGAAGTCCGATAGCAGGGCGGCGCATTCGTCGGCGCGCACGCCGTGCTGTACCTCGAACTCGTGGTTGAGGCGCGGGTCGGCACCCAGGTGGTAGAGCGAACCGCAGGCACCGGCCTTCATGTCGGCGGCGCCGAAGACCACCCGCTGGGCCCGTGCTTGCTGAACGGCCCCGGCACACATCGGGCACGGTTCGAGCGTGACCACGATCGTTGCATTCGACAGCCGCCACGAGCCCGTGGCTTGCGCCGCATCGCGGATGGCGAGGAGTTCGGCGTGTGCCGTCGGGTCGCCGGTGAGCTCGCGCTCGTTGTGCCGGCTCGCCACCACCTCGCCGTCGATCACGACGATCGCTCCCACGGGCACGTCGCCGTGTGCGATCGCAGCCCGTGCTTCCTCGAGAGCCAATCCCATCAGGGTGTCGTCACTCGGGTTGTCGCTCACGCCGAGACTGTAGCGGTGACCTGCTGCGCTACCCGACCGCGCCGATCGACCACACCTCGATCGGATTCGGGAAGCCCTTGAGCGACCGGGTACCCGCGGGTCGCAGGGACAAGTCAGGCGACTCGATGGAGCCCACATCGGTGAGGACCTCTCCGGGCGCAGCGGCATCGACCAGTCGAGACGCCGTATTCACGATCGGGCCGTAGAAGTCGCCGAGGCGGAAGACCACCTCTCCCGCGCTCACACCCCCTCGAGGTCGGGTGGAGGGATCCGAACCGAACCCGGCCACCAGCTGCATGGCGATCTGGGCCACGGTGTCGTGGCTTGGGCCGGCGATCATCACCTCGTCGCCGATGCTCTTCACCACTTGGCCACCGAACTCGGTGGCCGCATCGAAGGCCTGCTGTTCGAAATCCTCCACCAGCTCCATGAGCTCGTCCGGCGCGAGATCACGGGAGCGCGAGGTGAACCCGACCAGATCAACGAACCCGATACCCATGCTGATGAGTTCAGGCCGACCCACAATGGCCTGGCCTTCGCGCTGATCGCGGACGGTCACCCACATGTGGTGCCGAAAGATCGGGCCGAGGGCGGAGCCCAGTTCGACGGCGACACCCGATGCCAGCTGGTTCAATTCGGCCAGGCCGACGAGATCGGCCCCCTCCTCCCTGGGGGAGGTTTCAACGTCCTGGACATAGGCCGCAACCGCCGCCTCCGCGATACGGCGCAGGGCTCGACCGGTGACCCGGAACATTCCCGGACCGATCTGGTCGATCAGGGCGGCGCCATCGTTCATGGTGAGCGAGACCAGTTCCACATCGTCTTCGCCGAACCCGGCGAGGCGGTCGACGTCGAGACCCAGTGACCCGTAGAGCTCCGCCACCCGTTTCGGTTCGGCCCCGCACCGCTGCGCCAGATCGTCGAGGCTGAGATCGAGTCCGGCACTGATGCGCAGGTCGCCGGCCAAGCCAATGAGCGCACCGTCGTCAAGCCCCTCGATCATCGATGCTGGTGCCCCCAGGCCGCGTAGATGTTCCTGGAGACGGGAATCGGCCATGGGCCATGGTCCCACCTGGCGCGGCGATCGGCTAGCCGTCCGGCTAGGCGGCGGCCGCCGCGCTGATCTCGGGCGAGACGCTCTTCGACCGGAGCCAGTACTGTGTGACGCCGAAGTCGAGGACGGCCGCTGCTTGGGCCAGACCGACGACGATGCCTGCGGGGGTGAGGTCGACGAACGCGATGACGACCAGACTGGCGATGACCCAGGTGATGTCGGCCATCGAGATCAGAAGCGTGCCCTGAAGAAGTCTTGGGCCCCGCAGCCGTGAGGTCATGAGGACATCGATGGCGAAGATGAGCAGCCCGACGCCCACCAGGCGAGTGAGGGCAACATGGCCGATGCCGCCCTTGTCGGAGACGAAGGATGCGGCCGCGACGGCGAAGAGTCCAGCCGCGGCGGAGAAGGCGGCATTGGCTCGAAGAACGAGTCTGAGTTTGAGGGTTGCATGAGTCATGCGGGCATCGTGCCAGACATGTCGTGGGCAAAGCGATGACCCGAGAGGTAATCGTCGTCGTTACCTTGGCTGTCGTACGATCTCGGCAATGGCCAGCGACATCGCAACCATCACGTTCGGCGAGGAGCTCCGCCGGTGGCGCGACGCCCGCCGGTATTCACAGCTCGCGCTTGCGGCGGAAGCCGAGGTGTCGCAGCGGCATCTGTCGTTCCTGGAAACCGGCCGATCTCATCCGAGCCGAGAGATGGTGCTTCATCTCGGACGGGTGCTCGAGCTCGGCCTGCGCGATCAGAACCTGCTGCTCGCGGCAGCGGGATACGCCGCCGAGTACACCGAGCACGGACTCGACGATCCGGACCTCGACGAGGTGCGCGA
>JAJCXZ010000059.1 GCA_029263175.1 Acidimicrobiales bacterium | reverse complement strand
ACGTGGTGCTGACGTTGCGAAGCCACGGCGAGATCAGGATTCGGGGTTTGGTCACCCGATCAGTCTCGCAGATCCGCGTGGGTATTCATCGGGCCCCGAACCCCGATCCGATCAGCGTCGAAATGCCCGGTTTCGTTGGCCGAAACGATTCGTGGCTGGCCATTCTCGACCATCACCCGGGTGATCGACCCGAACTGGGCCCGCACGTGGAATGCCGGGCTGTCCTCTCCGATCACGGCGGCGAGGATGGCACGAATGGTGCCACCGTGACAGCCGACCACTACATGGTCACCTCGCGGGTCGGCGACGAGATCGTCCCACGCGGCCCGAATCCTCGCGGAGAACACTTCGGGTGGATCCCAGCCGATCTCGTCCCACTTCTGGGCGATGATCTTCTCCCAGTAGTCGCCGCCCTCGGTCGGGAGAAGGTCGGTTGGGATGTAGGTCGCCGCGCCTCGGTCGATCTCGTCGAGATCGGTGACGACCTCGTTGGCCATATCGAGGCGCCGCATCAATGGCGAGACGGTTTCGATGGCGCGCGCCTTCGGACTGGTGATGATGGCGTCGACAGGTTCGTGGGCCAACCACTCCGAGACTCGCTGGGCCTGCCACTCGCCGTAAGGATCCAATCCGGGATCGGCGATACCTGAGCGTCGGCGCTCGATCATGGGGCGCCCATGCCGGACGAGAACGAATTCCATGCAGCCGCACCGTAGCTCGGCCACTGCCGGGGCCATGTTCTAGGGTCCGGTGAATGGGCGACTCTGTCGGCATTCGCGCACTCAGCGTCGTCATTCCCTTCTTCGGAGACTCCTCCGCTCCTCCGATGTGCCGGTTCATCGCCGCGTCGGACTCGCCGGGATCGAGAACTTGCTCAACTATGTGTCGCTGGCCGAGCGCATCCGTCTGCTGGTTGGGATCGGCTCATCGAAACGTTCCTGACGGCCCGGTGGCTCAGTCGCTCGGATAGAGCACGCGAATCGCCGTGACAGCGAGACCGGCGCCGAGGAGTTGCATCACGATGAACATCGGCATGGAGCCGGGATCGATGCCCGCAAACGTATTGCTGAGGGTTCGGGTGACCGACACCGCCGGGTTCGCGAACGAGGTCGACGAGGTGAACCAGTAGGCGCCGCCGATGTAGGCGGCAACGGCACCGGCGGCGAGGGCCTCCCGGCCGCTCCGGACGAGGGAGAAGATCAAGAAGACGAGCCCGAACGTGGCCACGATCTCGCCGATGTACTGCCCGGAGCCGTCGCGGACCTTCTCACTCATGTTCACCGCATCGAGTTCGAACATGACATTGGCAGCCATCACGCCGACGGCCCCACCAGCGATTTGGGCCACAATGTACGGCGCAACCTCGGACCAGGCACGGTCAGTGAGTGAAGCGTCGCTCAGCGTGACTGCAGGGTTGAAGTGGGCGCCCGAGACCGGCCCGAACATGAGGATGATGGCGTAGAGGACGCCAGCGGTGGCGCCCGAGTTGGCCAAGAGTTGCAGACCGACATCGTCGGTCAGTCGCTCGGCCATGATGCCCGAACCGATGACACCGGTGAGCAAGAACGCAGTGCCGATGAATTCGGCGAGGAGGCGGCGGGGCAGGGGCGCGGTCATGGCGATGGTGTGAAATCCGGGGCTTGGGCCCGGCCGGCGATCGCCGTCGGCCGGGCCCTAGTTTCCCTGGAGGGGGATCGGGAGCTGAGCTCCCGAGCTAGGTGTTTCACGGCCCTGCACCCGTGCAACACCGAACCCATGGCGACCTTAGTACAAACGGCATGGAGTTTCCCAATCACGAAGTAAAGAAATTGCAACCGGAGTGCAACGTATGGTTCCAATGGCTTCAGAAGTAGACGGAATCATGCAGGAATCGCCGGGTAACGCCCCGCCGTGTGCCCGCAAACGCCTTATCCACATTGCGATACTGAGTCAGCGAGGTGAGAAACGACAGTGTGGGGGTGATGGCGCTCAACTCTCCGGATTCGACCCGCTTGAGGATCTCGACCGGTCGGGCCCACCACAGATCCTCGAACTCGTCAGGGTCGGCGCGCACCTCACCACCCGAGAAACGGGCGAGAAAGAACCTCGTGTCGAAGCGACGGGGAGAACTCTCGGGCGTGATCCAGTGCCCAACGTACGGGAATCGGCTTGCGTCGATCGGCGATCCGCCGCCGAGCCAGACTCCGGCTTCCTCCTTGGTTTCGCGCAATGCGGCGTAGAGGTTCGCAGCTGCGGCAGCACGGTCCATTCCTGGCACCTCGACATTGATCATCGACTCCGTTTCCACCGTCTCGAAGTCTTCGGGATCAACCGCCCCGCCCGGAAACACGATCATTCCGGGCGCAAATCTCAGCGTCGTCAGGCGCCTACCCATCAACACGTGAAGGTCCGGCCGGTCGTCGATGACGACAAGGGATGCCGCGGGGTCAGCAGACGCGATCATGGCTGCGCCCACTGGATCGGCACGCCGACGTCGGCACACGACGTATCGAGATCACGGCCCGGCTCCGCCACGAAGGCGGCCACGATCGAAGCGATGCAGGCGTCGCCCACCCAGATGCCGTGCCCACGACCGTCCTGCGTCACCAGCGTGGCATTCGAGAGTCGTGACGCTGCGTCATCGGCGAACACCGAGGGGGTGATCGGATCGAACTGGCCGGACAGGAGAAGGACCGGCAGGTCGCTCTCGACGGGCGTGCCCGCGGCGGCCGGCGCCGATCCTCGATCCCAGATCCCGCAGCTCGCCGCGATCGGCGTGGAGGTGAGAGCAGCCTGGTACGGCGAGAGATCCTGGCGCTCCCCATCGATGAACGGCAAGCGGTCGTGGCAGGTCACGGCGTAGTACGTGGCCTCGTCGTTGGCCCCGTAGGCCGACACGAGCGTCGAGGTGCCGGTGCGGGCGAGCCAGCGCAGAGCATCGTCATCGTCTTGCTCGATACCGGCCAGGGCTGCGGGCAGATAGCGCATCTGCTGCTCGCTGTACGACAACAAGAAGACGTACTCGGCGAGGCGGACATCGTCGATCACAACATCTGTGTCGTCCACGCTGACGGTCACGGGCGCGGCGGCGAATCGCTCGAGGAGGCGCTCAATCGAAGCGGTGACATCCACGTTGAACCCCGCACACCGTGGGCTCTGTGCACACGCGTCGGCGAGTGCATCGAGGGAACGTTGAGCAGAGAAGGCGAAGCCCGCCTCAATGTCGATGTCGGGCGGGTAGACGCCGTCCAACACAACACCCGCCAGCCCGCCGCGCGCCGCGGCGAGGAGTTCGAAGCCGATCGTGCTGCCGTAGCTCACGCCATACGCCGTCCACTCGGTATAACCCAGGCCGGCCATGATCGCCTCGACGTCGTTCGCGTGGTTCGCGGTTGTGGTGTGGTCGAGCACGACGTCATCCGCCAGGCGAGCCGCGCACTCACGGAGCCCCGCGTTGAGCGTCGCCACCGCCTCGGCAGCCTCCTCGCCGGCCGACTGCTGCACCGAGCTGTCGAACTCCGGACAGTCGAAATCGGTTGGAGCGAAACCCGTTCCCCGCTGGTCGACGAACACCTGCGGAAAGCTGCGGGACGGGAACCAGCGAGCGAGATCGGTGCTTGCCCCGCCCGGGCCACCCTGCAGAACCGCCATCGGGCGAGCAACCGGACCCGTGCCGGCCGCTGTCGCGAACGAGACCTCCATCGTGCCCAAGTCGATGTTGCGACGGTCGAGCGGCACGATCGCGAGCCCGCAGGCAACGTCGGCGTTGGCAAGATCACCAGGGCACTCGACCTGTCGGACCTCGGCCGCGATGTCGAACAAGGACACGGCTGAGCTGTCTTCGACGACCGAGACCGCCAACGAGGACGTGACGAGCGGAGGCACGGCAGATCCACCGTCATCGGAGGTACAGCTCGACGCGACAAGAGCCGCCGCGGCGACTGCGGCGAACATGAAGCGACGATTCCGTGTGGACGAACTCAGCTGTCGAATACTCAGCTGTCGAATACTCAGCTGTCGAATACCATGCGTCCGATCCAATCGGCCACCAGCGCAGGCTTGCCTTCGCCCTCGATCTCAACGGTGTACGTGCGTGTCGAGTTGATGGCGCTGCCCTTCAGCTCAACAGACTTCACGGTCGAGTGCGCACGCACACGCTTGCCGGAGAGAACCGGATTGATGAAGCGGACCTTGTCGAACCCGTAGTTGATCCCCATCATCACGCCCTCGAGCGGAGGGGTGTTGTTCGGCACGGTCGAGCTCAAGTGAACGAGCATCGAGAGGCTGAGGAAACCGTGGGCGATCGTGCCGCCGAACAACGGTGTTGCCCGCTCTTCATCAAGGTGGATGAACTGGTGATCGTGGGTGCAGTCGGCGAACTGGTTGATCTGCTCCTGGGTGATCTCAAACCACTCGCCGGAGCCTTCGTCGGCACCTTCCTGTGCTTTGAGGATTTCGTAGGCGGCTGCTGCGTTGCTCATGGCCGCGACCTTAGGCGAGGACGGCGGCGGCGAACATTTCGGCCACCGGGTCAACGGCCGCGCCATCGCGACGAGCCAGGACCAGGTTGCGCTCGGCTATGACTCGTCCGACGCGGAGACCGACGCCGGCCTGCACTTTCGGAAGCACGGTCCAACCCTCCCCCAGCGCCACCATCGCCCGAAGAACCTCGGGTTGGTTCGACTCGGTCACGACATTCACCGGCGCGCCGAGCTCGATGAGCGCACGTTCGATCACCTCTCGGGTGTGCGATCCGTCGGCGAACAACACCCATGGCCCCCATCGTTTCGGGTCACGGGGCACCGCTTCGCCGCGGGTGATGATCGCCAACTCCTCCTCCATGACGCGTTCCATCCGTATGCCCCGACGCGGCTCGGCGGGCTCGACACACAGCACGAGGTCGAGCGTCCCCGACACGAGATCATCGAGCAGATCGCCCGACGGTGCGACCTGTAGGCGGAACTCCACCGTTGGGTAACGTTCGCGGAATCCGGCGATCACATCGGGATAGTGGCCGACCGCAGCAGCGTCGATCATCCCGACCCTGAGCTGTCCACTCACGCCCGTGCGGCTTCGCTCCGCCCAGGATGCGAGATCGATGGTGAGGGCAACGACCTGGCGAGCATGAGCCAAGACCTCCGCCGCGGCCGGGCGGAACACTCGACGGCGGCCATCGCGATCGAACAGCGGAACACCGACTCTTCGTTCCAGCTCGGAGAGTCCTTGCGACAGGGCCGAAGGGGACACGCCAACGCGCTCCGCCGCAGTCGCCCAATTGGGGGCCTCGTTGACGGCCACGAGATACTCGAGTTGTCGAATAGAGAGGTCCGGCAGCACACCACTCACGATAGACCCGATGCAGGACAGTTCAGTCTTTCTTCACTGACTATGCCGCGCGTTCGATAGCTCTTATCGTTCTGCACATGACTGCTCGTGATATCCCTCCCGCCACCGGAAAGCTCGGCGTTCTGACGCCTGGGCTTGGCGCCGTGGCCTCAACATTCATCGCCGGTGTCCTCACCGCCCGCCAGCAAGGCGTCGCCCCGCTGGGTTCCGTCTCACAAATGGCGCATATCCGCCTCGGCACACGCGACGAGGGCCGCAACCCGCTCATCAAGGATTTCGTCCCCATCGCCAAGCTCGACGACATCGTCTTCGGCGGCTGGGATCCGATCTCCGCCAACGCCCTCGAGGCCGCTCGCACCTGTGGTGTGCTCGACGAGAGGGACCTTGCGCCCATCTCCGCCGAACTCGAGGGTGTTGTCGCCATGGACGCCGTCTTCGACCAGAAGTGGGTGAGCCGTCTCGACGGCACGCGGGTCAAGAAGGAAACCAACAAGTGGGACCAGGCCATGGCCCTCATGGCCGACATCGAGAATTTCCGCACCGAGAACAACTGTGACCGTCTGGTCATGGTCTGGTGCGGCTCGACCGAAGCCTTCCAGCAGGCGTCGGCCGTCCACGAGACCGTCGCTTCGTTCGAACAGGGCATGAAGGACAACGACGACAACATCTCGCCCTCGCAGCTCTACGTCTACGCCGCCCTCCAGAGCGACGTTCCGTTCGCCAACGGCGCACCCAACCTCTCGACCGACCTCCCCTGCATGATGGAGCTGGCCAAGACTCGCGGAGTGCCGATCGCGGGCAAGGACTTCAAGACGGGCCAGACCCTGATGAAGACTCTCATCGCTCCCGGCCTCAAGGCCCGCATGCTCGGCCTTCGCGGCTGGTACTCCACCAACATTCTCGGTAACCGCGACGGCGAGGTGCTCGACGCCCCGGAGAACTTCAAGACCAAGGAAGAGTCGAAGCTCGGCGTTCTTCACAAGATCCTCGAACCCGACGTCTACCCCGAGCTCTACGGCAACGTCGATCACGTTGTGCGGATCAACTACTACCCGCCCCGCGGCGACAACAAGGAGGGCTGGGACGCCATCGACATCTTCGGCTGGATGGGCTACCCCATGCAGATCAAGATCGACTTCTTGTGCCGCGACTCGATCCTCGCCGCGCCGATCGTGCTCGACCTGGCCTTGTTCATGGATCTCGCCCACCGTGCCGGTGAGTCCGGCGTGCAGGAGTGGCTCAGCTTCTACCTGAAGGCCCCGCAGTCAGCGGGCGATGCGCCTGCCGAGCAGGATCTCTTCATCCAGCAGACCAAGCTCAAGAACACCCTGCGCGAGTGGATGGGCGAACAAGCCGTCACCCACAGCGAAGTCGGCTAGTAGAGCGGAGTTGCAGCTGCTCCGAGGTGTTGGGCAACTCCGAGCTCGACGTCGGCGGCGCGAGTGCAACCGGTGGACAGCAGCACTGAGACGATGACTGCCGCGAGCACACGGCGCGTTGTCGATCCGTGCTGCCGCTCGCGCATTCGAGGATCGTAGGGCGTTCGCCGGCCGAAGAGCGAGGCCGGGCCCGGGAACAGAGCGGCTCGCCGCACACGCGACGGATTCCCAGCGCCACGCCACGTGTAGTTGACTGGCGCCATGGCTGAACCACGTGGCGACGAAACCATCGAACTCCTGCAAGCGTTGATCCAGAACGCATGCGTGAACGAAGGCACCGAGGAGTCGGGCCAGGAGGTCCGCAATGCCGACCTCCTGACGACCTTCCTGGAGGGCGCCGGCATCGACGTCGAACGCTACGACGCTGCTCCTGGGCGCACCTCGCTGGTGGCCCGAATCGAGGGGTCGGATCCTGACGCACCCTCACTCTGCCTGAACGGCCACACCGACGTGGTGCCGGTCAACGAGGACGGTTGGGACGCGAACCCGTTCGGCGGTGAGATCATCCGCAACGCCGACGGCACCGACGAGGTCTGGGGGCGTGGCGCCGTCGACATGCTCAACCTCACGTCGTCAATGGCCGTGGTGTTCCGGAACCTCGCCGTCACCGGCTTCAAGCCGACGGGCGACCTGGTCTACTTCGCTGTCGCCGACGAGGAGGCCGGCTCGGCGTACGGCGCCCGCTGGATGGCCGACAATCATCCCGACGTGATCACCACCGACTACCTGCTCACGGAGAACGGTGGGCTGCACGGGGGCGACGCAGGCGGCCCGACGATAAGCATGACCGTGGGCGAGAAGGGGGTCGCATGGCGTCGGCTTCGGATTCGCGGCGTGCCTGGTCACGGTTCGATGCCCTTCCGCAAGGACAATGCGCTGATCAAGGCGGCCGGGGTGGTCCAGCGCCTGGCCGACTACGGGCCCGCGCCGCGGTTCAACGAGTTCTGGCGGCCCCAGGTCGAGGCCATGGACATCGACGACGACGCCAAATCCGTGCTGCTCGACGAGACCCAGATCGACGCCGCTCTGGCCGCCCTGCCAAATGCTGCCGCCGCCAGCTTCCTGCACTCCTGCACGCACACGACATTCTCGCCGAATGTCGCCGTAGGACAGACGAAGACCAACATCATCCCCGACACGGTCGACATTGACGTCGACATTCGCACCGTGCCCGGCGACTCGACCGAGGAGGTCGACGCCCACCTACGTGCCGCGCTCGGCGATCTCTACGAGCATGTCGAGGTCACCAAGCTGATGAACGATCCCTCCTCGGTGAGCCGAGTCGACACACCGCTGTGGGATGCGTTGCAGCGTGCCGCCGGTCGACCGTTCCCCTCGGCGCGCCTGGTGCCGCAGATGTCGGTGGGCTTCACCGACGCCCGGGTGCACCGCGACCTCGGCGCCGTCGCCTACGGCGCCGGGCTCCTGAGCCCCACCGTGACGCAGGGCGACTTCTCCACGCGGTTCCACGGCCACAACGAGCGCATCGACACCGAATCGCTGCACCTCACGACCCGCTTCTACCACGACATCGTCACCGACATCCTCGGCTGAGAGGGCGACCATGGAACTCCTTCGGATTGAACCGACCGGCAAGTGGATCCGGGGGATGATCGGTGACCGAGTCGTAGTCGACTCCCGAGCGGCGAAGCTCGGCTGGGAACACCAGTACTACCCCTGGTGGTACTTTCCCGTGGCCGACGTCGATGCGAGCCTTGCCACCACGACGGCAGCCAACCTCGCCGAGCATGTGAAGGTCGATTGGAACGCCGTCGATCGCTGGTTGGAGGAGGACGAAGAGGTCATCATCCATCCCCGGAGCCCGTTTGCTCGGATCGATTGCCTGCAATCATCGCGCCATGTCGTCGTGTCGGTCGCCGGGACCGTCGTCGCCGATTCGAGTCGGCCGACGATCCTCTTCGAGACGGGACTCCCGCCGCGCTACTACCTGCCCAAAGCAGACGTCCGCATGGACCTCCTCTCGCCGACGCCCACCTCGACCGGATGCCCCTACAAGGGGTTTGCCCGATATTGGAGCGTCGCCATCGATGGTGAGCTCTACGAGGACCTGGTGTGGGGTTACGACGACCCGCTCCCGGAGTCTGCTCCCGTCAAGGAACTCGTGTGCTTCTACAACGAGAAGATCGACCTCGTCGTGGATGGCGATCCGGAGTGGCGACCAGTCACCCCTTTCAGTTGAAAGTATGAGACGACGCCCGTGCCGCTGTCGAGATAGGCCCGGGAATGCTGCGTGTCGTCGAGGGTTCCTCCCCGGATGCCGGCATCTCGTGCACAGGTGCAACGCTCGCCACAATGCTCGGCGGAGTGCTGACCTATCCGCGTAGTTCGGCGATCCGGCGGCGGGCGACCTCGAGGTCATCAGGGTTGGTGACGCCAACCCACGGCTCGGACGTAGGCACCACACCGACGGTCAGTTCGCCGGCAGCCATGAGCTCGTGCACGACCGAAGGGAGCAGATATTCGGCCTTCTCCTCGTGTCCGTGATCGGCGAGGAAGTCGGCGAAGCCACGATCCAGCTCATCGAACAAGCAGTGAGGAAACACCCAGCAGTTCATCGACGCCACAGCGTCGTCGGCCAGAGGGCCTGCGGGATCGGTGGCGGTGATCGAACCATCCTCACGGCGGCCGATGCCATGGGTCTCCACGAGCGAGATCATCTCGCTGCCCTCGACGCCACAAATGCCTCGACTCACCTCGCCCGCTTCCGGAAGAGTCTGATCGAGTCGAAAACCGGCAAGCAGTGAACGATCGTCGGGCAGGTCGACGGCGGCTTCGGCGACCGCCGCGTAGGTTGAGCGCCCGTAGTAGTCGTCGGCGTTGATCACGATGAAGGCGCCGTCGACCTCGGGCGCGGCCGTGAGCACGGCATGGCCGGTGCCCCACGGCTTCTTCCGTCGCGGACCGTGCGTGTCTTGCAGCACGAACGCGATCTCGATGTCGTGAGGATGCTTGGCGAGATGATGCCGGACATCTGTCTCGATGTCGCTCCGCACGACCAGTACGACCTTGTCGGCGCCCGCATCAGCCGCGTCGGTGATCGCGAAATCGAGGAACGCCTCGCCGTTGGATCCGATTTCCGCCAACTGCTTGGTCCCGCCGAAACGAGAACCCAAGCCGGCCGCCATGACAACAAGAGTGAGACTCACGCCGCAACCCTAGGTGCCCTCCGAGAGCGCTCGGCAGCACTTCGCGTTCCATGCCGAGTGATCCACGGGCGGAGAGTAGGCGAGCGCTCAGTGCGGGGTCACACCGAGACCAGGCGACGACCCGACCGAGATGGTTCCGTCGACAATCATCGGTGGAGTGGCGAGGTCGTCGGCAAGGCTCGACGACGTCGCCAATCCGTGGGCCAAGTCCACCCCGCTGGCGGCGGCCACGTGGACGGCGTGGCGCACCCCTATGGCGCTGTCGATCATGGTGGTGATGATCGGCGTGGCGCCGAATTCTCGGGTCAATCGAACTGCCCTCATGGCAAGATCCGGTCCGCCGATCGATTGCGGCTTGATCACGACGACGTCGATCACACCGGTGCCCAGCGCCCGAGCGACGTCGTCGACGGTGCGCGCTGACTCGTCGATCGCAAGTGGGATCGGGCTCGCTGCGCCCAGCGCCGCGATCGCGTCGATGCCGGGGACGGGTTCCTCGCAGAATGCGATCTCGTCGACAGCGACGCTGCCGAGCACGCGTTGCGCCGTCAGCGGATCCCAAGCCCCGTTTGCGTCCAGCCGGAGTTCGATATCCGTGCCGACCGCGCGCCGGAGCGCTGCCACCCGCTCGATGTCGACTTCGGGCTCGACGACTCCGACCTTCACCTTGATGACCGAGAAGCCTCGCTGTATCGCGTCGAGGCCCGCGGCCGCCGTGTGCGCTGGCGATCCGGACCCGACGACAGCGTTCACCGCAACAGTCGAGGACGAGTCCGGGTCGAGAGAACGGGCGAGCGAGAGCCCACGGCGGCGGGCGGCCAGGTCCGCTGCCGCGCCGGCCAGGCCGGCTCGCACTTCAGGGGCGTGTTCGAGGTCATCGAGAGCGTCATCGAAGTCACCGCCGGCCTCGATGCCCGCAATAGCGGCCAGCAGCATGGCACCGGCCCGATCGATGTCGATCGGCGACCAGCCCGGCATAGGGGCCACCTCGCCGAAACCGGCGTGCTCGCCGTCGGCCAGCGTGACGAGCAGACCCGAGCGACGGTCGACGGTCGCACGGGCCGTGGTGAACGGCGCCACCAGACGCAGGTCGTATGGCGTGATCGAGAACTTCACACTCGGCCGATCGTCGCGAGCACCGCAGCCGCGGTGGCGTCCGGTTGCTCGACGTGGGTGGCGTGGCCGGAGTTCGCGATCGATGTGATGTCCGCGCACGGCAGCACCAAGGCAAGATCGGCGGCAATCGCCTGGAACTTCTCGTCGAGCGAACCCACGATGAGCCCCACCGGCATCGTGCAGGCTCTGAGAATGTGGTGCAGAGGCACCATCCGACCGGTGCCACCCATACGCAGACTGCGAGCCATGGCTACGGGGTCGTTCGCCAGTCGCTGCGACCGAGACACCGCCCATGCGCCAGGGCCGAGCCGTTCTTGCGTCGCAAAGAGCGGGTTGTGCATCCATCGATCGATGAATGCCGGCGGGTCCGCTTCGAGATCAGCGGCGAGGTCATCGTCGGACGCGGCGCGGACAGCGCGGGCAGCGGGGTCGGCGAGCCCGGCCGAAGCGCCGATGAGCGAAAGGCTCACCACTCGTTCGGGCCGTCGACAGGCCAGCGTCAGTGCGACCCGACCACCCATGGAGTAGCCGATGAGATGGACCGGTCCTTCCACCAGGCCGGCGACCGAGTCCGCCATCGCATCGACGGTGTAGTCCGCCTCGTCTGCAGAGTGAGGACCGGACCCATGACCGGCGAGGTCGGGGGCAATCACCCGCTCGATGTCGGACGCCGCCGAGAGTCGGTCGGTCAGGGGCGCCATCGCGAGGCCGCTTCCCGTGAATCCGTGAAGCACCACGACAGGCAGGCTCATCGAGACAACGCCTCTCCGACTGCGGCGGTGATGCTGCGGCGTTGGGCGACGTCGGCGTCGCGATCAACCGGCACGATCAGCAGATCAACCCCGGCCGCGGTCGAGGCGATCGCGGCTCGTACGGCCTCACCGATGTCGACATCTTCACCGAGGACCGAAGCCCGTATGCCGGCGAAGCCGTCGAGTCCGCTGAGATCGATGCCATGGGGTGTGCGGAACAGTGTCTCGAAGTCGATACCCCGATCGCCGTGGGCGATCGGGAGCAGGGAGAAGATGCCGCCGCCGTCGTTGTCGATGCAGACGATGGTGAGGTGCAGGCCGAGACGAGCGGCGGATGCCAGCCCGGTCAGATCGTGCAGAAGGGCGAGATCGCCCGTGTAGACGACGACCGGCCCGTCTTGGGAGGCCGCAAGGCCGAGCCCCGTTGAGATGATGCCGTCGATCCCACTGGCACCGCGGTTCCCGACAAAGGTGGTGTTCGGGCCGCCGTTGGCGAGGAAGCTGTCGAGATCACGCACCGGCATCGAGTTGGAGGTCATGACAACCGCCTCATCGGGCAGAGCATCGACGAACTCGCGGGTCACCCGGGCACTGAGGCGTGGCCCCGCCGCAACGATGCAATCCACGACGGTGGACGCCTTGTCGTCAAGATTCCACCAGGCGTCGAGCCACTCGCTGCGATTTCGCACCCCGTTGCCGAGACGTCGCGCTCGACCGAGAGCGGTGACAGGCGGGACCGAATGGTGTTCGGTGGCGGTGAAGGAGGCATCGTGCCACCGCTGTTCGTGATCAATGAGCACAACATGTTCGGGCTGGACCCGCTCGAGCCATTCACGCACCGGCTTCGTGGTCGGGCTGGCCCCCAGACGCACCACTACGTCAGGGCGAAGGCTGTCGACGGTTGCGTGCTTGCACAGGTGATCGACCGCGTTCATCACATACTCCTCGCCGTAGCGATGGCCGCGACGGAGCTGGGTGATCGGCTCGGCAAAGACGGGCCACGCAACGGACTCGGCGAACCGCAAGATCCAATCTGAGATCTTGTGTTGCTCGGCGATGCTCGGAGCCACGTCGGGGCCGACGATGATCACGCCCTTCTCCAACTGGGGGAGGTCGCCGAGTGGATCTTCAGCCAGCCGGAAGTCGGCGTGTCGGTTGGGCCGAGGGGCGATCGCATCGGGCACCGGGACGGGGCCGGCCGGTTCGAGCGGCTCACGCAACGGCCAGTTCAGATGCACCGGGCCTCGACGGGGCGCCGTGGCCATTTCGATGGCACGCATCGCCGCGATCGAAGCCGCGGCCTCGGACCAGTCAGATGGCACAGGGAGGTCGGCGAACCAGCGCGTGTTGCGGCCATAGATGCCGACCTGGTCGATGGTCTGCCCGGCGCCCCAGTCCCGCAGCTCCGGCGGGCGATCAGCGGTGCAGACGATGAGAGGAAGACCGGCGTGGTTGGCCTCGACCACGGCCGGCAGGTAGTTCGCCGCCGCGGACCCGGATGTGCAGATCAGAACGGAAGGCCGCCCTGTTGCCCGGGCCTGACCGACCGCGAAGAAGCCGGCCGACCGCTCATCGAGATGAATCGTCGTACGGAGGTCAGGGCGGGCATGGAACGCTACGGCGAGCGGGGTCGACCGCGACCCGGGGCTGATGACCACATCGGTGACCCCGTGGCCCGCGAGTGTGGCCGCGAACGCGGCGATCGGGTCGTACACGGGATCCGTCATCTCACATCTCCATTACGTCGAGAAGAGCACGAAGCTTGACCGCAGTCTCGGCCAATTCGTCCTCCGGCACCGAGTCGGCCACGATGCCGGCACCGGCGATCAGCTGAACCCGGTCCGGATCCACGAGGGCGGAGCGAAGGGCAACCCGTAGTTCGCCATTCCCGTCGAGATCGCACCACCCGACCGGGGCGGCGTACCAGCCACGATCGAGGTTCTCGTTGTCCTGCAACCAATCGAGGGCGTCCTTCGTGGGGGTGCCGGCCACGGCCGGCGTGGGGTGCAACACGCTCGCCACTCGGATCACGTCCATGTCGCTGACCCCGCCGCGCCGGCGTTCGACACGAGCAGTGATCGGGGTGCACAGATGCTGCACTCGGGCAAGGCGAAGCACGCCTGGCTCCTCAGGTGTGCGGCCGACCAATCCAAGGGTCGCCAGACGGGTGGTGATGTCGTCCACCACGAACTGGTGCTCCTCACGGACTTTCGCAGAGGCCATCATCTCGGCTCCGAGCGCCTCGTCGGTGGTGTCGTCCCACCCACGAGCAGTGGTGCCGGCCAATGCCACGGTCTGCACCTCACGGCCATCGAGGAGGACGAGCTGCTCAGGGCTGGCACCGAGGAACGTTCGATCACCGACACCGAAGGCGAACACCGCGCACGTCGGATAGCGAGGAACCAAACGCTGAAGCGTGACTCCGATGTCGATCGACTCCCGCTCCTGCACGCGGGCGCACACGACCTTGCCCATGTCGGTGGCCCGGATGTCGCGAACGGCTGAGGCCACAAGATCGACATAGACCTGGTCGTCGGCGTTCGGCTCACCCTGCAATACGTCGGTGGCCTCCACCGGCGACGCCGGTGCCGCGGCCAGCGCGTCGACTCGAGCCTCCAACGATTCGAGCACGATGCGTTCGTCGTCGCCGGACGCCATGCGGGCAGCAGCGATCAACCAGGACCCGTCGGGCCGGTCGTAGAACGTGATCTCGGGGAGCACCCAGCGGGCATCGGGGAAACCGGTCCAGTCAGGTCCGTGCTTGCTCGAACCCGTGGCGAACGAAAACCCACCCAACAGCACCGGAGCAGGCGCATCGGTGGGGCCATGGCGGCGAACCCGAGCACCCAATGCAGCCCTGGCCGCCGACGCGGCCGAGAACCGGTTCTCGCCATACGGCTCAATCGTATCGACGGCCCCGATTCCGACGATGGCCTGGCCGAGCTCGGGGCGAATCCAGAGGGCCCGGTGGCCGTCGGTGGCGGTCATGAAGACGGAGACGGGATCGACCCGTTCGACGAGTCGACGTGAGAACACGACCACGCCTCCGTCGTCGTCCAGCGTCTCATCGCCGAGGCGAGCGAGGGCACGCGTCCGCAACGTGCGTTCGAAGTGCTGGCCGACCAGCGATGAGGCAACCGGCACGAGCCGATGCATCAGGGCGATGAGCTCGTCCCGGTCCTCGCCGTTTCGATCGCTCTGGCGTTTGAAAACTCCGATGGCGTCGTCGACCACATCCTCGATGTGGGTTGCATGACGCAGGGCGAGCGCGGTCAGCTCTTCCATCGACACGCCCGCGTTCACGAGCGTCTTCGCGGCCACCAGCATGTCGACGGCATCCGCGGGAAAGCGCTCTTCGCCCGTATCGCCGGAAGGGGCGATCAAGCCGGCGCTGACCACCACGTCGACGATGAACTCCGGCACGTCGGCGCGGCGCGCCAGCTCGGCCTTGTCGAGCTCCGGATCGGCAGCGTTCTGGGCAGCGAGATCAGCGAGCAGCCCGGACGCGTCCTCGGTTGACAAGCTACGGATCTGGGTGAGGCTGAATCCTTCGTCCGCGAGGCGCCGGATCTCGGCCAGACGTTCGAGATGCGACGCGTCGTAGATGGCCCGTCGACCCTCTCGGCGCGGCGGTGCCAAGAGTTGCTGGCGCTGGTAGTACCGCACGGTGTCGACCGCGATGTCGGCCGCCTCAGCCAACTCTTCAACCCGGAACTCGTGCACGAGATCCATAGTAGGAGCTGTGACTCCCCGAGTGACAGCTCCGATCGTTGATGGTGGTGCCGGTACCCCGCTCCACCTCGAGGCGAACACACTCTTCTACGATCGGTCGATGCCACATGATGGGATGCTCTCGGAGCCACTCGATCTCAATGGCCCGAGCAAGGCCAAGCGCGACTATCCGGTCGTTGCTGTGCGTTCGGGGCTTGTGCTCGAGGATCGGGCGAGCGGTGTTGTCGGCGTTGTCATGCAGTTCAGTGACCCGAAACTGGTTCTGCGCGATCGACATGGCCGCGATCATTCGGTCCGCTACGAGCCCGGCTCCGTGCGGGCCGATATCGACGGTAAGGGCGTGCCGTGCAAGCTGGTGGTCCCGCGCCGGGAGGCCGTTGCGCCTGGCGTCACGGCGAGCGGTTCGATCTCAGCAGGCCACGTGCCCGCTCGGATGGCTCGGGCCAGCCGGCTCTGGGTCGAAGGCATCCACGATGCCGAACTGATCGAGAAGGTCTGGGGCGATGATCTCCGCGTGGAGGGCGTGGTTGTGGAGCAACTGGAAGGCGCCGACGACCTCGCCGACCGGGTTCGGGGGTTCCGCCCTGGCCCCAACCGGCGACTCGGCATCCTGCTCGACCATCTGGTCGACGGCTCCAAGGAGTCACACATCGCCGCCGAGGTCGACGACCCCAACGTGAAGATCTGTGGCCACCCATTCATCGACATCTGGCAGGCCGTGAAGCCCAGCGTCGTCGGGATCGAACGCTGGCCCGATGTTCCCAGGGGCCAGCCGTGGAAAGAAGGCGTGATGTCCGGCCTCGGCGCCACCGGATCCACGGGCCAGTTCTGGCAGCAGATCCTCGCCAGGGTCACGTCGTGGACCGACCTCGAGATCCCTCTGCTCGGCGCGGTCGAAGAGCTCATCGACTTCGTGGCGCCACCCGAACACTGACCGACCCTGCTGCTGTCACAGCAGGTGCGTACGATCACTGACGGATGGCCATCTCCCTCACCACGACCAGCTACGGACCGGCCGCTCACGACACGCTCGCGGCTCGGGTCGCCACCCACAAGGCCGACGATGCCCTGGCACCGGTCACCGTTGTGGTGCACTCCAACCAGATCGGCATCGCCGCCCGGCGAGCGCTCGGCCGGCGCGGCGGCATCGCCGGCGTCACGTTCCTCACCCCCTACCGCCTGGCCGAACTGCTCGGTGCCGGCCGAGTCGCAGCCTCGGGACGCCGACCCGTCTCGACCCCCGTCCTGGCCGGCGCCGTACGGGCCGTGCTCGCCGAGGATCCCGGCCACTTCGCCGGCGTTCACACCCATCCGACCACCGAGCGGTCGCTCGTCCGTGCCCACCGGGCCCTGTCCGAGGTCGATGCGGGCGGTCGCGCTCGACTGAAGAACCAACCGGTCCGCATCGCCGATGTCGTCCGAATCCACGAGAGCGTCCACGCCCGGCTCGCGCCGGGGTTCTCCGACGAGCAGGACCTCATCGCCGCCGCCATCGAGCAACTTGTCGCCGGATCTCCGGTCGCACGCCAGCTCGGCCCGACCCTGATTCATCTCCCCCAGAGGCTCACCAGCAACCAGGCCCGCCTGATCCGGGCGCTGAGCGAATCACAATCGGTCGAGGTCGTCGCCGGGGTCACCGGAGTCGTGGAGGCCGATGCCTCGGTGCGCGAACTCGTCCAGACGCTCGGGCTCACATGGCGCGTCGAGGGTGCGCCGGTTGTACCCATCGCCGATCAGGCCATCAGCGTGTCCGATGCCGATGACGAAGTCCGCCACGCGGTACGTCTCATCACCGACGCGGCCCGACGCGGCCAACCCTTCGATCGCACGGCAATCCTGTTCGGCTCCCGCGAGCCCTACGCCCGACTCGTGGGAGACGCCCTGGACGCGGCCGAGATCCCGTGGTTCGGCACATCAGTGCGCACCGCCGATGCGTCGCTGCTCGGACGTTCGCTGCTCGCATTGCTCGGCCTCACGGACCACAACTTCTCGCGGCACGACGTCGCCGCGTGGCTGGCCGGCGCCCCTATTCGAGGACTCGACAACCGGCCCGCACCCGTGGCGGCCTGGGAGCGTGCGTCGCGAGCCGCCGGCATCGTGGCCGGGCCGACCCAATGGGACGAACGTCTCGATCAGCTCCGAGTCGACCTGGAATCCGACGCCGAGCGGCTCGAACTCCACGAAGAGGAAGCCTGGCGTGCAGCGCGTCTCCGTCGCGATGCCGGCCACGCCGGCGACCTCCGCACCTTCGTTCTCACGCTCGCGCAAGCGCTGAATCCCGGCGCCAGAGCAGCGTCGTGGTCGGGCCTCGCCGGCTGGTGTCGTTCACTGGTCCGCACCTATCTCGGCGGCGAGTCCCTGCGGGAGCACTGGCCCGCCGAAGAGCGCGCCGCCGGTCAACGGATCGATGCCGCCATCGACCGGCTCGGCGATCTCGACGGGATCGACCCCTCCCCATCGACATCTGCATTCCGTCGAGCCCTCGAACTCCAGCTCGGCGACGACCTCGGTCGGCACGGCACCTTCGGTCATGGCGTTCTCGTCGGACCCGTCGACCATGCGATCGGTCTCGAACTCGATACGGCAGTGATCCTCGGGCTGGCGGAGGGCTCTATGCCGGCGCGACGTCGCGACGATCCACTCCTACCCGACCGCATCCGCGGCATCGCAGGCCGCGATCTTCCGCTCTTGGCCGCCGCGGCCGACGATCAGCACCGGGCGCTGCTCGCGGTGATGAGTGCGGCCGAACACACCACATTCACGTTTCCGAGGGGCGATCTACGGCGCAATGCCGAGCGGGCCCCGTCTCGATGGCTACTCGACACCGTGGAACAGCGGGACCACTGCCGACCATCGGCTGAGGATCTCAACCAGCGCACCGGCGACTGGCTCACCGAGGTTCCGTCGTTCATCGCCGGTCTTCGAGCCGCGGGATTCCCTGCCCATCCTCAGGAGTACGACGTCCGCGCTCTACTCGATCACGCCGAGGACTCCGGCGACATCACCCAGCACCCGGTGCTGCGCGAGCGTCCCGAACTCGAGCGGGCCGTGGCTCTCACGGCCGGTCGACAGTCGCCGCGGTTCACCCGTTTCGACGGCAACCTGGCCACCGACGGGGATCTCCGCGGCATCACGCTGCCTTCGCCGATCAGCCCCGACCAGATCACATCGGCAACCCGACTGGAGATGTGGGCGTCATGTCCCCACGCCTACTTCGTCCGCCATGTACTTCGGGTCGATCCGGTGGAGGATCCCGAGGAGTCCTACCGAATCACCCCACTCACCCGAGGGTCGCTGATTCACGACGTCCTGGACCAGTGGCTCGACGAACAGATCATCACGAATGCCGTGCCCGAACCAGGGATCGGTTGGACCGGGGCTCAGCTCCGCCGGCTGCGGGATCTGGGTGAGGCGGAGGCGGATCGCCTGGCTGCTCGCGGCATGGTCGGCCGCCGCGTCTACTGGAATCGTGAGCGCCAGGTGCTTCTCCAGGATCTCACGGGATTCCTGGCGTTCGACAACATCCAGCGTGCGGCTCACGGGACGCGACCCATCGCAACCGAGTTGCCGTTCGGCATGCCCGGTTCATCGACCCCACCAATCGAGATCACCCTTCCCGACGGTCGCTCGCTTCGCCTACGAGGCGCGATCGATCGCATCGACGAGGCCCGCGACGGCACGCTCACCGTGATCGATTACAAGACCGGCTCTACCCGCGGCTACGACAAGCTCACCGCCGAGGACCCCGTGCCGGGCGGGGCGCATCTTCAGCTCGTGCTCTACGCCCTGGCCGCTCGCAGCGTCCTGGGGATCGACAACCCTGCTCGCGGCGCCTACTGGTTCGTCACTTCTCGGGGCCAGTTCTCCACGGTCGGCTATCCGATCACCGAGCCGGTCACCGACGCTGCGCTCGGCATCGTCGCCGAGATCAGCGACGGGATCGGTGCCGGTGTGTTCCCGCAGCATCCGGCGACCCCGAGCTTCCGGCCATGGGTCGACTGTTGGTTCTGTGAGCCCGACGGCCTCGGGCTCTCCCATCAGCACCGCGACTGGCGCCGGATCGCCGACGATCCCGACCTCGCCCCGTACCTCGCCGTGAACGGCGCCGACCGTGGCTGACACGCTGCCGATCGACGAGGATCAACGGCGCCTGGTCCGCGAGCGTCGCGATCTCACACTGTTCGTGGAGGCCGGTGCCGGCTCGGGCAAGACGCGCGCCCTGGTCGACCGCATCGAAGCGCTCGTGCTCGACGACGGCGTGGCGATGGACGCGATCGCCGCCATCACCTTCACCGAGAAGGCGGCGGCAGAGCTTCGGGACCGTATCCGCCAACGCTTCGAAGACCGCATCGCCGTGGGCGACCTCTTTGCCACACCGGCACGCGAGGCCGTGCAGCAGCTCGACGGTGCCGCCGTCGGCACACTTCATGCCTTTGCTCAGCGCATCCTCGGTGAACACCCGGTGGAGGCGGGCCTCCCTCCCGGGGTCGAAGTCCTCGACGAGATCGGTTCTCAAGTCGAGTTCGAGCTGCGCTGGAGGGAGTTCCTCGACGATCTTCTCGATGATGACACCGTCGGCCGATCACTCTTGATTCTCGAGGCCGGAGGCGTGCGGCTCGATGCGCTGCGAACCGTTGCCCTCCAGATGGCCGCCAACTGGGACCTCATCGAAGATCGCCTGCTCCTCGATCCGCCTCAGCCTCCCCCCTTCGATGTCGACGGCCTCGTTGCCCGGTTCGACGAAGTCCTCGCCCTGCGTGAACGCGGCATCGCCGATGCCGACGACGCGCTGCTCCCCTACTTCAACGACTTGGAACAAAACCGAGCCGACCTGCTCGGCGCGCTCGACGAGATCGACGCGTTGTCGCTGGTCGCCGACATGGGCGAGGCTCCGAAAGCCCGCCGCACGCTGAAGCCCGGCAACAAGGGCAAGGCCGCCAACTGGACCATCGATGTCGGCGATGTTCGCAAGGCGATCCGCGGACTCGGCGTGGTCTGCGACCAGGCCACAACGAGCGTCACCACTTCGGCGCTGCACCACATCGGCGCTCGCATCGGCCGCTTTGTGCTCGTGGCGGCTGAGGATCGCCGAGCTTCGGGGCGGCTGGAGTTCCACGACCTGCTCGTGCGGGCGCGGCGCCTCCTGCGTGACTCGGTGCATGGCGCCGCGGTACGGGCATCTCTGAGGGATCGATACCAACGACTCCTGCTCGACGAGTTCCAGGACACCGATCCGATCCAGATCGAGCTCGCTGTGCTCATCGCCGCGGCCGACGATGGCACGTCGGTCGCTGACCGGCCGTGGGACGAGATCGATGTCGCAGCGGGGCGTCTCTTCCTCGTCGGTGATCCCAAGCAGTCGATCTATCGATTCCGACGGGCCGACATCGGTGTGTATCTCGCAGCCCGCGACCGCGTTGAAGATCGTGCCGACCTCACGGTCAACTTCCGGACCACGGCACCGGTCATCGACTTCATCAACGACGTTTTCTCGGCGCTCATTCAGGCCGAGCCCGGTAGCCAGCCGGCTTACGCCGCCCTGTCGGCCCACCGGGGCGACGCGGCACCGGACGGCCCATCGGTTGCCCTTCTCGGCGCCGACCCGATACCCGAACGGCTCGACGCCGAGCAACTGCGCGCTGTCGAAGCCCGGGCGGTGGCGCTCACTGTCGCCGAGGCCGTTCGGGGCGACACCCCGTGGTCGGTGGAGGACGGGGAGGGCGGCTGGCGCCCTGCCCGCCCGAGCGATGTGTGCATTCTCCTCCCCGCGCGCACGAGCCTGTCCGCGCTCGAGCGTGCGCTCGACAACGTCGCAATGCCGTATCGGGCCGAGACCTCGTCTCTCGTCTACGCGTCGCGCGAGGTTCGCGAACTGATGCTCGCCCTGCGAGCAGTCGCTGATCCCACCGACGAACTCGCCACGGTTGCCGCACTCCGCAGCTTTGTCTACGGCTGCGGCGACGACGACCTGGCCCACTGGCGGCTCGGACTCGGCGGGCGCTTCTCGCTTCGGAGCGAGCTGCCCACGGCAGCAGGCAACCACCCGGTCGCCGATGCACTGCGCCACCTGGCCGAGCTGCACGAGCAGCGGCTGTGGTCGACGCCAGCCGAGCTCCTCGACCGGCTGATCCGAGAACGAGCCGTCCTCGAGAGTGCGATCGCCACCGGTGCTCCCCGAGATGTTTGGCGGCGCTTGCGTTTCGTTCTCGACCAGGCGCGAGCGTGGGTCGATGCCGGCGGCACCGACCTTCGGGCCTATCTCGAATGGGCACGGCTTCAGGGGGCTGACAACGCTCGGATCTCGGAGACCGTGTTGCCCGAGACGGACGACGACAGTGTCCGCATCATGACGATCCACGGCGCGAAGGGGCTCGAGTTCCCCATCACCGTGCTGTCGGGCATGACCACGCGGTTCCAGAACCCGTCACGCGGCCCGGCCGTTGTCTTTCCGCCGACCGGTCAGGTGTTGCTCAAGATCTCCAGCCGAATCGCGTCGGAGGGCTACGACGCCTGGCAGCCGATCGACGACCAGATGGACGAGCACGAGCGCCTCCGGCTCCTCTATGTCGCCGCGACGCGCGCCCGAGATCACCTCGTCGTGTCGCTGCACCGCGAGGATCGCAGGGTCCGCACGAGCGCCTCCGTGCTGGCCGAACCAGCGCTCGCCCGAGCCGGAGCAGCAGCGTATGAGCCGACGCAGTCGGCCACCATGTCCTCGCTGGTCCCGACCCGAGCGCCACTCCCCGACCGGGCAACCTGGGCTGCTGAACGTCAACGAGCGTTCGAAGCGGCGTCCACTCGGCGGGTGGTCGCCGCCACGACTCTCGCGGCCGAGGCCGCCGTCGCGCCCGACCCCGGACTCGACAAGCGTTCCCGCGACCTCGATCTCCCGCCATGGCAGAAGGGTCGCTACGGCACAGCCGTCGGCCGTGCGGTCCATGGCGTGCTGCAAGTCGTTGATCTCGCCACCGGCGAGGGTCTCGCCGACGCCGCAGCCGCCCAGAGCGCCGCGGAGGGCGTCGCCGGCCAGGAGGCCGTCGTCACCCGCCTCGCACAGGCAGGCTTGACCACCCATGCCGCTGCGGCCGCTACTGCGGGTCAGCATTGGCGCGAGCTGTGGGTTGCCGCTCCGGTCGGCGATCGGCTGGTCGAGGGCTACATCGACCTGCTGTACCGGACCCCCGAAGGCCTGGTGGTCGTGGACTGGAAGACCGACCAAGTCGGCTCGCCCGACGAAGTCGACGCCAAGGTTTCGCGCTATCGCTTGCAGGGCGCGAGCTATGCCGCAGCCCTCGCCGCAGCAACGGGCGAGCCGGTGGCGCGCATGACCTTCGTGTTCTTGCGCGAAGACGGCGCCACTGAGGTCGACCTGCCCGATCTCCCCGCGGCGATGGACGAGGTGGTGCGGCGTGCCGCCGATCTCGCGGAATTGTCAGCGGTTGATGGGCTTGGCGGGGACGCCGACCACAGTTGAACCAGGCGGCACATCCTTCGTCACCACCGAGTTCGCGCCGACGACGCTGTCGCGCCCGATGGTGACACCGGGCATCACCGCGACCCCACGACCGATCCAGACGTTGTCCTCGATCACCACTGGCGTCGAGATGTGACCGGCATCGCGCAGGCGCTCGGGCGCGGCAGTGTCGTGGTTCGCATCACGAATGCTTGCGTGTTCGCCGATCATCACGCCGTTCCCGATCGTGACCCGCTCGAACGCGACGATGTGCACGCCACCGGCGAGGATCACGTCATCGCCGATTTCCACCCGCCCGCCCATGTCGGACTGAAGGACGACACCGTCGTAGCAGAGCAGGCGTTCGCCGACGGTCAGCTTCATGTTGCGGTCAACGATCAAGCGGCCGACCAACACACAGGAAACGGGGAGCGGCTTCGAAAGATGGGCGGCGAGTCGGGCGTGACGCCAGGAGCGAACGAGCGGCGTTCCGATCCGCTCAGTGAGCGCCGCAGCCGGTCGAAACAGCAGGATCAACACTTTCTTGGCGCGCAGGCGCGCCGCAGTCTCTCGTGGTTGCGGCTGTCCGGGCATGGAAGATCCGTTGGGCATCAGGTGGGCAGTATGGAGAGCAAAGATAAAGAAAGCGTCAAGATGACGGAATCTTCGCTGAAGCGACGGCACCCAACCCGGCCACAATCGCCGCCAACACGAAAACCGCGGTGAATGACCCCTGCCAATCGGCAATGGCACCGCCGATCTGAGGGGAGATGGCCTGGGCGAGGCCAAATGCCAACGTCATCGCACTGAACGCGGGCCCGTAGCTCGTCTCGTCGGTGTGCGAGACGATGTGCGCGATGATCGTGCCCGGAATTCCACTGAACATCAGCCCGATCATCACCGCGGCGATGAATACCGCAACTGTGTTGCCGGTCAGGATCAACAGGGACGCGGCAGCCCACGACAAGAACGCGACAACCAGGGTGTTACGGCGGCCCAACCGATCAGAAAGCGGCACGATCGTGAGACCGCCGGCGATGATGGCAAGCCCCACAACCGAGAACACCAACGCCGACCGACCTTCGGTGAACCCGCTGTCGTCCTCGAGTCGGGCAACCAGAAACGAGATGATGAGGATGTAGCTGAATCCGTACGCGGTATAGGCAAGGGTCATCGGTTTCCACGCGGCGACGGTGCGCAGAGCACCGAAACCACCAAAGCCGCCGGCCACTGACGGCCGCTCGCCGCGAGACTTGAGGGCGGCGAAGACCAGGATCAGCACGATCACCGCCAGCACGAGTTCGACTCTGTAGACGCGTTGCCAGGCATCATCGGTGCCGTCGTCGACCCAGCCGGCGAGACGGCCGGCAAATACGATGCCGACGCCAATTCCGGAACCGACGATCCCTGATGCCAATCCTCGGCGAGTGGCCGGGAAGTATCGGGCCGCAATTCCGGGGGCCGGCACCCAGATCACGGCGCCTCCGAGTCCCATGATGAAGAGTGAGACCCCCAGCACCCACGGTGCAGGGGCGAATGACGCGAGCGCCAAACCGGTGGTCGACATCATCAGCCCGACTCGCATCAGCCAGACAAGGGTGAGCCGAGACGACAGCCACGCCACCAGGATCGTGCCCATGAGGTAGGCAAAGACATTGATCGAACCGAACATCCCGGCGAGGGTGTTGGATCCGTCGAGCACATCGTCACGTGCGTTCGGGAGCACCACACCCCAGGTGAAGCGGCCGAAGGCCTGGGCCACCGCGGCCGACGACATGATGATCGCCAAAGACACGACGCGGCGCTCTCGGAGATGGTCGGACATGGGGCGGTCAGTTCGCGAGGGGATCCGGATCGCCTGGTCGCATCCGGCCCGTGAACAGTACGGCGATCCGTTCGCCATCGACAATTGCGCCGGGCTCGTTCTCGTGGAGGGTGATCAACCCGCCAAGACCAGCGGCGCCGGTCGGACACACGGGAATGTCCGTGTGTTGATGGGCAACCTGGTGTGCCTCTCGGAGCGCCGCCTCGGTCGCCACAATCGGGTAACCGCCGGTGCGCAGCATCGCCTCGATCAATTGCATCCAGTCGTAGGTGATGTCGTCCAGGATGCCGCTGGCGTAGGACGTCGGTTCATCGTCCCAGGCTCGCATGTAGGCCGCAGGGTTGGCACTGAGACGCGCCAGCGCTTCTCGGATGGCGGGATCGTCGAGCACGCCGAGTTCTTTCGCGGCGCGTAGTCGTCCACCAACCGTCGGCTCCACGGTCGCCCCGGTGAGCTCGGCCACCAGGGTGTCCCACGCCCGAACCAGCGGGTGATTGCCGAGAGTCTGCACGGCGTGAACGACAGGCAGGGACTCGAGTTCGGTACGGGCAAGCCCGGTAACGACAGCGGTCCCAAGGGCTCCACCACCCACCTGGACAAAGAGGCGATCGAGCTGCGGCGCGGCGGGCGCGTCCCGAGCCGCCAGCGTGTCGACCATCTCATACGCGATCGTGCGACCGCCATCGATCGCCGCCGGGGTGTCGGTGCCTTGGCAGGAGAACGCCGTTGCGCCGGCCGCGACGGCGGCGACCATGGCGTGATGGGCAGGATCGCCGAGCACTCCAGGCTCACGATCGGCGCGAACCACCCGTGCGCCCAGACCCTCCATATGGTCCACGACGGCATCGTTGGCCCATGTCGGGACAAAGACCTCGAGCTCATGGTCGACGGCCGCGGCGACGACCGAGGCCCCGAGGGCGGCATTGCCACACGACGCGATCGCCCATGCTCCATCGCCCGACGGCACGACTGATTCACGGATCGCGACGCCGAAGAGATGACGGGCCTTGTGGCTTCCGGAAACGTTGCCCGTCTCGTCCTTCACCCAGAGCTGAACGCCATCGGGCAAGCCGACGGATTCGCGAAGCCGAGGTTGCGGCTCGAACGGCGTCGGGTCGAAACCGTGCCCATCGATCTCGGCGACCGCAGCATCGAGCCGTCGGATGACAGCAACGAGATCGTCTCGCGAGATGGTGCCATCGTCGACCAGGTGCGCCACATCGAGCCGGTCGAGATAGTGCTCGAAGCTGGAGGGACCCACGAGGCGGATCAGTCGTCGTCGCGGGTGCCCGTGCGGGCGTTGAATTCGACGATCTGCTCATCCCACTCCGCCACGAAGTGGCGCATGCCATCCCAGAATCGCTGATCGGCACGGGCGGTGAAGTCGCCGAAGTCGGTGCCCTGCTGCTCGACCCAGGTGAAGTATCCGAGGTTGAACACCCGCCGCCGTTCCTGCTCGGTGAGTTCGAGATGCTTGGCCGTATCGCCCGCCTCGAGTTCCCGACCGAAGTCCGCGGCCGCGGCCACGGAGTCGTAGCCGTTGGGGTGATGGGAGGCGAGGTACTCGGTGCGCTCGGCGTCGTACAGTTCGGATCCATCGGTGGCGACGCTGACGATGACGTCGTCACGACCGAGGCCGCGCTCCTTGGCGATCTTGATGGCGGCCAACGCGTTGCAGCTCGACGAATAGCCCATGTGCTGAAGCGCATCCACAAGGGCTGGATCGAGGCCGACCCGATCGACGAGATGCGCCTTGCCCGCGGGAGTGTTGAAGAGTGCGTCCAGAGCATCGGTCGAGCGGTCGCTCACCGCAACGACATCGTCGGTGTTCATGACGTTGTGGATCAGCGGGACGTGTTTGTCGCCGATGCCCTGGATGTTGTGGTCGCCGAAGCCGTTTTCGAGAAGCGTCGGGCATTCGAGCGCCTCGACCGCCACGATGCGCGCACCGTAGTTGTCCTTGAGATAATCGCCGGCGCCGAGCGTGCCGCCGGATCCGCTCGCCGAGACATAGGCAGCGAGCCGGGCATCGCCGGAATCGGCAGTGGCGTGCTCGAAGACCCGGCTGAGGGCGGGGCCGGTGACCGAGTAGTGGCCCAGGTGGTTCGAGAACTCCGAGAACTGGTTGATGATCTCGATCTCGGGATCCTTCTCCAACTCGTTGCAGGTGTCGTAGATCTCTTTGACGTTGGACTCCGTGCCCGGCGTGCGAATGATGTCGTTGGCCGGGTCGAGGGTCCACTGCTCGAGCCAGTCGAACCGGGCCTTGCTCATGCCTTCCGGAAGCACGGCAACGCCACGACAGTCCATGATGCGCGAGATGGCGATGCCGCCACGGGCGTAATTGCCGGTGGATGGCCAAACCGCACGATGCGCAGTGGGGTCGAACCGTCCAGTGACAAGACGAGGCACGAGACAGGCATACGCCGCCAGCACCTTGTGGGCCTTGATCATCGGGAAACGGTTGCCGAAGGCGAGCACGATTCGCGCCTCCACGCCGGTCATCTCCGACGGCAACTCGATGTAGTCGGGCACGTCATGAGGGCCGCTTCCATCGAGGCCACCGAACCAGTGCACCCGAAAGAGGTTTCGGCTGTCGGGTTCGTTGCGGTCGAGCCCCGCCAGCGGCGCAAGCCGCGCGGCCGGAATGGTGGACGGATCGGCGAGCTCACCAAACGTCGGCAACGCGATCCCGCGACTGCGGAAGCGATCGACCGTACGGTCGTAGACCGCCGAATCGGCCACTTCGGTGGTCAGGCCCAGCGAAGCGTGCGCTCGGGCGATCTCTCCATCGTCGATTGAACTTGACATTCTGTAAAGCTAGCCCGCCAACGCAATGATCGAGAACACCGCGCCGACGTTGTCGGCCAGAACAGCCATGCGGCCGGGCGGGATGTCCATCGGCGCCACGAGCACTGAACCACCGAGTTCTGCAACTCGGGCGACCGCGGCGTCGGTGTCGGCCACACCGAAGTATGCGCCCCAATGTGGCGGCACACCATCCCCCTGGATGTCCATTGCGCTCGCCACATCCTTGCCGGCGACCTTCAGACCGGTCATCGTCCCCATCGGACCCATGTCCATGACCTCGGCGGTCATGCCGAGAACTGCGCCGTAGAAGTCCGCGGCCGCAGCCTGATCGCTGGTCTGGAGCTCGGCCCACGTGAAGGCACCGGCTTCGTTGACCACCTCGCTGCCGATCGCTTCCCCGGGCTGCCAGAGGCACAGCACCGCGCCTGCAGGATCGGTGATCACGGCCATCCGTCCCGCGGTGAACACGTCCATCGGCGCCATCATCACCCCGCCACCGGCCGCTGCGGCCGCTCCGACCGCCGCATCGATGTCGCCGACCGTGGCGTAGAGGTTCCAGCACGCCGGAATCCCCATGTCGATCTGCTCCTGAGGTTGCGGCATCATCGCGGCCGCAGCCTTTCCGTTGAGCATGGCCATGGTGTAGCCGCCTGCTTCGGGGTCCGGTTCGGTGAAGAAGTCCCATCCGAACAGGCCGCCGTAGAAGGCTTTGGCGCCGTCCATATCGGTGGTCGTCAGGTCGAGCCATGAGGGGGTACCGGGGGCGTGTGATTCAACTGTGGGCATGACGGCGACGCTAGGTACGCTTTTTCAACCTGTCAACGGGATGGTTCTTCCCATGCCAAAGCGTTCGTACAACCAATTCTGCCCCGCCAGTCGCGCCCTCGATCTCATCGGTGAACGGTGGACTCTCCTCATCGTGCGCAACCTGCTTCGTGGCCCGCGGCGCTACACCGACCTGCGTGACGGCCTTCCGGGGATGGCGTCCAATCTCCTTGCCCACCGACTGTCGGAGATGGAGGCCGCCGGGCTGGTCCACCGCGAGGAGATCGCTGATCCGAACGCCCGGGCGCTCTACTCGCTCACCGAACGCGGCGAGGAACTTCGACCCGTTGTCGTCGCCGTTGGCCGATTCGGGCTGCCCTATCTCGACATGCCAACCGACGACCAACCGATGATCGACGAGATGCTCCCGGAGGCCATCGCCACCATGGTGCTGATCGAGGAGCTCCCCGATAGCGGCATCGAGATCGACCTCGATCTCGATGAGGGCTTTGTCCGCCTGATCGTGGTTCCCCAAGCGGGGCCCGGTCGCCGAACCCCGGCGCTCGCACGTGTGCAGGTGTCACCCGACCGACCGGCAACGAACGCGCCAACACGAATCACCGGCTCGGTAGCGGCGCTGCTGTGGGTGCGGCGCGGCGAACTCAGCGGAGCCGAGGCGTTGGATTCAGGGGCGCTTGCCGTGGAGGGCGGACGCGGCGATATTGCCGTGTTGAAGCGACTCTTCGGCTTCAGCCGACGGTCTCGACAGGGTTGATCGCAACCATCTCGAAGGAGTCGAGCTGCTCACGCCACCAACCGGCCGGCACCATGTTTTTGCCGGGTAGTTCGCCAAGCGCACGATCGATTTCCGCCAACATGTCGTGGCGGCTTCCTGCCTCCAGGCGCAGGTCGAGGAGCGAGTCCATCACACGCGAACGGCTGCATACATCGCCGTCGACGTCGTCTCGCATTGAGCGAATCGTGATTTCCAGGTCGTCCATACCCATCACAACGTCTCCTCACCACTCGGTATTTCAACCAGTCGGTTATTGACTGGTCGGTCACCGTAGCGGAGGACGTGAGGCTAGCGGGGGTGATTCGGGGCTCAGGCTCGAAAAAAGTGCAGAAGTACTGTTTTTCATTTGGGCCGGGTGACCCAGATTCACCGAACGCGCAGAGACTCCAGCCATCCCTCGGCCTGATCAAGTCGCCGCCGCAGCGCGACTTCATCGGCTTCGGCAACACGGTCGACGTTGGAGCGTCGGTTCAATTCGGAGTTGACCTGGCGATGGTCCATGCCGGTGGCCCGAACCAATTCGAGCACGCGATCGGCGTTCCACTCGCGCAGATCCTTCTTACGAGCGTGCTTCGATCGCAGCCCTCCGAGCATCGACTTCGCGTCGGGAGCGCGGCCGGGCAGGGCCGGCGGGGGAGGGAGATCGACGGGCTCGCCGGCCAGATCCTCGGCGTCGACAATCAGGTCCTCGTGCGGATCGATTCCATCGTCGACCGCTGCCGGCGAGTCACCGTCGGCGTCCATCGCGGTGGACGAGAGTGCCTGAAACAGTGACGGCTGTTCTTCGATCTGCACGGCGCGGTCGAGGTCGTCGAGCGCCGACTGCTTCTGGTCACCGGCCTCGACCCGCTCGGCGATGGAGTGTCGGCGCTGCTCCGCCATCGTGCGAGCATGGTGCCGCAGGCGGGGATCATCGGGCACGTAGAAGTACGCCTTTTGTGATGCGTGGCCCGGTGTCCAGCGAGCGATGCGGCCGACGGCCTGCCGAAAGAAGAGTGCCGTGGCTGTCGTGGTGGCATGCACGCCGACGCGCAGCCGCGGAATGTCGACACCCTCACTGATCATGCGCACCGCTACCACCCAGGCGTGATCACTCTTCGCGTAGCTGTCGATGACCTGGGATGCCTTGGGGTCATCCGACAGCGCAAGAGCCGGCTCCTCACCCGTCCACCGATGCAGGAGCTTGGCGATCGAGCGAGCGTGCTCCTGGTCGGTCGCGATCACGAGGCCACCGGCGTTGGGAGCCTGTTGACGAATCTGCCGGAGCTTGTGGTCGGCGCGGTTCAGGACCGTGGCCAACCAGTCACCATCGGGAGAAAGGGCCGTTCGAAGGCGGGCGCCGAGTTCTTCGCGGGCGATGTCGTCGCCAAAGCTCGCCTCGCGGTGGGTGCCGTCCGCCGAGATCCACTCCATGTGGCCATCGAAGCGAGGGAAGAAGACCGGCCGCACGACGCCGCCCTCCTTGAGCGCCGCGCCATAGTCGTACTCGTAGTCGGAGACCGCGTCCCCGTGATCGCCCAGGGTGTAGCGAACGTAGGGAATTGGTGAGTCGTCAGAGCGAAACGGCGTGCCCGACAGCAGCAACCGCACCGCGGAGTCGGCGAACGAGGTGGCAACGCCCTCGCCCCACGTCATGTCTCCACCGGCGTGGTGGACCTCATCGAGAATCACCATGCCGTCGCGGCTGACCTGGCTGAGCACTCGTGATGCGGAGGCCACCTGGGCGTAGGTGACGATGATGCCGTGCATGTCATCGGGGATCCCGCCAGTTGTCGGGTCCCATTCCGGTTCGAGATGGAACCCGAATCGTTCGCCGGCCGATGCCCACTGCACCTTGAGATGTCGGGTGGGCGCAACGACTATCAGAGGTTGCCGTTCACCGCGCAGCCAGTGACGCGCCGCGGTCAACGCAAAGGTCGTTTTCCCTGCTCCCGGACACGCGACCGCCAAGAAGTTGGGCCGATCATGCGCCAGGAATGCCCGCAAAGCGTCGTGCTGCCAGGTTCGAAGCGTGATGCTGCGGTTCATTCGGCTGGCGACGCTACCCCTACTCGAAGAGGATTCCGATCAGCCCAACAGGAATAAGGACCCAGCTCACCGCCAGGATGATCATGGCGATCAACGCGAACGTCTTCGACTGATCCTTCGGAGGGTTCCCGCAACGTCCGATCGTCTCGTAGAGCGCGCTGAAGGGCCGATCGGTGGCAAGCGAGATTCGCCGGCGAGCGACGGCAGCGCCCCGCAGGATGATCCAACTCACGGCGCCCAGCAAGGCGAAGAGCCCGAGAGCCAGCACAAGCCGGGTCCAGCGACCGCTCGCGCTGTTGACGATCGCATCCATCGCGGCCGAGATCCCCGCGCTGAAGATTGCGCCGCCGAGCAGAAAGCTGGGAACACCGACAGGGTTCTTCTTGAAGCCCTCATAGACCAGGTCGGCGTCGCGACGGGCCCGCCAGAGCAGACGACGGCTCGAATCATCGGGCATGCAGTTCGCCTCGCGCCGGGCGTAGAGCTTTCGTATGTTGTTGACCAGCGACTTCTGATGGTTGCTGACGATGAACCGGGTGACGAGCTGAACGAGAAAGCCCGCTACCGGATTGAGCGGACCGAGAATTCTGATCCGCACCCCACGGGCACCGTTGCGGTCGAGGACCTCCAGCGATCGGACTGCGCCGGTGTGCGCCGACATGAACTTCTCGGGATGGCCGAGCGGCCGTTTCCCGGCCAGCTGCAGGATGATGTCGCGACCGACAGGATCGGAACCACCGAGATCCTTGAAGACTTCATCGGCTTTCGCATCATCGCTCTTGCGGAACGCGTTGAAGGCGGCGAGCTTCTCGTCGAATTCGTCGAGGATCAGATTCCGCTCTTCGGGCCCGGCGTCGGTCGTGGTGTCGCTCATCGGGGGAGTCTTGCATCCTCGCCGCACACGCGTCTCAGGAGAGCGCGACCTGCATGCTCTCGACGCCTCGCAGGGTGATCCGGGGCCGCCAGGTCGGCTCCCCCACGATCTCCCAGGTCTCGTGCCGATCCAACAGCTTGCCGAGCACCACCTGCCCCTCGAGACGGGCCAGTGCGGCACCTAGGCAGAAATGAATGCCTGAGCCGAACGAGAGCACCTGAGTATTGGTGCGGCCAATGTCGAAGTCGTCTGGTTGCTCGAAGTGGGCGGGGTCTCGATTCACCGCGCCGATCAAGGTGATGACCGAGTCTCCCTGAGCGAGTGTGTGGCCGCCGATCGCGATCGTCTCGTGAACGTAGCGACCATCAAGCTGAACCGGCGGGTCGTAGCGGAGAACCTCCTCGACCGCTCCCGGGACAAGCGAGCGGTCGGCTCGCACACGGTCGAGCTGAGCAGGGTTGGCCACAAACGCTCGGAACATGTTGCCGATCAGGTGTGTCGTCGTCTCGAACCCGGCGGCGTAGATCAACAACGTGTTGACGAGAATCTCGTTCTCGGTGAGCTGATCGCCGTCATCGTTGGCATGAATGAGGACACTGAGCAGGTCGTCACCGGGGTCGGCGCGCCGGGCGGCGATGAGGTCGGCGAGATACTCCCGCATGGTCGCCCCGGCCGCGTCCGCCCGAGCAATCTCGTCGTCGGATGCGGTCGGCTCGATCCCCACCGTGAGGTCACCGATGAGCGGACGCAGGAACTGCCGGTCCCGTTCGGGCACACCGACGAGCGCCGAGATGACATTGGCGGGAAGCGGGAACGCGAGGCCGTCGACGAGGTCGCCGGTACCGCCCATCGCATCGAGCAACCGATCGGCGATCGCCTCGATTTCGGGGCGCAGCTGCTCAACGCGGCGAGGGGTGAACGCTCGGGCGACGAGCCCACGGATCCGTCCGTGATCGGGCGGATTCAACTGCAGGATCGAGAGCGACTCGCGGGCGCGAGGTCGGCGCCTCGAACCATCGAGTCCGGCGCGACCCTCCTCGAACATTTCCGGCGTCGGATTCCCACAGCGAGGGTCGCGAAGCACTGCTCGGGCTTCGTCGTACCGGCTCACGACCCATGTCTTGCCGAGCGCCGTCTGGTGAATCGGCGCGTGTTCGCGCATCGAACGAAGCCGGGGATATGGGTCGGCGATAGCGGCCCGATCCGTCAACAACGAGATGAGCGTGGCATCCGGGTCGAAGTCGGACAGGGCAGCGGTCGACATCGCCAAGGTCTAGGTCGCCGCCAGAGCCACTGCAATCTCGGCGGCGACGCTCGCGTTGTTCTCGGCCAGCGCCAGGTTCGCGGGAATGCTGTCGCCTTCGGTCGCTTCGGCGATCGCGGCAAGCACGAGCGGAGTGACGCCGGGGCCGGCGATGGCGTTGGCATCGACCTCTGCCAATGCACGTTCGAGCGCCGCGTTGATTCGAGCCGGATCGAGCTGGTCGGCCTCAGGAATCGGGTTGGCGACCAGGATTCCGCCCGGGTGACCAACCGCAGCCGCCGAGCGCACCATGCCGGCCACATCGCTCCCCCGTCGAACCGTCGCCGGAACCGGAAAGCCGCTGTCACGGACGTAGAACGCGGGGAATCGATCGGTGTTCCAGCCGACGACCGGAACACCCAGCGTCTCGAGCTCCTCCAGAGTGCGGGCCAGGTCGAGGAATGCCTTCGCTCCCGCGGAGACCGTGACCACGGGGTGACGAGACATCGCCAAAAGATCGTGGCTGACATCGCCGGTGAGTTCGCTGCCTCGATGCACGCCGCCGATTCCGCCGGTGGCGAAGACCTCGACACCCGCGGCGGCCGCGATCGTCACCGTGGCAGAGACTGTCGTGACACCCACACCCAACCCCGATGCCAGGGCCCGCGGAAGGTCGCGGGCCGCGATCTTGGCCTCACCCTCCAACACCCGATCGAGCTCGCCCGCGGTCACGCCAACCACGGCCACGCCATCGAGCACCGCGGTCAATGCCGGCACGGCACCGCCGGCACGAATCGCAGCATCACATCGCTCGTGACATTCACGATTGGCCGGCGAGGGCAGACCCATGCCGCTGTAGATCGTGGACTCCATGGCAACGATCGGTCGGCCCTGCGTCAAGGCGTCCGCAACTTCGTCGTTGATTCGCAGATTCGAATGCACGATCGGAGCCTACGGGCGCTAGCAATAACGGCGTGAAAGACGTACTGATGGAAACGTGGGCCGAGCTGACTGCGGAGGGTGCGCCCTTCGCGTGGAGCGAAACCGAGGTGCGCGGCATGACCATGCGCACGTTCGACGCGGCACCGCCCAACATGCGCCTGCTCTGGGAGAGCTCGGCCGTTCACGGTGATGCCACGTACCTCGTCTACGAGGACGAGAGCTACACCTACGCTGAGGCGCACGCGATCGTGCGTTCCCTGGCCGATGTGCTCTATACCCAGCACGGCGTGCGAGCCGGCGACCGCGTCGCCATCGCCATGCGTAACTTCCCTGAGTGGGTCTTCTCCTACTGGGCGATCTGCTCGCTCGGTGCTGCTGCCGTCGGCATGAACGCATGGTGGACGGGTCAGGAGATGAGTTTCGGGCTCACGGATTCCGAACCCAAGGTTCTCATCTGCGACGAAGAGCGCCTCGAGCGAGTCATCCCGCTGCTCCCCGCGCTGCGCGCCGTCCGACCGATGCATGTCATGTCGGTTCGCACCGATCTCGAACTGCCCGACGACGCAACCCGTTGGGAAGACGTCGTCGCTCCCGCCAGTGCGCCCGACTCTCTTCCCGACGCCGACATTCAGCCTGACGACGACATGTGCATCTTCTACACGTCGGGCACGACTGGTTTCCCGAAAGGCGCCCAGCTCACCCATCGCGGTTGTCTCCACAACCTGTTGCACATGGCGTTCAATACCGCCGCCACAGCCATGACCACCGCGAAGCTCGCCCCCGCTGATGCGCCGCCGCTGCCGGAGCCCGGCAACCCGGCAATCCTGGTGCCGACCCCGCTCTTCCACGTCACCGCCAACAACTGTGTGCTTCACCCCGGCACGGCACTCGGCGCCAAGATCGTGTTGATGCGCAGGTGGGATCCCGCCCGAGCACTCGAACTGATCGAACGCGAGAACGTCACCATTTTCACCGGCGTTCCCACGATGAGTCGCGAGATGCTGCTCCACGCAGACTGGGAGACGCGCGACACCTCGAGCCTCGAATCGATGGGTGGCGGTGGCGCTGCACTACAGCCTGACCTGGTTGACAAGATCGACAAGGCCGCTGGCGACGTCAAGCCCCAGACTGGCTACGGCCTGACCGAAACCCACGGCATCATCACGGCGATCTCAGCCGCGTTCTTCACCGCGGAGCCGGCCTCGGCCGGCCCGATCATGCCGACGTTCGAACACAAGGTCATCGACGAAGAGGGCAACGAGGTCGCCGCCGGCGAATTCGGCGAGCTGGTCGTGAGGGGTCCGGCAGTGGTGAAGGGCTATCTCAACCGCCCCGAAGCCACTGCTGAATCGATGCCCGAGGGCTGGTTCCGCACCGGCGACATCGTCACCGTCGACGAGAACGGCTTCGTCTTCATTGTCGACCGGGCCAAGGACATGGTGATCCGTGGCGGCGAGAACATCTACTGCTCCGAGGTCGAGGCCGCGATCTACGAACACCCCGAGGTGGCAGAGGCTGCCGCCTTCGGCGTAGAGGACGAGCGCCTCGGCGAGAAGGTGGCCGTCGCCATCTTCCGCACGCCCGGCGCAACCCTCGACGAGGCAGCCCTGTCGGCCCATCTCACCGACCGCATCGCCAAGTTCAAGCACCCCGAGGTCGTCTTCTTCGTCGACGAACCCCTCCCCCAAAACGCCAACGGCAAGTTCCTGAAACGCGAACTCCGCGAATCCCTCACCGCATGAGTTGAAACGGGGGTCAGACCCCCGTTTCAACCGCTACCGGTCGAGCATGAACGGGAATCGAGCTCGGGTGTCGGCGACAACCGCCGGGTCGATGTCGGCGGTGATCGTCATCTCGACGCCCGGTGTTGCGTCGGTGATCTCGCCCATCGGGTCGATGACGCAAGTGTCGCCGGAGTAGTCGAGACCGTTGCCGGACCCGACGCGGTTCACGCCCACGACGTAGGCCTGGTTCTCGATGGCACGCGCCCGCAACAGCGACGTCCAGTGGGCACTGCGGGTGGCGGGCCAATTGGCGGGTACCAGATAGCAGTCGGTGTCGGCGGCGACATCCCAGTACTGGTCGGCGAACCGGAGATCGAAACAGATCGTGGGGGTGACGCGAACACCCTCGATGTCGACAGTGAGTACGTCGCGGCCGGCGGAATAGTGCTGGTCCTCGCCCGAGTAGGAGAAGGGGTGGACCTTCGAATAGCGGTGATCCTCGCCGCCGGGACCGGCGATCAGAAGCCGATTGGTCGGCCGCTCATAGCCTTCAGTGTGTTCGGGGAACGAGCCGGCGATCCAGGCACCCGTCGACTCCGCCATCTCGTGCATGAACGTCGGCGTCGCCCCATCCGGGGGCTCGGCCATCCCGGCCGCGTTCATCGTGAAGCCCGTCGACCACATCTCCGAGATGACGACAAGGCGAGCGCCGTCGTCGGTGGCCTGCTCGATCAGGGGGCGGAGGCGCGTCATGTTGGCGACAGGGTTTTCCCAGACGATGTCGTGCTGAATGGCGGCGAGCTTCATGTCATCCCTTCGGCGAGGACAGCGAGTCGGTCTATGGCTTCGTCGAGCACTTCATCCTTCTTGCAGAACGCAAACCGGACCAGTCGGCGGCCGGCGTCGGTGTTGTCGTAGAAGACCTGACTCGGCACGGCCACCACCCCGGCTCGCTCAGGGAGCGCGAGGCAGAAGTCGACGCCGTCGGTACCGCCCAGCGACGTGATGTCACACGTGGCGAAGTAGGTGCCCTGCGGTCGAAGCACGTCGAAGCCAGCGACTTCGAGTCCATCGCAAAGCCGTGTGCGCTTGGCCGCCATCTCTGCGGTGTACCCGTCGAAGAAGCCGTCGCCGAGCCGCAGTCCCACGGCCACCGCGTGCTGGAAGGGTGCTCCGTTCACGAAGGTGAGGAACTGCTTCGCCGTTCGCACTGCCGTGACCAACGGTTCCGGGCCGCACGCCCAACCGATCTTCCAGCCGGTGAACGAGAAGATCTTGCCGGCCGACGAGATCGTCAGCGTGCGCTCAGCCATCCCCGGGAGCGTCGCGAGAGGGATGTGCTCGCCGTCGAAGACGAGATGCTCGTAGACCTCGTCGACCACCGCAACGACGTCGTGGTCGATGCAGAGCCCGGCGATCAGGCTGAGCTCCTCCCGAGTGAAGACCTTGCCGGTCGGGTTGTGTGGTGTGTTGAGGAGAAGAAGTCTGGTGTTGCTGGTGAACGCCGCAGCCAACTCGTCCGGATCGAACGAGAAGTCCGGCGCTCGCAGCGTGACGACGCGACGTTGCGCACCACTCATGGCAATAGCGGCGGCGTAGGCGTCGTAGTACGGCTCGAAGGTGACAACCTCGTCGCCGGGCCCGGTGAGCGCCAGCATCGACGCGGCCAGGGCCTCGGTGGCGCCGGCGGTGATGAGAACTTCGCCATCAGGATCGAACTGTTGGCCCCGGAACCGGGCTCGATGCTCGCTGACGGCCTGCCGGAGTGACGGTATACCCGGCACCGGCGGGTACTGGTTGTGGCCGTCGCGGATCGCCTGGATCGCCGCCTCGCTGACTTCAGTCGGACCATCCGTATCCGGGAAGCCCTGGCCGAGGTTCACTGCGCCTGTCTTCACCGCCAGCGCCGACATCTGCGCGAAGATCGTGGTGCCGAATCCCTGGAGACGGTCGGTGAGGAAGGGCTGCTGCGTCACCCGCCGATCCTAGAACGGCCCCACGACGGCCGGAGGCCTCACACTTCCCTCACATCTCCCTCACCGAATCAGCGGGGTCGACTTCCGAAGCTCTTACTTCAGGTTGCGAGAGTTCATTCCAGAGAGGCAACCCCCCACCCTCCCAAGGAGACACTCCCATGAAGACCACCAAGCTCACCGCCAGCCTGATCGCAGCTTCCACCCTCGGTGGAGCCGCTGCCGGCGCAACCCTCCTCGCCCCCGGCATCGCCGGAGCACAGGACGACACCTCGCCGGTCGAAGAGACCGAGACGGTTCGTCCTGAGTTCGGCGAGCGCATCACCGAGGCACTTCAGCCCCTCGTCGACGACGGCACGTTGACCGACTCCCAGGTCGATTCCGTGGTCGGCGCCCTCGAAGAGGCTCGCCCCGAAGACGGCGGCCGTGGCCACGGTCCAGGCCGGCATGGTCAAGGTCCCCGAGGCGCCGGCGTAGTCGCCGACGTGCTCGGCCTCGAAGGCAGCGAGATCCGCGATGCGATCCAGGACGGCAGCACGATCGCCGACCTGGCCGCCGAGCAAGGCGTGTCGATCGACGACGTTGTCGACGCACTCGTCGCCCAGGCCGAAGAGCGTGTCGCCGGTGCACTCGAGTCCGGTCGCATCGATCAGGACCAGGCCGACGAGATCCTCGCCAACGCTGAGCAGCGTGCCGAAGACATCGTCAACGGCGAGTTCGAGCCCGGTCACGGCCCCGGCGGCGCCCCGGCTGCTGACGACGCTGACGCATAGTCCCCCGAATCCCCCACCAACACATACCCCCCAGCGATGCCGGGGCCTTCGGGCTCCGGCATCGTCGCGCGTTGCCGGACAGGAGGCTGTGAAGCAGCTGTGACGAACTAGCGCGGCTCGTGGCGGATGTAGGCCGCCAGCCGCGAGGCACCGGCCTCCTCAGCGAGGTCCGCCTCTTGCGTGATCAACCGCTGGACCGCCTCTCGCTGGCCGGCGTGGGCTGCTTATTCCCAGTCGAGTCGGGTCGTCAGCGGTCCGAGCCGATCCGCGACGTCTCGGTTGCCTGCTCGCACGGCCAGTTCGAGTGGGGTCTCCATGTCATCGATGCGCGTGATCTGATTCGGGTCGGCATCATGGCGCAGCAGCAAATCGACCAGTGCCAGATCGCCCATGCTGGCGGCGAGATGTAGCGGTGTGAAGTCGTTCATTCCGCGTTGCCCGACGTCGGCGTCGCGGCTCAGCAACATCTCCAGCAGTTCTGGCACATCGTGGCGCGGGCTTGCGCCCGCGGCAGGAACGAGACCGGTCAGGGCGGCGATCAGCGGCGGGAATCCATCGCCGTCGCTGAGGTTGGGATCCGCTCCTGCATCGAGGAGTTCTCGCACCAGCTCCAGCGGACTGTGGTAGATCGCATAGACGAGGGGCATGCCGATCGCGGCGTCGGGGGCGACGTTGGGGAAGTCGCCGAGGTCGCTGATCTCACGCCGGAGGGCCTCGAGATCACCAACCGCGAACGCCTCGTGAACACGGCGGTGGCTGTCGCGGTCGAGCCCCATGCTGTCGACTGTACCGAAGGTCCATGGCGGTCGTAGAACGCAGGGTTTGTGAAGGCCACCGACACCGAGTCGGTACTCAACGGCTTCCCACGCGTCCTCATGCGACTCGACCTTCGCTGAGCCGAGGCACAGGCAACACCGGGCGGTTCACTACCCTCCGCTGCACCCGGTGAGGCCATACTCGGTTGCTCGCTCGTCCACCTCGTCAAAGGCCGTCGACGCCGCACGCAACCTGCCGTGAGTGAGCTCTTCGGGTGAAGTCAGGCGCTCGATGGCGACCGGGTCACCTGCCTCGGCTTCGGCCACCAAGGCGTTGACTGCACGCAGCCTCGCCTCGACGTCGTCATAGAGGGCCGCCAAGAGGTCCTCGTCTCCTTCAGGGGCCGCGAGGTCCCGCAGGTCGGCAAGCTGGCTCTCGAAGACGTCGGTGTACTGGTCGACATAGTCGCCTACGGGCAGCTCGGCGAACTCATCGGGCGTGGGTTCTTCGGGAACGTCGGCGAAGAATTCCGCGGCAATGGCTTCCACCTGGGCGTTGGAGTCCTCGCAAATTGCGTTGGCCTGTGCGATGTACTCATCCTTGGAGAGCGCCTCATCGCCCCCGCACGCTGCGCCCAGCAGCACAAACGCCAGCAAGGGACAGAGGATCCGAAATCGTCTCATTCTCTGCTCCCTGATGATCTTCATCTGACCGGTGAGCAGGCCACCGATCGGGCCACACCGCATCACCTCCTCCACCACGCTAACCCCAAGTCAGCGTTCGGCTGCCAACGAGCACCCGCAACGCCAACCCGATCATCAATCAGGCATATATGAGCGGGTCGCCCGACATGGGCCACCGACGAGCCTGTCACACTCCGTTGATATGATACGAACATATGTTCGCACCATAGACAGATCGTCGAGTGGAGGCCCTGCATGCGTCCGCGCTCGACCTGATCTCAGCTGAAGCGGAGCCGGTCGACGCTGACTCTGCGATCGACGCCATCAAGGCGCTGGCCGAGGTCGAACGGCTCGTCGAGGCGGCACAGATCGATCTGATGTCGCCGATCGATTCCGGGCAGGCAAACTCGGCGTCGATCAGATGCGGCGGATCGGGCGAGCCCACGCCAACCCGAGAGTGCGAGATGCGATGCCGGGGTTCCAGGCATGGTTCCTCAAGCACGCGGATCGCCTGTCCTACGCAGACTTCGACAAGGCCATGCAGCGCTTCGAGCAGCTCGCCGACGAGGACGGACCCGAGCCATCGAACGAGGCAGGACGATCCGCCTCGATGGTCCAGGTCGGTGTGAGAGGCGACTGGCGCCTCACCGCAGAGTTCGGGTCGCTCACCGGGCTATCACTGCGAGAGATCTTCGACAGATACGTCTCTGCCGAACTCGAGAGCGACTGGGAGAAGGCTCGGGCGGAACACGGCGACGATGCCTCGGGCGCCGACCTTCCCCGCACCCGCCAGCAACAGGCCGCCGATGCCTTGTGGCAGATCTTCCAAGACGCCGCGGCCAACGACCAGTCCTGCGTTCCCGTCGGGTTCGTGCACAACATCGTGTGGACCGCCGAAACCCTGGAACACCTGACAAAGCTCATGTTCGGTGCCGACGTCGAGCCTCTCGACATCGACGACTACCTGTGTCGCACCATCGATGGGCACACGGTCAATCCACGAGATGCGGCGGCGAGAGTCTTCATCGACAAGCTTCGGCGTGTCGTTGTGGACGCCGCCGGCGTCGTGATCGACCAGGGCCAAGCTCGGGCGTTCACCGGCTCAGCCCGCCTGGCAGTCCAGCTGGGAGCGACCCACTGCGTGTGGCCAGGATGTGACCGACCCACGAGCCAGTGCGACATCGACCACAACGTGGCTCACAGCAGGGGCGGGAGAACCAACCCCGGGAACGGGGCACCCCTCTGTGGGCGGCACAACCAGATCAAGGAATCCGGCTATCGCCTGTGGCGGGACCCTGGTGGGACCTGGCACGTCACCAGACCCGATGGGGCACGGATCAAATGATGAGGTCAGTCGTCAATCGTGGGAATCGAGAAGCCAACCGCCGCGCCACCGGTCGGCGAATCGGCGATTGTCACCGCGCCCCGGTGGGCATCGATGACCTGACGCACGATGGCGAGGCCGAGGCCCGAACCAGGGAGGCTGCGGGTCGACTCCACCCGGTGAAAGCGCTCCCACACGAGATCACGTTCACCGGCCGCGATCCCGGGTCCAGCATCATTGACGGTGAGCGAGCCGCCGTCGATCTCGACCCCGATCGTCGATCCCTCCGGGGAGAACTTCGCGGCATTGTCGACAAGGTTCCTGATGGCTCGACTGAGGGCATCGGGGCGGGCCTCGAGGGCTGCATTGTTCGCGGTCACCAGGGTGATCTCGCGACCGGTACGCCGGCGGGCACGTTCGATCACCGGCTCTGTGAGTTCGGCGAGCGTCACCAGGCTCAGTTCTTCATCGGTGCGCACATCGGCGGCGAGGTCGACCAGCTCGGCCACGAGATCGCTGAGCTCGCCGAGCTCAGCATCGATGTCGCCCAGGATCGCGGCCCGGACGTCGGCGGGGATCTCGGCGCCACCGCGCAGCAGGTCGACATTGGTGCGCAGGCTCGTCAATGGGGTGCGGAGTTCATGGCTGGCGTCCATCACCAATTGGTGTTGTTGTCGCTTCGACAGCGAGAGGGCACTCAACATCGCATTGAAGCTGGAGGCGAGGCGACCGACCTCATCACCGCCGGCGCCGTCGACGGGGTGATCGAGGTCCCCGGTGGTGGCAACCGCCTCGGCAGCCGCAGTGAGTCGCATGATCGGGCGAGCGGTTCGGGTTGCCAACAGCAATGCCACGAACGCCGCGCCGGCCACCGCCAGCACGCCGATCATGAAAATGCGATTTCGAAGGTCAGCCAGCGACTGGTCGATCTCCGCCAGCGAGCGGGCGATCTGGACGTAGCCGCGACCCTCGAGCTCGATCGTCACCACTCGAGCACGATCGTCGCCGATCGATCCGGTCCCGATCGTGGGCCCTTCATCGGCGGCGGCCAGGATCTCGTCGGACACTGGAGCGTCGAAATCGTTGCCGAGGTTGAACAGGAAGACGCCGTCGCTGCTCAACAGCCGAGCGTAGGTACGCGGAGCCACCTCACGTTGGAAGTCGCTCTGGTCGTCGACGGGCGGAACCCCCCGGATGCCGCGACCGACTCCCGGCACAGCACGGCCGCGCTCGAGCAGCTCGAGGTCGACCTCTTCGACCAGCTCGCTCTCGGCCGACCGGTGAACACTGATTCCGACGGCCGCCACAACCACCGTGACCACGGCAGCCACCAGCAGGGCGATTCGAACGCGAAGGGTCATGAGTCGTCTCTCGCCCCGCTGCCCATCACTCGCTCTCCCGGGCGACGTAGCCCACGCCGCGGACGGTGTGGATCAGCCGGGGGTTGCCATCGAACTCGAGCTTCCTACGGAGGTAGCCGACATAGACGTCGAGCGTCTTGGACTCGGGTTCGAGTTCGCCGTCCCACACCGCGTCGTAGAGGGCGACGCGGCTCAGCACGACGCCGCGGTTTCGGACGAGGATCTCCAGCAGGTCGAACTCGGTGCGAGAGAGGTCGATCGGGCGACCCTGTACATCGGCGCGACGGCCGTCGACATCGATCCGGAGGCCGGCGAGCGTCAGTGATTCGTCGGCATCGCCGGTCGAACGCAGTCGAGCACGAACGCGGGCCAACAGCTCGGGCAGGGCGAACGGCTTGACGAGATAGTCATCGGCGCCGGCATCGAGTCCAGCAACCCGGTCGTCGATTTCATGGCGGGCGGTCAGCATCAAGACCGGAGTGTCATCGCCTCGATCCCGCAGACGGCGACAGACACTCAGACCGTCGACGTTGGGCATCGACACATCGAGCAATAAAAGATCGACCGGTGTCGATTCGTGGACGTCGAGGGCCGCGGCCCCGTCATTCACGGCCATCACCTCGTAGCCCTCGATGGTGAGGGCGCGCTCGAGCGATTCGCGCGTTCGACGGTCATCCTCGGCGATCAAGATCCGGGGCACGGGCTACCTCTCACAGCCAACAGCGTGGCACGGAAAGGTGAGAGATCAGTGAGAGGTGACGGGGGTCGAAAGTCTCTGGGCCGAATGTCTCATTGGAACCAAGGCGGCATTGGCTTCGTCCGAAGAGCAATTCAGAAGGGATACGTCATGGTCGCATGGACGTCGGACTACGGGAGAAGTACCGCCAACCCGACTGCTGGTATGTCCTTGCGAGCACTACGGTTTGGTATCGACGGCCTTCCTGTTCCGCGCCTACGCGGTCGCATTCATCAGATCTCCATCGCCCCCGTGCTCGCGGTGGGCGTGGCGCTGACCCTGCTCGCCCGAGATGGGCGCGGCAGCGTTGCCCTGGCGGTCTTCACGTTCTCGATCGTCGCGATGCTCACGGCGAGCGCCGTCTACCACTGCCACACCACATCCAGTGAGGCCAAGCATCTCGCCCGCCGGATCGACCACGGCACGATCTTCGTGGCCATTGCCGGCACCCAGACAGCGTTCTGGCTGCTGTCGGCGCCCGCATCGGTGGCGGCGCCGGCTGTCACGGTGGTGTGGTTGATCACGATCCTGGGCTTCCGGCACAAGCTGCGAAATCTCAGCGAACTCAACTCGGCCGGTAGCTGGCTCTACGGAGCGCTCGGCTGGTCCGGGGTGCTGCTGATACCGTTCCTGCTCGGCGGTGGCCTCATCGTTCTGGCGCTCGTTCTCCTCGGCGGTGCCGCCTATTCCGTCGGCGGCGTGCTGCTGCACCACAAGGCCGGCAACCTGTGGCCTGGTGTGTTCGGTTACCACGAGACGTGGCACACCCTCGTCATGATCGGCGTTCTTCTCCACGGCGCAGGGCTCGTGGCCCTCGCCGGTGTCTCCTTCTGAATCAAACACAGTTTGAGGCGGACGCTCGCAGATAGGGTCGACGGGTGCGAATTCTCGTGACCAACGACGACGGCATCGACTCGATCGGGCTGCACGTCCTCGCCCGCTCGATGAGGCCGTTCGGCGACGTCGTCATCGCCGCGCCTGATAGCGAATACTCCGGTTTCGGCGCCGCTCTCGGACCGCTTCATCAGATGAAGCCCGATGTGAAACGCGAGGCCATCGACGGCATCGAGGAAGCCTGGTCGGTGAGCGCTCCGCCGGCGCTGTGCGCGATGTTCGGCCGTCTCGGCGTGTTCGGAGACATCGACTTGGTCGTCTCGGGGATCAACCCGGGCGCCAACGTCGGCCGCAGCGTTTATCACTCCGGCACCATCGGCGCCTGCCTCACGGCTCGCAACGGCGGGATCAGCGGCGTGGCCGTCAGCCAGTCGGTCGACTCCTTCGGTGTCGAAGGCCAGGGCTGGGAGTCGGTGCTCGACAACCAGCAGTGGCAGGGCGCGGCAGATGTCGCCGCGATCATGGTCGGTGAACTGGTGGTCGACATGCCTGCCGATCCGATCGTGCTCAACATCAACGTGCCCAACAAACCGGCGGCCGAGATGAACGGTTGGCGACGTACCCGCGTCGGCTCGGAGCCGCCCCGCGCCATAGCGCGCGCACAGATGCAGCCGGCCCCCGGACACACCGACACGTTCCACGTCGAGATGAGCTGGGGTGATGCCATCCACATCCCCGAGGACGCCGACGGTGGCGCGGTGATGGCGGGCTATGCCTCCGTCACGTGGCTCGGGCGCCTCGAAGGCGACAATCCCATTCAGACCTGCGCGCCGGCCGCTGAGTCCGCGCTCGACCGCTTCTTCGCGTAGGAAACCATGCTCACTGCTTCCGGCCTCGGCCGGTCCTATGGACCGCGGACACTGTTCTCCGACGTCACCCTTCAGCTGTCGGCTGGTCGACGCATCGCGCTCGTCGGTGGTAACGGCACCGGCAAGACCTCGCTGATCGAGATCCTGGTCGGCGACGCCGACCCGGACGAGGGATCGATCACCAAGCCGAAGGACATGACGCTCGGCTACCTGCCACAGGACCTCGTGGACACCGCCACCGGTTCGGTGATCGAGGAAGTCATCGCCGGCGCGGGGCCGCTCTCCGACCTCGCCCACCGCCTGCACGAACTCGAGGCTGCACTTTCCGATCCCACCCTGGATCAGGAGAAGGTCCTGCACGACTACGGCGACGTGCAGAGCCGGTTCGAGTCAATGGGCGGCTACGCGCTCGAGGCCGAGGCCCGCAAGGTCCTGGCCGGTCTCGGCTTCAAGGATTCAGATGCCGAACGGCCGGTCCGGGAACTCTCCGGTGGTTGGCGAATGCGCGTGGCTTTGGGCCGCTTGCTGCTGGCCAAACCCGACGTCTTGATTCTCGACGAACCGACCAACCACCTCGATGTCGACTCTGTGGCGTGGCTGGAGCAGCAACTCGTGGCGTGGCCCGGGGCGCTGCTGTTCGTCAGCCACGATCGCGATTTCATCGACGTTGTCGCCGACCGTGTCGTCGAATTGGCCGAAGGCACCGCGCTCGAGTACGTCGGTGGGTTCGCCGAATTCGTGGTTGCCCGGGAAGAGCGGCTTCAGCGCATCGAGTCAGCGGCAGCCCGGCAGGCCAAGGAGGTCGCCAGGGTCGAGCAGTTCGTCGACCGCTTCCGGTACAAGGCCACAAAGGCCCGCCAGGTGCAAAGCCGGATCAAGACCCTCGAGAAGCTCGAGAAGATCAAGGTTCCGGATCGCAAAGAACTCGTCGCCAAGTTCCAGTTCCCCGAACCACCCCGATCATCACGCGTCGTGGCGGAGTTCGACCACGCCACCATCGGTTACGACGACATTCCCGTGGTCTCCGACGTCACCCTTGCCGTCGAGCGAGGCCAGACCGTGGCCCTCGTCGGCCCCAACGGTGCCGGCAAGACCACGCTGCTGCGTCTGATCCTCGGCGAACTCGAAGCGTCGGCAGGCACCGCCCGGCTCGGCAACAACGTGAAAGTGGCGATGTTCCACCAGCACCAGGCCGACGAACTCGATCTCGACAAGACGGCCATCGCCGCGTTCTCCGGCGGCATCGACGCCGGAAAGCGCAACCTGCGCACAATTCTCGGCTCGTTCGGCTTCCCCGGCGACGCCGCCGATCGCATGGTGGGCGACCTGTCCGGCGGCGAACGCACCCGCCTGGCACTCGCGCGCACGATGATCGAACCGGTCAACCTGCTCGTGCTCGATGAGCCCACCAACCATCTCGACCTGCCATCGTGCGATGTGCTCGAAGATGCTCTTGCGGCGTACCCCGGCACCGTGCTGCTCGTCACCCATGACCGCCACCTGATCCGCAACGTGTCAGACGCCGTGATCGACGTCCGTGACGGCCGAGCAACCTGGTACGACGGCGTTCCCGAGGAAATCCTCACCCCGCCCGACCCGTCCAAGGTGGCGAAAGCATCAACGAGGCTCAGCAAAGCACCGGACCCACGCACCGAGAAGCGTCAGGACAGCGCCAAGGTTCGGCAGGGTTCCCAAGACCTGCGCAAGAAGGTGCAGAAGCTGGAACGTGACCTGGAGAAGGCCGAGGCCGCGGTCCTCGACCTGCACACCCAGCTCGCTGATCCTGACATCTACGACCGCCCCGAAGAGGTCCATCGACTCGCCACCGAGCACGATGCTGCCAAAGGCCGGGCGGCCCGACTGATGGACGAGTGGACCGCAGCCGCCGAGAAGATCGAGGAGTAGCACATGCCACGAACCCGGGTTCAGGACGGAATCGAAATCGAGTACGACGTCTTCGGCGAGGGCGAGCCGATCCTCTTCGTGATGGGTCTGGCGGGCCAGTTGATCGACTGGCCCGAAGAGTTCGTCGGACTGTTCGTGGCGGAGGGCTACCAGGTCATCCGCTTCGACAACCGCGACAGTGGGCTGTCGACCCATGAAGACTGGAAGCCACCCAGTCCGATGCGTCAACTGTGGGCCGCCATCCGGCGCAAGCCGGTTGCGGGCGCGGGCTACACGCTCGACGACATGGCCGACGATGCCGCCGGCCTGCTCGATGTGCTGGGCCACGACTCAGCCCATGTGGTCGGCGCCTCGATGGGCGGGATGATCAGCCAGACCCTCGCCACGCGACACCCCGAACGGGTGCGGTCGCTCTGTTCGATCATGTCGAATACCGGTGATCGCAGACACGGCCTGTTCTCGTGGCGACTCGCTGCTCGGTTCGCGACGCGACGGCCGCCGTCGCGCAAGAACGCCGTCGACTACACCGTCCAGGTCATGGAAGCGATCGCCGGACCGACGTTCGACGCCGAGGCCTACCGGGTGCGGGCGAAGGCCAGCATCGAGCGGATGTTCACGCCTGCCGGGGTCATGCGGCAGGCGACCGCAGTCGCGGCGAGCCCGGACCGCACCGAAGCACTCGCCGGCCTGACCTGCCCGACGCTGGTGATCCACGGACTGCTCGACCCGCTCGTCAAGCCGAGTGGAGGCACGGCAACTGCGAAGGCCGTGCCGAACGCACGATTGTTGATGTTCCCCGAGATGGGGCATGACCTACCGCTCGGCCGCTGGGACGAGATTCGCGACGAGATCGTCGCCAACTGCCGCCGGGCCTAGCCCCAGGTTCTCGACCGTTCTGCTAGAAACCGCCCATGTCCCGCATGCGGTTGACTGCTCTGGTGGCTGCGACCGACGATGTCGCAGCCACCTCGGCGCGCAAAGCCAAGATCGGGCGGCTGGCCGAGCTGCTGGGCAGTGCCGCGGCGGACGAGATCGCAGTTGTCGTGGGCCTGATCGCCGGCGATCCTCACCAGGGTCGCATCGGTGTCGGGTGGGCGATGGTCGGTGGCCTCGCGGCGGCAGAGGCCGCAGAGCCGACGCACACGATCGCCGATCTCGACAGACTCCTGACCACGATCGCCATGACCCACGGCGACGGATCACAAGGTGAGCGGGGCAGGTTGCTGGCGTCGTTTCTCGAACGGTGCACGGCAGCCGAATCCGACTTCGTGCGCCGACTCCTGATCGGTGAACTCCGTCAGGGCGCCAACGCCGGCATCGTCACCGACGCCATCGCGAAGGCGTGCGACGTCCCGGCACCCGTGCTGCGTCGAGCGGTGATGCTGTCCGGCGACCTCCGAGCCACTGCAGAAGTCGCCCGACGAGAAGGGCGGGCGGGGCTGGAAGCCGTGGGCCTCGAACTCCAGCGCCCCATCCAGCCGATGTTGGCGTCGACGGCGAAGAGCGTCGCCGATGCAGTCGAGGAGTTGGGCGAGGTCTCGGTCGAGTGGAAGCTCGACGGAATCCGAATCCAGGTCCACAAGGACGGCGGCCATGTGCGCGTCTGGACCCGAAACCTCAACGAGATCACCGCCGGCGTTCCCGAGGTGGTTGCGCTCGTTCGTGCCCTCCCGGCCACCAGCCTGGTGCTCGACGGCGAGGTGCTCGGCCGCGACCCCTTCTTCTTCGATCTTCTCCACCACGACGGCGAGGATCTCCTCGACGAACCATTGCGACAACGACTGGATCGGCTGGGTCGCATTGCCGGCGACGGCAAGATCCCGGGGATCTTCACCAGCGATCCAGCCGCCGGGCAGGCAGTACTCGAGGAGGCGTTGGCCAAGGGCCACGAAGGCGTGATGGTGAAGGCGGCCGAATCGCCGTACCAGGCCGGTCGCCGCGGCAAGACCTGGCGCAAGATCAAGCCGGTCCACACCTTCGATCTGGTCGTACTGGCCGTCGAGCATGGCAGCGGTCGCCGCTCGGGCTGGCTCTCGAACATCCATCTCGGTGCTCGGGCCGCTGACGGCGGCTTCGTGATGGTGGGCAAGACATTCAAGGGCATGACCGACGAGATGCTGCGCTGGCAAACGGAGCGATTCCGCGAGCTCGAGATCGACGACAATGGCCGGCAGGTCACGGTTCGTCCCGAACAAGTTGTCGAGATCGCGATCGACAGCGTGCAGCCGTCAACGCGCTACGCCGGCAAGATCGCCCTGCGCTTCGCTCGTGTGGTCCGATACCGCCCCGACAAGGCCGCGAACGAGGCCGACACGATCGAGACACTGCAAGCGCTCGGTCGTTAGCCATACTGGGACCATGCCCGACGCTCCGGCACCGCTCACCACCAACGCTCCCGTCGAGGAGACCGTCACCAATCCGGTCACCGACGAGGGCGACCACGACCGGTTCGCCCACTATGTGCGAAAGACCGACGCCACGCGAGCTGCGGTCGAGGGTGTACCGGTGAGAGCACTGTGCGGCAAGGTCTGGGTTCCGAACCGGGATCCATCGAAGTTCCCGGTCTGCCAAGAGTGCACGAAGATCCGCGATCGCCTGCTGAACCGCAACAACAACTGAACCGCCGCCGGTGAGGGTTGAGATTGCGGCCCGTCTGCCGATGGTTCACCGTGGTTCGAAGACTCGCAACCGGACTGGTTCTCGTCCTGGTGACAACTCTTGGCGTCGGCGCGCCCGTCGTCGCACAGGAGGTGAGTCCGGACGAGATGCGCTCGGCGCGGTCGATCCCCGGCGGCCTGGCTGACGACACGCTCCGCTATGTGTTCTTGGAAGTGGCCCTCCTCGAAGAGCTCGACGCCTTCACCCCGACGAACGCCGACGACGTGATCCTCGACCCGACGGCCGATTTCGAGATCATTCACAGCCGCTATGGAAACTGGCCGGAAACCGAACGCGACAAGCTGCTCGCGGTGCTCGACGCCGTGGACACCGAACTCGCCACGCGCGCGGCCGCCTTCCGGATTCTGCCCGACGTCACCAACCCGCTCCTCGACTTCGCAGTCGCCCGAATGCCCGCCGACTGGCGGGCACAGCTGTCGGTCGGTGAAACCCAGTTCATCCAGGGCTTCGAGTACGCCGGGGCCATCCGAACTCTCATCGCCTCAGACATCGACCCCGACGCGGCTCGTTCCGGCAATCCGTTCGAGGCCATGGACTCGCTGCTCGGACCGCTGACCGCTGCGATCGAGAGTCTCACCGATGCCGAGGAAATGAATGGCCTCCTCACAGCCGAGATCGCCGACCTTCAGCGCGAGGTCGCGGCGCTCGCAACGACTTCTCGACCAGGACCCCGGACCGGGTCGCCGGCCCCATGGACCAGATGGCTCATCGCCGGTGTGGGCGGTTTGTCTGTCCTCGTGTTGATCGGAGTCATCGCGGCTGCCCGAGTGTCCCGCCGCCGGATGAGTGACCACGTCGCCACCGATGCAATGGAGGCGCATCAGCTTCTCTCGGCGACTCGGACCGAGGCCGACGTTGCCGACGTGGTCGCAAGCATCGGCGCCACCCTCACCGGCGCCCACGGTGTGTCGGTCCTTCGTCGAACCGCGGACGGACTCCGCCCGGCCGGCCAGTCCGACGTCCTGATCGCATCCGGCCTGTCGCGAGTCGTCGAGCTCGGCCAGCCGCTCGCCCGAACTCTGTCGAACGATCCGTTCCTCCCTGGCGTCGATGCTGAGGTTGTCGGCGTTCCCGTGGTGGCAAAGGGGTCGATCATTGCCGTGATCATCGCATGGAACGTCGGCACCAAGTCGCTACCAAGATCGACCCGCAACAAGCTCGAGTTGATCAGCCCCGCCATCGGCAGCGCGCTCATGCAGGTGGACGAATTGGGCACGATGGAGAAGATGGCGATGATCGACGGGCTCACGTCCCTCGGCAACCGTCGCCGACTTGACGGCGACCTCGAGAGCACGCTCGCCGACGCGGTCGCATCGGATCTTCCTGTCGGCTTCGCAATGATCGATGTCGACCACTTCAAGATCTACAACGACACGCATGGCCACACCGCCGGCGATGTGGCGTTGCAGAACGTTGCGGCAACAATCGCCGCCTGTGTTCGCGACAGCGATGTCGTCTACCGCTACGGCGGCGAGGAGTTCTCGATGCTTCTCCCGGGGGCCTCGCCCGAAGAAGCAGTTACGGCTGCCGAACGGGTGCGAGCGGCCGTCGAGGCGCTGCAGGTCGCCGGCGAACACCTTCAGCCATCCGGGAAACTCACGGTATCGATCGGCGTGGCAACGCTCGAGAGCGGACGGGCCGGCGATATCAAGGAACGGGCCGACGCGGCGCTCTATCGAGCGAAGTCCGTCGGACGCAACACCGTGGTCGTTGACTGAATAGGCTGCGGGGTCAGTCCGCATGACCCGAAGGATCCAGCGTGAAGGTCGCCGTTGTCTACGAGAGCCGAACCGGGAACACCGCCACTGCCGCGGAGTTGATCGGCGCCGCCGCCCAAGAACTCGGCCATGAGGTCGGCGTCTGGCCGACCGGCAAGGCCAACGTCGAGTTCCTGACGGATGCCGACGTTGTCTTCCTCGGCACCTGGACCGACGGCATCATCGTCGCCGGCCATCGGCCCGGTGATGCCGGCCGACTGCTCGAGATGCCCGGTATCTGGGGCAAGCCCACCGCCGGCTTCGTGACCTATGCCGTGCACGCAGGCAAGGTTGTCGACAAGGTCGGCGATGTGGTCACCCTGCTCGGCGGCGAATGGCTCGGCGGCCGTGCCTTCCGCCGCGACAAGCTGCCCGAGGGAATCGCTGGATTTGTCGTAGCCGCCCTCGATGAAGCCGAAGCGCGCATTTCAACTTCGTGACGATCGGGAACCCCGCCATGAATTCGAACGTCGTATGGGGGAACATCCAGCCAGAGGAATCCCCCATGCGCAGCCACATACAGGGCATCTTCCTGCTCCTCATCGTTGGCATTGCCCTTCTGGGTATGGCTCGCTATGCCGCGCCCGTCGTGTCAGAGGCCCTCGGCGAGGACGGCGCACTCCAGGCGGAGAGCGCTCCCGAAGATGTGATTGACCTCGCCGCGATCGAGGCGGAGATCGACCCTCCACTCAACGGCGACGAAGTCGGCGTCATACAGGACCACCTGACCCGCCTCGGCTTCGACCCCGGCCCCGTCGATGGCCTGATGGGTCCGGGCACTCGTGAGGCGATCGATGCCGCGATCGTTGAATATCAACTCAACATCGGCTCGAGCGACCGCGACCTACTCAACTACACCCAGTCCCTCATCGATGCGCTGGACGCCGCCGCGGCTGCCACCGAGGAAGAACTCGGCTCGACCGAGTCGGGCTGATCTACTGCCTGGTAGGAACAACTCCGCCGGTGCTACGGTTGCACTACTGCGGAGGGCGCGATGACGCAGGCAGCGACTGAAATCACCCAAAACCGAACCTCCCCCGACACCCATCGTTCTCGATACGGCTGGCTGCTGGGACGCGAGATCACCATTCTCCTCACTGGCTTCATGCTGTACCGGTTCGTGCGACTGGTCGTGAAGGACGAGATCGATCGCGCCTTCGTCAACAGCCACACGGTGGTCGACTGGGAGCGGGCGCTGGGTATCTTCAACGAGGTTGATCTCCAGTCCACGGTGCTCGGCAGCGACCAGATGGTGTGGAGCCTCAACCGCTACTACTTCTTTGCCCATTTCATCGGCAGCGCGGCGTTCCTCGCCTGGCTCTACGTACGCCACTTCGATCACTACGGCCGCGTCCGCCGGGTGATGTTCGGTGTCACCTTCCTCGCGCTCACCGTCCACGTGCTCTTTCCTCTGGCCCCGCCACGCTGGTTCCCCGACATGGGCTTCGTCGACACGCTCCAGACCTACGGACCCAAGATCTACGACAGTGACACCGTTGCCAACACGGCGAACCAGATTGCCGCCATGCCGTCACTGCACGTGGCCTGGGCGCTGATCGGTGCGTGGGCGGTCGTCAAGGCCAGTTCGAGTCGTTGGCGATGGACCGCCATCGCCCATCCGCTCATGATGACTGCGGCCGTGGTGCTCACGGCGAACCACTGGTGGCTGGACGCATTTGCGGCGGCGGCACTCGTCATCCTCGTCATCGGCGTCGACCTTCCGATCCAGCACCGACTCGAGCTTCGAAAGTTTCGTCGCGCCGGCCCGCAGCCGACTGTCGTCTCCGGGTGATCCCACCTCACCCCGCTCCGGCGGCGCCGCCGGTCGGTTCGCTCACCTATTCGCCGCCGCATGCGTTGGATCTGCGCTTCACCCTGATGGGCACCAAGTCCGTCGTCAGCCGCGCCGGGGTGTACTGGTGGTCGACGGCCACGCCCGAGGGGACTGCCCTGGTGGCCTTCACCCATCGGCGTGCCGACATCCGAGCCGACGCCTGGGGCCCGGGCACCGACTGGGCTCTGAGCCAGCTTCCCGCGCTGCTCGGCACCGGCGACGACACTGCCACCGACTTCCACACCGACGACCCGTTCGTCCAGGCGCTTAGCGAACGCTTCGGTTCGCTCCGATTGGGCGCAACAAACCGTTGGTACGAAGCGCTGGCCATGGGCGCCATCGGCCAGCGGGTGGTGACCACCGATGCGAAGGCCTCTCGTCGGGCTCTCGCCGCCCGATTCGGAGATCGCTCGCTCGCGGGGCCCCTCGCCGCCTTCCCGACGCCGGATCAACTCCTTCGGATCACCGACCACGACTTTCACGGCGTCGGCATCGAGCGAAGCCGGGCCCGAGTCCTGCGGGTGGCCGCCAAACATGCCGACCGGCTCGAACGTCTTGGATCGGCCGAGTCATTCGCCCGGGGCGGCGACGCGAACGAGTGGTTGCAGCGCCTGCCAGGAGTCGGTCCCTGGACTGCTGCGCTCACCACATCGATCGCGGGCGGCGATGCTGACGCCGTGCCGGTCGGGGATCTCCACATCCCCCGGATGGTGACGTACGCGCTCACCGGCCTGGAGAACGGGGACGACGCCACGATGGTCGAAGCGCTGAAGCCATTCGCCGGCCACCGGCAACGGGTGGTGCGCATGATCAAGATGAGCGATGTCGGTCCGGCCAACCATCGACCGGCGCCGTTCCGCTACGACATCACCGCTCTCTAGCGGCGAGTTTGCGCTCCCGATGCGCCACCGTCTTCTCGATGTAGCCGATCGCCTCCGGCGTCTTGCAGCCAGTCTCGCCGTGATCAACCTCCACCGGACCGATTCGACGCGCCGCCGCCAGCGCCCGCTTCTGCAACGGCTTTGACCGAAGCGCGATGGTGATCACGGCCTGATTCATCTCATGACGCACCCGGTTGGGGCGATCATGGATCTCCGAAGCGATCTGTGCGAGCAGTGTGGTCAGGTCGGCGGCCGTGAACACGCGAGGATTCTCGGCCGAGAAGGCGACGATGAGCCATCCGGTGCTGGCGGTCCACTCGTCGCGTTTGTCGCGCCATTCGTCGCTGAGGCGCCGGGCGTGAGGAGATGCGGCCACCACCCCGGCGACGGCGCCGACGGTCATGTAGTCATCCGCACCGTTCAGCCATGAGCGTGCGGCGCGGAGCGTGAGGGTTGCGGGATCGACGATCTTCGCCGCCAGCTGCCGCGCATCGTGGTTTCCGGTGGCCCAGAGCTCGAGCGCAAGCGGATGATCGATCTTGATTCTCCTGGCGAGCTTGTTGATCACCGCAAAGCTCACCCCGAAGACGGGACCCGTGGCCCCATGACGGCGATAGATCGTGCGGGCTTGCTCCGTGCCTTGCGACTCCAGCGTCGCCATCACCTCATCGAACGTCACTTGCCGCGGCTCCGCAGCACGACGAGTACCGCCACGGCACCGATCACCGAGCCGATGAATCCCGCCGGTTGGACGTCGAAACCATCCCCGGCCAGGACCGAAGCAAGTGTGCCGCCGACGATGGACCCAACGATCCCGAGAAGGATCGTGCCAAGGCAGCCGTACGTTCGACCGGTGGGAACGATGATCCGAGCCAGTATTCCGACCACAAATCCGATGACGAGCCATCCAAGGAGTGCCATGGCTGGACCCTACCTGTCACACCCGTCGCCTATGTTGCCGACCGTGACGCCTTGTCTGGACACCAACCCATGATCGCCTGCGGGCACTGCGGTGATCGCCACGCCACCGTGGCCGAGGTTCGGGCGTGCACCGGCGACCGCCCAGCCGACGAATCGCTCTTTGCCGACGAATCGCGCCTGGCCCGCGAAAGGGTCGTCGCCCTCCCTGCCGACTGGGGTCGCCTGGCCGGCCACCCCTCACTCGGTCGTTCCCTCATCGTGCTGCCGGGTCAGGCCGTGCCCGCACCGTGGGCGGATGCCGAACGCATCGAAGTCACCGGGTCCGACACGCTGATTCCCGACCGCCTGATCGAAGCCTGGCAACGGCGCGAGGCAATGGTCATCGAGCTCTCGGGCGAACTCCCACCGGCCGATCCCGTGCTCCAGACCGACTTTTGGATGCTCGGGCCTGACACCGATCTCCGGGGCGAACTCCTGCGTCACCTCGTCCTCGGTCACTCGGTTGATGCCAGAAATCCGGACGCTCCCACCATCCGCGCCATCGATCTTGCCGTCGCCGCGGGCGCAACCGTCGCCACCGAGGGCCCCGGCGATGTCGACACCCCGGCCGGGCCGATGTGGTGTGACGGCGGGCAGCTCCACTGGCTCGACCTCGACGTGCTGGAGGCGCCGGTCATCCCCGCGGCCAACCTTGCCGTTGGCAGCCTCGCCGCGCTCGGTGCGGCGCCGTCGATGGCTGACCTCGCGCCGGACCAGGAGGCTGCGGTTTCACACTCCGGCGGGGCCGCTCGCATCATCGCCCCGGCCGGATCGGGCAAGACCAGAGTGCTCACCGAGCGAGCTCGCCATCTCATTCGCGATCGCGGCATCGCCGCGGAGGGTGTGTGCCTGCTCGCGTTCAACGTGCGCGCCCGAGAGGAGATGCAGGAACGAACCCGAGATCTCGCGGGCCTTCAGATCCGCACGCTCAACAGTCTTGCCCTGGCGATCATCTCCGGCACGGCCCCGTTTGCTGCTCCCTCCGGTCGAGGCCGGCCACGGGTGATCGACGAGCGGGGGGTGCGCTCAGTGCTCGACCAGCTCGTCAGCCGGCGACGCCAGGCCATGTCTGACCCGATGGCGGTATGGATCGAAGCGCTCGGCGCCTGCCGCCTGGGCCTGCGATCACCCACCGCGGTCGAGCAAGAGTTCGGCGGCGACGTTCGCGACTTCGCCAACGTGCTTCCGCAATACCGCGACGTGCTGGCTCGCCAGGGTTCGGTTGACTTCGACGAGCAGATCCTCGGAGCCATCGAGGTTCTGCTCACCGATGTTCCCGCTCGCAACGCGGCCCGACGAGCCTGTCAAGTTCTCCTCGTCGACGAGTTCCAGGATCTCACTCCCGCTCACGTACTGCTCATCCGCCTCCTCGCGGGGCCGGCAGCCCACGTCTTCGCCGTCGGCGACGATGACCAGACGATCTACGGCTACTCCGGAGCGTCGCCGGCATGGCTGATCGACTTCGATGAGCTGTTCTGGTCAGCCACGGCCCACGATCTCGAGGTCAACTATCGCTGTCCGGCACCGGTGGTCGATGCCGCCACAAGCCTGCTGAGCCACAACCGCACCAGGATCCTGAAGAAGATCCGGCCGGCCGAAACCGCTGATGGCGGGGTAGACGACGCGGTGCTCATTCGCCAGGAGCCCGACGCCGTCGCCGCGACCTACGACCGGGTCGCCGCCTTGCTTGGCGACGGCGTTTCGCCGCGAGACATCGCCGTCCTCACCCGGGTCAACTCCACCCTGCTCGGCCCGATGCTCACACTCGAAGAGTCGGGGGTCGGCACAACCGCGATCATCGACGACGCCTTCACTCAGCGCACCGGGGTGGCCGGCGCGCTGGCGTGGCTCCGACTCGCCACGGCCCCGGAACGAGCTCTTCCCGGCCACGAGATGCTCAGCGCGGCTCGTCGACCACCTCGAGGGCTGAGCGCGCGGGTGATCGAGTGGATGAGCGAGCGGTCGAGCCCGAAAGATCTGATGCGGTTGGCCGAATATCTGCGAGAGGAGCGCGACCAGATCAAGGTCACCGACTTCGTCGCTGATCTGATGCGTCTGCGCCAACTGGTCGACGATGACGGCACCACCGAGCAGGTCCTGCTGTTCGTTCGAGACGAATTGGGCCTCGGTGCCGCTCTTGAGCAACGCCTCGATGCCAGCCGCCGCAGCGTCGACCGATCCGCGCACAGCGATGACCTGGCCGCGCTCCTCGCGGTGGCCCGCCATCAGCCCGACCCCGAGGCGTTCCCGGCCTGGCTCCTGCAGCGGCTTCAGCACCGCAAAGCCGACCCGGGCGGCGTGCGCTTGTCCACCGTGCATCGGGTCAAGGGGCGGGAATGGCCCCATGTGATCATCCACGAGGCAGGCGCCGACCTGTTCCCGCACCGGTTGGCCGTCGACCGTGAAGAGGAGCGCCGGGTCTTCCACGTGGCGGTGACCCGCTGTAGCGAGTCGCTCACGATCGTGAGCGGCACTCCCCCATCGCCGTTCATCGCCGAGCTCACCCGACCCGTTGATCCGGCCGCCGCGCCGCCGACGCCGCCATCACCCCCGCGGCGCGATCGAGCCAAGCCCGCCGTAGCCCCGCTGAGCGCCGACGACACCGCACTTCGAGAAGCCCTGCGCACCTACCGGTCTGCGGAGGCATCGGCCGGCGGAGTACCGGCCTACGTCATCTTCAACGATGCCACGCTCGACGATCTCATCGCTCGACGACCGACCGACGACGCCGAACTTCTGCGAGTGAAAGGCATCGGACCGGTGAAGATCGAGAAGCACGGTGTCGCCATTCTCAAGATCCTCACCGGCGCCTGAACCTAGGGCATTCCCGGCAGCCCGATCGGCGGGCGCCCGTCGACCTCCCACAGGTGGTTGATACGGGGGATTGTCAGCCCGTCCGGGCTCGGCGGACTGGGCCTCTCGATGTTCTTCGTTTTGCCGCCGGCCTGGATCGAGTTGTCGCTCGCCGACAAGTTGAGCGTGAAGCCGGGCTGATCATGGCACTGGCGGCCCGGATGTCCGGTGCATTCACCGGCCGCGTCACATGGCTCCTTCTCCATCGTGGCCGACAGCTTGATTCCCCAATCGAATCCGGCCTCGATCCAGGTGGAGACACGCTCGGTCGTCGGCCACACCGCGACCGGCACCAGCTGGCCGGCCAAGTGGACCGACATCGTGATGATGAATGCCTCCCAGAAGTCGCCGTCCTTCAGCGGATGCTCGGCGTCGCCGTTAGCGCTCTCGTAGGTCATGCGATCGCGAACATCGTGGTCGTGACCGTCCCAGGTGCCGATCGCCGAAAGCGGCGGTGGGGGAGCCTGCTCGCGCTGCTCGGGGGTGAGCTCGGCGTAGTCCCGGGCCCACCGCTCGAGTTCGTCGAAGTCGGTGCCGATGGCATCACCGAAGCTCAGCTGTTGATCGCCGAACGCCAGGCCGACGAACCCGCCATAGGCGTTGAGCTCGACGGGACAGGCCGGACCAGGATTGTCATTCGAGCACTCGTGGGTGGCCATGACGTTCACTTCGGCATGGCTGCTGGTGTTGAACGTGTTGGCGTGGCCCGGGCATCCAGAGTCGAGCCACGCGGTGACCCGGCTCACCTCGATATGGGCCATCTGGGCGGTGACCTCAGGGCGCTCCTCGCCCTGTCCCTGTTGCCAGTAGGCGGAGGGAGCCTCGACCTGGCTCTGGTCGATCGGATTGCCGTTGCCATGCTGCCAGTCCTGGCGTCCGAACGGGCCGCTTCGGGTGCCCGATGCCGAGAACCAGTTCAGACCGTTGGTTCGACTCTCGAGGGCGGGGATGTAGAGGCGCTCCGGCTGGACGTCCTGGCGGAACGAGGCCACTGCGTCGTGGAAGAGGGTCCTGGTTTCGACCTCGATGTTGTAGACGCAGCACGGAGCTTCGCCCGGGTTGAGTGATTTCACGTCGACCCAGTTGCCGCCGTCGTTGAACTTGACCTCCCAGCCACAAATCGTGCGGGGGAGGATCTCCTCACCGAAGATCGTCGGCGGCGAAACATCACGGGGGTCGTCGTCTTCGTCCTCCGGCTCGGGGTATCCCGGCGGGCCGTCGGGCGGCAAAATGTAGACCTCTTCGGGCGGGCGACGGCGGCGCAGTACCAGCAGCAGGCCGAGCAAGACCAGGATGATCCCGAGCAGAAGAACAAAGATCCACCAGACCCCGAGCCCGCCACCGGTGGAGACCGACACCGGAGTGGGTGTCGTCGCCGTGCCGGTGTCGGTTGATTCGGATTCGGCCGGTTGCACCGTGGTCGTCGTGGTCGTGGTTGTCGTGGTGGTCGTGGTTGACGTGGTTGACGTTGCCGAGAAGAAGATGTCCTGCAGGATGAGGGAAGCGAGATCGAACGGCGAAAGATTCATCGCCACTATGAGAACAACCGTCAACACGATGAACCCGGGCAGGAAGAACCCGCCCTCGGCAAGGTGGAGGTAGTACCTCACCAGGAGGAGGGTCAGTGCATCGACGTCCTGGGCGTTGGTGTCCTTGGCGTCGCCGGTGTAGAGGAGCGTCTGTGGTTGCCCATCATCGGTCGCCGCAGCCCCGGCGCTCGCCGCCGCGTCGATGTAGGCACGGAGGGCATCGGCGCCGAGCGCCACACCCACGACGTTGCCGGACCGGTAGTAGAACCCGGGAAGATCGACGAGCGGGAACGACTGTGGCGGCGCGTAGCTCTTCACGTCGAGGTTCAGCGTCGTTCCGTCGAAGGTCGCGTTGGGGATGAGGTTGGCGCCTTCCCAGGTGTCGCCGGCAAAGGTGGAGTTCCATACCGGGAGCCCGGGCACGGTCAGCGGGAACCCTTCGTTGATCGTCAGGGTGCGGTCGCTGAAGTCGTAGTCACTGTCGAATTCGGTCCACATGAAGAAGACTTCGTCTCCCGGCGCCACTTGGGCTCCGGGCGTTTGCGTGAACGCCACGGAGCCGTTGACGCCGGATGCCGGCGCCGTCCAGTCGCCGGGAACCGTGAGTAGTGCGGTGCCGGACCCGGTCGGTTGACCACCGGACGGGTTGATGATCGGCGGATTGTCCTTGCTGTCGCCAAACGCATACGTCTCGACAGCAGATTCGGTCGACAGGGCGCCGAGGAGCCGGGTCGTGTCCTCGGAGAACATCCCGAGTCCATCCCACGAGGAGTTCGCGTCCTGCGCCTCGACGTCGTCGACGGTGAGGCCGGCGCCGGCAAGCACGGCCTCGAGCGCGGCCGGATCCACATCGTCTTGTGCAGACGCCGGCTGTGGGGCCAGCGCAAGGGTGGCCAGCAGAGCAATGAGAAGCTTGCGTGCGGTGAGGGTCATGAAGCCACTGTTGGTCATGGTCATACAGTCTTGCAGGTGCGTCATCAGGGCGTCACCGAGGCTACGGTCGCGACATGTGCCGCAACATCACAACCCTGCGTGGGCTCGAGCCCGTCGCCACCGCCGAAGAAGTCGAAGCCGCTGCTCGCCAGTACTGTCGGAAGGTGAGTGGGGTGCAAAAAACCTCCGCCACCACCGAAGCGGCGTTCGAGGCCGCGGTCGCCATCATCACCGAAGCGACCAGCGACCTCATCGCCTCCCTGCCGCCGAGGAAGGTTCCCCCGAAGAGCGAACCGCCGCTCCGGCGGATCGCAGCACGCGGCTAGGAGCGGCTGAAGTCCGGCGAGTTCTTCGCCGTTGCGTATTGATCGATGCCGAGCGCATCGGCGAATCCACGCGTCGGACCGGCGAACGATTCATCGAGCGGGATACCCGAGGCATCAGCGGCCAGATTGAGCGATCGGAATATGGCGACGGTCAGCGAGGCCTCGATCACGCCATCGTCGCCGACGCCACGGCGCAGGGCCTCTCGAGCATCGGCGAGGGTGTCATCTCGTCGCCAGGCGGCCTCGGCGAACGCCGCGAGCTCGTCGCCGTGACCGACCCCAGCATCGCCGCCGCCAACGGCGGCGGCGAGTTGAACCTCGTCGTCGGTGGCGGCGCTGCTCGCACCGAGCAGCGTGACGTGAGCAGACGTTCAATAGAAACACTCGTTGAGTGAGCTGGTGCGTGCCGCCAACAGTTCGACCTGCGGGCGGGTGAGCGCCCGATCCGTCCAGACCATCTCCTCGAACGCATCACGGCTGTACATCGACAGCACGAGGCCTCGCCAGCGCAGATGATCTTCGGCCGCGAGGCTGAGCGACCGGGCCACGTTGGGGCCACGGAACGGCACGGTCATCTCGATGTGCCCGCCGGCGTCACCCATTCCTTCGGGACGCTCGCGAGACGGCTCCCCGGCCTCTGCTGGGGGGAGCGTGGCGGTATCGATGCCGAGCGAGATGCAGAACTGGTCGACGGTGATCACCTGAGCAACGATCGCCGCGGTCTCGGCGTAGCTGGTGTCGCCGATCTCGGCCTGCAGCCGGGTGACGAGCTCCCGGTCGATGAGTGAGGCCTCGGTGGCGAAGATGGCGGCCAAGGCCACGAGGACGGCGCGGCGATCCCCCATGCCAGCATGCAGAGCATCGAGTCCGCCGTTGCGATCCCACACGGGACGCGGTGTGGCTTCTCGAGCGGCCGTGGCGACGGCAATCCGCTCCACACCGGTGAGCTGACGGCCGGGGCGGCCGAGGTCGCTCCATGCCGTGGCGGCCGCTTCCGCGACGCCGACGGGGAGGGTCAGCTCGCCAAACACGTTCCGCAGGTGGCGTGGTAGACGACTTCGGCGCGGCGCACGGCCATGCCGTGGGCCTCGTTGAGGGGCAACTCCGGTGCGGCCACACCGTGCTGCACATCGTGGATCACACCACAGGAATCACACACCAGATGATTGTGCGGTGAGGTTGTGGGGTCATACCGCTTCGAACGACCCTCGATACCCAACTCGAGGATCTCGCCCATCTCGGTGAGCTCGTGAAGGGTGCTGTAGACGGTGGCCCGACTGATCTCGGGAAGAATGTCGGCAGCCCGAGCGTGCACCTCGTCGGCGGTCAGATGCACATTGATGCCGTCGAGGGCTTCAGCGACGGCGCGACGCTGCGCCGTGAGTCGATAGCCGTGCAGGCGAAGTCGATCGAGAAGCGAGGTGTGCACCGAAAGGACTGTACCAGCGACCGGGAATAGAGTGAATCCGAACTTGGACTTAGTCCAGAACTCAGATATGGTCCGGACATATGAGCACACAGACAGACCACTTCGGCCCCCTCGCTGCGCTGGCAGGCGTCTGGCATGGCAACGGCGGCATCGACTTCTCGCATCACCACGCCGACGACGAGTCGGGCGACACTTCGTACCGTGAGGAGATCACGTTCAAGCCGTTCGGTCCGGTCGACAACGGCAGCCAGCGACTTTATGGCCTCGACTACAAGATGGCCGCCTGGCGTGTCGGCGAAGACGACCCATTCCACACCGAAGTCGGGTACTGGCTGTGGTGCAGCACCCTCAAGCACGTGATGCGTGGTTTCGTCATCCCTCGCGGCTCGGCGATCCTCGCCGGCGGTGAAGTCGAGCCCGACGCCACCTCGTTCACCCTGCGTGCCGATGCTGACAGCGACGAGTACGGCATCACCCAGAACACCTACCTGCTCAACAACGCCCGCTGCACAGCCTACGAACTCAACCTCTCCGTGGACGGCGACACCCTCACCTATGACGAAACGTCGACCCTCGTGATGAAGGAGTACGACGAACCCTTCCCGCACACCGACCGCAACGTGCTTCAGCGGGTCGAGAGTTTCGAACTACCGCCCGCAGCCTGAGCGGTCGCTACTGCATCCCTCGGCCGCTCACCTGACGCTGGCTGACCTCGATGAGTTCGCCCTTGCGAACCTCGAAGGAGACCACTCGGTCGACCGAGTGCTGACCGGCGCGGGCTTTGCCGGTGACGACGTCGAGCGACATCCCCTCGGTGACCGGCAGCAGGGCGACGGCCTTGAACCCCTCATCGCGGCCTGGATGAGACAGTTTCTCTTCTTGGATCAGCTCCGATGATTCCCAGATCCAGACGTCGTCCACACTGACGAAGCGACATCGATGGTTGGTGCGACTCTTCGCCACGATCGACCCTGGGCACACGATCACCGATCCGTCCACCCAGGGCATGGTGCCGAGACCATCTCGCCCGAAGCCGGACTCGAACGCCTGCTCGATCAGCGCCTCGAGGTTGCCGCCACTGATTGCTCGCCGGCGCACTTCGTCGCGCAACGCCGCCGCAAGATGGGTGAGGACGTCGTCGGAGAGCTTCTGCGCGAGTTCCACCGCCGTCTCGGGGTCGTCGGTGAGGTGTTTGACTATCGTTCCGTAGCGCCGCGTCGCCATCTGGCCATGATGCCCGCTGCACAACGAACATCCGCTTGCACCGAACGTTTGTTCGCTTCTACACTCCGAATGTGCCCGGCGTCGCGAACATCCTTCATGCGGATCTCGACTCCTTCTACGCGTCGGTCGAGCAGCGCGACAATCCTCGCCTTCGGGACCGACCCGTCATTGTCGGCGGCGGCGTCGTGCTCGCGGCCAGCTACGAAGCCAAGGCCTACGGCGTTCGTTCAGCCATGAACGGCCGCCAAGCGCGGATGTTGTGCCCCCACGCAATCGTGGTGGAGCCCCGGATGGAGGCCTATGGCGAGGCTTCCTCCGCCGTGTTCGAACGGTTCCACGACTTCACCCCTGAGGTCGAACCAATCTCTGTCGATGAGGCCTTCCTCGACGTTTCCGGTGCGCTTCGAATCTTCGGGTCTCCCGCAGACATCGCGGCTCAGCTACGCACCCGGGTCCTGGTCGACGTCGGCCTCCCGATCTCGGTGGGCGTGGCTCGTACCAAGTTCCTGGCCAAGGTGGCGAGCGCCCAGTCCAAGCCCGATGGATTGCTCGTTGTTGATCCCGACCGGGAGCGGGAATTCCTCCACCCGCTTCCGGTCGAAGTCCTGTGGGGAGTCGGGCCGGCCACCTCCGAGAAGCTGCGAAACCACGGGGTCGAGACGGTCGGCGATCTCGCATCGAGTGGCCGAGCGGAGATGCAGTCCCTGCTCGGCAGCCACTCTGGACGCCATCTTCGAGACCTCGCCCACAACCTCGATCCCCGAAAGGTCGACACGGCCCGGCGCGACCGATCCATGGGCGCGCAGCGGGCACTCGGCATCCGAGTTCGCACCCGCGGCGAACTGCGAACCGACCTCCTCGGACTCGTCGAGAAGGTCGCGGCCCGGCTGCGCAAGGCCGAGCGCCTCACGCGCACCGTCACGGTTCGGTTCCGTACCGCCGATCTGCGTCACGAAAGCCGATCGCGGACCCTGCTCGAACCCACTGCGTCCACCGCGATCCTCACTGCCACCGCTGACGATCTGCTGAGTTCCCTCGTCGACGGGCCCCACGGCCCCGGCACCCGTCTGGGCCGTGTCGGGTGTTCTCTCATTGGAGTCACGTTCAGCGGGCTCGCCCGGCCCGATGCGGTACAGCTGGCGATCCGGTTCCCCGAGGAGGGAAGGCCGACCGAAGCGCTCGACGGACTCGTGGATGACATTCGGCGCCGGTGGGGAGGCCGCGCCGTTGCCCGCGCGTCACTGATCAAATCCGACGCCGGTGTCCCTGTGCTCCAACGACCAACGGCGCTGGACGCCGTTGAGCCGTTGGGCTCAGTCGAGTAGAGCCGCGAGCGACCCGTCTTCGATTCCGGCCAAAGCGGCTTCCGCCTCGGCCTCGGTGATCCATCCGTCGGCGATCGCCGCTTCGAGATCGCCGCCCGAGGCGATGAGCACGGCCGCAACGACGACGGCCTCCGGGTCGAGGTCGCCGTGATCGACGATCTCTTCGCCGTCCGCCGCCGACGAGAGTGCCGACGTCGCGACGCTGTCGTCCTCGGGAGCCAGTGTCGTCGTGGACGCAACGGTACGTTCGGCCACGGGCAGCGGATCAGGCGCAGAGCTACCGCACGACCCAGCGAGCGCGGCAACGGCGATCAATCCCGAGAGTTGTCTCCAGCTCATGTCTCTACCGTCGGCGCAACTGCCCCACGAGCTGAGGAGCACGTCGACCAATAGGTCGAAGGACTCAGAAGTGCGAGACTGTCGAGATGAACCTTTCCGAAGCCCTGGCCTGGGCGACCGGGCGCCGCACCGCAACGCTGATCACACTCCGGCGAGACGGGCGCGCACAATCATCTGACATCGCCTACGCGGTCATGGAGGGCACGATCAACATCTCCCTCACCGACAGTCGGGCAAAGACCGTCAACATGCGGCGCGACAACCGGGTCGTGCTGCACATCAGCGAGCCGAGCGCCTGGAGCTATGTATCCATCGACGCCACGGTCGACCTTTCGCCGGTCTGCACCGCGCCCGACGATGCGACAGCCGACGAACTCGTTGCCGTCTACAAAGCAGTGACGGGAGGCGATCACTCCGATTGGGCGGAATTCCGACGTGCCATGGTCAACGAGGGTCGACTCGTCGCTCGGGTGACACCGGTGAGCGTGACGGGCCAGATCAACTGACGTGGCCGAACCCGGATTCTTCGAACATGTTCTCGACGCCCTCGAGGGCTTCGTCGACGACGATCACGGCATCGTTCATGCCAGTGCGCACCGGCGTGGTCTGAAGGTGTGGTTCGGCGCCGACGACGGCCAGGCGGCTCGCGAACACTACGAGGCACAGCTCGTCCGCCGGGACGGCGAGATGGCGTTGGAGATCGGCTTCCACGCGGAGCATCGCGATCCTGCCGAAAACGAGGCGTGCCTCGTTCACCTCCTGACCAGGGAGAAGAAGTGGCGGAAAGGCCTCGGTGACGAGGCCGAGGCCGGCCCCTTCCTCGGTATGGACTCCTGGCGTCGAATCTCTGAAGTCTGGGAACCACCCGACCCCGAAGATCCTGAAGCCTCGATCGAGGTCGCGGCCCGCCTCGCCGACTATGTCGACGCGATTGAGCCGTTGCGAGTGCGAGACTGAGCGCAATGGAAGACCCCCTCACCTCCAGTCCCGGCCGCGACCTCTACTGCAATCGCACGCTCAACCTCCGCGGCGTACGGGCCATCGGCTACGACATGGACTACACGCTCATCCACTACCACGTGGACGAATGGGAACGCGCCGCCTTCGAACATGCCCGCCAACGCCTGGCGGAGCGCGGTTGGCCGGTGGAGTCGCTCACGTTCGACCCTCGTGCGTTCACACTCGGTCTGGTCTTCGACGTCGAACTCGGCAACCTGGTGAAGGCCACCCGATTCGGCTACGTGATGAAGGTTCAGCACGGAAACGAGGCGTTGAGCTTCGATGAGCAACGCAACGTCTACGCCGAGATCGTGATCGATCTCGGCGAAGACCGATTCGAGTTCATGAACACCCTCTTCGAGCTGAGCCGTGCATCCCTGTGGACACAGCTGATCGAGATCCACGACGTGAAGCCCCTTGCCGGGATCAGCTCGTATCTCCAGCTCTACCGCGAGATCGACCGGGCCCTTGGTGCCGCTCACCTGGAGGGCGCACTCAAGCAGCAGATCGTCGACGATCCCGATCGCTTTGTCGACTTCGATCCCGGGATCATCGAGACGCTGACCGACCAACGCCTGGCCGGCAAGCAGCTGCTCCTGATCACTAACTCCGAGTGGTGGTACTCCGAGCGCATGATGAACTGGTGCTTCAACAAGTCGATGCCCGACGGCCAGACATGGCGAGACCTCTTCGATGTCGTGATCGTGGCTGCGGCCAAGCCCCGCTTCTTCTCCGAGCGCGGCCCGATCTTCCGCCTGGTCGACGATGAGCTCGGGCACCTCGAACCCCACAACGGCGCCCTTGAGAGTGGCGAGGTCTATCACGGCGGCAACGCCCGCATGGTCGAGTCATCGCTCGGGCACGATCCATCACAGTTCCTCTACGTGGGTGACCACCTCTTCGGCGACGTCCACGTCACCAAGGATGTCCTGCGCTGGCGCACCTGTCTGATCGCCCGTGAGCTCGAAGACGAGGTCGAGGCCGCCGAAGCCTTTGCCGATACCGAGCGTCAACTGAGCGAGCTGATGCTCGAGAAGGGCCGCCTCGAGCAGGCTCACGCACAACTCCGGCTCCGGCGACGTCGCCGGGTGGTGGCGGAGAAGCCTCGCGACAAGCTCGACGCCTCGATCGAGACCGCGGCCGCCGAGGTCGCCGCGATCGCTGCGAAGATCGCACCACTGGCCCAGGCCGCCGCCGCGCAGGGCAACGACGTGTGGGGGCCGTTGATGCGCGCCGGCGTCGACAAGAGCCTCTTCGCCCGCCAGGTCGAGAAGTACGCCGATGTCTACACGAGTCGCGTGAGCAACTTCGCCGCGGCAACGCCGTATGGCTACCTTCGGGCGGCGAAAGGATCACTCCCCCATGACGCCTGACATCGAGTTCTTCTGGGACCCCGTTTGTCCGTTTGCCTGGATCACGTCTCGGTGGGTCGAGAAGGTTGCCGCCCAACGCGACTACGACGTCGACTACAGGTTCATCTCGCTGCGCCTCATCAACAAACACAAGGACTACGCCACCGAGTTCCCCGGAGGCTACGAATTCGGTCACACCGCCGGCCTGCGCTTCCTACGGGTCGCGGCCGCCGTGCGCGCCGATCTCGGCCGTGGACGAATCGCCGCGCTGGTGACCGCCTACGGCGAGTCGTACTGGGACCTGCCCACAGGCTCGGGGATGCGAACCAAACTGAGCACCACCGAGCACGCGGTCGAGGTGCTCGAGGCGGCCGGCGTTCCCACCCGCTTCGCCGAAGCGCTCGACGATGAGTCGTGGGATCAGCTGATCGATGAGGAGTCGGATCTCGCGCTCTCCCGCACCGGCCGAGACGTGGGCACGCCGATCATCACGTTCCACCCGCCCGACGGGCTGTCGTTCTTCGGCCCGGTCATCTCGCGGGTCCCCGACGACGCCGATGCCCTCCGGCTCTGGGACGCTGTAGTGGAACTCGCCGGCTTCCCCGGATTCGCGGAGATGAAGCGCAGCATGCGAGAGGTTCCACAGCTACGGATCCTGGGCGGGCTCACCGATGCCCCACAGACCGAGGACTGGACCGACGGTCACCGGGCCGGGCACCTGCCCGGCGAGCAGGAGTCGGCGAACTAGAAGCTCTCGTCGGCGTAGATCACCGGCGAGTCCGGGGTACCGCTCGGGCGGAGCACCATGACGAGATCACCCGGTTCGACCGAAGCGGCCGCACCGATGGCCACTCGGACGACGGTGCCGTCAAATGGTGACGTGATGTGTGACTCCATCTTCATGGCCTCGATCACGCCCAACGACTCGCCGGCGCTGATGACGGAGCCCGCCTCGACCGAGACGTTGACGACACCACGGAACGGCGCTGCGACGTGTTCCGGGCGATCGGGGTCGGCCTGTTCGGCGGCCACGACATCGGTGGCGACAGCCCGATCGAGCACGTCGACGGGGCGCAGCTGCCCATTCAGCCGAAAGACGACCGACCGGAAGCCCTCCTCGTTGGGCTCCCCGATCGCTTCGAGTCCGACCAGCACGCGAACGCCACGGTCGAGTCCGACAGAGACGTCATCCTCCGATTCGTCGAGGCCGTACCAGAACAGCGAAGTCGGCAGAACCGAGAGGTCGCCATAGCGCTCCTCCATCTCCTGCTGGGACTTGGCGGGGGCCGGGAAGAGAAGCCGGTTCAGTGTCTTGCGGGCGGACGTGCCGTCGAGCGCGTCCCGATCGTCGTCGGAAAGCGAGGTGGGCGGTGCCGCGTCGGGACGGTCGGCAAGTGCTGCGGTGCGGAACGGTTCCGGGAAGCCGGCCTCCGGCGTACCGAGTTCGCCCCGTAGGAACGCCACGACGCTGTCGGGGAGATCGACGCTGCGAGGATCGGCTTGGAGCTGCTCCGGCGTCACACCGGAGGCGACGAGGTGCAGCGCGAGGTCGCCCACCACCTTCGAACTGGGCGTCACCTTGATCGGACGCCCGAGGATGCGGTCACACGCCGCGTAGAGACGCTCGACGTCCTCGAAGCGGTCGTCGAGCCCGAGCGCACGCGCCTGCTGACGCAGGTTGCTCAACTGGCCCCCGGGAATCTCGTGGCGGTAGACGGTGCCGGTGGGCGAACGCAACCCGGCCTCGAACGGTGAGTAGAGGTTGCGGACGGCCTCCCAGTAGGGCTCGAGGTCACCGATGGCCTCGAGATCGAGCCCGGTGTCGCGTGCGCTGTGGTCGGTGGCGGCGACCAGGGCGCTCATTGACGGCTGACTGGTCATGCCCGACAGCGGCGGGGCTGCCGCATCAACGGCGTCGACACCCACCTCGATTGCCGCCAGATAGGTGGCGAGCTGACCGCCGGACGTGTCGTGGGTGTGCAGGTGAACGGGCGCATCGAACCGCTCCTTGAGCGCCCGTATGAGGGTGCGGGCGGCAGGCGCCCGCAACAAGCCGGCCATGTCCTTCACACACAGGACGTGAACCCCGGCGGCGACGAGCTCCTCGGCGATGCGGAGGTAGTAGTCGAGGTTGTAGAGCGCTTCGGCGGGATCGGAGAGGTCACCCGAGTAGCACAGCGTCCCCTCAGCGATGGCCCCGGTCTCGAGAGTGGCCTCGATTGCAGGGCGCATCTGCTCGACGTCGTTGAGCGCATCGAAAATCCGGAAGAGGTCGACCCCGGTTCGATGGGCCTCCGCGACGAAGCGACGGCAGACGATGTCGGGGTACGGCGAGTAACCGACGGTATTGCGACCCCGCAGGAGCATCTGGAGGCACAGGTTCGGCGCGGCCTCACGGATCTGGGCGAGGCGGTCCCAGGGGTCCTCGTGGAGGAAGCGCAGGGCGACGTCGTATGTGGCCCCACCCCAGCACTCGAGGCTGAGCAGGTTCGGAAGCGAGTGGGCGAGATGACGGGCGCCGGCGACGAGATCGAGGGTCCGAACCCGCGTCGCGAGGATCGACTGGTGGGCATCGCGCAAGGTGGTATCGGTGACCGCAACGTCGTTGCTCGCTCGCAACCACTCGGCGAAGCCGGTGGGGCCGAGGTCCGTGAGTCGCTGACTGGATCCGTTCGGTGGGTCGACCTCGGGACGGGGCGGCAACTTGGTCGACGGCTCGACCAGGGCGGGGGGTGCGCCATTGGGCCGGTTGACCGTGACGTCGGCGAGATAGCGCAGCAGGCGGCTGGCCCTGTCAGCACCCACCGACGCTGCGGTCAGGTACGGGCGCTGATCGATGAAGTTGGTGGTCACCAGTCCATCGCGAAAGTCCTCGTCGGCCAGGACCGCTTGCAGGAACGCGATGTTGGTGCCGACACCGCGGACCCTGAACTCGGCCAGCGCCCTCTCCGAGCGGCGGAGCACCGATGCGAAGTCGGGCGCTCGACACGTGAGCTTCACGATGAGCGAGTCGAAGTACGGCGACACTTCGGCGCCTACGAAGCCGGTGCCGCCGTCGAGCCGGATGCCCGCACCGCCCGGCTCGCGAAAAGCGACGATGCGGCCGGTGTCGGGGCGAAAGTCGTTGGCCGGATCCTCGGCTGTGATCCGACACTGGAGCGCGAACCCGTGCGCATGAATGGTGTCTTGGCTCATGCCGAGATCGTCGAAGGTGGCTCCCCCCGCTATCCGGAGCTGTGACTCCACGAGATCAATGTCGGTGATCTCCTCGGTGACCGTGTGCTCCACCTGGATTCGAGGGTTCATCTCGATGAAGACGTGACGACCGGTTCCGTCGACCAGAAACTCAACGGTGCCCGCATTGCGGTAGTCGATCGACCGCGCGTAGGCGACCGCGTCGGCGCAGAGCGCCTCGCGAACCTCGGGAGCGAGATGCGGGGCCGGCGCAATCTCCACAACCTTCTGGAATCGGCGCTGCATCGAACAATCACGCTCGTAGAGGTGCACGACGTCACCGGCGGCGTCGGCCAGCACCTGCACCTCGATGTGACGCACATCGGTGACGGCCTCCTCGAGGAAGACCGTGGCGTCGCCGAATGCGCTCTCCGCCTCGCGCCTCGCGGAGGCCAGTGCATCGGGCAGATCAGCCGGGCGTTCCACCCGGCGCAGACCGCGACCGCCACCACCGGCGGCCGCCTTGACGAAGATCGGATAACCGATCTCCTCCGCTTTGGTCAGCGCCTCGTTGGGATCGGTGAGCGCTTCTGACTGGTGGAGAACCGGTAGACCGGCGGCCAGCGCCGAACTGCGTGCGCGCATCTTGTTGCCGGTGAGCGTGAGCACCGCCGCCGACGGGCCGACGAAGATCAGCCCGGCCTCGGCGCAGGCTGCCGCGAGGTCAGGGCTCTCCGACAGGAACCCGTAACCCGGATACACCGCGTCGGCGCCCGCCCGTCTGGCCGCGTCGACGATGGTGTCGATGTCGAGATAGGCGCGAACCGGATGGCCTCGCTCCCCGATCTCGTAGGCCTCGTCGCCCTTGAGTCGGTGAAGGCTGTTGCGGTCCTCGTAGGTGTGGATCGCCACGGTGCGGACACCCAGCTGAGTGGCGGCACGAAACGCCCGGATTGCGATCTCGCCCCGGTTGGCCACGAGCAGCTTCTCGAACGGGGGCATGGGCATGGGCCATTATCGCGGATCAACCGGACGGGAACTTCTTTGCCACCGTCGGAGTTTCCTCACCATGTTCGAGCGACGTCGCCGCGGCGCCATCTTGCTGCTGTCGTCAGCCCTGGTCTTCACCGCGTGCTCGGTCGACACCGAACCGGCGGGCGACAATCCGGCCGCGCCCGAAGCGCCGCGGGGCGCTCTCCCCGTTTCCGTGGTCGCCGACATCGACAGTCTGATCGACTCGTTGCCGACCGGGACGCCCGACCTCGACGCACTCGTTCGCTTGGGCAGCGCCGACGATCCTCGCCTGGCCTGGTTGTTCTCCGATCTCCTGCGCTTCGTACCGCCGGATGTCCCGCTGGGCGCGGCAGCCGTCGACGCGTGGATTGCCAACACCGGCATCGTGGTCGAGGCCGACCGGGATGTCTGGGGCACGACGACGAACCATCTGCTCGTGTGGGACACGCCGGCGCCGCCCGGATATCGCGAGTGGAAAGGACGGATCTTCGAACTCGTCGAACCGGGATGGGCCCCGTTCTTTGCTGACGAGGACGCCGACATCGACTGGCGCTGGTTGTCCTGGGGTGGCGTGCGCATCGACGACCGCCCGCTTCACCTGACGCAGCTCGGCTGCCCGGAAGGCTGCATACCCGCCCTCAACGACCCCGCCGTCGTGCAGGCCAACACCGACGACGACTGGCTCGCCGATGACCGGCTCGTCTTCGGAGTCGAGGTGAACGGCGAGGCGGTCGCCTTCCCGAAGAACATGATGGAGGTCCACGAGATGATCAACATGACCATCGGTGGCCGTCGCGTCGGGATCCCCTACTGCACGCTGTGTGGATCTGCTCAGGCCTACCTCACCGACCTTGGCACCGAAACGTATGAACTTCGCACGAGTGGTCTGCTTTCTCGCTCCAACAAGGTCATGTACGAGTTCCACACCCGCTCGGTCTTCGACACGTTCACCGGCGTTGCCCTCAGTGGTCCGCTTCAGGACGCCGGTGTGGTGCTGGAGCAGGTCAGCGTTGTGACGACGACCTGGGGCGACTGGAAAGCCGATCATCCCGAATCATTCGTACTGGCCTCTGACGGCGGCTATGGCCGTTCGTATCTCGCCGATCCGCTCCGGGGTCGAGACGACAACGGCCCGATCTTCCCGATCGGTGCTGTCGACCCCCGCCTCGATGTACAGGCGCCGATTGTCGGCGTGGTGACGGACGACGGCACACCGGTCGCCTTCGCTGTCGCCGCCGCGAAGGCGGCCTTCGACCGTGGCGAGGGGGTCGACAACGCCGGCGTGATGCTTCAGGCGTCAGGCGGCGGATTCATCGCGTTCGCCGCCGACGGCGCCGAACTCCCCACTCACCAGGCGTTCTGGTTCGCGTGGAGCCAGTTCCATCCCGAAACCGAGCTCTGGCTCGGCTAGCTCCGGCGGCTCTACCTTCTCCGCCCCCGCAACCTGTCGATCTGGCGGCGGTCACGCTTCGTCGGTCGGCCCGCGCCACGGTCGCGCTGGGCGAACACCGGCGTCGTCAGGTGATCACTGGGTTCGGGTGGCGGCGAACGATCCTCGAAGCACTCCGCCGCCCGCTGAGCGGACACCCGTTTCTCGATGGTCTCGATCACGAGATAGATGTAGGTCCGCTCACGGCGCCGGGCTCGAACCACGTCGCCCGGGCCGATCTTGGTCGACGGCTTGGCCGCGACATCGTTGACGAAGACACGACCCTCGGTGCACGCGGTGGTGGCCTGGGTGCGGGTCTTGAACGCCCGAACCGACCACATCCACTTGTCGACGCGCACTGTCACACACCAATTGTGCCTGCAAGTGTTGTACGAGTTTTGTTTTTTGCGAAATGATCAGGGCTCGCATCAGGGGAGAAGCAATGCAGACACCAATGACCGTCGCCGACCACATTCGGCGGGCAGACCTTGTCTACGGCGACCGCATCGGCGTCATCGACGAGCCGGATCAGCCTGCACCAGCCCTCGACGGAATCACCTACAGCCGGTTCGCCGAACTGGCCAAAGGCCTCGCGGCCGGCCTTGATGCACTTGGCCTCGACCTCGGTGCACGCATCGGAATCGTCTCGCAGAACTCGGCACGCCTCCTGACGGTGCTCTTCGGCGCCAGCGCCTACGGCCGCGTGGCCGTGCCCATCAACTTTCGCCTCAGCCGAGCGGAGGTCGACTACATCGTCAAGCATTCCGGCTGCGAGGTGCTCATCATCGATCCTGAGCTCAAGGATTCGCTCGGCGACATCGAAGTTCCTCACCTCTTCATCGCCGGCGAGGACTCCGACTCGCTCTACAAGATGGGTGTCGAACCCGAGCCGTGGGAGCCCGATGAGGATGCCACGGCCACGATCAACTACACGAGTGGCACCACCGCCCGCCCCAAGGGCGTGGAGATGACCCACCGCAACCTGTGGACCAACTCGGCGGTCTTCGGCTGGCACGCCGGCGTGAACGACCGCGACGTCTACCTCCACACGTTGCCCATGTTCCACTGCAACGGCTGGGGCATGCCCTATGCCATGACCGCCATGGGTGTCCCTCAGGTGGTGTTGCGTCAGGTGAACGGCGCCGAGATCCTGCGCCGGGTCGAACAACACGGCGTCACCGTCATGTGCGGCGCTCCGGCCGTGGTTTCCGCCATCCTCGACGCAGCCGCCGAATGGGACGGCGAGATTCCCGGTCGCGATCGCGTGCGCATCATCGTTGCCGGAGCACCGCCTCCGACCCGCACCATCGAACGGGTCGAAACCGAACTCGGCTGGGAGTTCATCCAGATCTACGGCTTGACCGAGACCGCTCCTCTGCTCACCATCAACCGCTCACGGGCGGAATGGGACGATCTCACCCCCAACGAGCGGGCAGCCAAGCTCTCGCGAGCCGGTGCTCCCGCGTTCGGTGTCACGATGGACGTCGCGTCCGATGGCGAGCTCCTCGCCCGCGGCAATCACATTCTGAAGAGCTACTGGGACAATCCCGATGCTTCCGCCGAAGCGCTCGAGGACGACTGGTTCCATACCGGCGACGGCGGCATCATCGACGACGAGAACTACGTCACGATCGCCGACCGCAAGAAGGACGTCATCATCTCCGGCGGCGAAAACGTGTCGTCCATCGAAGTGGAGGATGCCCTGTTCTCGCATCCGGCCGTACTCGAGACAGCCGTGATCGGCGTGCCGCACGAGAAGTGGGGCGAGACCGTGATGGCCCTCGTGGTGCTTGCTCCTGGGATCGAGGCCACCGAGCGCGATCTGATCGACCACTGTCGCGAACTCATTGCCCACTACAAGTGCCCGACGAGGGTGGAGTTCCGTGACGAGCTTGCTCGCACCGCCACCGGCAAGCTTCAGAAATACAAGCTTCGCTCGCCCTACTGGGAGGGCATGGAGAAGCAGATCAACTAGGGGGCGGCCCGGGCACGATGTGTCCGACTCCCTCGACCCAACGAGCGTTGGGCGGGATCGGACGCGTGTCGGCGGGATCGAGAACCCAGCCGTGGGCCTCCACCCACCGAGGCGGAAGCCAGGTGATGTTGGCCTCCTCCGCCGGGGGCGATTCCGTGTCGCCCGTCCACGACGGTAGTTCGACCTCACCAGGGCTTGACCGTGTCGGCAGCGTCGGGCGAAACGACGTCGGCTCCGCAGGCGGTGGAGTCGGCGCGGGCCGAGGCGCCGCTGGGCGGGGCGGGGGTGCTGGCAGCGGTGGTGCGGCGGGCCGAGCGGCCGCCGGTGGGGTGACGGGGTTGCGAGCAGGGGTGGTCGGCTCGGCGATACGCGGGGCCGTTTGGCGCGCCGGCTGGGCCTGAACGGGGGCCGGAACGGGTTGGGGCCGCGGTTGCGGTCGCGGTTGCGGTTGCGGTGCGGCCGCAGACCGGCGGCCTCCCTCCGGCCACAGCCACGACGCCACCAAGAGGCCGGCGCCGACGACGCCGAGCGCGATCGAGGGCACCAGTGTTTCTCGAAGAACTGCTGTGAGCAGGGCTGCCAGCACCTCGACCTGGTCGGGGGCAACCGCCCGCAGCAGCGCGGGGACACCAAGGCCGAACAACAGATAGATGGCCGTGGCCGCGATGGCCCATCGCGCCGCACGGGCCAGAACCGACGGACGATCGCTCGTCGTGAGAAACGCCATCAACACGAGCACCACTGAGATACCCGCCAGGAAGGGCACGGCGGTCTCGAGGAATGACTTCACCGGACTGGCGTTCGGGATCTTCTCCGTCGGCAGCTCCACCACGAAGTCTGGCGTCTCCGGGAGCGACGCCGCGGCCGTCGGCGAGATGGCCGCGATCTGCTCTCGAGCCGCTGCCGCCGCGGGAGCGAGATCAAGCGACTGCGGGGCGTCACCTTCCCCGAGGAAGGCCCGATGAGTTGAGCCGAAGGCCACGAGGAACAGGTCGGTGACACGTTCGTCATCGAGCACTCGGAGTGCGGCGGCGTCGATCTGTTCGGAGGTGAGCGGGACATCGTCGGGGAGCGCTGCGGCGATGGCAACGCCGAGGTTCTCGGCCAGTTGCGCCCGCACCTCATCGTTGCTCAGCAGCTCCTCGGCGACCTTCTCGGTCCTGTCTTCATCGAAAACGGAACGCAGCGCAAGATATCCCGACCACGCAAACGAACCAATGAGAAGCGCGGGCCCGAGAATCAGGCCGGCGATGACACGCCGAAACATGGCCTGAATGTTGGCACACCGTTCCCCGGGCGCTGGGTCAGCCGATCAAGGAGCGAATCTGCTCCTCGGTGCTCCAGTCGTACTCCAAGGTCGCGTTCTCGCTTCCCTGCCACCATTCGTAGGTGCGGGCAAGCATCGATTCCGTGGTCTGCTCGGGCGCCCACCCCACATCGGCTCGGAGCCGATCGGTACTGAAGACGGTGTCCTGGTTCCACCAATGGACGTTCGGCGCCAGCTGTTGGACCATGTTGAGGCACAACATGAAACGGGTGCGAAGGATTGCCCGGGGGCTGGTCGGGTCGGGCGGCGTCGATGAGCGGGTGTCGAGAGCACCGCTCGGTGCGCCGATCGTGACGGACTCCCGACCCGTCCACAGCGCTTCCATCAGCGAATCCGGCACCGCTTCCACGACTGGCTCGCGGCCCACCACTCGACCGATCATGGCCACATAGTCGTTGCGACTGATTCCCGCCGCGCCGGTGACGTTGTAGCGCCGGCCAAACGTGACCTCCTTGCCCATCATCTGCTCCATGGCTCGCGCCTGGTCGGTGACATCACCGACCTGAAGAAGCGTTGAACCATCGCCGGGGACAAGGATCGGTCGACCGTCGAGAACCCGTCGGAACATGCGCTGCTCGCGATCGGTCATTGCGTTGTGCGGACCGAGCACCATGGAGAACGGCACGGTGGATGCCGGGAACCCGGTTTCGGCATGGGCCGCGAACAGGAGGTCCTCGCACAGCAACTTGTGCAGGCCATACTCGATCTGTGTCTCACCGCGCTCGTCGGGATCTGCCTCGGTGATCGGTCCATTCTTTGACCGATAGGTGACCGTTGAGCTGGCGAAGATGTAATGGCCGACGTGGCCCGGCAGGATCTCGAGCATGATCTCGACGTCTTCGGGATGGTACGCGCTCAGGTCGTGGACGCAGTCCCAGTTCGTACCCGCCAGCGCCCGACGAAGCTGATCGTGATCGGTGCGGTCAGCAACGAGTCGGTGCACCGAGTCCGGGATGTCGGATTCGGTTCGCCCTCGATTACAGACCGAGACATCGTGCCCTTGGGCAACGAGTTCGTGGACGAGAGCCAGACCATTGAATTGGGTACCACCCATGACGAGAACCTTCATGACGGCGACAGTATCCGACGTAAAGTGCGGCCCATGATTCGTGTAGCAGTGCCAGAGATCGAGTCCATCGCTCGGTCCGCCCTGGTTGCCGCAGGGGCGGCGCCGAACGTTGCCGGCCATGTCGCCCACGCAACAGCGGTGGCCGAATCCAACGGGAACCGGATCTGCGGGCTCTCGTACCTGGAGAGCTACTGCACGCAGCTCGGCACGGGGCGGGTCGACGGATCCGTCGAGCCGATTGTGTCTGTCCCGCGACCCGGCACCGTGATCGTGGACGCCGGGCTCGGGTTCGCCCAACCCGCCTTCGCGGCCGGCTTCGAGCAAGCGGTGGCTGCGGCCCGCACCAATGGAGTCTGTTCGTTCTCGGTTGCTCACTCCCACACTGCCACCTCGCTCGGCTACTTCACCGAACAGCTCGCACTCGCCGGAATGATCGCCATCGGTGCCACCAACGCATCGCCGCGCGTGGCCCCGCCAGGTGGTTCACGCGCCGTCCTCGGCACCAACCCGATTGCCATGGCCGTACCGGATGGCGAGGGCGGTATTGCGTTCCAGTTCGACTTCGCCACCAGTGCCGTGGCGTTGGGCACGATCACCATGGCCGCCGCCAAAGGAGAGTCCATTCCACCGGGTTGGGCCGTCGACGCCGAAGGAAACCCGACCACCGACCCGGCAGAAGCGGTCGCCGGCTCGATGCTCTCGGCCGGAGGTCACAAGGGCTACGGCATAGGACTCCTCGTCGAGATTCTCGCCGGTGCGCTCACCGGTTCGAATCTCAGCGCCGACATCCCGCCGCTGAAATCGCCGGACGGCTCACCGCACAACATCGGGCAGCACTATCTCGTGATCGACCCGAGCGCCCATGCCGACGGAGCGTTCATCGATCGACTTCGCCGGCTCGGCGCACTCGTGAGCGAGCAACCCGGGGCTCGACTCCCCGGCGCGGACGGCCGACGGGCGACCGAGGTCGAGGTCGACGAAGACTTGTGGGCGCGCTGCCAGGAGCTGACGGAGGCCTAGGTCGACGCGAGGTCGGCCATTGCCAGGAGATCGACCTCGAGCGCGGCCAGCACGGCTCCATACCCGGCCGGAAGCGAACCGAACGGAATGCGACCCGCCTCGGCCGACTCGATCAGCGGGACCGTGAGCCCGTGCCGGCCGGCGAAGTCCTCGGGGCCGCAGAGCTCGCTGATGCGGGCCGACCGCGCAACGGCTGCCGCGACAGGGTGATCAAGGGTGGTCACCATGAGGTTGATCGCCATGCGTTCGATGAAGTCAGTGCTCTGCACCCCTTCATCATGAACAGGGGGTATGACAGTCCCGGATGGTGCATCATGACGGGATGGACCAACGTCGGACCGGGTACGTGCTGATCGCCCTCGGTGCGGTGCTGATTGTCATCGCGATCCTCGGCCTCACGACGGGCGGATCAGAGGATGCGGCGCCGACCTCGACCAGCACATCAACCACAACCACGACCACAACCACAACAACCACGACCACGACCACTACGACCACTACGACCACTACGACCACTACAGTGCCTGCCACCGAAACGGTCGAATCGTTCTTTGGCCTCTACCTGGCGGCATTCGCCGACGACGACATCGACTTCCTGCTCGCCCGTTTGAATCAGGCCACGCTCGATCGATACGGCTCGGATGTGTGCCGTACCTATCTCGAGGATGTCACCGCTCCCGCGCTCACGTTCCGCGCCGAGGGTGTCGTCGGACCATGGGACTACACGACCGACGGACTCACCACCTCGATCGCCGCTGTGACGACCGTGGAGGTCGAGGTCGGCACCGGCGACGACGCCGTCGCCCGCGAGCTCCACTGGCAGCTCGTCGGCGACGAATACACCTGGTTCAGCGATTGCGGCGACCCGGCATGATGGCGACCGAGAACCGCTCAGAACGGTGGTGGCTGAACGGCGAACTGGTCGCTCCGAACGCGGCAACGCTCTCGGCGGTCGATCATGGGTTCACCGTCGGCGACGGGTGTTTCGAGACCACCGGCGTGGTGCGCGGCGAACCCTTCGCATTGACCCGCCATCTGCGCCGCCTACGTCGCTCGTTGGCCGGCCTCCTGCTCGACCTCCCGATGACCGACGACGAGCTCGGCTCGGCGATCGCCGCCTCCCTCGCCACCCGGCCCGATGCCGGAATCGTCCGCATAACGGTCACCGCGGGCCGCGGTCCACTCGGCTCCGGCCGCAACGAGAGTGAACCCACCGTGCTCATCGCTCTCGGTCCGAACCGGGGATGGGATTCGACCGCACACGTCATCACCGTGCCGTGGCCCCGCAACGAACGAGGCGCGCTCGCCGGCGTCAAGTCGACCAGCTACGCCGAAAACGTCGTGGCTCTCGCCCGGGCCAAGGAGGCCGGAGCGTCGGAAGCGATCTTCCCGAACACGATCGGCAACCTGTGCGAGGGCACGGGCACCAACATCTTCGTCGAGTTCGAGGGACGCCTTGTCACTCCGCCGCTCTCATCGGGTTGTCTGGCGGGCGTCACTCGCGAGCTCGTCATCGAGGTGATCGGATGCGAAGAGATCGAAGTGCCGATGGAACACCTGACCACGACGGCCGAAGCGTTCCTCACGTCGTCCACTCGCGACGTGATGCCAATCACCCAGATCGACGATCGCGTGCTGACGGTCGGCGGGTTGTCCACCGGGGCGGCAGCCGCGTTCGAGGATCTCATGGCCACAACGACCGACCCCTGAGAGGGGATCAGCCGATCGCCGCGGCCACGTCAGCGGCGGTGCCGATACCGATGATGCGGACTACCTCGTTGGCCAACGAACCGTCCGGGTTGATCTGCACCATCCCCGGCGCATCGGAGAAGACTGCGGTCGGGGCCATGTACTCGACGCCACCGATCGTCAGAACGACATAGTTGGCATCGGCAGAGAGCGGCACCGAGAAGGCGTAGCCCGCCGCAACATCCACGATGGTTCGTTCCTCCTGTTCGAGGAACGAACCGTCGGCCCGGTTGTAGCCCGTGCATGTCGCGACGAGTTCGTCACCGCTCATGTAGAGGTCACAGAAGGCGTCGATCTGCTGTATCTGATCCTGCACCTCGACCCGAACGCCACCGTTCTCCATCGTCGGGAACTGCACGACAACACCATCGTCACCGGGCCACACGTCGACCGAGGCGAGATGGTTGACGGTCTCGAGCGGATCGGTCGATCCGATCGGATCGGGACCAAGGGCGAGGGTCATCGGCTCGATGACGGGCTCCGGCTCCTCCTCGACAACCGGCTCCTCCTCGACAACCGGCTCCTCTTCGACGACCACCTCGTCGGATGCAGCGTCGCCCGACCCGGTTTCCGTCGTGGACGGCTCCGTCGGGCTGGAACTGCACGCAGCACCGAGTAGGACAGTGGCGACGAGGATTGCGAGTTTTCTCATGATCGACATGAAACGCGCAGCCCGTCATCAGGACGTCATCCAGCCGAACTCCCCATCGGACACCGATTCGGCCGAACGAATACTCCTCCACTAGCTTGCCCGCCATGAAAGTTGACGGAGGACTCGGGCAATCACCCGACATCGAAAAGATCGCCGCCCAGGCCCGCGCCCAGGAAGAGGCCGGCTACGACGGGGTGTGGACCGCAGAGACCAGCCACGATCCGTTCCTTCCGATTGCTGTCGCGGCCGGCCACACGGAGCGTCTCGAGTTCGGCACCGGCATCGCTGTTGCCTTCGCCCGAAACCCGATGCTGCTGGCCAACCTCGGGTGGGACCTCCAGGCACTGACCAAGGGACGGTTCCATCTCGGCCTCGGCACCCAGATCAAGCCCCACATCGAGAAACGCTTTTCCATGGAGTGGTCAAAGCCGGCCGCCCGCATGCGCGAAATGGTCGAGGCTGTCCGGGCCATTTGGCACACGTGGGAGACCGGTGAGCGTCTCAACCATCGCGGCGAGTTCTACCAGCACCGCCTGATGACACCGTTCTTCGAGCCCGACAGGTCAGATCTCGAAGAGTTCGGACCGCCGAAGATCTGGCTGGCTGCAGTCGGCGAGCTCATGGCTCAAACCGCCGGCGAAGTCTGCGACGGCATCATCTGCCACGGATTCACCACCGAGAAGTACCTCCGCGAAGTCACCATCCCGAACGTCGCCAAGGGGCGCAAGCGGGCGGGCAAGTCGATGGACGACTTCATGATCTCCGGTCCGTTCTTCGTGGTCAGCGGCAAGAACGAGGAAGAGATGGAGAACGCCGCGGCGGCCACTCGCCAACAGATCGCGTTCTACGGCTCGACCCCCGCTTACGCCAAGGTATTCGAACTCCACGGTTGGGAAGGGCTGCATCCCGAACTCAACACCCTCTCGAAGAAGGGCAACTGGGTCGAGATGGGCCGTCTCATCGACGATGAGGTTCTCAATACCTTCGCCGTCGTCGGCGAGCCCGCCACGATCGCCCCCGAGTTGACCCGCCGCTATGGCGATGTCGTCGACCGGATCAGCTTCTACGCGCCGGGCGGCAGTGACATCAACACCTGGCGACCGGTGATGGAGGCGCTCAAAACCGGGCGGCCTTGAGCCGGGTCAGTTCCTCGCGGAGCGCCTCGGTCGCGTCGAGCTCGGCCAGCGGCACATCGCGCACCCGATGCATGTGACGCATGGCCTCGCCGTGTCCGATTCGGTCAGCGAGACCCTCGGCCAAACCGATCGTGAACGGGGTGCGCGGCGATGCTGCCTGTTGCAGCAGCTTCCACCCGTGCTCGACATCACCCTGGTTGATCGCCAGGGCGGCGAGACCCAGAACCGCATCGTTGGCCATCCGGGCCAGACGGCCGCGTAGCGCGTCGTAGCCGAATCCGACCACCAGGTCGGCCGCTTCGGCCGAGCGTCCGACATCGATGAGGGCGAGGGCTCGCACGATCGGAGACGAATCCCACACGGAGGCGCTCCAGTCGGCCGCGTCGAGGCTCCGAAGCGCCGCCTCCGGGTCGCCGGTGAGAACCTGGGCCGCCGCGACAGCAAGGCCGGTCATGACGAAGTTGTTCGTCTGGGTCTCGCTCGCGCACGACAGCTCGTGAGCGGCCTCGAATCGTTCGCGGGCCTCATCGAACCGTGCGGCATACAACGAATGCACTCCCTCAGACCACACCGACGGGTAGAGGAACTCTGTCCCCAGGTCATTCTCGGCCACCAGACTGCGACCGAGGTGGGCGAGCCGCAGGGTCGCGTCGGGGTCGACACGACACAACAAGAACGACAACGTGCCCGCCGCCATGGCCCGAGGTGCCGGCGCCGCCGTCTTCGACGCCTGCTGGAGAAGGCTGTGAGCGACCGTCCAGTCGTCGAGCAGGATGCACATCATGACGAGCCCGAAGATCATCCAGTCGCGGTCGGGCCCGGGCGGCATCTGGTCGACGAGAAGCTCGAGCCAGCGGCGGCCTTCCGTAGCCGGCAGCTGCGACTCCCACATCCCTTGACAGCCAAAGGCCATGGCGGCGGCCGAGTCGAAATCGGCGTCCGAGATCAGGTACTCGAGGGTCGCAGCGACATTCGGCCAATCCGGTCGCAGGCGAAGGGCCCGGTTCATGTCGCCCGCGATGACGAAGTCAGAGGTCGACGCGATGGTGCGGTAATACTCGACGTAGGCGTCCTGGGAGAGCCCTGCTTCGTCGTGACGAGCGAGCTGATCACCAGCGTAGATGCGCACGGACTCCAGGAGTCGATAGCGAGCAGTCCCGAGGCTCGACTCGTCGATCGCCACCAGGTTCTTCGCCACCAGCGACTCCAAGAGGTCCATCGACTCGTAGTCGGTCGTGTCGGTGACGGCACGGGCAGCCGCGAGATCGAACGAACCGACGAAGAGTCCGAGTGACCGGAAGAAGGCCTGCTCCTCCCCGTCGAGCAGGTCGTAGCTCCAGTCGAGGGTTGCCTGCAGGGTCCGGCGGCGATGCCGCCCTCGCCCGCCGGACAGGAGGCGGAATCGGTCGGCCATCCGGTCGAGGATCTCGGCGGGGGTCAGAACCGCGGCACGGGCGGCAGCCAGCTCGATCGCGAGTGGCATGCCGTCGAGCCGGCGACAGATCTCACCGATCGTCGACCGCTCCGCTCGACTCGCCTTGAGCAACGGGTTGACCGCAAGTGCCCGTTCGATGAAGAGCTCGACCGCTGGTGATTTGTCGTGCTCGGCATCGAGGGACGGCACCGCGATCACCCGCTCGCCGGCGACGCCGAGACGCTGACGCGTCGTCGTGAGAATCGCAGTGGCGGTGGATCGAGCAAGGACCCGTTCTGCCAGGTCAGCACATGCTTCGACCACATGCTCACAGTTGTCGAGCACCAGGAGCGCATCTCGCCCGGCCAAGTACTCCACCAGCTGTTGGGTCGCCGAGGTACCGCCACCGATGTTGGGCTCGAGTCGCAATGCCTCCGCGACAGCTGCGGGTACCTCGCTGCCGTCGGAGATCGACGACAGGTCGGCGAAGTAGCAGCCGTCATTGCGGCCGGGGAGCTCCTGGTAGGCAACCTCCACGGCCAGGCGAGTCTTCCCCGCTCCACCCATGCCGGTGACGGTCACCATCGGCTGCGTCTCGAGCAACCCTCGGATCTCCGCGATCAGTTCATCGCGGCCGAGAATCACCGAGCCGGGATTCGGCAACGACGACAGGCTCGGGTCGACTGTGCGGATCGGACGATGGACCGTGATGCCCAGTTGGTGAATACCGACCGGCTGGGGAACATCACGCAGACGGTGGTGTCCGAGATCGAGCACTTCGACGTCGACCTCGTCTCGGACTGCAGAACTCATCAGCACCTGACCGCCGTGGGCAAGGGATTCGATTCGGGCAGCGGTGTTGGGGGCGCTGCCGAAGTAGTCGCCGTCGCGAGGCGTGGCTCGACCTCGGTGGAGCCCCATGCGTACCTTCAGCTCCGGTCCGCGATCCCAGTCCGCGTCCGCGAGTGCTCTCTGGGCTGCCATGGCGGCGGCAACAGCCGCTCGGGGATCCTCGAATGCCCCCCGGAAGTGGTCACCAGCCCAGCCGAAGACGAGGCCGCCCCGATCCTGTATGGCTGCCCTGATGATCCCGTCGTGCTTCTCGATGGAACTCGCGGTGGTCACAGCGTCGGCCGCCCACAGGCGTGTCGATCCCTCGACGTCGGTGAACAGGAACGTGACAATGCCTGTCGGCGCCTTGTTCATGCACCCAGCCGATAGAAGGTCGAGGCCGTGCCGGCAAACAGTTTCTGGTTGGCTTCGGCGCCGAGTCCGAGCCCGTCGGCAATGGAGATGTACGCGTCGTAGAGCGCCGAGTAGCTCGCCGACACCTTGTCCACCGGGAAGTTGCTGGCGAACATGCAGCGATCGACCCCGAAGAGCTCGATGCCCTTGGCGATGTGTGGCGCCATTGCGTCGACGAGTTCCTGCCGGCTGGGTGCGGTGTCGCGCTGGTGAAAGCCGAAGCCGAGAATCGGCATCAGGAGCCCGCTCAGCTTGAGCGACACATTCGGATTCTCGGCCACCGCCGCCAGCCCTTCGTACCAATCGTCGACCAGGCCCGGATTCTGGGCCAGACCCACAGGTGTCCCCATGTGATCGAGCACGATTCGGGTGAACGAGACATCGCCCGCCACCCTCGCCACATCGTTGAGCTGATTCGAGTAGCACCACAAGTCGAACGAGAGCTGCCGCTCACCGAGCGTGGCAAGGCCGGTTCGGAACTCATCGGTGGCCAAACGATCGTCGGGCGAGCACCAGGTGTGCACCGATTCGGAGGGATGACTGGCGACGATGTCGCGGATACCCCGGAGCCGGCCGCTGCTCATCGCGTGCGCATCGAGCTGAGCCTCGAGCGCGGCTGCGTCGCAAAGGTCTGCATTCGCCACGATGGCGAGGGGCGGATCGGCAAGCATCTCCAGCCAACGAGTCTCGCCCACCGGACCCATGGTTCCCCGCTGCTTCCATCCCGCCTCGATGTGCACGTAGCCCGCGATGGTGTGACCGCCCGTGTCGGCGTGGAACGTCTCGGGCATGTGCGCGGACATGACGTACTGCGGATCACCGACGAAGTCGGCCAGTGGTTGCGGCGTTGCTTTCCGGAGGAGCTTCTCGGCGAAGGTCGGCCAGCGACCGAAGACCTTCACCACCGGAGTGACCTCTCGCGGCGTCTTGCGTGGATCCCAGATATGCACGTGGGGGTCGATGATCTCCATCGTCACGCAGCGGGCGGGTTGAAGACCCGGGTCGTGGAAGGCGGCGCCTTTTCCAGCCAGCTGGCGGGGCGCACCGGGCGACGCTCGAGATTCCCGCCACAGTTGGGGCAGATCCCCGCGAGCGGACCGTCGGCACACTCGACGCACCAGGTGCACTCAAACGTGCAGATTCGTGCATCGGGTGAGTCGGCCGGCAGGTCACGATCGCATCGTTCACAGCCAGGGCGGAGTTCGAGCATGGGTCCAGTTTGACCCGAAACGAGGAAATCCGAAAACTTCGCTCGTGGGGTGTCAGATCCTGCATCGTTCCACCGTCTCCCCAGCAACCGGACGGACAGACGAGAGAGTGACATGCCGACCCGAACTGCTGTGGTTGCGAATGCTTCGGTTGCCGGCGGAATGTCTTCGTCGGTATCCCGCACTGAAGCTCTTGCTGACCGGTGCCATGACGGTGCCTCGATCAGTCACTCCACCTGTCCGTCCGGTCCCCCAGCCCCCGACTCTGTCCTTCAAGGTTCCTCCTCATGATCGACTCGATCTCGACCTCCCAGAGTCGACTGTTGTGGCTCATGGCCGCTGCATTGGCGATGCAGATCGCGTCACTGGCATTTGTCTCCCTCTCGGGCTAGATCTCTCTCTCGGACCAGACACGACTCAGTCGGAGGGAGGCAGCGGCGTGAGACCCAGATCAGATGCGACACTCGTCGCCGCCAGTGTCGGCGGCGACAACAGCGCGTTCACCGATCTCTACGACCGCTACGCCGATCGAATCCACGCCTTCGCCTACACGCGGCTTCGCCACGACGCGGACGCCGCCGACGCACTCCAAACCACGTTCATCACCGCCCACCAACGCCTCGCCGACCTGAACGATCCAACCCGGTTCCGGCCCTGGCTCTTCGCCATCGCCCGCACGACGATCACCGACGTCGCTCGGGACCGCACCCGGCGATCAGCCATACCGCTTCTCGACGAGGCGGCCGACGTGGCCGCTGATCTCCCCGATCTCTCGCGTGGTTTGCAGGCTGCCGAGACCGGCGCCCTGCTCTGGTCCGCGGCCGTGGCCCTGAAACCCCGCGATCAGGAGCTCCTCGAACTCCATCTTCGAGAAGGCCTCGACGGCGCCGACCTCGCCATGGCCATGGACGTCGAGCCCTCACACGTCTACGTGATGGTCAAGCGGATGAAGGAACGGCTCGCCACCTCTGTCGGATCCCTCCTCGTCGCTCGCGTCGGCCGGGGCGAATGCCCACAACTGCACGGCTTGTTGGATGGCTGGGAAGGCACCTTCTCCCTCGCCATCCGATCGCAGGTCACACGCCACGTCGAGCAGTGCGACACGTGCACCCGGACCAGGAAAGCTGCGATCGGGTGGGAAGGCATCGCCGCCGCCATGCCGTCGGTGGCCGCACCGATCGCCGTCCGCGGCACTGTTCTCGCCGACATCGGCGCGGCTTCGGGCGGGCCATCGGATGGCGGCGGAAGCAGCGCCCTGGCGACCTTCGCGTCCGGTGTCCTCACCGTCATCGCCACGATCGGCGTCCTGACCTACCCGGTAACAGGACAACAGGGGCCGCCCGAGCCCGACACCGTCGTCGCTGGAGTTGTGGAGGCGCCACCGACCACAACTGTCCCAACCACAACTGCCCCGACCACAACTGTCCCGACCACAACTGTCCCGACCACAACTGTCCCGACCCCTACCACAACGGCTGCCCCGCCAACCACAACCACAACCACGACGACCACGACCACGACCACGACGACCACGACAACGACGACCACGACCACGACGACCACGACAACGACGACCACAACGACCACGCAACCACCACCACTCGGACCAATTCTGACAGTGGCAGTCACCGCGGTCGATCTCGGGGCCGATGGCGACACAGCCACGATCCTGCTGAGCAATACCGGAGACCAGGAGCTCCAGTGGACGGCCACCACGACGGCGGGCACGCCGTTCACGATCCTGGTGAACAAGGGTGTCATCCCCGTCGGCCAAAGCGGCGCTGTGACCGTCACCTTTCCCCGCGGGATCCAACTCCCCGAGGGCGACTACACCGACACGCTCGTCATCACGTCTCCGACCGCCTCCGGAGCGTCGGTCACGCTCACCGCGGCTGTCGAGCTCGCCCCCGCCGTCAGCTTCATCTTCTTCCCCGACCCCGTTCAGAGCCCGGTCTTCATCGACGATCCGATCTGCCAGTCCGCCGGTCTCGAGTTACCGACCACGATCGAGGTGCGGGCCACGATCGGCGACGAGAACCCGATCGTTTCCGTCGAGGCCCGCTGGCGAGAGGGAATCGAGTGGGTTGAGCTCCTGCCCGACCTGACGGATCCGACCGGCACGAGCTACACCGGCACCCTCGGCCCCTGGCGCTTCCTCGCCGGCACCTCGATCGAAGAGGTGAGCGTCATCGCCATCGACTCCCGAGGGAACCAAACCGAAGTCTTCCAGACGCTGACTGTGCACGGCTGCTAATGTAGCGAACGCATGTTCGATACTCTGAATGCTCCACAACAAGCCGCCGTCGACCACACCGCCTCGCCACTCCTGATCGTTGCGGGGGCAGGCACCGGCAAGACAAAGACCCTCGCCGCCCGCGTCAGCCGCATCCTCGACGCGGGCGCCGATCCGAATCGTGTCCTCCTGCTCACGTTCACCCGCCGCGCCGCGGCCGAGATGCTCGCCCGCGTGGCGGCCACCGGGTCGAGCCGCGCCGCATCACAGGTCTGGGGCGGCACCTTCCACTCCACGGCCAACCGCATCCTTCGCAATTTCGGCCAGGCGGCCGGCCTCTCGAGCGGGTTCACCGTGCTCGATCAGGGTGATGCCACCGACCTGATGGGCATGGTTCGCACCGAGGAGGGGTTTGCCGAGCGAGGCAAACGATTCCCTCGCAAGGAGACCGTCACCGGTATCTACTCGCGCATGGTGAGCAGCCAGGCCAAGCTCAGCGATGTCCTCGAGACCGACTACCCCTGGTGCGCCGACCACGCCGACGATCTCAAGACGATTTTCACCGCCTACACCGCCCGCAAACGATCCAACCATGTGCTGGACTACGACGACATGTTGCTGTTCTGGCGAGGGCTCACCGTCAGCCCCGTCGGCGGTGCACTGCGTGACCTCTTCGACCATGTGCTGATCGACGAATACCAGGACACGAATCCGATCCAGGCCGACATCGTGCGCGGCATGTGCCGCCCCGACACCGATCTGTGCGTCGTTGGCGACGATGCACAAGCCATCTACGGCTTCCGGGCCGCCACGGTCGCCAACATGTGGGAATTCGCCGACCACTTCCCCGGCGCAACCCGGGTCACCCTCGACCAGAACTACCGCTCGACCATGCCGATCCTCGCGGTCGCCAACGGTGTGCTCGGCCAAAGCAACGACCATTTCGCCAAACACCTGTGGTCCGACCGCACGTCGGGCGTCTCCCCCATCCTTCACACCCACCACGACGAGAGCGACCAGAGCCGAGCCGTTTGCGAATCGATTCTCGATGCTCGCGAACGGGGCATCTCGCTTCGTGATCAAGCTGTGCTGTTCCGCGCCGGCCACCATGCCGACGGGCTGGAGTTGGAGCTGACCCGCCGCGACATTCCGTTCGTGAAGTACGGCGGCCTGAAATATCTCGAATCCGGTCATGTGAAGGATCTCCTGGCGCTGCTGCGGGTGCTTGACAACCCCGCCGACCAGCTCGCATGGCACCGCATTCTCGCCTCGATGGAGGGAGTCGGACCCGCCACGGTGCGCCGCCTCTCGGCCGAGTTGGGGATCGACGATCAGGCCGACGACTCCGTCGCCCGCTTCATCGACGGTGCCGGCGCCGTGCCGCCCGCGGCCGACACTCAAGCAGCCGACCTTCGAGACGCGCTCGCTACGTGCCTCAGCGGCGACCTCAACCCAAGCGCGCAGATCGACCGCCTCAAACAGTTCTGCGCTCTCGTCTTCCCCACCCGCTACGACAACGCCACCGCCCGTCTCGCCGACATCGACCAGCTCGCGGCCGGCGCTTCGGCCTATGTCAGCCGCAGCCGGTTTCTCACCGAGCTCACCCTTGACCCACCCAATCGCACCAGCGATCAAGCCGGTCCACCCCATCTCGACGACGACTGGCTCACCCTGTCCACCATCCATTCGGCGAAAGGGCTCGAATGGCGCAGCGTTCACATTCTTCACGCCGCCGACGGCAACATGCCCTCGGAGATGGCGCTCGGTGATGAAGCCGGCCTCGCCGAAGAACTCCGCCTCATGTACGTGGCGCTCACCCGGGCCAAGGACGAGCTGTCAGTGCACTTCCCGCTGCGATTCCACGTGAACCGCTACGCCAACGACGATCGTCACGTCTACGCCCAGATCAGCCGCTTCATCGAGCCGGTGCGGGAGCTCTTCGACGAACCAGCGGCTCCCTCAGTAGGGGTCGATGTGGAGTCCGAACTCCAGCTTGCCGGGGTCGGCGTCGCCGACGAGGTCGACCTGGCGTTGTCGGCTCTTTGGGACTGAGAAATTCTGCGCGAACCTGTCGAGAACGGCTCACCCCGTTCGTCGTGCTCACAACCAAGCCAAGGAAGTCTCCGCCATGAAGTACGCCTGCCTGATCTACAGCAACGAAAAGGACCCCGTGAGCAATCCGGATCCCTCCACCCCTGAATTCGGTCCGATCATGGAGGGCTACATGCGATTCGGCCAGGAGGCGGGTGACAAGATCCTTGCCGGCGAGCCGCTCCAGGACACGTCCACCGCCACCTCAGTTCAGGTGCGTGATGGAGAGATCATCACAACCGACGGTCCGTTCGCGGAAACAAAAGAGCAACTCGGCGGGTTCTACATTCTTGAGTGCGACACCCTCGACGATGCCATCCAGTTGGCCGCCAAGATTCCGCATGCCTCGATGGGCACCGTCGAGGTTCGGCCCGTGCCCGACTTCGGGTAGCGGCGAAGCAATGACCACACCGGTCGATCAGACGATCGCTCGTGTGGTGCGAGACGAGTGGCCGCAATTGATGGCCACGCTCTATCGCGATCTCGGTGACCTCGACGCGGCACAAGACGCGGCCCAAGAGGCCGCCGAGATCGCGCTCACTCGCTGGCTCGACGACGGAATCCCCGACCGGCCGGGCGCGTGGATCACCACCGTGGCCCGGCGACGGGCGCTCGACAAGATCCGTCGCGAACGAGTGGGACGACAGAAATCTGAACTGCTCGCCCGGCTGGAACGGATCGAGGACGAGAAACAACCGAGAATCCCGCACGTCGACGACCAGCTGCAGCTTTTCTTCGGCTGCTGTCATCCGGCCCTCAGCGTCGAAGCCCAGATGGCGCTCACGCTGCGAAGCGTCGGTGGCCTCACCACCACCGAGATCGCCCGCGGCTTCCTCGTCACCGAAGCCACAATGGCCCAACGCCTCGTGCGAGCCAAGCGAAAGATCGCCAACGCCACCATCCCCTTCCGAATCCCCGATGGTGGTGAGCTGCTCGACCGGCTCACGGTCGTTCACCACGTCCTGTATCTCGTGTTCAACGAGGGCGCCTATGCCTCGACGGGAGACGATCTTCTCCGCCTCGATCTCAGTGCCGAAGCTATCCGCCTCACTCGCGTGCTTGCGTCAGTGATGCCCGACGACCCCGAAACGCTGGCGCTCCTCGCCCTGTTCCTCTTCATCGAATCTCGCCGGGAAGCCCGAGTCGACGACAGCGGTGCCGTCGTGTTGATGGCTCAGCAGGATCGATCCCAGTGGCGCCGTCCCCTGATCGACGAGGCCACCGAGCTGATCGACCGGGCGGTGCGACTCGACCGCCCCGGGCCGTACCAGATCGAGGCGGCCATCAACTCCCTGCATGCGGAGGCGCCCAACGCCGACGCAACTGACTGGGCTCAGATCGTGCTGCTCTACGAGTCTCTGGCCGTGCACCGGCCGACGCCGGTGGTGGCCCTGAACCATGCGGTCGCGGTTGCAATGCATCGAGGCCCTCGAGCCGGGCTCGATCTGATGGACAACCCCTCGATCGCCGAGCCCCTTGACCTCTACCACTATCTCCACTCGGCCCGCGGCGAACTCTCGCGCCAGCTCGGCGATCATCGGGCCGCGGCCGAGAGCTACGACCGGGCGCTCGAACTGGTCAACAACGACACCGAGCGGCGCTTCCTGCGAGAACGGCTCCGCCAGCTGGTCTGAGCTACCCGACGACCCCGCACAACGGGAGCCACGTCGGGTCGATCGAAGCGACCAGACCGAGCGCGCCCTTGAGCCGGATCACCCGTTCGACACTCTCGTCGACTCGAGCCGCAAACGACGGGTCGGCCTCGGCGCGAGCCACGATCGCATCGATCACCGCGGCCACGAAGACGTCGTCGACATAGAGCACCAGGTCGGCGCCCGCGGCGAGCGCATCAGTGCCGCGCTGCTCCGGTGAGTAGTCGTCGGCCACACCCTGCATGCCGTGGAGGTCGTCGGTGATCACAACCCCGTCGTAGCCCACATCGTCGCGGAGCCAGCCGGTGGTGATCGTCGAGGAGAGGGTCGCCGGCGTGCCGTCATCGATGTCGGCATAGCGAATGTGGCCGGTCATCACGAGCGGCGCTCGGGTGTCGACGTACGGAATCCTCCCGAAGGCCTGCCACGCCGCTTGATCGTTGGTCGAGACCGAGTCGGCCCGGTGCGGATCGTCAACCGTGGATCCCTGGTTGGGGAAGTGCTTGAGCGTCGCAGCCACACCAGCGGCGCAATGACCTTCGACAAGTGCACCCGAGATCGCCGCAACCGTGTCGGGATCATCGCCGAAGGACCGGCGTTGACGGGCCATGTAGTAATCAGACCCGACATCCACGTCAGCGATCACTCCCAAGTTGACGTGCACCCCAGCGTCGCTCAACTCGCCCGCAAACGCGGCCGCCGCCGGCGCCAGGCCCACATCGGTCGTGGCGGGATCGGCTGCGTGGTTGGCCTCGAGGACGGCGGGTTCGGGCAAGGCGCGAACCGGCACTTTCAGGACCCGTGTGCCGGCTTCGGCATCGGTGGTCACCAAAGGAGGCAACACACACCCCTCGACCCCGACCGTGATCTCGGCGATTGCTGAGGTGGCTGCGGCCAGGTCCTCTTCCGGCGACCAGTTCCCGGCATTCTTCGAGACGAACACACCCCCGACACACCTCGTACCGAGGGTGTCGTCGATCGAGGCTCCGAGTTCGCCGGTGGCACCGACCACCACCAGTTGCTCGGCCTTCTGCTGCAGCGTCATCGAGTCGAGCAGAGCCGCCACTGCCACATCCGCGGGTGGGATCGTCGTGGTCGTCGTCGTGGTCGTGGTCGTGGTCGTGGTCGTCGTGCTCGTCGTTGGGGTTGTGCTCGTTGTCGGCGCAGCCCCATCCTCGTCACCGCCACGTTGAGACACGATCACGGCCGCGCTGATCGCGACCACAACGGTGACGACGGCAAAGACGGCGGAGCGAGACGACATGAGCCCTCAACTCTGCCTCGCGGATCGATCGCAACCGCGCCACCACCTACCATCCGTGGCGTGGACTCAACCGAACAGCTCAATCCTGTCGAAGCCCGCGTGGTCGGGGCACTCATCGAGAAGGCCGCGACAACACCGGACAACTACCCCCTCAGCACGAACGCCCTGCTCGCCGCGTGCAACCAGTCCACCAACCGAGATCCGGTGATGGAACTCAACGAACGCGAGATCGACGCGGTGATGATGGAGCTCCGCCAGCGAGGCTTGGCCCGCACCCTCTCCGGCGCCGGGCACCGGGTGCCGAAACACCGCCATGTGGTCGACGAGGCACTGCATCTCGACAGGACTGAACTGGCCGTCGTGGCCGTGTTGCTCCTGCGTGGCCCACAGACACTCAACGAGATCACCACCCGGACCGAGCGCTACGCCGATGGCGGGGCGGGTGACAGCGAGGCGATCAATGCCGCAATCGATCGGCTGGCAGCGCGCCCCGATGCCCTGGTGACCCGCCTCGAACGCAAGTCCGGCGAGCGGGAGCCACGCATCGACGAGCTGTGGTCGGGGGGCGAACCCGCACCGCAGCCGGTGAATCGAGGGGTGACCAACGAGCGACGGGTGGCCCTGATCACTCCTCTCGGTGACTACGTCGGCCCCGACATCGCACGAACGCTCGCCCGCCAGGGCCACGATCTGGTGCTCGGGAAGGGCACGCCGCCGGAGCTGGCCGATGAGCTCGAGGATCTGGGCGCACTGGTCCTGGTCGTCGACGATCTCGGGCCCGAGGATCAGGCATCGGCCTACCAACCCCTCGTCGACGCTGCGCTCGACGAGTTCGGCCGGCTCGACTCGGCAACCATGGTCTCCGGTCGCATCATCACGGGGTCGTTCCTGGAGCGAGCGACTGCTGATGACCTGGCCGCCCTCAGCCGAGGCCTTCTCCATGCTCCCTTCGAGTTCTTGAAAGCGGTGAGCGCCCCGATGGTCGCTCAGGGCCACGGACAGATTCTGGTCTTCACCAGTTCGTCGGGTTCTCGGGTGACACCGAACGCACCGCTCTATTCGTCTCTGCGTGCAGGAGCGAATCACCTTGTGCGCAATGTGGCCGCCGAACTCGCACCCCATGGCGTGCAGTGCAACGCCGCGGGCACCAACTACATGAACTTCCCCGCCTTCTGGGGCGCCGTGGGCGGCGAGACCTCCGAACGGCGGGCCGCTCTCGAACGCCAGGTGCCGATGCGCTCGATGGGCGAGGTCGCCGAAATGGCGGCACTCGCCTGCGCGTACCTCGATGGTTCGGCCACCTTCATGACTGGACAAGTGGTCAACTTTGACGGGGGTTGGTCAGTGGCCTAACGGTACCGTCCTTCCCTATGACAGATAACTGGGGCTTCGAAACCACACAGATCCACGCCGGGCAAGAGCCCGATTCGGCAACGAATGCACGGGCGGTGCCGATCTACCAGACCACGTCGTTCGTGTTCAACAGCAGCGAACACGCACAGAACCTGTTCGCACTGGCCGAGATCGGCAACATCTACACCCGAATCATGAACCCCACCCAAGGGGTGTTCGAGGCACGAATGTCAGCGCTCGAGGGTGGTACAGAAACCGCAGTCGGCCTTCCCGGCGCGCTCGCCACCGCGTCGGGCCAGGCCGCCGAGGTACTCGCCATCCTCAACCTCGCCGAGTCCGGCGATCACATCGTGGCTTCGGCCGCTCTCTACGGCGGCACCTACAACCTTCTGCACCACACACTTCCCAAGATGGGAATCACGGCCACGTTCATCGATGATCCCGACGATCTCGATGCGTGGGCCGCTGCCGTGCAGCCCAACACCAAGGCGTTCTTCGGCGAGACCCTGCCGAATCCGAAAAACAATTGGCTCGACATCGCCGGGGTTTCCGACGTCGCCCACGCCAACGGTGTGCCACTCATCGTCGACAACACGGCCGCGACTCCGTACCTGGTGAAGCCGCTCGGTCTCGGCGCCGACATCGTCGTGCATTCCGCCACCAAATACATCGGTGGCCACGGCACCTCGATCGGTGGGGTCATCATCGACGGCGGCAGCTTCGACTTCGGCAATGGCAAGTTCCCGAGCCTCACCGAGCCCGACCCCAGCTACCACGGCCTGGCCTACTTCCCGGCCCTCGGGCACGGTGCGTACATCATCAAGGCGCGAGTGCAGTTGCTCCGAGACCTCGGCTCGGCAACCACACCGTTCAACTCGTTCATGTTCCTTCAGGGGCTCGAAACGCTGAGCCTCCGGATGGAACGCCACTGCGAGAACGCCCAGAAAGTCGCCGAATTCCTCGCTGGACGCGATGAGGTCGAAGAGGTCTTCTTCTCCGGCCTATCCGACTCGCCGTATCACGCCCGCGCCAACGAACTCACGGGCGGCAAGGGCCATGGCGCCATCCCGTCCTTCGTCGTGAAAGGCGGGCTCGAAGCGGGTCAGAAGTTCGTCGAAGCACTCGAACTCCACAGTCACGTGGCCAATATCGGCGACGTCCGCAGCCTGGTCATCCATCCGGCGTCGACAACCCACAGTCAGCTCTCACCCGAAGAGCAGGCCGCCACCGGCGTTCATCCCGGCCTGGTTCGTCTCAGCGTTGGCATCGAGACAATCGATGACATCCTCGCTGATCTCGAGATCGGCTTCGCTGCTCTTTGATCATGCGACGGTCCCGTCCCATAGCCTCAACGAATGGCCGGCCCGCTCCCCCTCTCTTTTCTTCGCAGCTTTGCCGATGCCGACGCCTTACCGTTCACCCGCGCTGAGATCGCCCTGGTCGGGCGTTCGAACGTCGGCAAGTCGTCACTCATCAACGCGCTGGCCAACAAGAAGAAGCTCGCCAAGACCTCCAAGACCCCGGGCGCCACTCGCTTGTTGAACGCGTTCGAACTCGCTCCAGAGGACAGCGGCCGATGGCTGATGGACCTCCCCGGCTATGGATTCGCCAAGGTCAGCAAGGCAGAGCAGGCCAAATGGGCCAACCTGATCACCCGCTACATCGAGGAGCGCGAAAGTCTCGTCGGCGTCCTGCAGTTGATAGACGGCGCCGTCGGACCGACCCCTCTCGACCTGCAAACCTTGGAATGGCTCCGGTCGCTCGGTCGCCCCATCACCTTCGTCGCCACGAAGCTCGACAAGGTCCGGTCGGCGAAGAGCAAGAAACGTCGAAACGAGGTCGTCGAGTTGCTCGGCGTTCCGCGAAGCGAGATCCTCTGGGTGAGCGCGGAGAAGGGAACGGGCATCCCCGAGCTCCGCGCCCGCATTGTGCACCTACTCAACGAAGGCTGATCATGATCGAAACCCAACCGTTCGGAACCACCGGTCACCAGAGCAGTCGCGTGATTTTCGGAGCCGCGGCGCTCAGTGGGATGTCTCAGGGTCGCGCCGACGCCACCATCGAGTTGGTCCGGTCCCACGACATCAATCACTTCGACACTGCGGCCTCATACGGCGAATCCGAGCTTCGTCTCACGGACTTCCTCGCCGACCATCGAGCTGACGTTTTCCTCGCCACCAAGACCGGCTCGCGCACTGCGTCTGCGGCTCGGGCCGAACTCGAGCTCAGCCTCGATCGACTCGGCGTTCGCCACGTCGATCTGATCCAACTCCACAATCTCGTGGAAGAAGCAGATTGGCTGACGGCCTTCTCTCCCGGCGGCGCGGTCGAGGCGTTGTTCAAGGCTCGCGACGAAGGTTTGTGCCGTCACGTCGGCATCACCGGCCATGGCCTCCGGATCGCGCAGATGCACGTCCGGAGCCTCGCCGAGGCGCCGTTCGCATCGGTACTGTTCCCGTGGAACCACGTGCTGGCGCAAAACCCCGACTATGCCGCTGACGTCGCCATGCTGAACGAGGTCTGCGAGACCTACGGAGTGGCCCGCCAGACCATCAAGTCGATCGCCCGTCGACGCTGGGACAGCTGGGACCAGGCCACGTACAGCTGGTATCAGCCCCTCGAGGACACCGCCGCCATCGGGCGAGCGATCGAGTTCGTTCTCAGCGACGAGCGCTACTTTCTGAACACGTCGAGCGACGCCCGGCTCTTGCCGGCCGCGTTGGACACCGCCGGAGCCCACGACGGCGACTGCCCGAGCGAGAGCGCCCTCGAACAAGATCGCGCCGAATTCGGAATGCTTCCGTTGTTCGACGGTGGAGCACTCGAGGTGATTCGCTAGTCGATGGAGATCTGCGCCATCAGATTGGCGCGCTCTTCATCAAAGGAATCAAGGTCCAGCTGGCCATCGTCGTAGCGACGATGCAGGTCGGCGACCTTCTCCATGACCTCGTCATTGGAGAGCTTCGGACCGGTGTCTTCGACGATCTCATCGTCGTCTTCGACATCGACATCATCTTCGAGCTTCCGCTCACGCTTGGCTGCGGCTTTGGCCTTCTTGGCCATGTCTCGCTGCCGTTTTGCAAAGCTGGATCGACCAGTAGCCATAGGCACATCTCCTCGACGAGCGTGTCGACCACCTGGGGCGGTCGACATTCGACCGTAGCGGCTGAGGTGCCGATTTCCGCCTCGGTGTGACGCTTGAACACCCTGATCCCGCCGGAGAATCTCCGTACCGCCTAGCCTTTCGGGCATGACCGATCAAGGCACTCCTGGCCAGAATCCCGTTCCCGGCTACTACTACGCGGCAGGTGACCCGCCTGGCACCGTCCGTCAGTGGGACGGCACCCAGTGGCTCGGCGATCCCATGCCCGCGCCCCCCGGCGCAGGCGGCATGGTCGACGACAACAGCAAGTTTGCAACGCTCGGCATCCGCCTCGGCGCTGTCCTGATCGACATCGTGATCGTGATCGTGATCAGTGTTCTCGGCCTCCTCGCGTTCGGGGATGTCGACACGAGTGACAGCAGCTTCAGCGCCACCGGTGGCGCTGAGCAGATCCTTGTCGGCCTCGCCATCACCGTGGTGTACATCGCTCTGATCGCCGTCAAGGGCGCCACCCCGGGCAAGATGATGCTCGGCCTCGTGATCACCACCGAAGACGGCAGCACCACGCCGATCGGCGCCCAGAAGGCGGTGATGCGCAGCTTGCCCTACATCGTCGGAATCATCCCTGTGCTCGGAATCCTGGTTGTCCTCGGATCCCTGATCGTCAGCCTGATCATGATCTCGAATGACGCCGAGCGTCGGTCGGTGTTCGATCGCATCGGCAACACTCGCGTCATCACCAAGTAGCCCTTCACCGAGGTGGACGCCGTCACGGCCGTCGGCCTCATCAGCTTCGCGCTCGTTGTCGGCGTCTATGGCACCGTCATCGGCGCGGGCGGCGGCTTCATCCTGATTCCCGGACTCGTCCTGCTCTTCGACCTCGAGGGAGTGGAGGCGGTCGGTACCGGCACGGTCACTTTGCTGGCGATCGGGATCACCGGTGCGATCAGTTACGACCGATCCGGGCTGGTGCGCCGGTCGGTTGCGGGCTGGTTTGCGATGGGATCCGTACCCGCGGCATTGCTGTGCGCCTGGCTCGTGGCCGACCGCATCGATGCCGACCTCTTCACGTCGGTGCTCGGCTTCGTGCTGATCGCCCTGGCGGTCTTCGTGGTGCTGGCTCCGCACTCCACCCACGACAGTCAGGAGATCGGCAGACCTCGACGAGGTCGGCTGGCGCTCGGTGGACTCGGGGTTGGTGTCCTCTCGGGCACGTTTGCCGTCGGTGGAGGCCTACTTACCGTCCCTCAACTCACCAGCGTGCAGAAAATGAGACCCCACCGCGCCGCGGCCACAACGTCGGCAACCTCGATGATGGCTTCATTCGCCGGCGCAACCGGTCACTCAATCGCCGGCAATGTCGTGTGGGGACACGCCGGCCTCCTCGTCGCCGGAGCAATCGTGGGCTCGACCTTTGGGGCGCGGCTCGCCGGCCGGCTTCCGGCTCGGACGGTGCTCGCGGGGTTGGCCGCTGGGCTCGTCGTCGCCGGCGGCTCGCTACTACTCGCGGGGTAGCTTCGACTTCTTGACGATGCGAGCACGATCGCCCGCGTCGAGCACGGTCTTACGCAGTCTCACGTTGCCCGGCGTGACCTCGACGCACTCGTCGTCGGCGATGGTCTCGAGCGCCTGTTCAAGCGACAGGATCTTCGGCGGAGTGAGCCGAATCGTGTCGTCGCTGGATTGGGTACGGATGTTGGTCTGCTTCTTCTCGCGGCAGATGTTCACATCCATGTCTTCAGCGCGAGCGTTCTCGCCGACGATCATGCCCTCGTACACCTTCGCCCCCGGAGCCAGATAGAGCGCCGAGCGTTCCTGGATGGAAGCAATCGCGTAGCCGGTGGTGTCGCCGGTGCGATCGGCCACAACGGCGCCATTGTGTCGGGCACGGAGCTCGCCCACCCAGGGGGTCCAGCCCTCGAAGACGTGGTGCATCAGGCCAGTGCCGCGGGTCTCGGTGAGGAACTCGGTACGGAGACCGATCAAGGCGCGGGCGGGAACGATGTAGTCGAGACGAACCCAGCCGGTGCCGTGGTTCGTCATGTCTTCCATCTTGGCCTTGCGAGCACCGAGAAGCTGAGTCACCGCTCCGACGTGCTCTTCGGGCACGTCGGTGGTTAGGCGCTCGGTCGGCTCGTGAAGTTTCCCGTCGATCTCACGGGTGAGGACGTTTGGCTTGCCGACGGTGAGTTCGAAGCCTTCCCGGCGCATGGTCTCCACGAGGATGGCCAGTTGCAGTTCGCCACGTCCCTGGACTTCCCAAGCGTCGGGGCGCTCGGTGGCGAAGACTCGGATGGAGACGTTGCCGATGAGCTCCGCGTCGAGGCGGGCCTTGATTTGTCGAGCGGTGAGCTTGTCGCCATCAGCTCCGGCGAGCGGCGAACTGTTGACGCCGATCGTCATGGCCAGCGTGGGCTCATCGACGGTGATTCCGGGGAACGGTCGCGGATCTTCAGGGTCGGCCAGGGTGTCGCCGATCGTGATCTCATCGATTCCGGAGATACCGATCAGTTCGCCCGGGCCGGCTTCCTCGACATCGACCTGATCGAGCGCATCGGTGACGGTGAGGGTGCCGATGCGTGCCGACGTAATCGTGCCATCACTGCGGCACCAGGCGACCACCTGACCCTTGCGGATGACTCCGTGTTCGACCCGACAGACGGCCAGACGGCCGACATAGGGCGATGCGTCGAGGTTGGTGACCCAGGCACGCATCGGATGCTCAGGATCGTGCAGCGGCGCCGGGATCGATTCCAGCAGCACGTCGAAAAGTGGGTTGAGGTCGGTGCCCGGCTGGTCGGGATCGAGCGTGGCCATTCCCTCGCGGGCGATCGTGTAGACGATCGGGAACTCGATCTGCTCCTCGGTGGCGTCGAGGTCGAGGAACAACTCGTAGACCTCGTCGACCACGGCGGCGATTCGGGCATCAGGGCGATCGATCTTGTTGATCACCAACACGACAGGCTTGTTGAGCTCCAGCGCCTTGCGCAGCACGAACCGGGTCTGAGGGAGCGGCCCCTCGGACGCGTCCACCAACAGAACCACGCCGTCGACCATTGTCAACGCACGCTCGACCTCGCCACCGAAGTCGGCATGGCCAGGCGTGTCAACGATGTTGATCTTGGTACCGGCATAGCGAATGGCGGTGTTTTTGGCGAGGATCGTGATCCCCTTCTCTCGCTCCAGGTCCATGGAGTCCATGACGCGGTCGGTGAGAGCGGCTCCTTCCCGGAAGGCACCGGACTGGCGGAGCAGGGCGTCGACCAGCGTGGTCTTGCCGTGGTCGACGTGGGCGATCATCGCCACATTTCGGAGGTCATCGCGACGTAGCACCGACGAAGGGTACCGACCCCACCCCTTGATCCCGGTCTGTGGTGGACGACGGCTTAGGGTGACATCTGTGACACCTCGCGCCGTTGTGCTGCTTCTCGCCCTCGTCTTGGCTGCCTGTTCCCGTGTGTCGCCCGAAGAACTGAGCGCGCGATACGAGCTCGACGAGCTGCAACGCGATGGTTCGGCGGCCACCACAACCGCCGAACCATCAACGTCGACACCCGTACCTGAAGCTCCTGAGACGCCGGAACCCGACCGGGAGCCCCATCAGATCTGGTCGACCGGGTGCCCCTTTGACACCGATGGTCTCGAGGAGGAGGTGGAGTGTGGGTATGTGGCCCTTCCCGGACCCGAGAACAGCCCCCGACCGGTGCGGCTGTCGTTCGCTCGGTTCGTCTCGTCGAACGAGAACCCCCAACCCGACCCGGTGATCTATCTCCATGGCGGGCCCGGTGGCAACGTGCTGGCCAGCGCTGACGCGTTCTACAGCTCGGTCGTTGAGCCGTTCATCGACCAACGCGACGTGATCATGTACGACCAACGAGGCGGCGGCGAGTCGAGTCCTCTACCGGTGTGTGAAGAAGCGTGGCGCTTTGACCCCGACTTCTTCCTGGAGGATCGCGACCACGCGGACGTGGCGATCGAGTACCTCGATGTCCTCGCCGCATGTGGTCGAGACATCTCCGACAGCTTTCTCTACGACCTCAGCACGTACAACAGCGTCACCCACGCGAACGACACGATCGAGTTGGCGCGAGCGTTGGAGCTCGACGCCTTCAACATCCATGGCTCGAGCTATGGCACGAGGCTGGCGCAGGCGGTCCTGCGCGATCATCCCGGATGGGTCAGGTCGGTCGTACTCACGGGTTTCTACCCGACCGAGGTGAACCTGATCGGTTCGGTCCCGGCGAGCTTCGAGGCGGCCCTCCAGACAGTCTTCGACGCATGCGCGGCCGATATCGTTTGTGGACCCGCGCTCCCCGATCCGTGGGCGACACTCGACGACGCGGTCGACTTCTTCAACACGTCCCCGGTGACGTATGAGTCTCCGTACTTCGAGGTGGTGGCCCTCATCGACGACGATGAACTCGTCAATGGGCTTCACGCCCTGCTCTACAGCGCCGACGCAGCCGCGATGATCCCCGACGCACTGATCGACTTCCGTGACGGGGACCTCGACCGGCTCACCCGCATCGGAGCCTCGTCGATCACCGATGTCGCCGACGTTGCCGGTTTCATCGCCGTGCAGTGCAACGAAGAGGCGCCGTTCACAACTCCCGAGGACCGAGATGCTGCCAACGCCCTGACTCGAGCCGTTGATCGGGTCAACCTGGCGCCCGGGTTCATCGGCGGGGGTCTGCTCGAACTGTGCCCTGCCTGGGACACCGGGAATGCCGGTCCCGCCGCCAACGAGCCCACGACGTGGGATGCTCCGACGCTGATGTTCTCCGGCGGCTTCGACCCGATCACGCCGCCGACGTGGGCTGCCGCCACCGCGGGGCGGCTCGCCAACGTGACCCTTGTGCACTTCCCCGATCGCGGGCATGACGCCGACGAGAGTTTTTGTGCGGTCGAAATCATGCGGCGCTTCATGGACCGACCGGGCGACGTGGTGGACTCGGGATGCGCAGACGGCGCACTCCTTCAGCCCGACAACAACTCCGGTCGTCTCACAGATCGAGGCGTCGCCGAATTCATCGACACTGTCTTCGATCTCGAACCCGGGGAGGAGGCCACCTGGGCCGACGTCCGGGTACCCGACTGGGAGTCCTACTTCATCGAGGACGAGGACAGCTACTACCGCAACAACGACTGGCTCGATCCGACGATCCTGGTCATCCGCAACGGCCAGTTCAATGCCGGAGAGCTCACCTGGTACCTCGAGGGCTTCTTCGGCGAGCGTTTCGTGACCACCGATGCCCCTGCTCGTTTCGCCGGCGTCTGGGAGCGTCGTCTACTCGAACGGCTGGGGACCGACATGGTCGCCTATGTGCACCAGGGAGACCCCGCACTGACGGTCGCCATCGCGGCAGAGACCGAGGAGCTGGCAACGCTCGAACGCAATGTGGTGTTCCCTGTCCTGGAGTCGTTCAGCCTCGGCTGATTTCTTGTGCAAGCCTGGGCCCATGACCGACGCCAGCCCACCAGAACCCGCGATCTCGGACCCAGCCAAACTCATCCGTCTCGGCACCATGGTCCAGACACTGATGGCCGAAGTCCGCCAGGCCGACACCGACGAGGACAGCCGGCGGCTCCTCGCCCGCATTCACGAGGAAACGATGGAGGAGTTGGCCACGGTTCTCTCGGCGGACCTCATGGATGAGCTCACCGAATTCGCGGCGTGCTGCGATGACGACGGGGTGCCGTCAGAGGCCGAGATCAGGGTTGCGCAAGCCCAGCTCGTGGGCTGGCTCCAAGGCCTTCTCCAAGGGCTTCAAGCATCGATGGCCCAACAACAGGCCGCGGCGGCGATGCAGCTCCAACAACTCCAACAGGCCAAGAGCAATGCGCCCGCTCAGGCCGGCACCTACTTGTGAATGGTTGAGAGCCCGCCGCCGACCGGAATCACGGTACCGGTGACGTAGGAGCCGGCGGCGGACGAGAGATAGATGGCCACGCCCGCCATGTCGCCCGGTTGTCCGACGCGCCCCATCGGGACATCGCGTGCGATCGACGCTCGAGCAGCCGGATCGTCGAGGGCGAATGCCATCATGTTGCTGTCGAAGGGACCCGGTGCGATCGCATTGACGGTGATGTGATCCTTGGCGAGATCCTTGGCCAGGTGCTTGGTCAACATGTGGACCGCAGCCTTGGATGTCGAGTACGAGAACGTGTCCCACTCGGGTGCGGTGAGTCCGTTCACGGAGCCCGTGTTGATCACCCGCGACGGCGACTCGGCACTCGCTGCGGCCCGAAGCAGCGGCAACAGCTTCTGGGTGAGGAAGAACACGCTGCGAACGTTCACGTTCATGACCTTGTCCCAGCCCCCGGGGCTGAACGACTCGATGGGTTCGCCCCACGAGGCGCCGGCGTTGTTGCACAAGATGTCGAGAGAGTCCCAGCGGTCGGCGACAGCTTCGCCGAGGTGAGCGAGCCCTTCGTCGGTGGAGAGATCGGCGGGAACGCCGATGCAGGTGCCTTTCTCGCTCAGTCGGGCGGCCGCATCCGCGACCTGGTCGGCCTTGCGGGCGGAGATGATGACCTGACAACCGGCGTCGATGAGGCCCTCGGCGATCATGTAGCCGATTCCGCGGCTACCCCCTGTTACGACGGCGCGCTTGCCGTCAAGGCCGAAGAGGGACTGCAGACGTTGGTTATCCATGGCGACATCATGCCGCTCGAGCGACCGATTCAGCGAGCCGATCCACCGCAACACTCATCTCGCACCGGTCAACGGTGGCGAAGCTGAGTCGCAAGTACTCACTGAGATTTCGATCCACGGCGAAGGCCGAGCCGGGTACGAAGGCCACCCCTGTCTCGATGGCGGAGCGAAGCAAGGTAGTCGTGTCCACGCCCGGGAGCCGCACCCAGAGAAACATCCCGCCCTCGGGAACTCCGAACTCGGCGTCCGCCAGATCGGTGTCGAGTGCTTCAACCATGGCGTCACGCTGTGCCCGGTACCACGGTCGGAGCCCAGCCAGATGATTGTCGAGCCACTCATTCTCGCCGAGGAGTCGGCCGACGATCGCCTGGGTCACCGTCGACGTATGGAGGTCAACCGACTGTTTGGCCACAACCGCCGCATCCATGAGCCAGTCCGGCCCGCTCATCCATCCCACTCGAAGCCCCGGGGCGATCGTCTTCGAGACCGTCCGCAACCGAACGACGTTGTCCGACGCGGGACCGACGTCGTCCACTGGGGTGCCGTCATAGCGAAGTGCCCCGTAGGGATCATCCTCGATGATGACGAAGCCATACCTCTCGGCGAGCGCTGTCAGCATTCTTCTCCGGCCGGCCGCGAGCACGGCACCGCTGGGATTGTCGAAGTTGGCGACCACATAGACCGCCTTCGGCGACAGCCCGTCCGCCAGCCGATCGGCCAGGGAGTCGGTGTCGAGTCCATCGACGTCGCCGTCGACGCCGACGAGCACGGCGCCGGTGCTGCCGAGGGCTTGCCGTGCTCCGACGTAGCAGGGGTCGGGAACGACTATCTGATCGCCGGGATCGAGCAGGACCCGGCCCAGCAGGTCGAGGGCCTGTTGTGAACCCGTGGTGACAACGACCCGACTCGGATCACCGTCGGGGCCGGCGAGGATCGCCCGGAGATCAGCCGACCCCTCGCTCAGCCCGTATTGGAGAGTGCTGCGCTCCGACAGCGCGCAGTCGGCGGCCTGTTTCACATCGGCCACCGGGAACATGGCCGCCGACGGCAGCCCGCCGGCCAGCGACAGCACTCCCGGCGCCTCGGCGTGACGGAGCAGATCACGGATCGCCGATGACTCCGCGGCACGTGCTCGATGAGACAACAGTTCATGCATCTGACCACTCTCGTCGAGGTGGCTAACCAGCGCTCTAGCCATTTGGTCAGCTCTCGTGTTGGCCAATTGGTACATTCTCGGCGGCATGGAGATACAGGCGTTCTGCACCCACATCGACGGTTGGGCCGACACCGGCCACGGCCCGCTCCCGCGGCGGCTTGCCGCGGCCATGCGCACCCTCATCGTCACCGGCGCGCTTCCCGCGGGAGCGATGATCCCCGCCGAGCGACCGCTCGCCGAGGCTCTCGCCGTCAGCCGACCGACCATCAGTGCCGCCCTCGACGAGCTTCGGGCCGAGACCCTGATCGTCTCCCGCCGAGGCTCCGGAACCCGGGTGGCGGACATTGACGTGTCTCCAGCCGGACCCACCCTGGTCGAGCGGGCGCTGGGGACCGCCACGGTCAATCTCGCCGCCCCGGTCGCTCAACGACTGCCGGCCGGATTCGACTGGGCGATCTCCCCCGCCGATCTCGGCGCCCAGGTCCCTGCCAATGGCTACGACCCGGTTGGCGTTCTCACCCTCCGATCGCTGGTGGCGGAACGTCTCCGCACCCAGGGATTCTCCACCACAACCGATCAAGTCCTCATCACCAATGGGGCTCACCATGCGATGGCGGTGGCCGTCGGCGCGCTCGTGCGGCCAGGCGATCGGGTGATCATCGAGGAGCACACGTTTGGCGGCGTCCTCGATCTCCTCGATGACCGCGGCGCCGTCGCAGTCCCTGTCGCCCGGGACTCCGCGGGCATCGTGCCGAGCGAACTCGACCGTCGGCTCGCCGCAGAGCCCGACGCTGTAGCCATCCTGCTCCCCACCGTCAACAGCCCGACCGGTGTCGCCACGCCTTCAGGGCGGCTCGATGAGCTCGCTCAGATCCTCGATCGGCGAGCCGCCACCGTCATCGCTGATGAGGCCCTCGCGGACCTGACCCACGGCCTCCGACCACAGGGACTTGGCGCCCGCTGCCAAAGCGCCTCGGTGATCACGATCGAGTCGCTGAGCAAGTCGGTGTGGGGCGGACTCCGAGTGGGTTGGTTGACGGCGCGGCCCGACCTCTTCGAGAAGCTCGCCCGCCAGCGAGCCCGGCGCGATCTTGGCACTGCGATCACCAGTCAGCTGCTCGCCCAGCGGGTGCTCCCGGCGCTCGACGACCATCTGGTCGTCCGCCGACACAACCTCGCCGCCGCGGCCACTCTCGCCACCCGGCTCCTGGGTGAACGGTTCACCGACTGGGGGGTCGAGCTCCCCTCGGGCGGCGCCATGGTCTGGGCCACGCTCCCGATCGATGATGCCGCCGGGTTCGCCACCTACGCTCGCCAGTTCGGCGTTGCGACACTCCCGGGAAGTGCGGTCAGCGCATCGCGAGATCCGGACCCGCACCTTCGGATCGCCACCGACGTCGGCGACGACGTTCTTCGTGACGGGATCGATCGACTCGATCGCGCCTGGGCCGCATGGAGAAGCGCCTAGCCATGATCCCGCTCCGCGACGAGAACCCGACCCACCGCCCCGCCATCGTCACCGCGTTGCTCATCGCCACCTGCCTCGGCATCTTCCTGCTCGTCCAGCCGACAGCCAGTCGAACATTCGACCAGCCGACCACCGATGAGCTGGTCGACGAGATCGAGTTCACCTACGAGTACGCGGCAGTGCCGTGTGAACTGATCGAGAACCGTCCGCTCACCGCCCACGAGATCACCGCCACTCAGGTCATCGGCGACGTCAACGCCTGCGTCGACACGCCCGACCCGAGCAGCTTCGTACCGTTCCCGGACAAGAACATCTGGCTTGCGGTGATCGTGTCGATGTTCCTCCACGGCAGCTGGGTCCACATCGCCGGCAACATGATCTTCCTCTGGATCTTCGGGAACAACATCGAAGACCGCATGGGCCGGGTGCACTTCGCCGTCTTCTACGTGATGGCCGGCATCGTCGCGACCCTGGCCCATGTGGCGGTGCAGCTCGACTCGACCGTTCCCGTCGTCGGTGCGTCGGGTGCGGTGGCGGGTGTCATGGGCGTCTATCTGGTGTGGTTCCCGCGCGCCCGGGTTCGGACTCTGCTGTTCATCACGATCATCCCGATTTGGCCGAGAATTCCTGCCGTTGTCCTGCTCGGGGTGTGGTTCGTGTCCCAGTTCTACATCGGCAATGACAGCGGAGTGGCATGGATGGCGCACGTGGCGGGTTTCATTTTCGGGGTCCTTGCGGGCCTGGCCGCCAGAAATGAAAGACTGAGACCATGACCGACCGCACCGCCGAGTGGGACGCTCTCCGCGCCTCTCACCTCCACGCCGACCGACCTGCGTCCTCAGCCCAGGGTGTGCATCACCTGGCGCTGCTTTCGTCGGATGTCGAACGCACGATCGCGTTCTACCAAGAGCTTCTCGAATTCCCGATGACCGAGCTCTTCGAGAACCGGGATTACCAGGGCTCCACGCACTTTTTCTTCGATATCGGCAACGGCAACCTTCTCGCATTCTTCGACTTCCCCGGCCTCGAGCTCGGGCCCTATGCCGAAGTGCTCGGGAGCATGCACCACCTCGCCATCTCGGTCGCTCCTGACAAGCACGCTCACCTGCGATCGAAGCTCGAGGACGCGGGGGTCGAGATCGTGTTCGAACACGACACGTCGATCTACTTCATGGGCCCAGACGGCGAGCGCCTCGAGCTCATCGCCGATCAGCTCGGTGAGATGTACGGCGCCGACGTCAGCTGATCGTCCAGAGCGCGGCGGCTTCGGCACCGAAGATCCGGACTTCGACGCCACCGCTGGTTGTGATCATCTCCGGCCGCGTCTGCGTTGGCTCGGCTCGCGTGAGGGTGATCGTGGAGTCGGCGACGGGAAGTCCGTAGTGGGTCGGCCCGTTCAGCGACAGGAAGGATTCGAGTTGATCAAGGGCTCGGTTCTGATGGAAGAGCTCGGCGATCACTTCGAGGGCGTAGGGAGCATTGAAGATACCCGGCTTGGCCCGACCCGTCTCCTTGTGGCTGAGCGGATGCGGCGCGGAGTCGGTGCCGACGAAGAACGACGGGTTGCCTGACATCGCCGCGGCGGCAAGGGCATCACGCTCCTCGCGGCTGTTGATGACGGGTTTGCAATAGAGGTCGGGACGCAGCCCGTTCGCCAGTACATCGGACCGATCGCAGGTCAGGTGATGGGGGGTGATCGAACCGGCGAATCCGTCGTGCGCCGCAACGAAGTCGAGTCCTGAGCGGGTCGAGATGTGCTCCACCGTGACGGTGAGCCCGGGGACGGCATCACACGCGGGCGTCAACTCTGTTTCGAGGAATGCCGCTTCGCGATCGAAGATGTCGATGTCAGGATCAGTCGATTCGGCGTGCACGAGCAGCGGAATGCCCGCCTCGGCCATTGCCTCCAGCACGCTCTGGTATCCGATCAGCGACGCGCCACCGGCCTCGGAGTTCGTCGTGGCGCCGGCCGGGTAGTACTTCACTGCGAACACAACGCCGGCGGCCACCCCGGCCAGCAGGTCCTCGATCACCAGATCGTCATTGAGGTACAGACCCATCAACGGTGTGAAGTCGGACCGGGCATCGGGACCGGCGGCCGCGACGATGCGATCTCGGTACTCGCGGGCCATGGCCATCGATGTGATCGGCGGCACCAGGTTGGGCATCACCAGCGCGTAACGAAACGAGTTGGCGGTGAACGGCGCCACGGCGGTGAGCATGTGGTCGTCGCGGAGATGGACATGCCAGTCGTCCGGCGTCGCGACGGTGATTGAAGTCATTGCTTGCTCCAGGACACGTTGCTTACTCCAGACACGGTGCTCCTCAGACGCCGTATTGGTCGCGATACTCATTGATGCGGGCAACGAGTTCATCGTCGAGCACCACTCCGCCGTCGATCTCGCGCCCGTGCAGGTGGGCGACCACCTCGTCGAGTGTGACGATCGCCCGCGCCGGCATCTCGAACTCCTCGGACACCTGCTGAAGCGCCGACTGTGAACCGGTGCCTCGCTCCTGGCGATCGACCGACACGATCAACCCTGCCAACTCCACGTCGGCCACGGATCGCAATATCGGCACCGTCTCCCGGATCGACGTACCTGCGGTCGTGACGTCTTCGACGATGAGCACGCGGTCGCCGTCGCCGAGTGAGGCACCGACCAGGCTGCCGCGCTCACCGTGGTCTTTGGCTTCCTTGCGATTGAAGCAGAAGCTGATCTCGCGGCCCCGGGCGTTCATCGCCATCGAGGCGGCGCAGACCAGCGGGATGCCCTTGTAGGCCGGACCAAAAAGCACGTCGACACCTTCGGGCCATTCACGATCGATCCCTGCGGCGTAGTACTCGCCGAGGCCGGCCAGTTGGGCACCGGTCCGGTACTTGCCGGCGTTGATGAAGAACGGTGTCTTCCGCCCGCTCTTCGTCACGAAGTCGCCGAAGGTCAGGACCTCCGCGCGAACCATGAAGTCGATGAAATCCCGCTTGTTGTCGTCCACGGCGGCCAAACTACCCGCCCGACCAGCAGCTACTCGCCGATGTCTTCGTTCCAGAGTTCGGGCTGCGTGGCGATGAAGTCGCGCATGAGTTGCTTGCACGAGGCGTCATCGGCCCGGACCAGCTCGACTCCGCGCGCTTCGAGCAGTGCTTCACCGCCGAGGAATGTGTCGTTCTCGCCGATCACGACCCGAGGTATGCCGTAGAGCAGCACCGCGCCGGTGCACATGTCGCACGGCGAAAGCGTCGTATAGAGCGTGGCCCGTCGGTAGGCCGAGGCAGGAAGCCGCCCGGCCCGCTCCAGACAGTCCATCTCCGCATGGAGCACGACCGAACCTTCTTGCACTCGACGGTTGTGACCGCGTCCCACGATCTCACCATCGATCACGAGAGCAGAGCCGATCGGAATGCCGCCTTCGGCGAGCCCGGCTCGCGCCTCCTCGATCGCAGCATCCAGCCCGGCCTGATCAGCAGCATCCATGGAAGCAGCCTAGATCCGTGAACCCTTTCGGGCCCGACGCTCGATAGAGGAGGTATGCAGTCCTCCCTCGCTCCCCCGCCACCCCGGCCCGACTACCGCCCACCGCGGTTGCGGGTCGTGCGGTGGATCCACATCGTCGCCCTGCTTGCCGCCATTCCCGCAGGGATCTACTTCGGTCTGGAGGGCGCGGTCGGCATCGTCTTCCTGTTCGCCATTCTCGTGCCGTTCGAGAAGATGTTCCGGCGCCACGACCAGCCGATCCGCCGCCCGGGCCTGCGTACCGATCTGACGTACGCGCTGGTCTCGCCGATTCTCAATGTCATCGGCATCATCGCCGGGATCGGAATCGCATTGCTCGCCTTCCCACTCTGGCTCCCGGCCCTCCTTCTGCGACCGCTGGTGATGGCGCAACCCGGTTGGCTGCTGGCCATCGAGGGGATCCTGCTCCTCGACGTGCTCATCTATTGGACGCATCGTCTCACCCACGAAGTCGGCTTTCTCTGGCGCTTCCATTCGATCCACCACTCCAGCGCCAAGATGGACTGGATCTCGGGGATACGGGCCCATCCGTTCGACGGCGTGATCATTGCCGCCCCCGCTGTCGCGCTGATCGCCGCCGGGTTTCAATTCGAGGTGATCGGCGCCGTGGCGGTGATCCAGACCATCGCCGGGCTCCTCGCTCACGCCAACATTCGTTGGCGGTTCCGGCCGCTCTGGCGGATCATCATGACGCCCGAGTTTCACCATTGGCACCACGCCAACTATCCGGACTCCATCCACACCAACTACTCCGTCGGCCTGCCCCTCTGGGACATGATCTGGGGGACGTACCGGATGCCGCGTGAGGAACGCCCGGCGATCTACGGCAACAGCGAACCCATCCCACCGAGCGTGCCGGGACAAATGCTCTACCCGTTCCGGGGCGACACCCGCCGCCGCTACCCGTTCCCCGACTCCTGGGCCCGATTCCTGCGTCGCGTCGGTCGCTTCGTGCCCTTCGTTCGCAAGCGCATCGCGGCTCCGCAACCGACGGCTTTCTAGCATGACGCTGGTGACCTCCGATCCTGCGCTCGACGACCTGCAGTTGGTGCGGCGCGTCGGCGCGGGCGATCGGACCGCGCTCGCCGAGCTGTACGAGCAGCACGCCGGTTGGCTCACCATCCGTTTGAGTCGTCGCTGTGGCGACCCGGATACCGTCGACACCGCACTCCAGGACACGTTCCTGGCCGTCTGGAAACAGGCCAAGGACTACCGGCCGACCGGCGAGGTCGGGGCGTGGCTCTGGACGATCGCCGTCCGCCGCCTCATCGATCAGCTCCGGAAGCGTCCGCCACCCCAGCCGGTTGCCGATATTGCTCCGTTGGCTGGCAGGGTGCCCCTCGCCGACGTCATCGCCCACGAGGTGCCCTTGGCGCTCGGCCACACCGAGCTCGGGGCCGCCTTCGCCTCGCTCGACCCCGAACTCCAGGCCGTGATGGCCGCCACCGCACTCGATGGCCTCACCAACAAGGAAGCTGCAGCGCTGCTCGGCATCCCGGTCGGCACGGTGAAGAGTCGTCTCAACCGCGCCCGCCAGATTCTCCAAGAGGTGCTCTCATGACCAACTCCCTTGAAGTCGCGCTCGGCCGAGCAGCCGAACGCCCCCGCTTTCTCGCCAGCCCCACGACCGTCCAAGGGTCGGCGGCGCCGGATGCTGCCCGCATGGTCGCCAACTTCGCGGGGATCGAAGCTGAACTCGACGCCGCGCCGCTGAGCCGTCTCGCTCGAGTTCTCGGTCGGGTCGGTGTCGACGAACGCACGATCCCGCTGATCACGGCGACGCCCTCGCTGCGGCGGTCCTGGCTGATATCCATCGTGATCGCCGTGCTCTTCGCCATCAACGCAGCCTCGACTTCGAACGCTGACGGCGTGGACCGAATCGTCGTCTTCTTGACCATGGCGCCTCTGATACCACTGCTGGGGGTGGCCCTGGCCTTCGGGCCGACCGTCGACCCCACGCATGAGATCGCCGTGGCCGCACCCCTCGATGGCTTCCGGTTGTTTCTCGTCCGATCGATCACGGTTCTCTCCACGAGCACAACCGTGCTGCTCATCGGGTCGGTCCTCATGCCCGAAGGTGGCGGCTACCGGGTGGCCTGGCTGCTCCCCGCCCTGGCCGTCACCACCGTGACCATGGCTGCGGCCACCCGTTTCAGCGCCCGTCGAGCAGCCGCGGTCGTCGGGACGGCGTGGCTGCTTCTCGTGATGATCATCGCCGGAGCGGCCGACACGGCCACAGCCTTTGGCCCGGGGGTGCAGGTAGTCAGCCTCGTCGTCAGCGTGGCCGGCCTTGTCACCTTCACCCGGCGCCGCCAGCGCCTCGACGCACTCTCCATCCGATGAACTCCACCTCCTCGATCAACCTTGTGCTCGATCACCTCCGGCTGAACTACGGCCAGAATCCTGCACTCGATCTGCCGCGCCTCACCCTCGACCGGGGCGCCACCGCCGTGCTCGGTCCCAATGGGTCGGGCAAGTCCACGCTGCTGCGAATGATCGCCACCGTCAACCAGCCCGACGCTGGTGAGATCCATCTCTCCGGACTGGCGGCGGCCGACGATGTCGAACGCACCGCCATACGTCGTCGTCTCGGCTACGTCCCCCAGATCGACGGTCTGCCGGCACGGATGCGGGTGCATGAGTACCTCGACTATGTCGCGGCCCTCAAGGAGATCGGACCGGCGCGGCTTCGTCGCCGCTGGACCCGCTGGGCGCTCGACCGGGTCGATCTCGCCGACAACCATGACGCCAAGATCAAGACCCTGAGCGGCGGGATGCGCCGCCGGCTCTCCATCGCCCAGGGGCTGATGGGCAGCCCCGATCTGCTCGTGCTCGATGAGCCGCTCACGTCGCTCGATGCCGAGTACCGCGGCGAGATCACCAAGCTGATCGTCGGACTCGCAACCACCGCCACCGTTGTCGTGGCCACCCATCACGCCGATGAACTCGCCGCGGTGTGTCACCGGGTCATCGTGCTCGATGCCGGCCGCCTCGCGTTTGACGGCACTCCCGCCGCGCTCGCCAGTCGGGGCGCCAACCATGTGTGGGAGACGGATACGCCCGTGGAGGGTGCCGTGTGCCGAGCGATCGGCCCCAGTCGCTACCGATGCGTTGCGGCTCAGGTCCCGCCCGGAGCCACCATCATCGAGCCCACCGTGGGCGACGGCTACGTCTCAGTCGTCCGCTACACGGCCCCGACGGCCTGACGCCGTCCGCTGTGGGTCTCGCCCACCACAAACGCCATCCACAGAACGCCGACCAGGAGCATCGCGGCAAGTCCGTAGGCCGAGACGTCGAGCCCGGCAATGTCGGCGAACCACCCCACCAGGAAGGGCCCGACAAACAACCCGCTGTTGCCCAAACGGGTGCGATGCAGCCGCTCAGCACCTGCCAGATCGACCCCTCACTCGCCATGCGCCGCAGACTACCGAGGTCTACCGTGCCCGCATGGCTGAATACGAGCTTCTCCGTACCTCTCTCGACGACGGCGTGCTGACCGTCACGATCGACAACCCGCCGGCGAATGTCATGACCGGCCGTCTGTTCATGGAACTGTTGTCGGTCGCCGAGTCGGTGGCAGAGGATCCGGTGGTGCGCGTGGTCGTGTTCGACAGCGCGGATCCCGACTTCCTGATCGCCCACTTCGACGTCACACTCCTGCTTCGACCCCAACCCGACGGACCGGCTGAGCGTCGAGAGGAGCTGACCGACTTCCACCGGCTCTGCGAGTTGGCGCGCACCATGCCGAAACCGACGCTCGTCAAGATGGCGGGACGGTGCGGGGGTGGCGGCAACGAGTTCGCCTCGTCGTGCGACATGCGGTTCGGTGTGCGAGGTCGCACGATCGTCAACCAGATGGAAGTGCCGCTCGGCATCCTCCCTGGCGGTTCGGGCACCCAGCGTCTGCCCCGTCTCGTCGGTCGAGGCCGGGCGATGGAGATCATCCTCGGCGGCGACGACATCGATGCCGAGACGCTCTTCGCCTGGGGTCACCTCAACCGGGTGTTCGACACGGCTGAAGAGATGTCTACGTTCGTCGATCGCCTCGCTCGACGAATCACCGGTTTCCCGCCCGCCGCCGTGGCCGCGGCGAAGGCTTCTGTGCTCAACGCCGAACCGCCGTGGGATGACGGGCTTCGAGAGGAGACCTATCTCTTCGATCAGCTGATCCAGACTCCTGAGGCTCGAGCGGCGATGCAGCGCGCCATCGATCTCGGTGCCCAGACCCGTGACGGCGAGCTGAGGATGGGTGAGCTCGCCGGCGAGATCTGACAGAAAGGCGTCCCCGCGGGGACGCTTTTCGACCTCTCGATCGTGGTGGAGCCGCCCTCAACAACCTCACGTTCCGGAAGTCGTCCCTGTCGGCTCGTGCCCATATCTGCCGATATCGAGTGGGTTGCACCCATCGGCGAGGTGGGCCTATGCGCCGCCCGATCGGCAGTCGAAACCCCCACACCTCGCCGGTTCTGTGGCGCGAGAAGGTTCTGTCGGCCCTGTCAAAGTGTGCGTCCGAGCGATAGCCCACACCGAGGCTCCGGCCGCCTCTCAGTGTGCGCCAAAGACACCGACTTCGTTGCCACTCGAGCCTGAAGGACAGCGGGTATACACTGCCCCAGTGGGCGAGCGACGCGAACTGCCGGACGGTGTCGTGACCTTCGTGTTCACCGATATCGAAGGATCCACTCGGTTGTTCCGCGACCTCGGCGACCGCTTCCCGCCCCTGCTCGACCAGCACAATGACATCCTGCGCCAGGTCTGGGCCACCCACGACGGCGCCGAGGTCAAGACCGAGGGCGACGCCTTCTTCGTCGCCTTCGCCGATCCCGCGGCCGCCATTCGGGCATGTATCGAAGGAGCCGAACGTATCGATGCGCACCCGTGGCCCGAAGGGGGGCGCATCCGGATCCGGGCCGGCATGCACAGCGGTGTCGCCTACCCCCGAGACAACGACTACATCGCCTTCCCCGTGAACCAGGCGGCCCGCATCGGCGGCGTTGGCCACGGCGGCCAGGTCGTCGTCAGCCCCGTCACCAAGGATCTTGTCGGCAACCTGGACGGCGTCTACCTCCACGACCTGGGCTCGTTCCGCGTCCGTGACTTCGACGAGCCGATCCACCTCTTCCAAGCCGAGCACCACGCCACGGTCACGGCGCATCCGGCGCTACGGACCGAGGCCGACGTCCAGCACAACGTCCCCGCCGACCTGCCACCGCTCATCGGACGCCAGGACGACCTTGCAGGCGTGCGAGACCAGATGGGCCAGTCGCGGATCGTGAGCGTTCTTGGCCCGGGCGGGGTCGGCAAGACCCGACTGGTCATGCAAGTAGCCACCGAGGCCGCCGACCGTCACCGCGACGGCGCCTGGTTCGTCGACCTGTCGAGCCATCATGACCACAGCACCATCCGCGGCGCCGTCGCCGATGTCATGGGCTGCGGTTCCGACGAGGTCGAGGGGCACCTCGCCGAATGCCAGCTGCTTCTCGTGCTCGACAACTGCGAGCAGGCGGTGAGTGCTGTTGCCGCCCTCGTCAGCGGCCTCTTGTCGTCGTGCGCCGGTGTGTCGTTCCTGGTTACGAGCCGCGAACCGTTGGCCATCGCATCCGAACGGCTGTGGCGCCTCGATCCGTTCAAGGGCTCGAGCTCGGCCATCGTACTCTTCGACGCCCGAGCGGTCGTGGTCGCCCCCGGCTTCGATGCCGAC
>JAJCXZ010000058.1 GCA_029263175.1 Acidimicrobiales bacterium | reverse complement strand
CACCTCAATCTCCATCGGCGACCAGCGCCGCCGGCGTGACCGAAAACGCGCCTGCCCAACACCACGTGGCTCATCTCTGTCTTGTCCGCCCCGCCGCGCCCGACCGCCCCATAGACGCCCTTGACATCCATACGCGCATCAATACCGAGCTGTTCTGATCTGTAGCCGTTCGGCCTATCGACCGGTCTACGGCTAGTCGGTATCGTCAGAAGTTTCCGGTTTCGTTGCTCCGCCGCGGCGGGACCGGCAACTACCGCGGCCCTCACTCATCGCCGAGTGAGGGCAGCCAACGCGCCCAGCTCTAGCGCTCCGGGATGAGGTCAGATCGAACCGTCTCTCCGAGCGCGTTGACGGCAGCCATGAAGTCAGAGCGGGCGGATTCGACGTCGTCGGGAGTTGGCCGATGTCGATAGAGACTGTCCTCCGCCATCTTTGCGGCCGCCTCGTTCACTTCTGACCAGGTCAGGTAGCCGCCGCTCACACGCATGAATGTATTCCATTTCGCTGTTAGGTCGCGTATTGCCTCGACGACCTCAGGCGAGCCGAACGTTCGGATTGCGGCTGATGCTTCATCAATGTCATCCGGCGCGAGCTCGCTAAGATCTGGCTTCATTCCAGCTGGTTCCACTAGCAGCAGAACAGAGCCAACACGTCGTGCTAGCCGCTCCGCGAGGAACAGCCCCGATCGGTATGCGTTGGTCCTGGTCTCGAGAAGCGCCAGGCGAGTCTCGTGTTCTGCTCGCCAGCGTTCCTGCGCAAATGTGGCGAACAACATCAGCGTCACCGCAAGAACAGCACCGAACAACACAAGAGCAATTGCCACGGCTCAGAGTGTAGGGCCATCGTTCAATGCGGTCAGTTTGTCGCCGTCACCGGCAGGGGGAGTTAGCTTCTCGGGATGGCGGACGAAACGGTGTTTCACGCAGGGTCGGGAGTCAACGGGCTACCGAATCAGGTGTCGATAAACGGAGCGACAGATGTACGACTGGTATTCGGAGGCCCATATCCCGAGGTCCAGTTCCTGAAAGGCGCATCAGCTCTTCGACGTTTGGAGATAGTCGCTCCGGAGCAGTCAGTGAACGTAGCCACCGTCGCAGTCGTTCTTGAACATGGCGACCTCCTTGAAGAGTTGGTTGTCTCGGGGCCGGACGTTGAGAACCTCTGCCATGTTCATGTATGGCGGGCGATTCGAGGCGCACCGGATGATGCGGTAGGCGACCATCAGATCGGCAGGGTAGTTCTTGCCGCGAAGGCCCGGCTGATATTCGAAGCCGTGGGTCGCGTTCCCGACCACTCGTCCGGGCGTTATCTGGCAAGACGGATCACGCTCGGCGCTGAGACCTCATTCCAAGGAAGATCCGTGCTCGCTGCGGCGGAGGGCGCCTCAGGGAAGATCTTCGGATCACGCGGCACTTTGGAGACCGCGGCAGCAGAAGGCACACATCTGAAGCTCACTCTGGCTGGAGATGCACGTTGCGTAGTGGTGGCTGGCGGCGAAGAGGTGGAACTCTCGGGCGTGAGGGTGCGTTCCGTTGTCGGGAAGGGCAAATCTAAGGTTCACCTGATTGGGCCCAAGAGTCAGATCCACAGGATTGCCTCAGAGACTCGACATGGGCTGGAAATCATCGGTGGGTCCATGGTCGCAGCAGATCACGAGTTGGATATCTCGTCTGGGGAAGGGTTCGCAGCTCGTCACTGCACATTGAACGTGCCTGCTTCTGGCCAGCTTCGCAAGGTCCACTTCGAGTCCGTCAGTCTGACCGCTGTGTGGGGTTCAAGCATTGAGGCAAGCGGGACCGTGTACGTAAAGGACGCGTTGGGCTGCCGTCTCATGGGAAATGACGAACTGGAGATCACCGGAGCCAGAAAACGGTTCAACGGTTCTGTCCTCATGGGCATTCATGTCAACCGAAAGCTGGACGAGACAAGCAACTTGATTGCGAAGTTCAGTAGCTGTGAACGAATCGAGTTCGTCCTAGACGATGTCGGTCGTCGGCCCTGGTTTACAGGTGGTCTAGAGAACTCAGTCACACCCACGTTGACGGTCCCACACAGGAGGGTCGGAGATCTGACGCATCAGTTGGACGATCTCGCTCGGAAGAAGAGCCGTTTGGGGAAGACCAGAACTACCGTCAGACGCGAGTCGCTCGAGTACCAATCTGCCGAGGCCAAAGGGGTGGAGGGGTGGTTTCTCAGGGCATTCCGAATAGTCGGGTTCGCTCAGACACCGCTTCGCCCATTCCTTGTGTGGCTCTTTGGGATAGCGATGGTCCTTAGCTTCGCTCTCGATGACAACCTGGCCGCCATCAAACCGCCCTGCCGCGATCAGTCGGCTTGCGAGCCCGCTCCCGAGCTTTGGGAACTCGGCATCGGCCTTCTCCTAGCTCCGCTCTCTCTGTTTCGTGGCTCGGGAGATTCCGGAGGAGCGGGACTCCCATTTTCCGGCGCAAGCCTTCTGGCCGCTCGGGCAGGGATCGGCATCCCGGCGCTGATCTTGGCTACCGCCATCGTCAGAACCACGGCTACTCGCCGAATCGACTAAGCCGTCCTCCCACAGAGCGCCGATCACAACCAACCGTCTCGTGCTGAGATGCTTCGTCGTCGGAGAGCGTGCGGTGGACGCCGCGCCAGCCCAGGGCCGCCATGAGTTAAAACGGCTCTGGGGTGGTTGCTCTCCGACGGCGAGTTCTTACGTGGTTCGGGGGTGACCGATGAACGCGGCGGAGACGCCTGACACGGTGCCACCGACCGCGGTGATCAGGCTGCGGTAGTACCGGTAGGTTGCCGCCCGTGGGTCGACATCGACCGCCTTGGTCACGGTCCCGCCGGCAGCGTCGTTGAACGTCACCGACCCGATCGACGTGTACGCAGCGTCGTCGTTGCTGCCCTGGACGTGAGCCACGACCGTGCCAGCGGCGCTGATCGCGCCAGCAGAAGCCATGTAGCTGAAGTCCGGCATGTACGTCGGTGACCAATCGATACCGGTCGAGGTGACGGTGCCGGGGGTCGCGACGGTGCCGTAGGCGGCTTGGACGATGGTTCCTTGCGTTACTGGTTGCATGATTTGTTCCTCAGGCTCGGATGTCGGTCAGAAGCGAGATTGCTTCTGGGTTGAGTACGGCGAGGCCGCCGCGCCAGGTGGCGCGGACGGCGATCTTGTCTTCGTCGAACTTGAAGTCCCTCGAGACCTCGAGCCGTGCCGGTCGGCGCTCGCAAATCACGAGCTGTGACGTGTCCAATAGGGCGGCCCATGAGCCGACGTTGGTGGCGCCCTCGACCAGGGTGATCTGGGTTGAGAACGACGTCGGGAACCCGAGCAGCCGCTTCGGGCCCTGTTGCGGGTCGGCCTCGAGCAGGGTGGTTTCGTCCGAGCTGATGCCGGTCTTTATGCCGGCCAGCGTGTTCCATGTCCGCGGGTGCATGACCCACACTCGAGGGTCGGCGTCGTCAACACGAAGCTCGTACTCGGCTGTGCGGAAGTCCGCGAAGTTGGACGGTGTCCCGGCGACCGAGGTCGAGTTCGCGCCAGCCGCTTCACGTATGCCGACGATGTCAGACGCGCCGTCGCCAGCGAGTAGACCGAGGTCAACTCGAAGTGCGAGGTGTTTCAACATGTTGGCGGAGAACGCGTCGAGCGCCCCATTGGACGCATCTTCGGCGAGCTCGGAAGACAGAAGCTCGTAGGTGCTGAACTTTTGTGCCGTGACCGTCACCGAATCGACCTGGCTGTCAGCCGCGGTGAGCGTGGCGCCCTCCGCCGTGCCGGCAGCAGTCGCGGCGCCGATGCGAGGGAACACTGCCCGATCTGAAGTCATCGACTCGTGACGGATACCGGGTAGCGACATCACGACCGAGTTCGCGGTCAAGGTGGCTACTGGGTTCTTGATCTGGAGCGGAACGCCGTCGCCGGCCGAACCGGACTCGTAGAGCGCGTCGCGCATCGTCGGCAGCTCGACGAAGGCCGTCGACTTGCCGTCCATAACGTCGCCGATCGCGTCACGCAGCTGCGCACCGATCGACGGGCCAGCCGGAGCCGTCGAACCGAACACCTGACCCGTGAGTGCCCGGAGCTGATCGCCCTCGTGTTCACGCTGCTCGCGGCCGTGGATGTCCTGGAGGCGGTGTTCCGCCGCGGCGATGTCGGACGCGTACCGGTCGAGCTCGTTGCGCTGCGAGGCGTTAGGCGTGCCACCGTTCGGAATCGCGTCGAGCAACTGGCGCTCTGCGTTCACGAGCCGCGAACGCTCATTCGTGAGGCTCTTCGCCTCAGTTACGTAATCCATTTTTGGATGTCTCCTGTGAGAATTGGCTTGAACTGCAATCAGCGTCCTGCCGGCCGACCAGCCAAACCGTCGCTCTCACTACCGGCCCGACATCCATCGAAACCGGCAACGCACCACATGCCACCGGAGACCACCAGCGGCACGCCATTAATCTAACCGGTAATATCAGCCACCGCAAGTTACCCATCCCATCTCACCCGTCGTCATCGCAACGAAGGGCCGAGCGTCTCGGCATCGAGTCTGGCGATGGTGATCACACCCTCAATCGTCGTCACCGAAACCTCGACGGTGGGCTTGCTCATGTCCTGGTCAAAGATCAGAACCCACGACCACGCGTTCGACCGCCACCCGGTCGCCAGCTCCGGCGGAAGATCCGGCAGAACCTCACGCTCGACACGAGCAACAACCGCGTCAACAAACGCCGCCGGCGGCCGACCCATAAACACAGATTCACTCACTGCTTCCTCCTTGATCGATTTCCAAGATCGCGGCCGAAACGCCACCACCGGCCTGTTTTCCGATGTACCCCCGCCTGGGATTCTCACGAGGGCGGCCATCCGCCGGACGGCGCCGGCCAATCGAACCCAGTGTCAGCGAGGTACTCGGCCTGCGTCATTTCCGCGTGCGACTTCGGAGCACGTCTAACTGGTGTCTTGCCTGCCTGGTCGGCGCGAACCCCACGAGCTCGAGCCGCGACCTCACGGTTTCTCTTGCTGATGTTGCAGCTCTTGCACGCCGCGGTCAGGTTCGTCGGATTAAGCCGAGCGCCGCCGTCAGACACCGATACTCGATGATCGACCTCGTTCGCCACGCCCTTGCACTTCGGGCTGCATCGAAGTTGGCACCGGTGACCGTCACGTTCAAGCACGAGCAACCGCACCTTTCGCCAGGCCGCGTCGTAGGTCCGCTTTGTCATGAAACCCCCTGGGCATTTTCGTATAGAGAGAAGCGAACGACAGGCCGGTCCCAGCGCTGCGCCGTGCGCTGGAAACTCGGCCCTTTCGTGGCCAGATCCTTGAACACACACAACGCAGACAGGCCGGTGATTCGAGGGATGGGGCCAAAGTTAGGATTCGGGGTCATGACGTTTCGTGTGGCTTGAGGCGTCGTAGGCCGGGGGCGGCGGCCACGCGTTGAGACGCTGCGACGTGGCTGCATCGTCGTTGATGCTGTCCAGCGGGGCACGAGCAGACCCAACCCCCGCCCCCATCGCAGCGAACACGATGCACGGCGTTGCTCGTGGTTGAGCAGACGTCGACAACGGTGTGCGTGTCGTCGACGCACACGACCTCGACGAGGCCGGCCGATAGCAGCGCTTCAGCCTTCACTTCGACCGAGCCTGGATTCAACGGAACGATCATCCGGTGCTGCTTTCGTCGAGCACGAGGGCCAGCTGGTTGGTGTCGGCGTTGGTGAGCCGGCGGTGGAGGGCGTCGCGGTCTTGGGTGAGGGTGGCGATGGCTCGTTCGTGGCGATCGAGGTCCCATTGGAGCTCTGTCGTTCGTTTGCGGTCGCGTTCAGCGAGCGCGGCTGTGAAGTCGTAGACGATGGTCACGACACCTCCATGGTTTCTTGGTCGGGTTGGTCGAGGGCTTCGTCAGCGAGCGCGTCATCGTTGCTGTACTTGGCTCTGAACTGGAGAGCGCGTCCAACAAGCGGATCGTTGTCGCTAGGTGTATCTAGGGATGTATCTAGGGTGTCGCCCGGTGAGCGGGCAGTGAAAAGACCTGAAACCGGGCAGTGATCAGGGGCAAAACCGGGCAGTGATCCAGGGACCTCCGCCCGACTATCGGGCAGTGATCTTTCGAGTGTCAGGAACGTCGTCGAGTAGAACGTGCCGCGCTCACCATGCGGAACAGGCCGCAGATCGCGGCGGACCAGATCGGAGTCCTCGAGACGCCTCAACACTTTCGTCAGGCACCCACGGTGATGGCCCTGCTTGTTGCTCAGGCCGGCCTCGGTGAGTAGCTGTTCGTTGGTGTCGTCGATCGTCGCCTTCTGCAGCATCACGACGAGGTGGGCCAGCGTGTAGCCGATACAACGGCACTGATTCGACATATCCCGGACCTCCAGACGGATCTCCTCGGCTGCCCGCTTCGCGTCGACGTACCTGGCGTTCACTCGCCAGCCTTCGATCGGCGAAGCGCAACTCGAGCGTTTCGGATCAGCTCGCGGACACGTCGATCGAACTCGAGGGCACGAAGCTCAGCCGGCGTTAGGCCGGCGCCGCCTCCGAGATCCTCGAAGGCGCCCATCAGGCGGCGCCTCGAGTGCGTGCACTGAGCCACGCTTCGACGTCATTCGGCCGGTAGCGCACATGGCGGCCGACCTTTACGTAGGGCGGGCCTTCGCCGACGTAGCGCCACTGGCCCAAAGTTCGGAGCGGTATTCCGAGCTGGTCAGCCAACTCGTCCGGTTGAAGCAGGTGCGTACTCATGACATCACTATGGTTCTTGACGGTGACTGTGTCACTGACATAGTATCGTCGTATGGCAGAACAGGCGTGGAACATCAAATGCAGTTGGCACGAGGATCTGCCCGACTCGCCGAAGCAACTCGACACCGGTGGGTACCTGTTAGCCCCGTTCCGTGCGTGCCTCACAAACGACACGCTCGAGATCGAGCTGATCATTGACGTGATCGACGGAACGCCCGACTGCACGAGCTACCGCGTGACACCGCTGGACGGGGCCGGGCTGCTGTATCGCACGACCGAGGTGACCAGAGGCGTGAAGATCCGCGACCTGATGGCAGAGGCTCTGTCTCTGTCCGTGTGGGAGCAACAGGGCGAGGTCGCCGGCCTAGCGACGTCGGTCGAGTTGATCGAAGCGGTCAAGGGAAGCGTGAGGCGTCGCCGCGAACCGATGACAGACGAGAAACTCAGAGAGTTCGCATCCGCGTACCGCCAGAAGTTCATTCCGGGGAAGGCAGCTGAGTTCGCTGAGTCTCAGGGCTACTCCGAACGCCAGATGTACCGGAGGAAGAAGACAGCGCAGGAGCGCGGGTTCTTGACGGAAGGGGAATAGGTCATGGCATCAATCACCAGACTCGACGCCGCGGGTCGGCCGATCCCAAAGGGGAGCAACGAACGCCCGGCGAAGTATCGGGCGAGATGGCGCGACCCGGCCGGTGGGAGCCGGTCGAGCACGTTCACGCGGATGATTGACGCTGAGCGTTTCCTGACGAGCCAGGAGCACTCGAAACTGACAGGCGGCTACGTTGACCCCTCGGCGGGACGGATCACGTTCGCTGACTGGTCCGAGCGATGGATGGCCGAGTCGGTCGACCTCAAGTCCCGCACCCTGCACGGGTACCGGTCGATCCTCGACCGACACGTGCTGCCTCGCTGGGGGCCGGTCGGACTGGCTCGGATCGATCGCAGCGGCGTCAAGTCGTGGGTGGCAGAGATGGTCGCGGCCGGAATGGGACCGGGCACGGTTCGCAACGTCGTGAACGTGCTCAAGGGGGCTCTCTCCTCAGCGGTCGATGCAGGGGTGATCGTGTCAAATCCGGCCCACGGTGTTCGGCTCCCCCGGCCGAGTGCGGACGAGATGTTGTTCCTCACCGCCGGCGAGGTCGACCAGCTCGCCACGGCGATCGATCCCCGGTTCTCCACGCTGGTCGTGTTCGCGGCGTTCACGGGCCTCCGAGCCGGTGAGTGCGCGGCCCTGAAATGGGAACGGCTCGATCTGCTGCGGTCGACGGTGGACGTTGTGGAATCAGTATCCGAGGTGTCGGGGCGGCTCGAGGTCGGACCGACCAAGACCTACGAACGGCGTTCGGTGCAGGTGCCACGGTTCGTCACCGACCTACTCGGCGAGCAGCAGGCGCTTACCGGCCCGGATGGGTTCGTGTTCCGGTCCCCTGCCGGCGGGCCGATGCGTCACACCGCGTTCTATCGTCGCCAGTTCAAACCGGCCGTCGTCGCGGCCGGACTTGATCCCCGGTTTCGGTTCCACGACCTACGACACACCGCAGCGGCCCTGCTCGTCGCTCAAGGGGCGCACCCGTTGGCGGTGAAGCAACGGCTCGGCCATTCCTCGATCACGGTCACGATGGACCGCTACGGGCACCTGTTCCCGGCGCTCGAGGCCGAGCTTGCCGAGGGTCTCGATCGGGCGTGGCGCGATCGAGTTGTGTCAGAACCGTGTCACGGCGAGGTAATCGAACTCGGGCGTTGAGCTCCAAAACGGCGAGAATCCCTACCAGAGTAGGGATTCTCAGGGGTCGGGCTGAGAGGATTTGAACCTCCGACCTTCGGTCCCCCAGACCGACGCGCTAACCAAGCTGCGCCACAGCCCGTGAGCCAGCGATGGTATCGCACCCTGGTCGGCGTCCCACCCGGATTGAAGCTGTGCTCGCCGTGCGTGGCACCGATCCCGATGGGCCGACCCCCGACCGCCCGCGGCTGATCACTCGCCCGGCTCTCGCCGCCGCAAGCATGCTTCGTGCTGATCGGTGGACTGGCCAGCTCCACCTTCCTGGTGCTCACCGCGTTCCCCGCCATGTATCTGGCCGAGGAAAAGGCACGATCACTCGTCAAGGGCTTGTTCCGACCGGCTCAGAAGAGGAGCAGGGCACCTTGGACTGCTCGCCAGGCGAGGTAGGCGCCGGCAACGGCGACGCCGACCCAGAAGTGCCATGGCGTCTTGTGCACGATCGGCTGGTGTTCGACTCCGGGAGTGCCTTCGAGGGCTTCGCCACAATCCGGGCAGGTGCCGTCGGGCCCGACTGAGGTCGGAGTCCAGTTCTTCTCACACGGGTCGCACCAGGGCACGGATCGAGGCTAGACGCCCACCGCCGGAATCAATCCTTACGGATCGCCATGATGGCCGTGTCGTCGTCGATGGATCCGCCGGCGTGGTCCTTGGCGGCGTCGAGTAGCGCCTTACAGAGCACATCGGGAGGCGCGTTGAGCTCGCGTTCAGTGGTCTTGATGATGCGCTCCTCGCCGAACATCGCGCTCCCCTCGCGCGCTTCAGCAAGGCCATCGGTGTACATGACGACAAGGTCGCCTGACGCCATCGAGATCTCTCGGGAGAAGTACGTCCCGTTTGGATCGAGCATGAGTAGCGGCCCGGTGGAACGAAGGGGCACCACACCGTCCTCCTTGAATAGGAAGAGTGCGGGGTGGCCCGCGGATGCGTAGCGCAGCGTGCCTGCCTCTGTGTCGAAGACGACGACGGCGGCCGAGATGAACTCCTCGTCGCGGTCAGATGCGGCGAGCTGTTCGTTGAGTTCTTCGAATGCCTGGGCCGGGTCACGGAACTGACGCAGGAAGACACGGAGCAAATACTTGGCCTGGAACGCGGTGATCGACGATTCGATGCCGTGACCGGCAACGTCGCCGATGACCGCGGCAACCCGTGTAGGTCCGACGCGATGGAAGTCGAAGAAGTCGCCGGCCATGAGGCCGGAGCCGGCCTGGTAGACCCGCCCGATCTCGAAACCGGAGAAGTCGGGGACTTCCTCAGGAGCGAGACGAGCCGCCCACGCCTTCGGCGCAAGCTGTTCCTGTTCGAGGGCCTCGCCGGCGCGCCGTTCGAGGTCGTAGCGGTTGCGAGCCATTCGGGCCTCACGCACGGAGAGGCGAGCCCACCAGATCGAGGCAGAAGCCGGTAGGAGAACCACGCCGAACAGAGCCATCGCCTGAGCAGTGTTGACGAAGGCGGCGGCACCTGCGGCCGGCGCGATCAGGCCGTAGAGAATTGCGTCGTGCGCTTCCTTGCGATACGCCGCAAACGCGAGCGAGTGAGCTTCGATGTCGGTGGCGGGGTCAGCCTCGACCAGACGGACCACACGAAGGCGCAGTCGCGCCGAGCGGACATAAACCGCAGCAGCAGCAAAGCTGACCACTGCGACAACGCTGAGAATGTAGACAGTCACCGTGTTCTCCTCCCTGGAGATTCCGGTTCAAGAATGGTAGCTGGGTATTACAGCGCGAACCTCGGCGGGCCGCAGAATGGGCCAAAACGGCCCAGTTTCAGTCGTTGCGGCGCCGTACCCGCAGCTTGATGGGTGTGGAGCCGAGATCAAAGGCCTCGCGCAGCGAGCGCTCGAGATAACGCATGTAGGTGCTGTGCAGCTCGCGGTTCGCGAACAAGGTGAACGTCGGCGGGTCGGTTGCGCCCTGGGTGGCATACATCACCCTCGCCCCGTGGGGAGCAGGCTGAGCGGACTGTGCGGCGCGGATGACCTGGTTGACCTGACGGGTCGGGATACGCGTGCGGTACGCGCCCACAGCCTCCTGCAGCGTCGGCCAGAGCCGATTCACACCTTTGCCGCTGAGCGCTGAAATCCGAAGCACGTTGGGCTCACCGAGGAAGCTGAGCTTGCGCTCGACGTCTTCACCGATCTTCAGGCGAGCCTCCGTGCCGAGCAGTTCCCACTTGTTGAGCAGGATCACGATCGGACAACCGGCGGCGTCGACCCGCTCGGCGAGACGCTGATCCTGATGGGTGACGCCGACGGTGGCATCGATCACGAGTAGAGCCACGTCGCTGTCGTCAACGGCCTTCAACGCCCGAACGAGTGAGTAGTACTCGGTGTCCTCGTCGATCTTGGCCTTACGGCGCATCCCGGCGGTGTCGACGAAACGGATCGGACCACTGACGGTCTCGACAATCGTGTCGACGGCATCACGGGTGGTGCCGGGACGGTCGTGCACCACCGCGCGCTCTTCGCCGATCAGGCGATTGAACAAGGTGGACTTGCCGACGTTGGGGCGGCCAACGAGCGTGACCGAGAACAGCTGCGGATCATCGGACACCTGGTCGACCAGCTCATCGTCGCTGCCACTGGGAAGCAACGCAATCAGGGCATCGAGAAGATCACCGGTTCCCTTACCGTGGAGGGCAGACACAGGGAACGGTTCGCCGAGGCCGAGCCCCATGAACTCCCAGATCGCTATTTCGTGGGAACGATCGTCGACCTTGTTGGCCACGACCAGGACAGGTATGTCGAGACGACGAATCAACAGTCCGATCCGTTCGTCTTCGGGAGTGACCCCCACTGTGCTGTCGACGACCAGCATCACGACATCGGCGTCCGCCATGGCTTGCACGGACTGGGCGGAGACTTTGTCGTCCAGGTCGTCGCCGCCTGCTATCCAGCCACCGGTGTCAAGCAGGGTGAAGTTGTGGCCAAGCCACTCGGCGTCGACCGCCTTACGGTCGCGCGTGACACCAGGGCGTTCCTCGACAATCGCCTCGCGACGGCCGAGAATACGGTTCACGAGGGTGGACTTGCCGACGTTGGGACGGCCGACAATCGCTACAACTGGCAGGCTCATCGTCGCTCCAGGGCGGTTCGCAGGGCGGCGCCGTCGGTGGAGATCACCTCGACCGGTCGCGGCAATTCGTCGACCGACATACCGTCGAGGAACACCCCCCGACTCAAACAGACGTCAGGAAGAAGATATCGGTGCCCTTCGGGTTCCGCGGCGAGGATCCGAGCGATGTCCTCGCCGACCATCAATCCGGTCACCCCGATGTTGCCGCCGAAGTAGTCGTTGGGGACCGGCAACACCCTCGCATCGGCTCGTCCACTGGACTCGACAAGCGGCTCCACGATCGGCGCGCCGAGGGTGCCGGTAAGGACGGCAATCGGCGCCGAGGGGCGGGGAAGAAGCGCAACCGGGGTGCTGACGGGTTCATCCGCCGGCGGAGCACCGACGGAAACCACGTTTGCCGGCGAGTCGATCCGGGGCGCTCGATATCCATCGGCGGGCGCGCCGTCGACCCACGCAAAAAACCCGGCGCGAGGGCCTGTGGGTTCGCTGACCGACGGGTCATGAAATTCGGCTTCGAGGGTGCGGGCCATACCGATGCCGTCTTCGTGCATCGGGAAGCCGTCGTAGGTCTCTGGCTCGGGGAAGGGCCGTTGCGCCATCAGGTAGTACTCGTCGGCGGCATAGACGAGCCGACGGCCGACAGTGGCGAGGAACGTCTCCTGCCATTCGGCGACCAGATCAACGACGAATTGAGCCTCAGCCAGTGTGTGCTCACGCATCCGAGATTGGCCCGAGAACTTGGAGATGCCCAGGGGCACCACACATACGGTCTTGAGTTCCGGGAATCGCTCGAGCACACCGGCGAGCGTGTCGTCGAGCACATCGGCGTCGTTGACGCCTGGGCACACCACGACCTGGCCGTGGACGTCGATGCCGTGGTCGAGAAGCGCTCGCAGCCATCGCAGCGAGACCGCGCCGCGACGGTTCTTGAGAATGTCGGCGCGGATCTGGGGATCAGTCGCATGAATCGAGACGTTGAGCGGCGACAAGCGTTCGGTGATGACCCGTTCGAGATCCAATTCGGTGAAGCGGGTGAGCGTGGTGAAGTTTCCGTAGAGGAACGACAACCGATAGTCATCGTCCTTCAGATACAGCGAGCGCCGCATCCCCTTCGGAAGTTGATGGATGAAGCAGAACTCACAGTGGTTGTCGCAGGTCTGCACCTTGTCGAACAGGGCGGCATGCACTTCGGCGCCGAGCGGTTCGCCACCATTTTTGGTGACCACCAGATCGAACTGCGTGTCATCTCTCTGGACGACCAGGTCGATCTCGGACTCATCGGTCAGGATCTGCCAACGGATCACATCACGCGGGACCTCCCCGGCGATGGCAAGAATCTCATCACCAGGCTGAAGACCGGCTCGCTCGGCGGGCGATGACGGCTCAATCGCCACAACACGCGGAGAAGACATCTCGCCAGGCTACCGCCCGACTCCAGATGGCCCGCGTGCCGATTCAGTCCACCTGGTTGCACGTGTTTCCTTTTCATGTATTCTCACGTTGTATGAAATATATTCAAACCCAACGAGACTTCCTCCGTCGCCAATGAGCGGCATCACCGTCTCGCGCCGCCACGACCGAATCGTTGCGGTCAAGGAGGCCGCCGTCGGCTCCGATGGCGCCACGCGCCTGCTCGTTGAGGCCGAGGTACTGCAACGCATCAACCATCCGGGCGCAGTCGAATATGTCGAGCATCAGAGCGGGCCCACTGTGCAGCTCGTCACCATGTTCGCCGGCACCGACACGTGGGAACGGCAACCGCCACAGGGCACTGACGCGGTGAGCTCGCTGGCCGCATTGGCCTCGGTGGTCGCCGATCTCCACGATGCCAAGATCGCCCACGGCGAACTCATCGCTTCGCACATCATCAAGGGGCCAGACCAGCGTCCGGTCCTCTGCGGTTTCGGCAGGAGCACCCCGCTGTCGGCTGAATCCCAAGCCGCCGACCTCGATTCATTGGCCACGTTGCTCGACACACTGGCCACAGACCTCGACGACGAGAACGGGGCTCGCGTCGCCACGGTCAGCGCCGCGCTCCACCGGGGTTCCATCTCGGCGCGTGTCGCCACGGCGCGCCTCGACGCTCTCCTCGCGATCGACACACCGCTCGCGCCGGCGCGCCACGTGAGCCGGCGAGTCCTCGCCTCTGCCGCCGCCGGTGCCGTGCTCGCGATGGCGTTTGCGGCGACCGCCGGCGTCAGGTCCGGGCGAACGCACTCGGCGGCACCGTCGACGATCGCAGCATTCACGACCACGACGCCAGACACAACAGCGCCACCAACCACTGTGCTGCCCCTACCGGCCCCGGGGGCACCCACACTGATCAATCAAGGTCGTCACTATGCGCTGGGCCAGCCCGGAGACCTCGCGGTCGTGGGCGACTGGGACTGCGACGGGACGGAAACGCCGGCGCTGCTTCGTCCCGCCACCGGCGAAGTCGCTGTTTTCAGCGAGTGGCCCGCGCCCGAGGCCGGCATCGCCGCCCAATACATCGTTGTCGTCGACGGGGCCCAGAGCCTCGAGATCGATGACCGACTCCCCTGCATCGTGCTGCGCGTTCGCACCACCGACGGTTCCGTTCTCGTTCCATTGGAGTCCTCATGACACACCTCTCACACCCTGCAATGCCGATCGGGCGCGGCCTCGCCCTCACCCTCGGAGCATCGGCCGCGGTCGCGGCGCTCACTTCCCTACCGCTCCCTGCACCGCCAACTGATCCGTCCCTCACCATCGGGTGGTGGGACGATGCCGGCACCGCCCGCGCCGCAGTCGCGCTCGTGCGCGTGGCAGCCGTCGGGGCAGCCGGCTATGTGGCGGCACTCGGCGCCTTGATCACGCTGTCAGGGCTCGCTCGCCTTCCCCGGCTCACCTCCGCCATGGCGCGCGGGCTTCCCGCCGGCCTTCGGCGATCCTTGGCCGGCGCAACCATCGCGGCCGGCACGCTCAGTCCGACGTTCGCGGCCGCCGCGGATGGCGAACCCGCGCCAGCGCCGATCGTGTTGTTCGACATCGGCAGCGCCGAGACCGGGCTCACGCTCCCAATATCAGCCGTTGAGATCACCCCAACGGTGGTCGTTTCGACTGCCGAAACACCGGGTCCTGAGTTCGACGCAGCGGCGGAGCCAATCGACACGTGGATCGTGCGGCGAGGAGATCACCTGTGGAGCATCGCCGAAGCGACGCTGATCGGCCTCGGCGAAGCCGAGAACTCGCCGAGCGATCGACAGATTGCCCACTACTGGCAACGCCTCATCGACGACAACCGTGAGGTCATCGGTGCTGACGTTGACCTGATTCACCCCGGCACCACGCTGGTGCTCCCCCGAGTGTGACGCTCAGGGTCGGTAGCTGAGCCCGAGCGCATCGAGGCGAGGCGCCGCACCCTCGATGCCGGTGCCCAGAATGGCAGCCAGTGCCTGGAGGTCATTGTGTCGAATCGTCAACACCCGACCGTTGAAGTCCTGGCGCTGAACCTGGATCATCGTGAGATAGCGACCGAGCATCTCACTCTCCGGACCCGACAACGAGTCGAGTTTGGTGAGATCGATGGTGATCGGATCGCCTTCGCGACGCGAGGGCCGGTCGGTGAGATCGATGATCGAGTCGCCCGTCGGTGACAGGCCGAAACTCGGACCGGCGTCGGCGGGGAGCAACTGATCGACCGGCACGTTGTAGAACCGAGCCAACCGTTGGAGTCGGGGAACCGAGATGGCCCGCTCGCCACGCTCATAGGCACCGAGAACCGAGGCTTTGAACTCCTGCGTCGAGGCCGCCTCGACTTCCTGCAACGACAACCGTTTCTGCCGCCGGATCGCACGCAGGCGCTCGCCGACGCGCCTGCTGTACTCCTGCGTCATGTTGATTTCTGACACTCGCCCACCTTCTGATCGAACTTCCCCCCGGCAGCGATCCCACGTCAAGAGACGAGGTGGTGACGCACCGTGACCACTAGCCTAGGCCAAAGTACCCATCCCTGCCAATATGCAAGCAAATTGCCTGGAAGTTCGTTGTGAACTCCAGTGTCGCAGTTGCAACCGTTGTCGGCTACGAACGGCGTTCAGCAGCCAAGACAACCCCCGCGGTGATTGCCGCCGTCTCGGCGCGAAGCACGGAATCCGACAGCGAGACCCGCGCGATCGAGGTAGCGCGCTCACTGTCATCCCACCCGCCTTCGGGCCCGATCAGCACGGTTGTCTCCGTGCCGATGGCCGCGCCGCCCATGTCGGCCATCGCCGCCCCCGACAGGCTCGCCACACCGGCGAAGTCCGTTACGTCATGCACGGTCGGGATCCAGGCCCGGCGACACTGCATCACGGCTTCGCGAGCTACACGTGCGAGCCGTTCAGCACTTCGCGCCGCCTTGTCGGCATCCCAGCGCACAACTGATCTGGCGGCCACAAACGGGCGAATGTCGTCGACCCCCAGTTCGGTCAGCTTCTGCACGACCAACTCCGGTCGGCCACCCTTGATGAGCGCAAACGCCACCCCGATCCGTGGGGTCGGCGCATCGACGTGGCGACGATCACCCGCCGGATGCGGTTTGAGTCCCCAGTGGAACGCTTGCCAGCCACCCCGGCCATCTCCGATCGTCATCGGATCACCCGGACGCACGCGCAGTACCCGGTCGAGATGGTGGCGGTCGTCGGCTGAGATGTCGAGTACCTCGAGATCATCGACAAGGACGTGGGGACCGTGGGATCCGTCGGGAAGCGGATCGCCGCCAGTCATGAGAAAGCGGACTTGATCTTCGAGAAGAGGCCTTGGCCAGGCTCGGCGATCTCCTCGCCCCGAGCCGACGCGAACTGGCGAAGCAGCTCGTCTTGAGCATCGTCGAGATCATCGGGGACCTCGATGACGATGTTGACCCGCAGATCTCCTCGTCCCCGCCCGCGGACGTGCGGCACGCCGTGGCCGCGAAGACGAAAGACCGTGCCCGACTCGGTGCCCGGCGGAATGACGAGGTCCTCGGTGCCGTCGAGCGTCTCATAGGACAAATGGGCACCGAGCACCGCCTGGGTGAACGGGACGTAGAGATCGTGGACGAGATCATCACCGTCGCGGTGCAATGTTGCATGCGGACGGACACGAACGTGAACATAGAGATCACCGTTGGCCCCACCACGGGGTCCGGCCGCGCCGCGACCGGAGAGGCGCAAGGTGGATCCATCGTCGACTCCTGCGGGCACTTCGACGGAGTACGTGCGCTGCTCGATTGTGCGCCCCTGAGAGTCACACGTGACGCACGGGTCTTCGATCACATGGCCGAGCCCACCGCATTTGCCACAGGCGCTGGCGGTGACCATCTGCCCGAGAACCGATTGACGCACTCGACGGACCTGGCCGGCGCCGTTGCAGTCGGGACAGGTGATCGGTTGTTTGCCGGCCTCGGTGCCCGACCCGTCGCAGTCCTCGCAGCGCACTGCGGTGCGAATAGTGACTTCCTGGTCGCCGCCGAACACGACTTCTTCGAGATCGAGATCGACAGTGGTCTCGAGGTCCTCGCCGCGCGGCGGGCCGCTGCGACGCTGGTTGCCCTGCCCGAAGGCCGAGCCGCCACCCCCGAAGAAGGCTTCGAAGATATCGCCGAGGCCGCCGCCGAATGGATCACCACCGGCGCCGGGCTGATCGGTTCCGAAACGGTCATAGCGAGACCGACGCTCGGGGTCTCGGAGCACTTCGTACGCGGCGCCGACCTCTTTGAATTGAGCTTCAGACGCGCTGTTGTCCGGGTTGAGGTCGGGGTGGTGAGCCCGAGCGAGCTTCTTGTAGGCGCGCTTGATCTCCTCGTCAGTGGCGTCACGCGCCACACCAAGGGTCTCGTAGTAGTCGGTTGCCATCGATCAGCCTTCGGTCAACGCGCGTTCTAGGCGCCGGCTCACGACGGCAACCGCCGAGAGCGCCTGGGAGTAGTCCATTCTGGTGGGGCCGAGGACCCCGATGGTGCCGTCGGTGGACCCGTCGATACTGAACGGCGCCAGCACCAACGAACACTCGGCGAGAGAGCCGACACCGGTTTCCTCACCGATTGCGACCCGCATGCCCCGATTGAGCACATCACGGATCAGGGAGACCACGACGATTTGTTCTTCGAGGATCGAGAGGACCTCTCGCACCTGCTCGACCGCTTCGAACGCCGACGCCATTCGAGACGCCCCGCCCACATAGAGCTCGGCCGTGCGACCCGCCGCGCTCAGCGCGGCAATCGCTGCATCGAGCAGCGGATCTGGCTCGCTTTCGGGAAGCGCTGTGCCGAGCTCGCCCAGCGTCTTGCCTTCGATGGTTTGTGCGAGCCGGCGGCCCGCATCCTCGACGATCTCCGGGGTGAGTTCAAGCGCGACCTCGACGGTGCGCTTCTCGATCACCCCGTTGGAGAGCACCGCCACAACCATCGCGATGTGGCTCGAGAGGTCGATCAGCTGAACCGTGCGAACTGTGGCTTGCTCGACGCTCGGGCCGACCACCACCGTGGTCCATTCGGTGAGCGATGTGAGAAGGGAGGAGGTCTGCGTGAGCGCCGTCTCGAGCTCACCGTGGACTCCCATGAAGAAGTCTCGAACCTGTGTTTGATCAACCGGATCGACCACAACGTCGCTCGATCGAAGCAGGTCCACAAAGAACCGATACCCCTTGTCGGTAGGAATTCGTCCCGCGCTCGTGTGGGGCTGGACGAGATAGCCGGCTTCTTCGAGTGCGTGCATCTCGTTGCGCACAGTGGCGGAGGAAACCTCGACATCGGGTGCAGCCGCGATTCGTCCACTGCCGACAGGCTGGGCAGTTTCGATGTATTCCTGGACGACGGCCCGCAAAATGGCGGCCTTCCGCTCGTCAAGCATCATCAGATCCTATCGGCGACCAACCCGTTGACCGGAGCCAACGCTTCCCCACCTTTCCTCGCTCGCTGACGGTGTACCGTCTACGTATGGCCAAAGACGGCAAGCCCACCATGTTCCAGAGGTTCGCCATGTTCCTGACGCGAGCGCTGGGCGCGAGCGAGCACCCCGAACATTCGAGCCCCGAGAAGTTTCGGGCCGACATGTACAACGGCACGGACGGTGGCGGCTTCGGCTGACACCCGATCGAGGAGCGGTCACCCATGACGAACACCGACAGACCAGGACGCTTCCGGCGGTTCTTGATATTCCTGCACCGAGCGTTCAGCAGCGGTGGAAGTCACTCGGCTGCACACTCTGTAGCTCGATCCCAATCCAACCCGAATCGCTGAGCCGGCAGCCGTAGCCAGCCCTTGCCCACTCGTTTGCTGACGACAAGGTCGTCTGGGAGACGAGGAGAACGTCACGAATCGCGTGAGTGGTCAGTCGTCCAGTTGTAGGGCACTGATGAAGGCTTCTTGAGGGATGTCGACGCGGCCGATCGACTTCATCCGCTTCTTGCCTTCTTTCTGCTTCTTGAGCAGCTTGTTCTTTCGGGTGACATCGCCACCGTAGAGCTTTGCGGTGACGTCCTTTCGATAGGCCTTCACCGTGCTACGGGCGATGATCTTTCCGCCGATGGCAGCCTGAATCGGGACCTCGAAGTTCTGGCGCGGGATCAGCTCTTTGAGCTTCTCGGCCATCTTGCGGCCGTAGTCGTAGGACTTGTCCTTGTGGACGATCGAGCTGAAGGCATCGACCGGCTCGCCATGCAGCAGGATGTCGACTCGGACCAGGCTGTCGACGACATAACCATCGGGTTCGTAGTCCAGGCTGGCGTAGCCCTGGGTACGACTCTTGAGCTGGTCGAAGAAGTCGATGACGACTTCGGCGAGCGGCAATCGATAGTGGATCTCGACCCGCTCCGGCGAGAGGTAGTCCATCTTCAGCATCTCGCCCCGCCGGGTCTGGCACAGATCCATGACCGTACCGGTGTAGCCGGTGGGTGTGAGAACGCTGGCCTTGAGGTATGGCTCGGCGATGCTGACGATCTCTGCCGCCGGAGGCAGTTCGGACGGATTGGAGCAGACAATTTCAGAGCCGTCGCCCTTGGTGATGCGATAGGCCACCGACGGAGCAGTGGAGATGAGGGTGAGTCCGAACTCGCGCTCGAGGCGTTCGCGAACGATCTCCATGTGGAGAAGGCCGAGGAAGCCGCAGCGGAACCCGAATCCGAGCGCGCCCGACGTCTCGGGCTCGTAGGTGAACGACGAGTCGTTGAGGCGGAGTTTCTCGAGCGCGTCACGGAGATCTGAGTACTCGTCGCCGTCGATTGGATACAGGCCGGAGAACACCATCGGCTTCGGCTCTTTGTAGCCGGCCAATGGCTCGGTGGAACCCTTGCGATCGGTGGTGACGGTCTCGCCGGAGCGAGCTTCGCCGACATCCTTGATACCGGCGATCAGGTAGCCCGTCTCACCGGGGCCGAGCGAGTCGACCGGCGTGTTGTCGGGATTGCGGACACCGATCTCATCGGGATCATGGCTGGTGCCGGCGTGTAGAAACCGCAGCCGGTCGCGGCTGTTGAGCACGCCGTTGACGACACGGATGGACGAGACCACGCCCCGGTACTGATCGAAGTGGGAGTCGAAGATGAGCGCCTGCAGTGGTTTGTCCGCGTCGCCTTCGGGAGCCGGTGCCCGCTCGATGACAGCGTCGAGCACTGCGTCCACCCCTTCGCCGGTCTTGGCCGAAATGCGGAGGATGTCTTCGGCGGGGATGCCGAGGACGTTCTCGATCTCGGCGGCGTAGCGGTCGGGTTCAGCGGCCGGAAGGTCGATCTTGTTGAGGCACGCCACGATCTCGAGATCGTTCTCCATCGCGAGGTAGCAGTTGGCGAGGGTCT
>JAJCXZ010000057.1 GCA_029263175.1 Acidimicrobiales bacterium | reverse complement strand
CGTCTACAACTTCGAAGTCGCGGAGGATCACTCCTACGTCTCCGACTTCGCCATGCACAACTGCGACTGGGAACTCATGGAGAGGTACTCCGACGGCATCATCGCCACGTCGGGATGCCTCGGCGGTCACGTGCTTCAATCGCTCATGCAGGGCAACGCTGACGCGGCTCTGGAACACGCGGCTCGTTTCCAGGACATCTTCGGCCGCGACAACTTCTTCGTTGAACTCCAGGACCACGGCATACCCGAGCAGCGCACCACCAACCCCCAGCTACTCGAAATCGCCAAGAAGATTCAGGCGCCGATCCTCGCCACCAACGATTCGCACTACACCCACCAGCACGAGTCAGAGGCCCACGACGCCCTGCTCTGTGTCCAGACGGGCGCACTTCTCGCCGACACCGATCGACTGAAGTTCCACGGCGATCAGCACTACATCAAGTCGGCGGGGGAGATGCGGCGACTCTTTGCCGAAATCCCGTCTGCGTGCGACAACACGCTCTGGATCGCCGAGCGCTGCAACGTCGAGATCGAGTTCGGTCAGCCCAAGTTGCCAGAGTTCCCGCTCCCCGAAGGATTCGCCACCGACACCGAGTACCTGCGCCACCTGACCTACGAGGGTGCCTCCAGGCGGTGGGGAAACGATCTCAACACCGATGTGGTCGATCGCATCGACTACGAACTCGGCGTGATCGACAGCATGGGGTTCTCGGCGTACTTCCTGATCACATGGGATCTCATCAAGCACGCCCGCGACAACAACATTCGGGTGGGGCCTGGCCGTGGATCAGCGGCCGGTTGCGCGGTGGCCTACACCCTGTGGATCACTGATCTCGACCCGATCAAATACGACCTCCTGTTCGAACGGTTCCTGAACCCGTCTCGAATCTCCATGCCGGATATCGACATGGACTTCGACACCCGGTACCGAGACGAGATGATCCGCTACGCGGCGGAGATGTATGGGCGAGACAACGTGGCCCAGATCGTCACGTTCTCTCAGATCAAGGCCCGAGCCGCGGTTCGCGACGCCGCACGGGTGCTCGGCTACCCCTACGCCGTCGGCGACAAGGTCGCCAAGGCCATGCCGCCGCTCATCATGGGGCGCGACACCCCGCTGAAGTACTGCTTCGAAGAGCACCCGAAGTACATCGACGGCTACAAGTCAGCGGGCGAACTGCGCGACATGGTGTCGTCTGACGCCGACATCGGGCGGGTCGTCGAGGTGGCCAAGGGCCTCGAAGGCATGCGCCGCCAGGATGGCATTCATGCCGCGGCGGTGGTGATCACCAACGAGCCGCTCACCGAGTACCTGCCGATTCAGCGCAAGCCCGAAGCCGGGAAACCGATCGAAGAGTCGCCGGTCGTCACCCAGTACGAAATGCACGGGGTGGAAGATCTCGGGTTGCTGAAGATGGACTTCCTGGGTCTGCGAAACCTCGATGTGATCTCCGATTGTCTCGAACTGGTGCTGCGAACCCGCAACGAAGTCATCGACATCGACGGGGTGGCGCTCGACGACCAGCGCACCTTCGACTTGTTGGGCAGGGGCGACACAATCGGTGTGTTCCAGCTCGAGTCGAGCCCCATGCGGACCCTGATCCGGTCACTGGCGCCGACCTCGTTCGACGACGTTGCCGCGCTGGTGGCCCTCTATCGACCGGGCCCGATGGCAGCCAACATGCACAACGACTACGCCGATCGTAAGAACGGTCGAAAGCCGGTCGAGTTCATCCACCCCGACGCCGAGGAGCTGCTCGGCGACACGTACGGCCTGATGATCTATCAGGAGAGCGTCATGCGAATGGCGCAGAAATTCGCGGGCTACTCGCTCGCCGAAGCGGATTCGTTGCGCAAGGCAATGGGCAAGAAGATCCGCGAGGCAATGGAGAAGGAGCGTGAGAAGTTCACGGCCGGCGTTGTTGACAACGGCTACGAGCACTCGCTTGCGGTCGAGTTGTTCGACATCATCGCCCAGTTCGCCGACTACGCCTTCAACAAGTCTCACTCATACGGCTATGGCTATGTCGCGTACCAAATCGCCTATCTCAAGGCGAACTACCCCGTCGAGTACCTGGCCGCCCTGCTGACGAGCGTCAAGGCAAAGCTGGATTCGGCGGCCGTCTACCTCAACGAATGCCGGCTCATGCGTATCGAGGTCGAGGTCCCCGACATCAACCGATCAGAGTCCGACTTCACACCGGTGCCGGATCTCGAGCCGGACGCAACATCGCCGGGCAACATCATCTTCGGTCTCTCCGCCATTCGAAACGTTGGTGTGGGGTTCGTCGAGAAGGTCCTCGACGCTCGCCGGGAAGGCGGGCCATTCGAGTCGTTCCTCGATTTCGTCGAGCGTGTCGAACTCGATGCGCTGAACAAGCGGACAATCGAATCGCTGATCAAGGGTGGGGCATTCGACTCGCTGGGTCACCCCCGAAAGGGCTTGCTCCAGGTCTATGAACAGATCATCGATCTCACCGTCCAGCGACGACGTGAACACGACATGGGCGTCATGTCGCTGTTCGGTGATCTCGATGGCGGGCCGTCGTTCGACGAACGGCCTTCGATTCCCGATGTCGAATTCGAAAAGATGCCGAAGCTGGCCAACGAGAAGGAGATGCTCGGTCTCTACATCTCCGGCCATCCGCTGCTCGGTTTCGAGGGCCACATCGCTCGAAAAGTCGACTGCTCGATCGCCGGGCTGAGCGAGACGCCAGACGGGGCCATCGTCAAGGTTGGTGGTGTGATCACCAACTTGCAGCGAAAGTGGACACGCAAGGGCGATCTCATGGCCGTCTTCGAGCTTGAAGATCTCGAGGGATCTGTCGAAGTCATGGTTTTCCCCCGGACGATGCAGGAGCACGGGCCGAAGTTGGTCGACGACGCGATCGTTCTCGTGCGGGGTCGAACCGAAAACGACGACCTTCCGAAACTCTTCGCGCAGGACATCGAGCTCGTCGAGGATCTCTCGGACAACTCGCCGGTGCGGGTCAAGATCCCGATCGAGCATCAGCTTCCCGGCCGGATCGCCGACCTGAAGTCGATCCTTGCCGCCCACCCGGGCGAATCTCCCGTAGAGCTCCACCTCAGCGCGCGGCAGGTTCTACGGCTCCCCGATGACTATGCCGTGGACAACGCAAACGGCGTAATTGCAGAGCTTCGAGTGCTTCTGGGGCCAGACTCTGTGCTGGTCTGACCCCGCGAGGTTGCGATTCGCGGACTTTCCCTGAAAACTAGTCCGGGAACATTCGGCAAACAGGGGACAGTGCAGGGCATGGCAATCGAAGTCGAAACCAAGGATTGCACCGCGCTGAGTGACGCCGAGTTCGCCGAAATGGCTGACCTCTGTGCCGACTCACCGAACGCGTTCGAGGTCGGCATGCTGTCGAAGCAAGCCGAAGCCTGGGTGCTTTGCACCGTGGCGAGCGAAGGCGGCAAGGTTCGGGGCTTCTCGTTCTGCACGTTGGAGCGCATCGGTGGCACGCCAAGTGTCATCGTCGGTGCCGGCCACATCTGTCGCAACACGAAGCGCGACACCGTCTTGCGGGCGATCATGACCGATCAGCTCCGCCGCTCCGTCCTCGCCTTCCCCGACGAAGACGTCCTCATCGGCACTCAGATCAACGACGCCGGCGCCTTCGAAGCCTTCAAGTCGCTCAGCGACATCGTCCCGCGCCCGGGACACAAGGCCTCCGGCGAGGAGCGTGCCTGGGGTCGTCGTCTTGCGAAGCGCTACGGCATCGGCGCGTCGGTCTACGAGGATCGTGCATTCACCGCGCGCGGTGACGGCTCACAGGCGTCGGTTCTCGATCACGAGAGCTCGAAGCCCGAGAAGACCGACGCTGAGGTCAGTGCTCAACTCGACGGTCTCGACATCGCCAACGGCGACTCGCTGATTGCGTTCGGCTGGGCCATGGCCGAGGATCTCGAGAAGCTGCTCTGATCGCTCCCCCGACCGGGGCGATCATGGAGTTCGACCAGTTGATCCGTCACCGGCGGATGACTCGCGCGTTCACCGACGAAGCGGTCGACCGCTCGACGGTGGATCGTATGCTCGACGCCGCTCGGCGCGGCCCATCGGCAGGAAACACCGCGAGCATCGAGTTCCTGGTTCTCGAAGGCAAGGAGCAGACCGCCCGCTACTGGGACACAACGCTGTCGTCGATACGAAGAGAATCGTTCCCGTGGCCTGAGCTCCTGCATGCTCATGTCCTGATCGTGCCTTGGGTGGACCCGGACGCCTATGTCCGGCGTTACGACGAACCCGACAAGGTCCGGACTGGTCTGGGAGCATCGGTCGATGCCTGGTCGGTTCCGTACTGGTTCGTCGACGGCGGTGCGGCGGCAATGACGCTCCTGTTGGCTGCCGAGAACGAGGGTCTGGGGGCACTGCTCTTCGGACTCTTCGAACATGAGGATGCAGTGCGCGCCGGCTTCGGCGTTCCCGCCGACCGACGCGCTCTCGGCGCGATCGCCATCGGCCACCGCGCCCCGGCCCGCCCGTCGCAGTCGGCCGGCCGCGCTCGTCGGCCCTTGGCCACGATCGTGCATCGGGGCAGTTGGTGAGCACGGCCGAGATCCGACGGGCCTACGTGGATCTCGTCGGGGGTCTTCCGGCCGCGTTTTGCCGAGACGCAATAGATCTTCGACCGCTGATGGCGAGTTCGGATGAACGCAGCCACTCGGCGGCCATCGTGGCCGGGGCCGACGACCTGGTTGAGTTGAGAAGCGCGGTGGAACGGGTGACCGGACCGGCGACATGGCCCTTCCGTGTCGAGCCGAAACCGGACTGGTCGCCGGTGGAGATGCACTCCGAACTGATTCGTATCCAGCGCCCGGCCCAGCTCATGGCGTTCGTGCTGGCCATCGACGACTTGCTGTCGGACCGAAGCGCGGCATGGCGAACACGAAAGACGCTGCATGAAGCGCTGGGGGATTCGCTCGGAGAGGTCGACTCGGTCACGATGTCGGCGTGCCGAGTCGAACGTGTCTAGGGACTTCAGGCCCTAGGTTTCCCTGCCTGCCGGTCGGCAGGCTAGGTTTGTGACGCCATCTATGTTGTCGACTGCTGCGCCCGAAAAACCGACCGGTCTCAAGCCGGTGCTGGAAGTCATTCCCGAGCACTGCTACGAGCGATCCCTCATTCGGGGCCTTGGCCTCGTCGGCCGCGACCTTCTCCTCTACGGACTCGCGATCTGGGGCCTCATTGCGACAAACAATCCGTTCCTGCTGGTGCCTCTGTGGCTCTTCGCCGGACTCATGGTGTCGGGTCTGTTCGTACTTGGTCACGACGCCGCCCACGACGCCTTGTTCGATTCGCCCCGCCTCAACGCCTTTGTCTCGCATCTGACCCTGCTTCCATCACTGCACGCCGTGGAGGTCTGGATCTTCGGCCACAACCGAGTTCACCACGGCCACACGTTGCGCCAACACATCGACTTTGTCTGGCAGCCGTTGAACGTCGACGAGTACCGCGACCTCGGCCGATTCGCAAAGTTGGTGCATCGCCTGGAGTGGAGCTCACTGGGCGCCGGCGCGTACTACTTCCATCGAGTGTGGTGGGACAAGATGGTGCGCTTCCCGGCTCCGGCTCGGTGGCGGAGGGCAATGCGTCGCGATCAGGCCCTCGTTGTCGTATTCGCCGCGAGCGCCCTTGCGCTGAGCGTCGGTTTCGCCGGGTTTGCCGGTGTCTGGATCTGGGTCAAGGTCGTGGTGGTGCCGTTCCTGCTTTTCTGCCAGGTCATCGGCTGGGTTGTCTACGTGCATCACATCGCCCCAGAGATTCGCTGGTGGCCTCGTGCCGATTGGAATCGGTTCCGGGGCCAGGTCGAAGGCACCACTGTGTTGTGGGGTCCGCCCGGGTGGGACCTGTTCTTCCACTGGATCATGGTGCATCTTCCCCATCATGTGGACATGCGAATCCCGTGCTACCGGCTGCCCGAGGCCGCGAGGGCGATAGCCGCCAAGTTCCCCGACGACGTCGAGCAACGCCCGATCCGACTCCGCGACTATCTACGGTCCACGTCGACGTGCAAGCTCTACAACTACGAACAGGGTCGCTGGCTCGGCTACGCCGATGTTCCCTGAGCCAGCCGTTGGAGTTCAGCCCTGACCCGCTTGACGCTGATGCCGGCGGCTGCACCGACGGATTCTGCGAACTGTGAGACCCGGAGTTCTTGGAGCTGCCACATGAGCGACTCCAATTCGACCGTCATGCCGAACTGTTGGACGAGAGCCTCGTGGTCCGCCTCGAGCACCCGCACGTTGGCCATACGGTCCCGATCGCGGGCCAGACCATCGGGGAGGCGAGCGACGCGCCATTCGAGCGCGCGGAGGTAGCGGCCGACATCGCTCAGTCGGTGTGCGCCGACCGACGCGAGGCTCCCGTCGTAGACGAGGCGTTCGAGTTGCTCCGTCATATCGGCTCGGGCCAACTGGAGTGCGGGGGCCGTGAGCGACTCGAGCGACCGACGAAGGTCGCGCGCTCGCTGCAGCACCTCGACCCCATCGTTCGCCACCTCCATGAGGGTCTGCGGGAGTTCGGCCCGGTAGGAAGCAAGGAGTCTCTCCCACCCCGCCGAGGTGAACACAGGGCCTCGGTGTCGATGAATGAGTTCGTCGGTGGCGGCAGCCAGGCAGTCCTCGAACCAGGCCGACGGCGATTCATAGGGACTGACAAGGATCGCGTACTTCACGTCGTCGGTGAGGAGGTGTCGGAGCGCAGTGCCGACGGGTGGGCGATGCAGGAGAAGTAGGCGTCGAGTGCCCTCCCACATCAGGGACGTTTGGGTCTCGATGTCGGCAACGAGACGAATCGAGACGGTGTCGCCGTCGTCGATCAGTGTGGGATAGGACATCACTCGCTGACCGAGGCCGGTTGCTTCGATCGACTCGGGGAGATCGCCGAACGTCCACGCGATGAGTTCTGATTGCTCGAGCGAGTGGCTGGTCTTGGCCAGGAGGACTCTAGCTTCGTCGTGCAGATGTCGCTGGAGGAGTTCGAGGTCGTCATCCTCGGCGAGCGACTCGCCGTGATCGACGACTCTGAAGTGGGGGCGGAGGAAGGTGGGGAGCGACCCAGGTCGAAGCTCGTGGGGGCGGACGTCGATGCCGCTACGGCTGGTGAGAGCAGCCGCAAGCTGGACCGTGAGGCTCCGCTCCCCGTTTGCATCGAGCATCGGGACAACGGCGGCAACGCTTTCCGGGATCGGAAGCAGGGCTCGCCGGGTGGCCTTCGGAAGGGTGCGGATCAGCTCGTCGATCAAGAGCGGTCGCCAAGCGGGCACCAACCATTCGAATGGCTGCGGACGAAGTCGACGAACATGTTCCAGAGGTATGTCGATCGTCAGCCCGTCGGTCGGCTCGGTGGGTTCGAACTGGTAGCTCAGCGCGAGACTGACGTCGCCGTAGGGCCACTCGGTCGGTAGTTCGGTCAATTCGATCGGACCCACGCCCTCGACGAGAAGATCGGACAGCGTGAAGTCGAGCACCGTTGGGTGCTGGCGGCGGTGTTTGCCCCACCACTTCTCGAAGTGGGCACGGGACACGACATGCTCGGGGAGGCGAGCCGAGTACCGATCGATGAGCTCGTCGTCGGAACAATGAAGGTCCCGGCGTCGCAGCCGGTGTTCCAACTCGACGATCTCGTCGGTGACGATGGCGTTCCTACGCACGAAGTCGTAGTGCGGCATTGCCGGGACGTCCGCTGTGTCAGTTTCGACCAGAGCGTGGCGAACGAAGAGGGTCTGCGCGAGCGTGGGCTCGACCCTGTGGAGGTTGATTGACCGGTTCGGCACGACGGGAAGGCCGTACAGCGAAGCCCGCTCGTGACACATCGCCGCGCCGCGATCTTCGTCCCACCAGGGGTCGGAATAGTCCCATCGGAGCAGATGCGACGCGGATCGTTCCAGCCATCGCGGATTCAGCGGTGCAACCGTGCGAGCGCGAAGCTGGTTTGTCTCGACCAACTCGCCCGCCATGAGCCACTTGGGGGTGCGCTTTCGAAGCGCGGAGCCGGGCGCCACGACGAACCGGGCGTTGCGGGCACCGCGGTACTCGCGCCGTTCCGGGTCGAAAAAGCCCACATGGGACAGGAGCCCGGCCAGGACGGCCTGGTGTACGGCCGTGGGTGGCGCGTCGTTGTCGTTGATCTGCAGACCGAGATCCCGCACCGCCCGGCGGAGCTGGCTGTGCACGTCCTGCCACTCTCGAATGCGCAGGAAGTGGAGGTACTCATCGCGACACATACGACGAAAGCCGTTGCCGGTGCGCGCGGTTCGCTCCGTGCGGATGTGCTCCCACAGCAAGAGGTACGACAAGAAGTCGGACTCGTCGTCGGTATAGCGCTTGTGGCACTCGGCCGCCTTCTGCTGCGCCGCCCTGGAACCGACGCCGGTCGGGCGGATTCGGGGGTCCTGGATCGAGAGGCCCGACACGATGATCAGGAGTTCGCGAACACACCCGTGGTCCTCGGCCTCGAGCAGCATCCGACCCATACGCGGGTCGAGCGGGAGCGAGGAGAGCTGGCGCCCGAGGGGGGTGAGCCACCCCTTCTTCCCTTCATGCTCCGGGACGACCGCGTCGAGCTCTTCGAGAAGAAGAATCCCGTCGCGGACGGCGCGCATGTCCGGAGGATCGACGAACGGGAACTCCGCCACGTTGCCGAGCCCCAGTGCCGCCATTTGTAGGATGACCGACGCCAGATTGGTGCGCTGGATCTCGGGTTCGGTGAAATCGGGCCGAGCATCGAACTCGTCCTCTGTGTACAGCCGGATGCAGACGCCGGGTCCGAGGCGTCCGCAGCGACCTGCCCGCTGGTTGGCCGAGGCCTGCGAGATCGGCTCGATCGGGAGCCGTTGAACCTTGGTCCGGCGGTTGAACCGGGAGATACGCGCCGTGCCGGTGTCGACCACAGCATGAATCCCGGGCACCGTCAACGATGTCTCGGCGACGTTGGTCGACAGGATCACTCGGCGCTTTCCGGCGGGTTTGAAGATTCGTTGCTGCTCGGCAGGCGAGAGGCGCGCATACAACGGAAGGACTTCGAGGTCGCCGGGCAACTGGTCGCGAAGGTGATCGGCCGCATCGTGGATCTCTCGCTCGCCGGAGCAGAAAACCAACATGTCTCCCGGCTGATCGCGAAGCAGCTCCCGGACTGCGTGCTCGATGGCCTCGGGTTGGTCGAGCGTCGGAGCGTCGGGGTCGTTCGGGTCGGCCGGCGGACTGTAGCGAACTTCGACCGGGTACGTCCGCCCGGAAACCTCGATGATCGGCGCCCCGTCGAAGTGGGCAGAGAAGCGCTCGGTGTCGATGGTGGCCGAGGTGATGATCAGGTTCAGATCCGGACGCTGGGGAAGGAGGCGTGCGAGATAGCCGAGCAGGAAATCGATGTTCAGGCTGCGTTCGTGAGCCTCGTCGATGATCAGGGTGCGATACCGCCGAAGCATCGGGTCGCGCTGGATCTCGGCGAGGAGGATGCCGTCGGTCATGAGGCGGATGCGTGTGTCAGCGCTGACTTCATCGTCGAATCGCACGGTGTAGCCGACCAAACCACCGACTGTGGTGTCGAGTTCGGCGGCAACCCGTTCAGCGATCGACCGTGCGGCGAGGCGACGAGGCTGCGTGTGGCCGATCAGGCGGTCGTCGCCAGGAGCGGCTTCGAGACAAAACTTCGGCAACTGTGTGCTCTTGCCCGAACCGGTTTCACCGGCCACGACGATGACCTGGCTGGTAGCGAGCGCGTCGATGATTTCAGTACGCCGCTCGGTGATCGGGAGTTCCGGAGGATATGCGATCGGGCCAGTCTTCATCGGAGGCTCATTGTGGTCTGTTTGCGACCGAATACAGACGTATGGTGAACGCTCCGTTGGTGATCTTTGACGTACCCCCGGGAAGGGATCAGGCAGCTCGGATGTCGATCCGAGGAGGTGGTTGGGGATGAATGCGAGCGAAGCCGAGTCTTCAATCGCGATTGTGGGTATGGCGGGACGTTTCCCCGGCGCGCCCGATCTCGACACCTTCTGGGCGAACCTCCGCGATGGTGTGCCCGGCCTTCGGTCCCTGACCGACGACGAACTCGCTCCCTACGAGCGTGACCTCGAGGAGTTCCGACGCGACCCCGACTATGTGCCTGCCACGGGCATGCTCGACGACGTCGAGATGTTCGATGCCGAGTTTTTCGGTATCCAGCCTCGCGAGGCGCGCTCGATGGACCCGCAGCAGCGAATCTGGCTCGAGACCGCATGGGAGTGCATGGAGAACGCCGGCTACGCCCCGGATGGGACCGACCGCCCCGTCGGTGTGTACTGCGGCAGCTTCATGAACAGCTACCTGTTCTACAACCTCTCGCCGGACCGGGAAGCAATCGAGGGATTCGTTCGCCTCCAGTCGCTCGACTCGTTCACCCACATGATCTCCAACGAGCGGGACTACCTTCCGACGCGCACGTCGTTCCTCTTCAACCTGACCGGGCCGGCGATCAATGTGCAGACGGCGTGCTCGACCTCACTCGTCGCCATCTCGCTCGCCTCCCAAAGCCTGCTCAACTATGAGTCCGACATGGCCCTCGCCGGTGGCGTGACCCTGTTCCTGCCGCAAGAGCGCGGCTACTTCTATGTCGAAGGGGGCATGCGTTCGTCGGATGGTCTGTGCCGGCCGTTCGACGCAAAAGCGAGCGGTACCGTTTTCGCCAGCGGTGTCGGCTGCATCATGCTCAAGCGGTTGGACGACGCGGTAGCCGACCGGGACAACATCCTCGCTGTCATCCGGAGCACGGCGCTGAACAACGACGGCGTGGACAAGGCCAGCTTCACCGCGCCCAGTATCGACGGCCAAGCCGAGGTCATCTCGATGGCTCACAGCCTTGCCGGCATCGAGCCCGAGAGCATCAGCTATGTCGAGGCTCATGGCACTGCTACGCCGATGGGAGACCCCATCGAGGTTGCCGCGTTGACGAAGGCGTTCCGAGCCGGCACCGACAAGAACCAGTTTGCTGCTCTCGGAGCCGTGAAATCCAACGTCGGTCACCTCGATGCAGCATCAGGAGTCGCCGGCGTCATCAAGACGGTGTTGTCTCTGCAGAACGAGGCGATCCCGCCGACTCTCAACTACGAAGCGCCGAACCCGGCGATCGACTTCGAGTCGAGCCCCTTCTATGTGGCCGATCGTCTGACACCCTGGCCCAAGACCGAGACACCCCGGCGGGCCGGTATCAGCTCGTTCGGCGTGGGCGGAACCAACGCCCACGCGGTGCTGCAGGAAGCGCCCGACCCTGTCGCCATCTCTGGGTCACGATCACGCCAGCTGGTCATGTTGTCCGCCAAGTCAGCAGCCGCGCTCGATCGTCAGGTCGAGCAATTCGCGACGATGATGGAGTCCACAAAAGAAGCATTGCCCGAGGTCGCCTACACACTCAACCAGGGCCGCTCGGCCTTTTCGCACCGACGGATCGTGGTCGGCGCCGACAAGGCGGAGGTCGCCCAGCGACTGCGGGAGCCTCGCAACGGAGCCCACAACGAGCTCACGCAGGCTCCTGGTTCAGTGGTCTTCATGTTCCCGGGACAGGGGTCGCAGTACGCCGGCATGGGTGCTGAACTCCATGAGAGCGAACCCGTTTTCCGAGCAGCTGTCGATGAGTGCGCGCGCCTCGCCGAACCGCACCTCGGGCTTGATCTCCGAACCGTGCTGTATCCCACATCTGACATCGATGAAGCCAACCGCCGGCTCGAGCAGACCTATCTGGCACAGCCATCGATCTTCACGGTGTCGTATGCCCTGGCCGAACTCTGGGAGTCCTGGGGAGTCACACCCGAAGCAATGGTCGGCCACAGCGTCGGCGAGTTCGTTGCCGCGACGCGCGCCGGCGTTTTCAGCCTCGGCGATGCCCTGCGGATCATTGCCGAACGCGGACGCCTCATGCAGGATCTGCCGGGCGGCGACATGCGCGCCGTTCGCCTCTCGGTCGAAGAACTCCAGCCCCACCTCGGCGACGGGGTCGCCCTTGCTGCCAGCAACGCCCCCGGCATATCCGTAGTCTCGGGTCCCCACGATGCGATTGTCCGTTTCGAAGAGCGAATGAGCACCCTCGAACAAGACACGATCGAACTCCATACATCGCACGCGTTCCACAGCGAGATGATGGAACCGATCCTGGCGCCCTTCCAAAGCGTCGTCGCATCGGCCGAACGCCGGGCGCCGTCGATCCCCATCGTTTCGACGCTGACCGGCACTTGGCTGACCGACGAACAGGCGGTCGATCCCGACTACTGGACCGCACAGCTCCGCAACGCCGTGCGCTTCAGCGATGCTCTCATGACGCTCGCTGATGGGCATCGACGGGTCCTGCTCGAGGTCGGACCCGGGAAGACGCTGAGCAACGCTGCACTCCAGCACCGAGGCGAGAACATCGATTTGACCGCGGTCGATTCGTTGGGCCAGCCCAAGGATCCGGCTCCCGCCCTGGACGCAGTCCTCGCCAGCCTCGGTCGGCTGTGGACGCTCGGTGTCGACATCGACTGGAACGCGTACTGGGGTGACGAACTCCGTCGGCGAGTCCAGCTTCCCACCTACCCATGGGAGCGGACCCGTCACTGGGTCGACCCACCACCACTCGCTGGGATTGAGGCGAGTCCCAGTCCTGCGCCGGCCGTTGCGCTCCCATCATCCCAACCCCTTTCGTCCCAACGCCCCACAAAGCCCGAAGGTCAAAAAATCATGGAACGTCTCGACAACATCGCGTTGGCTGTCGCCAAGTTGATGAGCGATTTTTCCGGTATCGAGCTCCCTGCCGCCGAATACGACACACCGTTCGTCGAGATGGGCTTCGACTCGCTCACACTCACCCAGACGGCCACGCTGTTGAAGCGGGAGATGGGCGTGCCAGTGCGATTCCGAGAGCTCCTCGGCGATCTGTCGACCGTGACGGCCCTCTCCGCCCATCTCGCCGAGGCAATGCCCTCCGATCGCTTCGCCGCGGAAGCTCCGCCTGCGCCGGTGGTCACGGCTGCCGAACAACCGGCCGGCGCGCCGGCGATGGCGACACCGATAGCGATGCCGGCGATGCAGATGCCCTCCATGCCTGCCGTCACCGGCGATGCGATGCAGATGCAGATGCAGATGATGCAGCAGACAATGCAGCTGCTTCAGCAGCAGATGATGCTCATGTCCGGGAGCATGACTGCTCCGGTCGCGCCCGCTCCTGTTGCTGAAGTGGCGACCGAGCCGGCGGCTGCTGCGCCGGTGCCCGCTGATCGACGACGAGGCCCCAAGGCCCCGGAACGCCCTGGCGACAACGAAGTCAGCCGGGTGCGCTTCGGCCCCTACAAGGAGATCAAGAAGGAGAAGGGTGGCGCCCTCACCGCGACGCAGCAGGCTCACCTCGATGCGCTGACCTCGCGCCTGCTGGCAAGAACGGCAAGCTCACGGGCTCACGCCGAACGGTTCCGCGGCGTCCAGGCCGATCCGCGCTCCGTCGCAGGATTCCATCAGCACTGGAAGGACCTCGTGTACCAGATCGTCACCGAGCGGTCTGCCGGATCCCATGTGTGGGACATCGATGGAAACGACTACGTCGACATCACCACTGGGTTCGGTATCGGGTTCCTCGGCCACTCCCCCGACTTCGTCACGGAGGCCATCGCCGATCAGCTCGGGCGGGGTCTCGAGATCGGCCCCCAAATGAGCCTGGCCGGCGAGGTTGCCGAGCTTGTTCGCGAGATCACCGGCAACGAACGTGTTTCCTTCTGCAACACCGGTTCCGAGGGGCTGACCGCTGCGGTACGCCTCGCTCGTACCTACTCAGGCCGCGACAAGATCGTCTACTTCTCGGGCGACTACCACGGTGTCTTCGACGAAGTCGTTGCCCGTCCTCAGATCCTTGATGGCGAACTACTCACCGTGCCCGCCAGCCCGGGGATCACGGATGCTTCCGTGGAGAACGCCTGGATCCTCGACTACGGCTCCGAGGCGTCGCTCGCGTTCATCCGTGAACACGCTGATGAGATCGCCGCCGTGGTGATCGAGCCCATCCAGAGCCGCCATCCCGAGAACCGGCCCGCGGAGTTCATCAAGGAGATCCGGTCGATCACCGCGGAGCACGATGTTGCCATGGTGTTCGACGAGGTCATCACCGGGTTCCGCGTGGCTCTCGGCGGTGCCAAGGAGTACTACGGCGTCGAGCCGGATCTTTGCTGCTACGGCAAGATTCTCGGTGGTGGAGTTCCCATTGGCGCTGTCGCCGGCATCGGCAAGTACATGGATGGGATCGACGGGGGAGCGTGGTCATACGGTGACGACTCCGTCCCCGAGGCTGACCTCGCCTTTTTCGCCGGCACCTTCGTACGCCATCCGATGGCCATGGCAGCGGCGAAGGCGGTGCTCACCCACCTCAAGGCAGAGGGTGGAGGTCTTCAGGAAAGGCTGAACGAACGGACCGCCGTGTTCGCAGCCGAGATGAATGCGTTCTTCGACGAACGTCAGGTCCCGATCAGGATCAACCAGTTCAGTTCATGGTTCCGTGTGGAAGTTCCGACGAGCTTTGCCTATGCCGACCTCCTCTTCTACCACCTGATCGATCAGGGCGTTTATGTGTTCACCGCAGCCCAGAACTGCTTCTTCTCCGTTGCTCACAGCGATGACGACATCGACCATGTGAAAGAAGCGTTCCGCAACGCGGTTCTCGACATGCAGCTCGGCGGGTTCCTGCCTGACATGACCGAGGCAGTGATCACCCCTTTTGAGCTGGCCGACAGCCAGGAAGAGATCTTCGTAGCCTCGGCGATCGGTGCTGGGGCGGCGAACGCCTACACCGACTCTTTCGCGGCCCGGCTTCGGGGTCCTCTCCATCGTCGGACCTTGGAGGCTGCCGCCCGCCTGGTGATCGCTCGGCACGGGGCTTTGCACCACCGCTTCTCCTCAGATGGCGAGAGGCAGACCCCCGTCCTGGCCCCACAGGTCAGAATCGACCCTGTTGACCTCCGCGCCGTGGGTGCTGAGCTGATGCCGTCAAACATCGAGGCGACTCTCGATGCACTCATGCGCAGGCCGATGGACCATGTCGGAGGAATCCTCTATCACTGCCAGATCGTCCGGATCGCCGACGAGGATCACATTCTGCAGTTCTCTGGCGATCACATCGCCTACGACGGCTGGTCTGCGGTCATCGTGATCGACGAGATCCGTACCTGTTACAACGCGTTCGTCGCGGGGGTTCAGCCGGAGCTGCCGGCCGTCGACACCGTGCGAGACTTCGTCGGATGGCAGCGCGAGATCAGCGCTGGCGAGGAAGGCCGGCGGATTGCCGACTTCTGGTCCGAGAAGTTCGAAACCACCCCCGAGCCGATCAGCCTGCCGACCGATCACCCGGTCCCGGGAAGCTGGTCCTACGGGGGCGCCTCGGTGCACCACGAGTTCCACCCCGAAACGATGAGTCGAGTCGGCGCACTTGCGTCGCACTCTCGCACCACCCCGTTCGCCGTCATGCTCGCGGCGTTCTACTCCCTCCTGCACCGGTTGTCGGGAAGCGACGACCTGGTCGTCGGCATTCCCACCGCGGGTCAGGTGCTTGCGGATCTACCGAACCTCGTCGGCCAGTGTGTGCAGAACATCCCGTTGCGCATGTCGGTGAACCCTGACGAGCCGTTCGACGAGTTGGTCAAGCGAGCGGCCGAAGAGCTGCTCGACGGCCAGGATCATCTGCCGTTCACCTCCGGCAACTTGTCCCGAGACAACGTCGATGGTCGCCGATCGGATGGTCAAGCGCTCCAGGTGATCGGCTTCAACCTCGATCGCCGAGTTCCCGAGGAGCCCTTCACCGGACTTGAGACCACAGTCCGCGAGGTCCCCATCGTGGGGCTCATGGGCGACATCTTCTGCAACCTGTTCGAGGAGTCCGGGGGCCTGTTCGCCGACTGCCACTACAACACCGATCTGTTCGATGAGGCCACCATTGCTCGTTGGCTCTCCCTTCTCGACTCGCTGATCGCCACTGTGGCGGCCAATCCTTCGACCCGCGTCGGCGACGTTCCATTGGTTGCCGAGGGCGTGGTCGCCGCGGCCGTCGCCGGTCCTCAGATCGACTACGGCACGGTCCCGATGCCCCAGCGAATCGCGGAGATGGCAACTCGTGAGCCGGGCCGAATCGCCATCCGCTGCGACGGTCGTGAGATCACCTACGGCGACCTTCTCCGCCGGGCGGATCATGCTGCACAGATCCTCCATGAACAGGGCCTGACCACGGACTCGATCGTCGGCGTGATGATGGAGCGATCGATTGATGTCGTCGTCGCGATGCTTGCGGTGTGGCGCAGCGGTGCGGCGTATCTCCCGCTGGATCCCAGCTATCCACGGGCGCGGCTCGCCGCGATGATCGAAGACGCCTCTCCGGTGGCCGTCATAGCCCACGGGGACTTCATCCCCGACCTTCCGCAGGCCTACGAGCCGGTGTTCGAATGGAACGCGATCGAGGATGCCGATGTTCCGCCCGTGGCCACTGCACTGCCGGGGCCGGGCGCGGGCGACTTGGCCTACGTGATCTTCACATCGGGATCAACGGGCAGGCCGAAAGCCGTCCAGGTTCCGCACTATTGCTCGCTGAACTTCTTGAGTGCGATGGCGACCCGTCCGGGAATGACCGCGACCGACGTCGTGGCTGCGATCTCACGCCTGTCGTTCGATCCCCACACCCTCGAGATCTGGCTCCCACTGAGTCTCGGGGCGCGTGTCGCCATTGCCACCGACGAGGAGATTCTGGATGGCCACCGGTTGGCCGACCTTCTGGTTCGTGAGGGTGCAACGATCATGGAAGCGACGCCCCCGGCCTGGAAGCTCCTGCTCGAGACGGGGTGGGGCGGCTTGCCCGGCCTCAAGATGCTGACCACCGGTGAGCCACTGCTTCGACCGTTGGCTGATGCGCTGCTGGACCGGGGCGGCGAACTGTGGAACATGTATGGGCCGACAGAGGTCACCGTCTACTGCTCCGTCGATCAGGTGACGAAGGACGACGACATAACGGTCGGTACGCCCATCGACAACTACTCGATGTTCGTACTCGATTCGGCGCAGCGAATCCTTCCGGTTGGTGTGATCGGCGAGATCTATGTCGGCGGCGTCGGCGTCACGCCGGGCTATCTCAACCGACCCGAGCTCTCGGCCGAGCGCTTCGGGCCGAATCCCTTCGGTGGCGGATTCCTCTACCGCACCGGTGACCTCGGACGGCTACGAGCAGATGGACGTTTCGATTGCCTCGGCCGAGTCGACAATCAAGTGAAGGTCGCGGGCCATCGCATCGAGCTCGGCGAGATCGAGTCCGCGCTCGTCGGCCATGCCGAGGTTCGCGATGCCGCGGTTGCCGTGGTGGACGGCCCCACCGGGGACGCCACGATCGTAGGCCACATCGTCACGTCGACCGGAGCGGTCCCGAAGGACGTCCGGGCTCACCTGCACCGCGTCCTGCCGCGCTACATGCTTCCCTCCCGGTATGTCGTGAGCGGTTCGCTTCCGACGACTTCGACGGGCAAGCTCGACCGGTCGGCGCTGCCGCCGCCGGACTTCACCCACGACGAGCAAGACCGCGAGTTGGTGGCACCGCGGGATGAGGCTGAGCAGGCGATCCTCGATATCTGGCGTAGTCAGCTGGGTGTCGACGGAGTCGGTGTCACCGACGACCTCTTCGACCTCGGCGCCACGTCGATTCAGGCCGTGCGAGCCAATGTGCGTATCCGAGAAGCTCTCGGTGTCGAGCTCGAGCTCGTCGACATGTTCGAGGAATCAACCGTGGCCGGTCTGGCGGTGCTCGTTGCCAAGGCACGAGTAGCGGAAGGGTACAGTGCCACTCAAGGCACCTCCTACGAGGATGTCGAGTTCTAGCGTGAGGCGAGGTCGATAGTGGCGGAGATCGCTCTCGATGAGTTGCTGCGAACCCTGGCCGACAACGGTGTCGGGATCGCGGCTGACGGCGATCGTTTGCGGGTTCGCGCCCCCGAAGGCGTTCTCACTGAAGCCATGTCGGAAGCCATTCGTCAACACAAGTCGGCTCTCGTCGCCGCATTCAGCGAACGAGTTTCGCCGATCCGGCTTGCCGAACCGATCGATGGATGCCCGATTCTCTTCTGTGTGCACGGCGCGGGGGGCAACGCCCTCTTTCTCCGCCACTGGATCGATCATTTCGAAGGCGAAGGATTGTACGCGATCGAGTCACCGGGCACGAACGGCCAGACCAGACTTCCGCGTTCGTTGGCGGACCTTGTCGACCTCTACCTGGCCGAGATGCGCGCTGCACAATCGGCTGGGCCGTACCTGATTGCCGGCTATTCAGCGGGCGGTGTCATCGCGCTCGAAATGGGCAGACGACTGCGGGCCGAGGGTGAGCACGTCCCGCTCGTGGTGCTTCTCGACACATTCCACCCGTCGATCGAAATGCGAACGCATTCGTCGCGCGAACGGATCCACAAGATTGTGAAAATGCCGGCGACGTTCACCCAGAACCTCTACCGGACGAAAGTGCTCGACGTCCGGGCCTACAAGGAGTACTCCGAAGGAGTACAAGCCCACCTCGCCGCCGGCACTCGGCTCCCGATCGAACTGCGCGAGCAGTACATGGAAGACCACCTGACGTCACTCATGGCCGAAGCCCTGGTCGAACCCTATGACGGCCCCGTGGCCTTGATCGTGGCGGCCAGCGTGAACGACATCCTGGATCATGCCGGGCCGCTCCGCGGATGGGAGGAGGTCCTCTCCGACCTACGCCTCGAAGAGGTGCCTTGCGATCACCACCAGTTGGTTGACGCTCCTTTCGCCCACCTGGTGGTCGCGGCCATTCGTCGACAGATCCGCGGCGCCGCGGTGTGATGAGTCCTGACGGATCTTCGTGGCCGCTGTCACCGATGCAGCAGGGGATGCTGTTTCACGCCCTGTCAGCACCCGGAACGGGTGTCGACATGCAGCACATTCGGATCGATGTGGCCGAACGCATCGATCTCGATCGACTTCGTCACGCATGGAGTGTGATCGTCGATCGTCATGACATTCTGCGCGCTCGTTTCGTCGTCGATGGACCTGGCGCGCCAACGCAGGTGTTCGAACCAGATGTCGATGTTCCCGTCATCGGAATCAGCTTGTCCCAGCGGCCTGCCACCGAGCACGAGGCCGAGATCGAGTTGTTCTGTCGCTCGGACCGGCTCGCCGGGTTCGATCTCGGCGTAGCCCCGGCGCTTCGCGTCGCCGTCTTTGATCGCGGTGAGACGGCAACGATCATCTGGACGTTCCACCACATCCTCCTCGATGGTCGCAGTTTTCCGATCGTGCTCCGGGATCTCTTCGCCATCTACGACGGCGAAGCACTTCCCTCGCCGGAGCCAAGGCCCTATCGGGAGTATCTCGAGTGGTTCGGCGATCAGGACCACTCGTCGAGCGATGCGTACTGGTCATCCACGCTCGCGCCGGTTGAATCGCCGACGCCCCTGCCCTTTTCATCTGGTGAGTTGCCTGTCGTCGCCAGCGCGCTCGACGCCCTCGAGATCCGTCTCGGCGGAGAGCAGCTGGCTGACCTTCAGGCCCGCGCCGTGATGCTGGGCGCTCGAGTCTCAACGCTCATCGAAACTGCATGGGCAGTCTTGCTCGCCCACCTCACTGGGCAAGAAACGGTGGCGTACGGCGTTACGAGGGCATGCCGTCACGGGCTCGACTCCATGGTCGACATGGTCGGGGTCTTCATCAACACCGTTCCGGTGGTCGCGGTTTTCGCTGCCGACATGTCGGTCGATACCGCGGTCGCTGATCGTCGGTCGTCGTCACTCGCGGTGCGGGCTCACGAGCACACGCCGTTGTCGGTGATCCACCGCTCGGCGCGGATTCCCGCGACCGAGCCCCTCTTCCGGACGTTGCTGGTTTTCGAGAACTATGAGCTTGATGAAGCCCTCAAGACGGCCGGCACGGCGTGGTCGTCGCGCGATGTCGTCTATCGGGGTCAGACGAACATGCCGCTCACCCTGATGGCCTATGAGGGCTCGCAGCTGCGGCTCCGCTTCGAGTTCGACGCGACCGTGATTCCTCAGGAGGCAGTGGAAGGCATCGCTGAACGGCTGACGGTGCTGCTGGGGAATTTCGCTCACTGTGACCCTGCGGACCCCGTCCTCGCCGTGGAGTATCTGAGGGACGCGGAGCGAACCGCGCTGCTCGATGACTGGAATCCTGCGTATGGCGACCGGCAGTTCGCTCCGGTTTGTGAACGGATCAGAGCGGCCGGCTCCCGAACGCCGAACTCGCCGGCGATCGTGGCCGGCGATCAGACATTGACGTACGACGAATTGGACGGCTCGGTCGAGCGCCTTGCCAAACGATTGAGCGTGGCGGGAGTAGGCCGGGGCTCGACCGTCGGTGTCTGCGTCCCCCGATCGAGTGAGGTTGTCGTTGCGCTCCTGGCGGTCATGCGGACCGGTGCGACGTTTGTCCCCCTCGATCCGATCTTTCCTCGCGACCGCCTCGCCCACATGGTGACCGACTCCGGCATGAGGGTCGCCGTCACAACCTCCGCTTCTGCCGAGCTCCTCCCAGGAGTCGAGGAAATCCTTCTCCTCGACGATGAGAGCGCGACGGCTCGCTTCGACGAACCGTGTCCGGCCGTGGCCGACGACGTCGTCTACACGATCTACACCTCCGGATCGACGGGTGTGCCGAAGGGAGTCGACGTCCTCCACGATGGGCTGAGCAATTTCATCGACTCGATGGCAGCCACCCCGGGGCTCAGCGATGTCGATCGGCTGCTCGCCGTCACCACCGTTAGCTTCGACATCGCCAACCTCGAGATGTTCCTCCCGTTGGCGGTCGGTGCAGTCCTCATCTTGGCCGATGACGATCAGACCCACGATGGCACGGCGCTGACCCACTTGATCGAGTCCTCGTCTCCGACCGTGATGCAGGCGACGCCGGCGACCTGGCAGATGGTGATCGAGAGCGGCTGGACAGGAACGCCCGGACTGACGGTGTTGTGTGGCGGCGAGGCTCTTCCTCGCCGGCTCGCCGATCAACTGCTCGACCGATGCGATCGGTTGTGGAACATGTATGGACCCACCGAGACCACCATCTGGTCGTCGGTCTCCGAGGTCATGGCCGACGGTGCGCCCATCTCCATCGGGCGTCCGATCGCGGCGACATCGATGTACGTTCTCGATCCGCGCCGCCAGCCTGTCGCGATCGGCGCGGTCGGCGAACTCTGGATCGGCGGCCGAGGAGTGGCCGCCGGATACCGTGGTCGCGACGACCTGACCACCGAACGATTCGTGCCCAACCCGTTTCGGGCGGGTGATCGTATGTACCGCACCGGCGATCAGGCCCGGGTGGAGTCGGACGGAACGATCATCTGCCTCGGCCGGATCGACAATCAGGTCAAGATTCGGGGATTTCGGATCGAGCTCGATGAGATCGAAGCGGTGCTTTCCCGCCACGCCGGCGTCGCCGATGCCGTCGTCGTCGCGCGGACATCGCCGGCGGGTGTGGCGCAATTGGTTGGCTATGTCGTTGCTTCCGGCGTCACGCCGCCCTCCGTGGCCGAGCTCCGCAAGGCGTGCGCAACAAAGTTGCCCGACTACATGGTGCCGGCGACGTTCATGTTCCTCGACACCCTTCCGCTCACGGACAACAACAAGGTCGCCCGGGATCGACTCCCTGACCCGGGATCGGACCGTCCTGATCTCGGGCACGTCTTTGTTGCGCCGTCCGGCCCGACCGAAATGGCCGTTGCGGAGGCCTTCTCGGCGGTGCTGATGGTTGACGGAATCGGCGCTGACGACAGCTTCTTCGATTTGGGCGGAGACTCGCTTCTCGTGGTGCGGTTGCTCAACGACCTGCGGACCCGTCTCGGTACGGCGCCAGCAGTGCACGACGTCTTCGGCCTCCGGACGGTACGGGGGATCGCGAGTGCGTTGGCCGAACCGGCTGGTGCTGCGGCCGCCGAATCCCGAGCCGGTGTCGACGACCGCGTGGCTCGCAGAAACCAGGCACTCGCCCAGCGACGAGCGGCAGCACGACGACCAACGGAGCGGCGGCGAACTCGTCGGCTCTGATGCAACGCGAGCGCCCGCGACGCGTCTAGGTTGCGAGCAATGGTTGTTCGCATTGACGTCACCGCCCCTGACGATCCTGCGGCCCGGCAGATACTCGACTCGGCACCGTTGATCGGTGTCGATCGGCTCGTCGGTTGCACGGTCACGCGGGTCCATCATGTTCGCGGCGAGCTGAGCGATTCCGACCTCGCACGCCTGTGCTCCGAGGTGCTGGTCGACCCCGTTGTCGATGTCCACACGATCGACGCACCAACGCGTTCGGGAGGGCGAGTCGTCGAAGTCGCCCCCATGCCGGGGGTCACCGACGGTGATGCCCGTGAGCTCGAACGGGCTGCATCAGAACTCGGTCTCCCGACCATCGAAGTCGCCACGGCGCGTCGCTACGAACTTCACGGCGAGTTGACCGACGACGACATCGCTCGGGTGACCCGACGGCTACTGGCCAACGACACGATCGAACACTGCCGCGAGGGGGAAATGGCCCCCGAATTCGCGGCCGCCAGCGCGGCCGACGTTCGTGTCGAGTCGATCGAACTCGACGGTTTGTCCGACGATGCGCTCGCACAGATGAGCCGGGAGCGGGTCCTGTCGCTCGATGTCACCGAAATGCGCGCGATCCAGGCGCACTTTGTCGGCGAGGGCCGCCGGCCAACCGATGCCGAGTTGGAAACCTTGGCTCAGACATGGTCAGAGCACTGCGTTCACAAGACCTTCCGCGCACAAATCGAGCTGACCCACACCGCCGCCGACGGCACGGTCACCGTTTCGAACCACGACGGGCTGCTCCCCGCGCTGCGGGAGGTCACCGAGGAGCTCGATCCGTGGTGGCTCCGAAGTGCGTTCGTCGATGACGCCGGCATCATCGCCTTCGACGACACTTTTGATCTCGCGTTCAAGGTCGAGACGCACAATCACCCTTCGGCCCTCGAGCCGTTCGGTGGTGCGAACACAGGTGTCGGTGGGGTGGTCCGCGACGTCATCGGTGTCTCAGCGCGGCCGATCGCATGCACCGATGTGTTGTGCTTCGGTCCGCCCGACCTTCCCGACAGCGAGTTGCCGACCGGTGTGCTGCACCCTCGTCGGATCCGTGAGGGTGTGGTGAGCGGTGTGGCCGACTACGGCAACAAGCTGGGCTTGCCCACGGTGAACGGCGCAGTTCTCTACGACGAGGGCTACACCGCCAACCCGCTCGTGTACTGCGGCGCGCTCGGTCTCCTACCACACGGCATGCACCCGACCGAGGCCCATGTCGGCGACCGGATCATCTCGCTCGGAGGGCGGGTCGGCCGCGACGGCATCCACGGCGCCACGTTCTCCTCGGCGGGTATGGATGCCTCCACGGTTGACTCGGTCGGTTCGGCCGTGCAGATCGGCGATCCGATCACCGAGAAGGGTCTGATCGAGGTCATCGAGCTCGCTCGTGACGCAACGCTCTACACCGCCATCACCGACTGCGGTGCCGGTGGATTCTCGTCGTCGGTCGGGGAGATGGGTGAGGAACTGGGTGTCGAGGTCGATCTCGCCTCGGTGCCCCTCAAGTACCCGGGCCTGCAACCATGGGAGATCTGGCTGTCCGAAGCCCAGGAACGCATCGTGATCGCCGTTCCGCCGGCCAACCTGCCCGAGCTGCAGACGCTCTGCGAGGCCTGGGATGTCGAGCTCACCGATCTCGGCACGTTCACGGGAAGCGAACGACTCGTTGTCCGTCATGGTGACACGCCGGTGGTCGACCTGCCGATGTCGTTCCTCCACGATGGGCTGCCTCGCCGGGAGATGACCGGCGCATGGGCCGATCCCGCCCCGGCCCAGGTCACGACACCCACCGTGCACCCCTCGATGGTGCTGGAGTTGCTTGGTCACCCCGATGTGGCGTCGAAGGAAGACATCGTTCGCCGCTACGACCACGAAGTTCGTGGCGGCACCGTTGTGCGGCCGTTTGTCGGCCCTGAGGCCGACGGGCCCGCCGACGCCGCCGTGCTCAAGCCGCTCGGCACTGATGGCCCGCTGGCGGCGGTGTTGAGCAACGGCATCAACCCCCGCATCGGACGTCACGATCCGTGGGCCATGGCACTCCATGCCATGGACGAAGCAGTGCGCAACCTCGTTGCCGTGGGCGGCGACCCGGATCGGGTGGCCGTGCTCGACAACTTCTGCTGGGGCGACCCGACGAAGTCCGACCGCCTCGGCTCACTCGTTCGTGCCGTACAGGGATGCACCGACGGCGCTCGCCGCTACCGGATGCCGTTCATCAGCGGCAAGGACAGCCTGTTCAACGAGTTCGACGGTGAAGCGATTCCCGGCACCCTGCTCATCTCTGCCCTCGGGCTGGTGCCCGACCTGGGACGGGCGATCAACTCGGCCGGCATGAATCCGGGCGACGACATCTGGATTGTCGGTCGGGGGAGTGCCGACCTCGGCGGCTCGCTCGCCTCCGACGTCTTCAACCTCGAGGCATGCACAGTGCCGAAGCCGCTCGATGACCCGCTTCCGCGATATCAGGCCATTCATGCCGCGATCGCCGCCGGGTTGATCACCGCGGCGCACGACAGCAGCGATGGCGGAGTGGCGGTTGCCGTGGCCGAGATGGCGTTGGGTGCCCGCCTCGGCGTTGCTGTCGTGGTTCCTGCCGATGGCCTGGATCCCTTCACCGCGCTCTTCAACGAAGCGCCTGGACGGCTTGTGCTGACCGGATCACCCGAGAACCGTGATGCCATAGCCACCGCGCTCGGCGACTTCGGTCGCCGGATCGGCGAGGTGACCGGTGGAGAGCGGATTGTGATGCGAGCCCCGACGGGCGGCGGAACCACCGGGGCCCTGGACCCGCTCGACCTCGCGCTGATCGAGTTGACCATCGACGAAGCGGTTGACGCCTTCACCGGTCGGCGGGCCTCATGAATGCTCCTCCGATCCTGATCCCGCACGCATCGGGCACCAACCGCGACGGCGAGGCGGCTCAGGCCGTCCGTCTCAGCGGTGGCGACCCGCGGATCGTCCACGTCAACGAGCTGCGTGCCGGTTCGGTTCGGATAGGTGATCACGCCGCGATCCTGCTGCCGGGTGGTTTCTCCTACGGCGACGCCCTCGGCGCCGGCGGCCGCCTTGCTCTCGAGCTACGGAGCTGGTTCGCCGATGAGCTGACCGAAGCGGTGTCGGCCGAACGACCGATCCTCGGCATCTGCAACGGATTCCAGGTTCTCGTGAAATCAGGGCTCCTACCGGGCCCGTGGGGCAGCGCACGAAGCGTGACACTCACCGAGAATCGGGCGGGGAGATTCGAATGCCGGTGGGTGACGCTCCGGGTCGAGCCGGGCTGTCGTTCCGGCTGGCTCGGTGCCGCCGGTGGTGTCACCATTCGCTGCCCGATCGCTCATGGAGAGGGTCGCATCGCCGTGGCCGACGACTCCGTCACTGAGCGAATCGAGGCCGGCGGCCTTGTGGCCTTTCGCTATCTGGCCGACGGACCTCGACCCACCTCGGAGATCCCTGTGGACGCGAAGGGCGCTTACCCGGCCAATCCCAACGGCTCGGTCGGTGACATCGCCGGTCTTTGTGACGAATCCGGCACGGTTGTCGGTCTCATGCCCCACCCCGAAGACCATGTCCTCGACTGGCAGCGTCCGTCCGGACCCGCAGGCAACACGGGGCGCCCGCTCTTCGATGCCTTCGTGGCAGCGGCACGATGATGCTCGATTTCGGCCCGGCCCTCGAGGAACCGTTCGAGGGTCTCGATCCGGTCGCGGTCGCCGACCTCGGTGTGCTGATGCGTGGCAAGGTGCGTGACGTGATCGACCTCGGCGACGAAGTCGCACTCATCGCCACCGATCGCCTCTCGGCATTCGACCATGTGCTGGGCACGGTTCCGTACCGCGGTCAGGTCCTCAACCAAATGTCCGCCTGGTGGTTCGAACGCATCGATGACCTGGTGTCATCGCACGTGCTGTCGATCCCTGACCCCAACGTCACCATCGGCCGCAAGTGCAAGACGCTCCCGGTGGAGGTTGTGGTCCGGGGCCGCTTGTCCGGATCCACCTCAACCGCGTTGTGGACCAGATACGGGGCAGGGGAGCGCACCATCTACGGGCACGACTTCCCCGACGGCATGCAGAAGAACGATGCCCTCCCCGAGGCGCTCATCACTCCCACCACCAAGGCGGAGCAGGGAGCTCACGACGAGCCGATCACCGAACGTGAGATCGTCGAGCGTGGTTTGGTGAACGCCGAACTCTGGGATGAGGTTCGCACCACTGCGTTGGCGATCTTTGCCCGAGGAGAAGCGCTGGCCGCCATTGCTGGTCTCGTGCTGGTCGATACGAAGTACGAGTTCGGCGTCGACCCGGATGGCACGCTGACGATCATCGATGAGGTCCACACCCCGGACAGCTCGCGGTTCTGGCGGGCATCCACGGTCGAGAGTCGACGGGCAGCCGGCGGAGAGCCGGAGAACCTCGACAAGGAGTTCGTGCGCCTGGCATACGCCCGAGCCGGCTATCGCGGCGAAGGCGACCCGCCCCCGCTCAGCCAGGAACTCGCCATCGAGGCTGCTGGCGTCTACCAGGAAACGTTTGCGGCACTCACCGAGACCACGTTCGATCCGGGCGAGTACCCCGCGGCGCCGAGGGTCGAGTCGGCTCTCCGGAACCGGTAGGCGCGAAATGTCGAGACACTCATCCCGCAGGGTCGGGTTTGACCGCGCGAGGATGCAGACTGGGTCAGTGAGTGGGAGGAACCCTCGTCGTGTCTGACGATCCGCGAGTCGGCGTCATCATGGGAAGCGACTCCGACTGGGAGACCATGCGGCGCGCCGCCGAGATCCTCGAAGACTTCGGAATCCCGCATGAGTGCCGCGTCGTCTCGGCTCACCGCACGCCCGACCTGATGGTCGAATACGCATCGACGGCGGAGTCCCGCGGTCTCGCTGTGATCATTGCCGGCGCCGGCGGTGCAGCCCACCTCCCGGGCATGGTTGCCGGGCACACGATCGTCCCCGTGATCGGGGTACCGATCAAGAGTCGGGCTCTCAACGGCATGGACTCGCTCTTGTCGATCGTGCAGATGCCAGGTGGGGTACCGGTCGCCACGATGGCCATCGGCGAAGCCGGGGCCACCAACGCCGCACTCTTCGCCGTCGCGATGCTCGCTCGCTCGGATGCGGATCTGGCCGGGGCACTGCACCAATATCGACAGCATCGTGCCGAGCAGGTACGCAGCATCGAACTGGAGCACTGAGCCATGAGCCCTCTCCCCCCTGGCACAACGATCGGAATCGTCGGCGGGGGACAGTTGGGCCGCATGCTCGCCCAGGTCGCCCGACAACACGGCTACGGCGTTGTCGTGCTGACCGGCGGTGCGAAGGACACCCCCGCCGGCCTGCTGGCGGACGAAGAGATCACCGGCGACTTCACCGACCCGGGCACGCTCGAGCACTTCGTCGACCGGGTTGACGTGGTCACCTGGGAGTTCGAGAACGTCGAACTCCTCGTGGCCGAGGTCGCGGCGACGGCCGGTGTGCCGGTTCGCCCCTCCGCGGCCATCGTTGCCGCTGCCCAGGATCGCAGGCTCGAGAAAGAGGCACTCACCGCGGCCGGTGTTGCCGTCGCCTCCTGGCGCTCGGCGTCGTCGCTCGATGAGCTCGCGACTGCGGTGGCCGAGCTGGGCACCCCGGTAATCGTGAAGGCGGCCCGCTTCGGCTACGACGGCAAGGGCCAGACACGCATCGACTCTGCTGACGAGGTCGAGGCGGCGTGGGAAACGCTCGAGCATCAGCGCCTCGTGGTCGAGTCCGTGATCGTCTTCGAGCGGGAGCTGTCAGTTGTCGTCGCCCGCGGCCTCGACGGTGGCATCGCCGATCATGGAGTCATGGAGAACGAACACGTCAATCACGTGCTCGATCTCACGGTCGTTCCCGCCGATGTCAGCGATGCCACTGCAACCGCGGCGCGACAGGTCGCTCACGACACGGCTGTGGCGCTCGATCTTGTCGGCGTCTTGTGTGTCGAGCTGTTCGACACGACGGAGGGGATCCTCGTGAACGAGATCGCGCCTCGGCCGCACAACAGCGGCCATTGCACCATCGAGGCCGCTCGGGCGAGCCAGTTCGAACAACAACTCCGTGCCATCACCGGAATGCCCCTCGGCGACGGTAGTTGCCGGCCGGCGGCCATGGCGCAGCTTCTCGGTGATCTCTGGGTCGACGGCGTACCTGACTTCGGTCGTGTGCTTGCCGAACCCGACGTGCACTTGCACCTCTACGGCAAGGGCGACGCTCGTCCGGGCCGCAAGATGGGGCACCTGACCTGTGTGGGCGACGACCCCACTCATGTTCGACAACGAGTCGGCGATGTCCGCGCCGCGCTCACTGGACGGTGAACAGTGTTTCCCACTGGGGATGAGATTCATGAGGAATGTGGCGTTGTGGGGATTCATTCCCCCGGCAAGGAGGCAGCTCGGCTGACGTTCTTTGCCCTCCACACGTTGCAGCACCGGGGCCAAGAAGCTGCAGGCATCGCAACAAGCGACGGCGGCACCGCCCATATCCACAAGGGCCAAGGACTGGTTTCCACCGTCTTCAACGAGGACAATGTGTCCACGCTGAAGGGTGACCTCGCCATCGGCCACACCCGCTACAGCACCACCGGCGGAACGGGGCTTCGCAATGCGCAGCCCCAGATCATCGAGACAATCGACGGGCCGCTCGGCCTCGCTCACAACGGCAACCTCGTCAACGCCAACGTCCTGCGCCGTCAACTCCTCGAGCGCGGCGTGGGCCTTCAGACGTCGTCTGATACCGAGGTCATGGTTCACCTGTTGACCCAGGGGAGCGGCGATTGGATGAATCGCATCAAGTCACTCATGACTCAGGCCGAGGGCGCGTTTGCGCTCACGATCCTGACGCGTGATGCGATCTACGGCGTCCGTGATCCGTGGGGATTTCGTCCCCTGGTCATCGGCAAGCTCGATGACGGCTTCGTCCTCGCCTCCGAGACGTGTGCGTTCTCCGCGATCGGTGCGGAATTCGTGCAGGAACTCGATCCGGGCCAGATTGCCCGGATCGACGCGAACGGGCTCCATGTGGAGCAGGGTGCAGTGCCGAAGCAGCGTGCCTTCTGCACGTTCGAGCAGATCTACTTCAGTCGCCCCGACAGCATCCATGACGGCAACCTCGTCCACTCGACTCGACAGCGTCTTGGTCGGGAGTTGGCCCGTGAGCACCCCGCAGATGCCGACATCGTCGTGCCGGTGCCGGACTCGGGCACACCGCACGCGGTGGGGTTCGCGCAGGAGACCGGGCTGCCTTACACCGAGGGGCTGATCAAGAACCGCTATGTGGGCCGCACGTTCATCGAGCCGACCCAGAAGCTCCGCGAGTCCCGGGTCCAGATGAAGTTCAACCCGTTGGGTGACAACCTGCGGGGCAAGCGCGTGGTGATGGTCGACGACTCGATCGTGCGCGGCACGACATCGGGCCCCTTGGTGCAGATGCTGCGTGACGCTGGCGCGGCCGAGGTCCATGTGCGCGTCGCCTGCCCCGCCATCACCGACCCGTGTTACATGGGCGTTGACATGGCTTCGCAGGGTGAACTGATCGCCGGACACAAGACCGTCGAGGAAATCCGCCAACACATCGGCGCTGACTCCCTTGCCTACTTGTCGATCGAGGCCATGATGCGTGGTCTCGAAGCCGAAGACGGCTACTGCAATGCCTGCTTCACCGGCGACTATCCGTTCGAGTCCGAGCGATTCGTCCAGCTGGAGCTCCGACCAAAGGAACAGTTTGCCGATGTCTGGGGAGACTGATGTCTGAGGCGACGGACATGCCTGGCGCCAAGGTGCTGGTCGTGGGCGGTGGGGGACGAGAGCACGCAATCGTGTGGGCCCTTGCCAAGTCGCCCTCCGTCACCGAAGTATTGGTCGCTCCCGGTAACCCCGGCACCGCGAGCGAGCCCGGCTGTCGCAACATGGCGATCGGGGCCACCGACATCACCTCCTTGATCGATCTGGCAGTCGCCGAATCCGTCGACCTGGTAGTGGTCGGGCCCGAGGATCCGCTCGTCCTCGGACTGGTTGATCGTCTTGCCGAGCACGGCATCGCCGCATTTGGTCCGTCGGCGGCCGCGGCCCAACTCGAGGGATCCAAGTCGCACTGCAAGGACTTTCTGCTTCGCAACGACATCCCGACCGGGCGGGCGCAGTCCTTCACCGACTCGGTCATTGCGTTGGAGTATCTGGCCGACCTCGCCGCCCCGCCGGTGGTGAAGGCCGACGGGCTTGCTGCGGGGAAGGGCGTGATCGTTGCCGAGACCCACGAAGAAGCCGCCATCGCCATTCGAGAGATCCTTGACGAAGGACGCTTCGGGGAGGCGGGAGCGGAAGTTCTTCTCGAAGAGCGGCTGCATGGCCCGGAGGTGTCGATTCTTGCCTTCTGCGACGGTAGGAGCTTCCACATCATGCCTGCGGCCCAGGACCACAAACGTCTGCTTGTCGGCGACGAAGGGCCCAACACGGGCGGCATGGGGGCGTTCTTCCCGTCGCCGATCGCCGATGCTGAGCTGCTTGCTGGGATCGGCCGCACGGTTCTCGCTCCGAGTCTCGCTGCGCTTGCGGCCGAGGGCCGGCCCTATCGAGGTGTGCTCTACGCCGGGATGATGTTGACGGCCGACGGTCCGAAGGTCATCGAATACAACTGCCGATTCGGCGACCCGGAGACCGAAGTCGTGCTTCCGCTGCTGGAATCGGATCTCTATGAGATCCTCGTGGCGTGTGCCGACGGGTCGCTTGACGACGTCGATATCCACTGGTCGGCTGATGCCGCCGTGACGATTGTGATGGCTTCGGGCGGCTACCCGGTGTCGAGCAGCGAACCCGTGCCGATCTCGGGGATCGGCTCCGCCGCAGCGGCGGATTGCACCGTCTTTCACGCGGGAACCGCTACCGACGATGGTGCGATCGTCACGGCCGGTGGGCGGGTGCTCACCGTGACTGCCGTTCGCCCCACACTGACCGAGGCGGCCACTGCTGCCCACGACGGCGTGGCGCTCATTTCATTCGACGGCGCACAACACCGCGCCGACATCGCTCGTGCGACCGCGGAGGTCCGCGTATGACCCGATACGCCGACGCAGGCGTCAACATCGACGAAGGCAACCGCGCCATCAAGCTGATGTCGGAGGCCGTCGCCTCGACCAACACCGAAGCGGTTCTTTCCGACCTCGGTGCCTTCGGCGGACTCTTCTCGACTGCAGGCCTCGTCAGTGATGCGGTGCTGGTGGCCTCGACCGATGGGGTGGGCACCAAGGTCGAGCTCGCGGCCCGCCACGGAGGCTGGCAAGGAGTAGGGGCCGACCTGGTCAACCATTGTGTCGACGACATCCTTGTCCAGGGAGCGCGGCCGCTGTTCTTTCTCGACTACATCGCCACGGCCAAGCTCGTTCCCGAGATCGTGGCCGAGATCGTGATGGGCATGGCCGAGGCCTGTCGTGCAGTCGGATGTGCCCTGCTCGGTGGGGAGACAGCAGAGATGCCCGGTGTCTACACCGATGGATCCGTCGATATCGCGGGCACGATCGTCGGCTCCGTCTCCCGAGCCGAGTTGTGGCCCCGCACGGATGCTCTGGCCGAAGGCGATGTGCTCATCGGTTTGGCCAGCGACAGCCCGCACACCAACGGCTACTCGCTGATCCGCCTGCTGCTCGATCGCAACGAACCTTCACCGGAGCTCATCAAATGGCTGCTCACGCCACATCGTTCCTACCTCGCCGATATCGACGCGCTCTGCGCAGCTGGTGTGGACCCCAAGGCCCTGGCCCACATAACGGGGGGCGGGTTCCTCGAGAACATCCCCCGGGTTCTTCCTGCCGGTCTCGGTGCACGGATCGCACTCGGCTCCTGGGATGTGCCGAGCGGATTCCGAACGCTTGTCGGATGGGGCGATGTCGCTGACAGCGAAGCATTCCGGACCTGGAACATGGGCATCGGCATGGTCGTCGCACTGTCCGCCGACCAGGTTGGTGCAGCCATCGCGCTCGGTCATCGTGTCATCGGCGAGCTGGTTTCGGTGGACGACGGTGTTGAGCGGGTTGACCTTCGCGGCGAGTGGCGTTGACAGCAACGCTTGTTGTTCTGGCGTCGGGGAGTGGCTCCAACCTGCAAGCGATCCTCGACGCATGTGATCGGGGAGAGCTCGATGCCGAAGTCTCCCTCGTGGTCGTGAACCGTCGGTCGGCCTACGCCGCCGAGCGAGCCGAAGCTCGAGGCATTCCAACGCACTATGCGCCTCTGGGCCCGTACCGTCAGCAGTTCGACGATCTCAGCGCGGCCCGCACCGCTTACGACACCGATCTGGCGGCGGTGGTCGCCGCAGCATCGCCCGATCTGGTCGTCCAGGCGGGTTGGATGCATCTCTTCTCGATGGGGTTCCTCGGTGCGTTCCCGGACCAGGTCGTGAATCTGCATCCTGCGCTTCCGGGCCGGTTCCCTGGCGCTCACGCGATCGACGACGCATGGACCGAGCACCAGAATTCGGGGCTCGACCGCACCGGCGTGATGGTTCATCTCGTACCCGATGAAGGAGTCGACGACGGCCCCGTCATTGCGTTCGAAGAGATCCCGATTCATGCGGACGACAAACGCGAAGACCTCGAAGCGCGTATTCACTGTGTGGAGCACCGTGTGTTCCCCGCCGCCATTGCCCAGCTCCTGGAGTCTCGATGAACCCGCCCGTGTCGCCGCCAAGTGGCCTGAAGCTCTGGCTCGCCGGCGCCCGCCTCCGAACGTTGCCCGCCGCCATCGTGCCCGTTGCCGTCGGTACCGCGGTTGCAGTGGGGCATGGCCCTGACACCCAGTGGTGGCGAGCCGGTGCCGCCTTGGTGGTGGCGCTGGCACTTCAGATCGCCGTCAACTTCGCGAACGACTATTCCGACGGGGTGCGCGGCACCGATGGTGCCGAGCGAGTCGGCCCCCTCCGGCTGGTGGGATCGGGCCTGGTCGAACCAGCCACGGTGAAACTGGCCGCCACCGTGTCGTTTGCGGTTGCGGGAGCCGTCGGCGCGGTGCTCGCCATCGCGGTGGGCCCCGAGTTGTTCGTTGTCGGTGCTGCATCGCTGGTAGCCGGTTGGGCCTACACCGGTGGTCCCCGCCCCTACGGCTATCTCGGACTCGGTGAGGTGTTCGTCTTCGTCTTCTTCGGCGGCGTGGCCACGGTCGGCACGACCTACGTACTCATCGAGGAGGTCAGTGCGGTCGCGCTCGGCGCCAGCGTGTCGGTCGGTCTGTGGGCCACGGCGCTCCTGGTCATCAACAATCTGCGCGACATCCCCGGAGACACGATTGCCGGCAAGCGGACCCTGGCCGTGCGGTTCGGTGACAGGCGCACTCGCCTGACCTATGTGCTGATGCAGGAGTCGGCGTTGACCGTTGCCGTTGTGCTCACGGTCCTCTCGGATCGGTGGGCCGTTGCCGCGCTGATCGGAGTCCCGTTCGTGATCCAGGGCATTCGTGCAGTGGCACGAGGCGCAACCGGCACGGAGCTCATCGCCGTGCTCGGCCTCACCGGAAAGGCGCAGCTGGTCTGTGGCCTCGCCATGGCCGCCGGCATCGCGCTCAGCGGCTAACGCACACTGGGACTATGTCTTCGCAGCGGGGCGCTGTCCCCAGTGTGCGTTAGCGGCGCGTCCCGGTGATGAGTTGGGCGCCGGTGAACACCTTGCGCTCGAGCATGCCGAAACCGGCGGCCTCGAGTGACGCCTGCATCTCTTCCCATGGCGGGAGGTAGGCAAGCGACTTCGGGAGGTAGCGATATGCCCGTCCTTCGGAGAGCACACCACCGATGATCGGTACGACCCGGTTGAAGTAGATCCCGTGACCCCAGCGGAGGAGACGATTGTCGGGCTCCGAGGCGTCGAGAAACGCGATGCGGCCCCCGGGCTTGAGTACGCGTGCCACTTCGTCGAAGAAGCCGGGCAGTTCGACCAGATTGCGCAAGGCAAAGCCGCACGTGGCCCCGTCGGCGCTGGCATCGGGCAGCGGCATCTGCAAGATGTCGGCGTGCAGCAGGGGCGCGTCGGTGCGCGCCTCCGCAAGCATTCCCATGGACAAGTCGAGGCCGATGGGCAGCAAGCCGGCCTTCTGGATTTCCCGACAGAAGTCGCCCGTGCCACACGCGAGGTCAACGACGGTGCCACCGCCGGAAACGCCCAGCCGCTTCATCGCCGCCTTGCGCCATCGGACGTCGAGGCCAAACGACATGATGCGGTTGACGAGGTCGTAGCGGGGAGCGATGGAGTCGAACATCGAGCGCACCTGACGGCGCTTCTCGTCTCCGCTCGGCAGGTGTTCGGGATCGACGGTTACGCCGTCGGTGAGGATCGGCGAGTCGGGCTCAGCGGGGCCGCTCGTCACCGGAACCAGATCTTTTGATAGTCACGGCTCATCGGGTGCAGCAGTGCGGCGACGAGTGCAATGTCGAACATGAGTCCGATCACGTTCCATTCGATCGCGAATCCGATGTCGATCTTGCGGGCGAGTTCCACCCGGATGATGAACGGCGCGACGGCGGCCACGACTCCGAGGATGTAGCCCCAGCGCTTGTTGTTGGCGATACCGAACGCGCCTCCAGCCGAACCGAACACGATGACGAGGAGCAGAACGTTTCGAATGACGACGTTGGAAAAGACGTCGGTCGGCGGCGGATCAAAGATCGAGATGACCGCACTGAAGTACAGGAGGAACTGCGAGATGTAGAGGGTTTGCGGCTGACGCTGGTTGATCCACACGGTGTCGCTCATCGTCCCAGTATGGGCCGCAACCAGCCCTTGTCAGCGTCTCCGTGGTGGATCAACGAGTTGACGACTTGCCCGGAGCTGCCCACACGCCGCGTCGATGTCGGTGCCGCGTGTGCGCCGAACCGTGGCGTTCACACCCATACCAATGAGGCGGTCACGGAATTCATAGACCCGATCGAGCGGCGTGCCGCGGGTGAGATACCCGGGCGTGGGGTTCAGCGGGATCAGATTGACGTGGGCCCGCAGGCGACGAGCAAGGATCGCCAACTCGTCGGCGTCGCTGCTGCGGTCGTTGACGCCGTCGATGAGTGCCCATTCGAAGGAGAGGCGACGGTTCTTGGCCTGGAGATACCGGGCGCACGACTCCTCGAGCATGGCGAGCGGGTATCGAGCGTTCAGCGGCACGAGTTCGGTGCGGTCTTCGTCGTTGGCGAAGTGAAGCGAGACCGCGAGGTTGACGGGGAGATCTTCGTTCGCGAGCCGATCGATCCCGGGGACGACGCCGACGGTCGAGATGGTGATGTGGCGAGCCCCGATACCGAGATCCTGATTGATTCGTTCGACCGCGGCCCATGTCCGGTCGTAGTTGGCGAAGGGTTCGCCCATACCCATGAAGACGATGTTGGAGACGCGGCGTGGTGCAGATGTGCGGCGAGCCCGCACGACCTGTTCCACAATTTCCCCGACCGACAGATGACGATCGAACCCGCTCTGGCCGGTGGCGCAGAAGCTGCACGCCATAGCACAACCGGCCTGGGAAGACACACAAACGGTGGTGCGATCCTCATAGTGCATGAGGACGGTTTCGATGTGGTGGCCATCGTGCAGCCGCCAGAGCCACTTCACCGTCTCGCCATCGTCGCTGACCGACTCTTCCTCCGGGGTGAGGCCGAGGGGCAGTTCCTCGTCGATTCGTTGCCGAAGCGCTTTGGGGAGGTTGGTGAGCTCGTCGATCTCGTCGCCCCGTTCGTGCAGCCCGCTCCATGCCTGGTCAAGGCGATACCGGGGCTCGCCGTCGAGCAGTGCGGCGAACTCTTCCCGGGTCGGGTCGAATCGGAGGACGGGAGCGTCGCGGTGGGAGCGCCCCGAGGCGTCGATCAAGCTCATTGTGCATCCCGTCGATACGCGCGGTCGGTGTGATGCCGACTGAAGCCGATTGCGGCGTAGGTCGCGTTGGCTGGACCGTTGTCCGATTCCACATAGAGCATCCCGGTGGTGAGCCCCTGGCCGGTGAGCCAGTCGAGGCCGGCCAGCGTCATCGGCTTGCCGAGCCCGAGACCATGGTGGGTGGGGTCGATGGCGATGACGTAGATCTCGCCGAGCGCGGGATCGTGGTCACGATGGACCTTCGTCCAGCAGAACCCCACCAGCTTGTCGCCCTCGTGGTGGAGCCGGAATCCGTCGGCATCGAACCACGGCTCGGCCATGGCCTTCTCGACGGCCGAGCGAGTGAGTCCACCTTGTTCGGGGTGCCAGGAGAACGCTCGGTTGTTGACGTCGATGAATTCATCGATGTCGTCAGCCGTGAAACCTCGGGTGGCCAGATCCGTCGGAGCGTTGGGGAGGGGGCACCGGAGCTGCCAGAGATCGCGGTATCGCTCGAAGCCCGCGTCGAGGGCGATGTCGTCGGCCGAGACATCGACCGACTTGATCCAAAGCTGCGCGGCGCCGCGATCGAGCGACTCGAGCGCGGAGTCGAGATCAGATCGAAGGTCGAGATCCGAGCGGTCTTCGTCGATGACGAGTACCCATCGGAATTCGCCATCGTTGGGGCCTTCTACGGTCAGTGGCACCAGCCCAGGCTAGCTAGGGTCACGCCATGGCCAAGCCCCGATCACCCAAAGGACGAGCACGTGTCACCCATGAGCGACTCGCGGGCGAGTATCCCGACGCGGAATGCGAGCTGGATCACCGCAATGCGTTCGAACTCCTGGCGGCCACGATCCTGAGCGCTCAGGCCACCGATGTGGGGGTGAACAAGGCGACGCCCGGCCTCTTCGCACGGTTCCCGACCCCTGAGAGTCTCGCCGAGGTCGAGCCCGAACAGGTCGAGGCCTACGTCAACACGATCGGTCTCTTCCGGCAGAAGTCGAAGAGTCTCGTGGGGATGGCTCGGATGTTGCTGGAGGACTACGACGGCGAAGTGCCCCACGCCATGAAGGATCTCGTGCGGCTTCCGGGTGTGGGCCGCAAGACGGCGAACGTGGTGCGCAGCGTCGCGCTGGGCGAGCCCGGGCTGCCGGTCGACACCCATGTGATCCGACTCACCAACCTCCTCGGCATCACCGAGGAAACCGATGCCGTGAAGATCGAGAACGAACTCAACCCGATGGTGCCGGCGATGGAACGTGGGCAGTTCAGCCTCCGGATCATTCTTCACGGTCGCCGGGTCTGCATTGCGCGGCGCCCGCAGTGCGAGGATTGCGTCTTGAACGACTTCTGTCCATCGAGCCGCGTTTGAGGTACGCGGACGTTGCGCCATGCGTGTCTTCTGAACGCTGTTCGTGAGAAATCTTCGGCCGAAGTGGCTGTTACAACTCTCCCGATGGGGTTATATTGCCCTCAGGTCGAGCACCCGCCGCTCGACCTAAATCGGCGACACGAGGGATCCGCCGCCCTGTGTCGCCTGCGGCCACTCACGTTTACGTGGGTGGCCGCACTTCTTTTTCAAGAGCATCGGCGATGCGTCAGCGTGCTGACACTGCCTATTGACCGAGCGCCCGGGATGCGTCGCGCAGGCGGCGCTCAGCGGTCACGAGTGCGCGCTCGATCTCGTGAAGCCGACCGATGACCGGGTCGTCAGGGTCGGTCGCTCGTCGCTCTGCGACCTCAGCGACTCGTCGGGCGGTGTCGCTGACAACGGTGGTGATCGACGACAGCTCGGCGGCATCGGAGTTCATGGCGCCAGTCTGCCGGAAAGTCACCGCAGTTGGTGAGGGACAGCCCGGTAGCGTGTTCGGGTGCTGCGCCGCATTGACCTTCGTGCCATGACCGGTGTGCTGAGCGACCACCTGCCGAGACCAGCGGTCCCCTCCGGCGGCCCGGTCGAAGCAGTCCGCGAGATTCTCGGGGCCGTCAGAGCACGCGGTGACGATGCAATCCGGGAGTTCACCGAGCGCTTCGACGGCGTCGTCGTTGATGATCCTCGTGTGCCCGCCGCGGAGTTCGCCGCCGCACTCGACCGGATCGACCCCGAGATTCGCGCCGCACTGCAGGCTGCCGCAGCATCCATCGAGGCATATCATCGGGCGCAGCTCCCATCCGATGTTCGAGTCGAGCGACCGGGCATGTCGATCGTCGGGATGCACAGACCGGTGGAACGCGTCGGCTGTTATGTGCCCGGTGGACGAGCCGTCTACCCGTCCACCGTCCTGATGACCGCGGTGCCGGCCCGAGTCGCCGGTGTCGGCGAAGTTGTGCTGATGGTGCCGCCCGGGCCCGATGGCAAGGTTCCCGACGTCACGCTTGCCGCGGCAGCGGTGGCAGGGGTCGACGAGGTCCTGGTCATCGGAGGCGCTCAGGCAATTGGTGCGGTCGCATACGGCACCGACACCATTCGCCCGGTCGACGTGATCGTCGGCCCCGGCAATGTGTTTGTGGCCCTGGCCAAGAAGGAGGTGGCCGGTGTCGTCGGCGTGCCGTCGTCGTTTGCCGGCCCGTCGGAAGTGGTGGTCATCGCCGATGGGTCGGCACCAGCCGACTTCGCGGCGGTGGATGTCATCCTGCAGGCTGAACATGGACCCGACGGTCTCGGCTGGTTCGTGACTTGGGATGAGGAATTCGCCGACGAGGTCGATGTGGCGATCGAGAGGCTGGTGGCGGACGCTCCTCGCCGAGCCGACATCGAAGCGACCCTCGCATCATCAGGTATTTCGGTTGTGTGCTCGTCGCCCGAGCAAGCGCTCGATGTGGCCAATTTCATCGCCCCGGAGCATCTCGAGCTCCAGACCGAAGACCCTGAGGCGCTGCTCCCGCTGGTTCGCCATGCGGGCGCTGTGTTCTGTGGCGCCTACGCCCCCGCGTCGCTGGGCGACTATGTCGCCGGCCCCAGCCACGTCCTTCCCACCAGTGGCACCGCTCGCTTTGCGAGCGCGCTCACGGTGAGCGACTTCATGAAGGACGTTCACGTGGTCTCGGTCGACCAAACCGGCCTCGAAGCAATGGGTGACCACGTGATCGCACTGGCTCGAGCAGAAGGTCTCGACGCTCACGCGGCCTCGATTCGCATTCGACGGCAGGCGGGTTCATGAGCCGGCCTCAGCCTCGCGATTCCGTTGCCCTCATGGCGGGCTATCACTCGCCGCAGATCGATGTCGGCGTCCGACTCAACACCAACGAGAGCCCGGAGATGCCCCCGAGCGGGTTTGCCGAGGAGGTCGCCGCCGCCGTCTCGGAGATCGAATGGCATCGGTACCCGGGCCGATCGGCAACCGAACTGCGCACGGAGATAGGCAAGCTCCACGGAGTCGGCCCCGAGCAGGTGTTCGCCGCCAACGGCAGCAACGAGGTGCTTCAGACGCTGCTGTTGACGTATGGCGGGTTCGGGCGCTCGGCTGCCATGTTCGAGCCGACCTATGCACTGCATTCGCATCTCAGTCGGATCACCGGCACCGACGTCGTGGCGGGGGAGCGGCTGGCCGACTTCTCTCTCGACATGGACGAAGTCGAACGAGTGATCAGCGACTCTCGGCCGGCGGTGACATTCCTGTGCTCGCCGAACAACCCCACCGGGGTTGTCGACACCGAGGCCCAGATTCGGCGGACGCTCGAACTCGTCTCCGACGTCGGCGGGATCCTGTGTGTCGACGAGGCCTACGGCCAGTTCGCTGATTTCAGCGCGGTCGATCTTCTCGGCCCTGAGGTGCCGCTCGTGGTGAGCCGCACCTACTCCAAGACCTGGGCCATGGCGGCAGCCCGCCTTGGCTATGTGGTGGCTCCGGACTGGGTCGTGGCGGAGCTCGAGAAGGTTGTGCTCCCGTACCACCTCGACGCCATGACTCAGATCGCCGGCACGCTGGCCCTTCGCCACATCGACGCCATGTACGAACGCGTCGCTCGACTGGTGGAGGAGCGGGGGCGGCTCATGGCTGCACTGGCCGATCTACCGGTCGACGTCTGGCCGTCATCGTCGAACTTTGTTCTCTTCCGCCCTCGTGAACACGACGGAGGCGACGTTTGGCAGGGCCTCGTCGACCGTTCGGTTCTCGTGCGCAACTGTGCATCGTGGCCCCACCTCGACGGTTGCCTGCGGGTCACCATCGGCACGCCCGCAGAAGACGACCTGTTCCTCGCCGCTCTCACGGAGGTTCTAACGTGAGCCGTACTGCATCCACCCAACGCACCACCAAGGAAACGTCGATCGACATCACTGTCGAACTCGATGGATTGGGTGCCACCGATGTGTCGACCGGACTTCCGTTCTTCGACCACATGCTCGATCAGCTCGGCCGCCATGGCGGTTTCGATCTCGAGATCCGTGCCAAAGGTGACCTGGAGATCGACTCGCATCACACGGTCGAAGACGTTGGCATCGCTCTCGGTGAGGTGTTGCGAGAAGCCTGGGGCGAAAAGCGCGGTGTCCGCCGCTTCGCGTCGATCGTCGTGCCCCTCGATGAGGCTGCGGTTGAGGTCGTACTCGACCTGTCGGGCCGGCCCTACCTGCACTACGAGGTCGACTTCCCCGGCCAGAAGATTCTCGGTGACCCGCCCTTTGATCCCCAGCTGGTTGAAGAGTTCTGGCGAGCCGTGGTGATGGCATCGGGCATCACCCTGCACATCGTGGGTCGGCGCGGCAAGAACACCCATCACATCATCGAGGCCACGTTCAAGGCCGTCGCCCGTTCGTTGCGCGACGCGTTGCGGATCGAAGGTGCAGGCGTTCCGTCCACCAAAGGCACCCTCTGATCGTGGGCACAATCGACGCGAACAGACCCCTGATCGCGATCCTCGACTATGGCATCGGCAATCTGCATTCGGCCCACAAGGGTTTCGAGCACGCCGGGGCTGACGCACGCCTCACGTCCGACCGAGGTCTGATCGCCGAGGCTGACGCAGTGGTGCTTCCCGGTGTGGGCGCTTTCGGCCCCTGTGTCGACGCACTGCGTGACTCGGGCCTGGACGAGGTGGCCCTCGAGCGCATTGACGCCGGCGTGCCATTTTTCGCCATCTGTATCGGCCAGCAGCTTCTCTTCGCCGGATCGGAGGAGTCCCCGGGCCACCCCGGCCTCGGCGTCTTCGATCGCATGGTGCGAGAGATCCCTGACACGGTGAAGCGCCCGCAGATGCAGTGGAACATCGCCCACCGCACGACCGAGCACCCGATGTTCGATGGTCTCCCGGCCGAGCCGTGGGTTTACTTCGTGCACTCCTATTCGTGTGACACAGGTCCCGACGTTGTTGCCACCTGCGACTACGGCGACACCCTTGTCGCCGCGGTTGCTCGAGACAATGTCTGGGCGTGTCAGTTTCACCCCGAGAAGTCGGGCCGCACCGGTCTGCAGATTCTCGGCAACTTCGTGACTGCAGCCCTGACCGAGAATTCGAGCACCTGATGGATCTGTTCCCCGCCATCGATCTCCGCGGTGGACGTTGCGTGCGCCTCCACCAGGGCGACTACGCCAAGGAAACCGTCTACGGCGACGATCCTGTTGCCCAGGCTGTCGCCTTTGCCGAGGCCGGTGTCGGCTGGATCCATGTCGTCGACCTCGACGCCGCTCGCACGGGAGTCCCCGAGAACCATGGCACCATCGCGGCGATCGCCGAGGCTGTCGCGGTGCCCGTCCAGACGGGCGGTGGAATCCGCTCGATTGAAGCGGCTTCCATCTTGTTCGAAGCCGGAGTCGAGCGGGTCGTGATCGGCACAGCTGCTCTCAAGAACCCCGACCTCGTTCGCACACTGGCCCGTGATCATCGTGTCGCGGTCGGACTCGACGCCAGGAGCGGTGAGGTCGCCACCGACGGCTGGCTCGTCGGCTCCGGCCGCACGGTACTCGACGTGGCTCGGAGCTTCGCTGACGCGGGTGTTGACGCGTTCGTCGTCACCGACATCTCTCGTGATGGCACGTTGGAGGGTCCGGACATCGTCGGACTCACCGACGTGCTCGGCGCCACGCCGGTCGACGTCATAGCCTCGGGTGGCGTCGGGACCCTCGACGACCTTCGCGATCTGGCCGCCGTCGAGGTCGATGGCCGGCGGTTGGCGGGTGTGATCACCGGCAAGGCGGTCTACGAGCGCCAAGTCGACGTGGCCGATGCTGTGGCCCTACTGCGGGGTGGCTCATGACAATCCGCGCAATCCGCGTGATTCCATGCCTCGACGTTGACGAGGGCCGTGTCGTCAAGGGCGTGAACTTCGTCGACATTCGCGACGCGGGCGATCCGGTCGAGCTGGCTGCCCGCTACGACGAGCAGGGAGCCGATGAGTTGGTCTTCCTCGACATCACGGCGTCGTCAGACAAGCGCGAGACCACCGTCGAGATGGCACGCGCCGTGGCCGAGCAAGTGTTCATCCCCTTTACGATCGGCGGCGGCATCCGCACCGTCGACGACACCCGCCGGTTGCTGATGGCAGGGGCCGACAAGGTCAGCGTCAACACCGCGGCCGTGAAGCGCCCTGAGTTGGTTGCCGAGATCAGCCGTGAGTTCGGCGCCCAGTGCTGTGTGGTGGCGATTGACGCTCGACGCAGCGACGATGCCAAGAGTGGCTTCGAGGTCTACACCCACGGCGGCCGCGTTCGCACCGGCATCGATGCCGTCGTGTGGGCCAAGGAGGTGGCCCGGCTCGGTGCCGGCGAGATCCTACTCACGTCAATGGATCGCGATGGAACGAAGGACGGCTTCGACCTGCCCCTCACGAGCACGGTTTCGGACGCGGTGTCTGTGCCCGTCATCGCCAGCGGGGGAGTGGGGACCCTTGACCATCTCGTCGATGGAGTCATCGACGGTCACGCTGACGCAGTTCTCGCTGCCAGCATCTTCCATTTCGGCGAGCACACCGTGGCCGAGGCCAAGGAACGGATGCTCGCGGCCGGCGTCACGGTTCGGCCCCCGGAATAGCGCTCAACCGACGAGCAGGTCTGCGGTCAACTCGGACACCTTGCCGAGCGATGCCTGGAAGAAGTGATCGGCCGACTCGATGGGCGTGACGTGGGTGTTCACCCAACCGGCCGCGATCGCGATGAGGTTCTCGGCGGACTGGAACTGGTCGTGAGCACCGGCAATCATGTGTGTGGTGCGCTCGTCAGATGCAGCGGCGAAGGAATCGAAGACCTGGAGCACCGGCGCCACGACCAGCCATTGGCACAGGGGCTCGGGGGCAACGGACAAGGCGATGTCGGCGCCGAAGCTGTAGCCGGCGAGCACCAGGGGGAGCGCAGGGTCTGTCAACTGATCGATCGCGGCGAGAAGGTCCTCCCGTTCGGCGGTCCCACCCCCGTGGCTCCCATCCGAGCCTCCCGCGCCGCGGAAGTCGAACCGAATCACTTGATGTTGGGCCTGAACGAGGGCACGACAGAGGGCGGCGACGACGCCGTCGCCACGGGTTCCTCCGTGGAGCGGATGGGGGTGGCACACGACTGCGTTGGCGAGAGGAGTCTCTGGCGTCAGTACGTCGGCCTCGAGCGTCGTGCCGTCGCTCGAGACGAATCGCTGAGTCATAACAACCACGGGTCCCATGATGCGACCCTACCGGTAGCGTTGAGCACCGTGACGAGTGAGAAGACCAAGAAGCGCAACGGCCTCACCACCGACGAGCGCCTTCCCGTGAAGATGCTCAACGACCGCATCCTGGTGCGCCATGGCGACGCCGAAGGCGAGCGTCGCAGTTCGGGCGGCATCCTGATCCCGGCCACCGCACAAGTCGGTAAGCGTCTCACCTGGGCCGAGGTCGTCGCCGCCGGTCCCAACGTCCGCAGCATGGAACCCGGCGACCAGGTGCTCTTCAACCCCGAAGACCGTTACGAGGTCGAGGTTCGCGGGACGGACTACATCATCCTGCGTGAACGCGACGTCCACGCCGTGGCTGCCGAGCGCCTCGACGAAGGCTCCACCGGGCTCTACCTCTGAAGTCGGAGTCATAACCCCAGAATGTCCCCGCAGGGACGTTCTCGTGTCGCTGAGACTCCCGCCGAACCGTTGCAGCCGCCGCGTAGGCTCATCGCCATGAGCAACGCCCTCGAAGAAGGTCTCGACGTCCAACTCGACTTCGACAAGGTGGCCAAGATCGGCCGCGCCGGTCACCAGGTTGTGCCGGTCGTCCTGCAGGACGCTGACTCGGGCGCTGTGCTCTTCATCGGCTACGCCAACGAGGAGGCCTACCGAGAGACACTCGCCCGCGGCTCGGCGGTCCTGTACAGCACGTCTCGCGAGACGATCTGGCACAAGGGCGCCACCTCGGGCGATGTACTCGAGATTGTCGATGTGGCCGTGAACTGTGAGCAGAACAGCCTCCTCTACCGGGTCCGCAAAGCCGGGTCGGGCGTCTGCCACACCAAGGAGGGCTCCGGTGCCACCCGCCAGACCTGCTACTACCGCACCGTCACTGACGCCGACACCCTCCGGTTCGGCTGAGCCATGCAGGTTCGGCCGTCGCTCGCTGAGTTCAAGGATCTTGCGCAAGGCCACACGGTTGTTCCGGTCTGGTCTGAGGTCCTCGCTGACCTGACGACGCCGGTGGCGGCATTCGCCCGGGTCGTGGGCGATGACGAGGGCTTCCTGCTCGAGTCTGTCGACAACGGTGATCGCTGGAGCCGCTGGTCGTTCATCGGGCGCAACCCGCAGGCCACAATGGTGGCCCGTGGCTTGGATCTGACCATCCGTGGCGACCTCGGCGTCGACGTGCCCACCGATCGGGGCATGCTCGCGGCGCTGGAGATCCTGCTCGACCATTACCGGGCTCCGGAGATCGAGGGCCTGCCGCCGATGCACGGCGGGCTGATGGGCTACCTCGGCTACGACGTGGTGCGTGAGGTCGAGCGGTTGCCCGACGTTCCCGTGGACGATCTCGGCAATCCGGACGCGGTGATCTCACTGATCGGCGAACTGGCCGTCTACGACCATTGGCGTCAACGGGTCACGCTCATCACGAATGTGTTCGTCGGCGAGTCCATGACCGACGCCGAGCTCGATGCCGCCTATGAGCGCGCGATCGAGCAGGTCCGAGATCTTGCGGCAGCCGGGAGCCGCACGATCGATGAGCCCTTGATGGCTCCGCCTGACCCCGACGACGAGCTCCCTGAGGTCAAGTCATCGATGGGCAAGGATTTGTATTGCGCCGCGGTTGAGGCTGCTCGGGAGTACATCCTGGCCGGTGACATCTTCCAAGTCGTGCTTTCCCAGCGCTTCGACCTCGAACTCGACGCCGATGCCTTCGACATGTATCGCGTGCTGCGTCAGGTCAACCCGAGCCCGCACATGTACTTCCTGCGTCACGCCGATCTCGAGGTCGTCGGCGGTTCGCCGGAGCCGCTCGTGCAGCTCCTGGGCAATCGGGTGATCTCTCGCCCGATCGCCGGCACGCGCAAGCGGGGGGCAACCGAGGAGCACGACCGACGCATGGCGGCAGAGCTCGTCGAACACCCAAAGGAGGTCGCCGAGCACATCATGCTGGTCGACCTTGCTCGCAACGATGTCGGACGGGTCGTCGAGTTCGGCTCGTTACAGATCGACGAGATGATGACGCTCGAGCGCTACAGCCACGTCATGCACATGACTTCCCAGGTTTCAGGTGTGCTCGCCGAGGGATGCTCGGTGATCGACGTTCTCCGGGCCACCCTGCCGGCCGGAACCCTCTCGGGCGCCCCGAAGGTTCGTGCGATGCAGATCATCGACGAGCTCGAGCCGGTGAAGCGGGGCCCCTATGGCGGCGTTGTCGGCTATCTCGACTTCTCCGGAAACATCGACACCGCCATCACGATCCGCACGATGCTCATCTCCGGCAACCGGGCGTCGGTCCAGGCGGGCGCCGGCGTTGTGGCCGACTCGGTGGCCGAAGATGAACACTTGGAATGCCAGAACAAGGCCAAGGCGTTGTTGGCTGCGGTTCCCGCCGCCAGACGCATGACCGCCGCCCGCAGGGCAGTTAGGGAATCATGAATCGCGACACCATCAGGGTCACCGGCAGCGATGCCTCCAGCTACCTGCAGGGGCAGATCTCCCAGGATGTCGATGCTCTCTCGGACGGCGACACCGCATGGTCGCTGGTCCTGCATCCGACCGGGAAGATGGTGGCCCTCTTCCGCATCCACCGCGTTGGCGTGGATGAGTTCCTGCTCGACGTCGATGCCGGCCATACCGAGGGCCTCCTGGCCCGCCTACGTCGCTTCGTGCTGCGCACCGACGTGAGCTTCGAGGAGACGGAGACGGCGATTGCGACGCCGATCGAGTGGCCCGGTGCCGAAGACCCGGCGGACGAGGGCCAGCGCATCCTCGCCGGTATGCCGCGTATGGGCGCAGAGATCACCGATGAGACGATTCCCGGCGAGGGCGGACAGCGGATGATCGACCTCGCCGTCAGCTTCACCAAGGGTTGCTACACCGGCCAGGAGCTGGTGGCGCGCATCGACAGTCGCGGTGGCAACGTGCCCCGGCCGATTCGTGTGCTCGTGGCCGACGGGCCAATCGCAGTCGGTGACCCGGTCATGGTCGACGGAACCACCGTCGGCGAGGTGACCTCATCTGCCGGGGAGGTGGGCCTCGCACGCGTCATGCGAAAGATCGAACTCGGCGCTGGCGTCTCCGTGGGCGCCGCTTCGGCAGTTGTCACGGAGCCGGCGCGAAGCTGACCACGAACTCGGCACCTCCGAACGAGGAGCGCCGAGCCACGACCGATCCACCCATTCCCTCTGTGAGTTCGCGCACGATAGCGAGACCGAGCCCGCTGCCGGATTCCTCGACGGCCGGATTGTTCTTGGCGACGTAGAGCCGCTCGAACACGTGGGGGAGGTCGACCTCGTCGATCCCGGGACCGTCGTCGGCGACGGACAGGTGGACTCGGCCGTCCGCCGTCCAGACCGTGACCAGCACGGTGTCGCGGGCAAACCGCAGCGCATTGCCGACAAGGTTGCCGATGACCTGGGCATATCGGTCCGGATCCGCTTGGATCCGCACCGGCTCGGCCGGGGTTCGAACGGTGATGGCAACGCCGCGCTGTTCGGCCTCGTGACGCACACCGACTGCTGCTGCGTCCACCAGCGGGGCCAACTCGACCGGGGCGAGGTGGTACTCGAAACCCGTTCCTTCGAGACGGGCCAACAGGAGCAAATCACCTACCAGGCGTGCGAGACGATTGGCCTCGCCCTCGATGATCGTGCCAACGCGAGCGGAGTCGTCGACGGCGCCGTCGGCGAGTGCCTCGCCATAGCCGCGGATCGATGTCAGCGGCGTCCGGAGGTCATGGCTCACCGACAGGAGGAATTGCCGTTCGAGGGCGCGCGACCGATCGAGTGTCGACGCCATGATGTTGATCGAGGTGATCAACTGCTCGACCTCTTCGCCCGCTCGGGTGGATGGCTCGGCACGCGCGCTCAGATCGCCACCGGCGATCCGGCTCGCGGTCGTTGCCGCGTCACTGATCGGGGCAGTGAGACGGCGGCTCAGCCGCAGTGTCAGCGCCACGGCGAGACCGACAGTGACGATGGAGGCGATTGCCCACCATCGAAAGGCCGGCAGCAGGATCGGGTCGCGTTCGCGGGTGAGCACCAGCATCTGGGGGACGCCGGCCCGGTTGGTCGAGCTGGCCGCGGCCCAGATCAGATCACCTTTGGCGCCGCTGATCGTTTCGCCGCGGCGAATCGCCTCGAGATCGAGGTCGTCCGCAACGAGGCCGACGGGAAGTTCGCCAACCGGCGCGGCTCCGCCGCGTGGCAGCACCACGATGCCGACGCCCTCGACACTGATGGTCCGGGCGACATCGCGCAGGCGCTCGCGGACCGTGCCTCCTTCGGGGTCAGCAGGGGCGGCAAACGTCAATTCGCTGAGCAGCGCGCTGAGCGCCTCGGACTGTTCGATCAAGTCCCGCTCGGCTGCCTCCCGCTCGCCGACCGCGGCCAGCACGAGCGTGCCGATCCCTGCCAACACAAGAGCAGCGACGACCATCCCGACGATGGCGATTCCGAGACGACGGGTCATCAGTCGAGCCGGTAGCCAACGCCCCAGACGGTCTCCAATTGGAGGCCGTCGCCGAGCTTCTTGCGGAGCTGACGCACATGGACGTCGACCGTGCGATCATCGCCGATCCAGTCGGCGCCCCAAACTCCGTCGAGCAGCTGCCGGCGCGATAGGGCGAGCCCTCGATGCTCGGCCAGAAACATGGCCAGGTCGAACTCGCGGGTTGCGAGCGGTACGGGATCATCATCCACGGTTGCTTCGCGGCGGGCGCCGTTGATGACGATTCCTGCGCCGAGGTCGACGACTGATGGCGCCGCGGTCGGCTCAGCAAGGCCCTCGGCTCGGCGCAGTATCGCCTTGACCCGCGCCATGAGTTCGCGAGGGGAGAACGGCTTGGTGACGTAATCGTCGGCGCCGAGTTCGAGGCCGAGCACCCGATCGACCTCATCGTCGCGGGCGGTGAGGAAGATGATGGGCACATTGGACGTGGCTCGGACTGATCGGCACACGTCGAGGCCATCGAGGTCACCTGGCAGGCCGATGTCGAGCAGAATCAGCTTGGGCTGCCGTTCGGCGATGACTTCGAGGGCGCGCGCGCCATTGCCTGCTTGGAACGGGCGGAACCCGTCGCGGCGTAGGTAGAGCTCGACGAGGTCGGCGATATTGGGGTCGTCCTCGACGATCACGACCACGGTTTCGGTACCCGCTGCGGTCGATGGCTCGGTGGTGGTGTCGCTCATGTCATGTAGGAGGGTGGCTCACAGGTGTGATGAAACCATGATGACCTACAAAACACGCGGCTTGGGGGCTCTACGATCTCGGCGTGGGCCACTACGAGGTGCTGGGTGTGACGCCGGACGCGTCCATGGGCGAGATCCGAGCGAGCTATCTCGCGCTCGCCCGTAGCGCCCACCCCGATGTACAACGGGAGGCCGCGGCTCGTGCAGAAGCCGAGCAGACGATGCGAACCATCAATGCAGCGTGGGCCGTTCTGAGCGACGTAGACGAGCGCTCGGCATACGACCGGGAGCGAATGCGCCGAGCGCGCGATCAGCCCCCGAAGCGAACGTTCACCGCCACCGCAGCCGCCGAAGAGGCGTTCCAGCCGTTCGACGACAGCGACGATCCGCCATTCGACGAACGAGACGATCGGCCGATCACGCCGGCCCGGCTGCCAGGTTGGTTGGTGATGGCACCGCCGACGCTCCTCATCGGCGGGCTCGGGGCCGTGGTCGTTGGCAGCATGGTCGGGATCGTGGCGGTCGTCGACCTCGGACTCTTCTCGATGCTCGCGGCCGGAATGCTCTTTTTGATCGCCCCGTTGGTGGCGCTCGGCGCGAGCCGGCGCTCAGATCGCAGTCCCTGATCGGCGTCACTATCATCAGCGCCATGCCAAAGACCACGATCGTTGCGAAGCTCACCGTCCAAGACGGATCACAGGACGCGTTCACCGCGGCCTTCGCCGAGATGCTCGCCGGTGTCGAAGCCAGCGAACCCGGCGTCGAGACATATGTCCTGAGCTGGGACAAGAAGGAAAAGAACGTGGCGTGGATCACCGAGCTCTACACCGACGATGCCGCGCTCGAAGCTCATGGCAGCACCGATCACATGGAGGCCTTCGGAGGCGCCATTGGCGGTCTACTGGCCGGCCGTCCGGAGATTGCTCGCGCGACCCCCGTAGCCGGCAAGGGCATCGAACTCTGAGCGTCACCTATCTCGACCGCATCCTCGACGCTCACCGAGCAGCGGCCGCCGGCGACTCGAGGTCGCTCGACGGGCTGATCGCCGCCGCCACCGAGATGCCGCCTCCGAGGGGGTTTCGCCGCGCTCTCGTCGAGGCCGACGGCATCGCCGTGATCAGCGAGGTCAAGCGTCGTTCACCGTCAAAGGGCGATCTCCTCCCGGGGCTCGATCCTGCCGCGCTGGCCCAGGACTATGAGCGAGGCGGTGCTTCGTGCCTGTCCGTTCTCACCGACGAGCAGTGGTTCGGTGGCTCGGTCGCCGACCTTCAGGCCGCCCGCGCGGCCACCTCGCTTCCGGTGATACGCAAGGATTTCACGGTCGATGTTCGCGACGTCGTCGACGCCCGGCTGATGGGTGCGGACTGCGTGCTGTTGATCGCGGCTGCGCTCGATGACGGCGAACTGGCCGACTTCCTCGCCTTGGCGACCGAACTCGGGCTCGACGCCCTGATCGAGATTCACGATGAGGCTGAGCTCGAGCGTGCGCTGGCGGTGGACGCCGCGTTGATCGGTGTCAACCAACGAGATCTGGTCACCTTCGAGGTCGATCAGAAGCGCGCGGTGCGCATGGCCCCCCAGATGCCGCCCGGTGTCGTGCGAGTGGCAGAGAGCGGGGTTCGCGATGTGGCGGACTCCGCCGCGTTGTTCGGTGCGGGCTATCACGCCCTGCTCGTGGGGGAGACCCTGCTGAAGTCCGGCGACCCCGCCGCCGAGATCGGCAAACTGCGGGCCGTGGCCCAACCGGACCGGTAGCGTCTCATCGTGTTCATAAAGATCTGCGGCATCACCCGTGAAGAGGACGCCCTGCTCGCAGTGGCCCTCGGCGCCGACGCGCTCGGCTTCAACTTCGTACAGGGATCGAAGCGGCAGATCGCCGTCGATCGGGCTCGTGACATCGTGCGTCGGCTACCGCCGGAGACGATGACAGTCGGCATCTTCCGCGATGAGTTGCCCGCTCGAGTGGTCGAGATCGTTCATCGGGCCGGGCTCCATGCGGCGCAGCTGCACGGGAACGAGTCCGCAGACCAGACCCGGCAGGTCCGAGCCCAGGTCTCGAGTGTCATCAAGGTGTTTCCCGCCGGGCATCCCGGCCTCGCGAAAGTCTCCGACTACGGCGCCGATGCCGTGATGATCGACGGGGAGGAGCCCGGGAGTGGCGAAGTGTTCGACTGGCGCCTGGCCGAGGACGCGCCGACGGCCGGGCACCGACTCATCCTGGCCGGCGGCCTCCACCCCGGCAACGTCGCCGATGCGATCGAGCGAGTACGCCCGTGGGGTGTCGATGTCGCCACCGGCGTAGAGCAAGGTCCCGGCATCAAGGACGCGGTCAAGATGCGGGCCTTCATCGAGAACGCTCGCGCCGCGGAGCCGGTAGTCGACGAATCGTACGACGCCGAGTCACCGTTCCAGTTGTACAACTGGGAAGAGGACCACTCGTCATGACCATGGCCGACCCCGTAGACGGCCGGTTCGGCGATTTCGGCGGCATGTATGTGCCCGAGACGCTCGTACCCGCATGCCAGGAGCTCGACGCGGCCTTTCGTGAAGCGTGGGCCGACCCCAGCTTCCGGGCGGAGCTCGATGAGCTTCAGGCCAACTACACCGGCCGCCCCTCACCGCTCACCGAGTGCAGGAATCTCAGCGCCGAACTCGGCTGTCGGGTGCTGCTCAAACGGGAGGACCTCAACCACACGGGTAGCCACAAGATCAACAACGTCCTTGGTCAGGCGTTGCTCGCCCGCCGGATGGGCAAGACCCGTCTGGTGGCCGAGACGGGCGCCGGTCAACACGGCGTGGCCACTGCCACCGCGGCGGCGCTTTTCGGGATGGAGTGCGTTGTCTACATGGGCGCCGTCGACATCGAGCGCCAGAAGCTCAACGTGTTCCGCATGCAGTTGCTCGGCACCGAGGTGCGCTCAGCGGAGTCCGGCTCCAAGACGCTCAAGGACGCGGTCAACGAGGCCATGCGGTACTGGGTCGCCGCGGTGGAGAACACGCACTATTGCCTTGGCTCGGTCATGGGCCCCCACCCCTATCCGTGGATGGTTCGTGAATTCCACCGAGTGATCGGCGAGGAAGCGTCAGCTCAATGCGCGGCATTGCTCGACGGTGGAACCCCTGACGTGGTCGCTGCTTGTGTCGGCGGTGGCTCGAATGCCATCGGCATCTTCAGTGGCTTTGCCGACACCAACGCCGAGTTGGTGGGCGTGGAACCGGCGGGAGGTGCGGCCGTCGGCCGAGCGGTGCCCGGCATCGTTCATGGCTCCCAGAGCTACTTGATGCAAGACGAATGGGGGCAGGTCCTCGAAGCCGAGTCGATCTCGGCCGGTCTCGACTATCCGGGCATCGGCCCGGAGCACTCCCACCTGGCCAAGATCGGACGGGCCCGCTACGAACCGGTCACCGACGACGAAGTGGTGGCCGGCTTCCAGCTCCTGGCCCGCACCGAGGGCATCATCCCTGCCCTCGAGTCGGCTCACGTGATCGCCTGGCTGACCAAGGCTCGCGAAGAGTTGCAGGGAAAGACAGTGCTCGTGAATCTCAGTGGCCGCGGCGACAAAGACGTCGCGCAGATGATGGACATCATCGGATGATCGGCGCGTTCGAGGCTGCACTTCGGGCGCGGCGAGATGCCGGCGGGAAGTGTCTGGTCCCGTACGTCACCGGAGGACTCGGTACCGACTGGGTCGAAACGCTGCAGGCGGTTGCCGCTGCGGGTGCCGACGCGATCGAGATCGGCGTGCCGTTCTCTGACCCGGTGATGGACGGTCCCACGATCCAGGCCGCCAATGACCTGGCGCTGGAGCAGGGCGCCACACCAGTGTCGATTCTTGATGCTGTGCGCAACGCCGACATCGGCGTTCCGACCGCCGTGATGACCTACGGCAACATCGCGTACCGGATCGGCTGGGAACGGTTCGCCCACTCGTTGGCCGACTCCGGCGTATCCGGCTGCATCCTCCCTGATATTCCTCTCGAGGAGATCGGACCGTGGACCGAGGCTGCCGATGCCGCCGGAATCGAGACGATTCTCCTCGCCGCGCCGACGGGCTCCGACGAGCGTCTTGCCCGCGTGTGCGAACGTTCGCACGGCTTCGTCTACGGCGTGGGCCTGCTGGGTATCACCGGCGTGCGGACCGAATTGGCCGAGTCGGCAATGATCATCGCTCGGCGTCTCAAGGAGATCACCGACAAGCCGGTTCTCGTCGGCGTTGGTATCGGCACCCCGGAGCAAGCGGTCGAGGTCTCCGCCGTCTCCGACGGGGTCGTCGTCGGTTCCGCAGTGGTACAACGCATGCTCGACAAGGCCGGCCCCGAGGGTGTTGCCGAATTGGTCGGCACGTTCCGAGCGGCCCTCGACGCGATCTGAAAGGGAGCGACTCGTGCGTGAGTTGCTCCTCGATCTGCTCTTGCCCGAAACCGACCGTGGCGCGGTCATCCAGATTGTCGTGGCGACTGTGTTCTGGGCGGTGGTGCTCGTGACCGCTCGACGGTGGCACCGCGAGTACCAGATATTCACGATCGGCCTCGCGGTCATCACATTCGCCTGGTTCGGCGCCCGTGCCGTCCACTGAGTCTCGTACGATCGCGGAATGAGAACCCCTCGACAATGGTTTCCGGCGCTGTGGATCACGATCTGATCATCATCGGCGGTGGGGCCGGAGGCCTCGCCGCAGCGCGCGCCGCCCAGTGGGTCGAAGC
>JAJCXZ010000056.1 GCA_029263175.1 Acidimicrobiales bacterium | reverse complement strand
CGATGTTGTGGAGGATGAAGTTCAGTTCCGTACCGGGACCGACCGTGAGTTCATCCTCGGAGAAATCGAAGTCCAGCAGGTCGATGTGGACAGTCTGTTTGGCAAGCACCGTCGGCGCCGCCTCGTGTGTCGCATAAGCGGGAATCACAAGCAGCGCTGCCAGCGCAACCCACGCCACGACGACCTTCGCAATGAAGCCGATCGAATCTGTGCCCGTATTTGGCCGCAACAAAGCCACCTCCCAACTCGTTGCCACTGACGGTAGGCACATCACAACTGCTGGCACACAGTTGCGACCTCATGTTGGCAAAACGTTGTGAATTGATACCAGGGCCGGAAGTCACTGCAAACACTGTTCAGCTGCCGCACCAAAATCACAACGGGGAGCGCCCATTGACGCTCCCCGTTGTTCAGGCTCCACTGAATTCAGTACAGATCAATCTGCATGTTTGGCGATGACCTGCTCACCAAACGCGGTCATCGATGCGTGCGTGTCCTTGCGATGGAGATACACCGGCACCATCATGCGATCCATTCCCCATGCCGATGCCTCCTCCACGGCGGCATCCGGATCGTCGCCGAACAAGCCACGATGTACGCCGGTGAACTCGATCTCCGCCGGGTCTCGATCGCTGTCTGCGGCGGCCTGGCGACAGATCTCGAACAACTCCTCCGCGTCGCCCTTCGCGGGGTAGAAACCATCACCCATACGGCCGGCTCGCTCTGCCGCGGCCCGGCTATGGCCACCGATGTGGATGGGGACGCAGCCGTTGGTGGGTTTTGGATTCGACGAGATACGGGCGAAGTTCACGAACTCGCCCTCGTAGGTCACATCGTCGCCGGCCCAGATCTGACGCATGACGTCCGCGTATTCCTCGGTGCGGGGGCCACGTCGAGGCCAGGAAACGTCGAGCGCGGCGAACTCCTCCTTCAACCAACCGATCCCGATTCCCAACTCGACGCGCCCACCCGACATGGCATCAAGGGTTGCGACCTCTTTGGCGTAGGTGAGCGGGTGACGCTCCGGAAGCAACGAGATTCCGGTCGCAAGACGCAGACTGGTGGTGCACGCGGCGATCCAGCTGAGCCAGATCAACGGATCCGGGATCGGGTTGTCGCCAGAGCCCGGCATCTTGCCGTCGCGGGCGTAGGGGTAGGTCGACTCGTACCCCTCGGGATAGACGATGTGCTCGACCGTCCAGACCGACTCGAAGCCGGCGGCCTCAGCAGCGACGCCGAGCTCCCTCGCTCCTGCTCCGGTGGCGAACTTCATGGTGTTGGCGAATCCCAATGCGAATTTCATGACTGCATCTTCCCTCCGGATCGATCCGGACGTCCACGTCGCGCTCGAGTTCCTGCTCCGCAAGGGCGTTCTGGATGCCGGGCGACTGAAGCGCGAGACTCCATCCCATGATTGAGTCGACATTTCTTGAATCGACATTTCTTGAATCAACAATGCAGGACTTCCCCCTCACGATCACCTCGCTCTTGCGCCACGGGCGAACCGTGAACGCGGCCTCGAAGGTGCTGACGTACAACGGGCCCGGCGACATCGCTGAGCACACGTTCGCTCAGATTGCCGATCGTGCTGATCAGCTCGCCGCTGCGCTCACCAGCCTCGGCGTCGGCTCCGGCGATCGTGTCGGCACGTTCCTGTGGAACAACCACCGCCACCTCGAGGCCTACCTCGGGATCCCGTGCATGGGTGCAGTGCTGCACACCCTCAACATCCGACTCTTTCCCGAACAACTGGCCTACGTGATCAACCACGCCGAGGACAAGGTCGTGCTCGTCGATGGGTCGATCGCTCCCCTGCTCGCCAGGGTCCGCGATCAGCTCACCCCGGTCCACACCTTCGTGGCATGTGGTCCCGGCGACTACTCCGGCCTGGGTGACGTGGTCGACTACGAAGAGCTGCTCGCCGCCGAATCGCCCGGCTTCGACTACCCCGAACTCGACGAACGAGCCGCCGCAGCCATGTGTTACACGAGCGGCACGACCGGCAATCCGAAGGGTGTCGCCTACTCCCATCGCTCGACATGGCTGCATGCATTCGGGGCCATGACCGGCCAAGCCCTCGGCTTCAACGAGACGGATCGGGTCCTGCTGATCGTCCCCCAGTTCCATGCCAACGCCTGGGGTATGCCTTACAGCTGCTTCGCCGCCGGCACCGACATGGTGATGCCGCAGCAGTTCCTCCAGGCCGGACCGATCGCCGACATCATCGAAGAGACCCGGCCCACGTTCTCCGGAGCGGTGCCGACGGTGCTCAGCGATGTGCTGGTGAACCGTCCTGAGGCTGACCTCAGCTCGTTGCGCTTCATCATCTGCGGCGGATCGGCGGTGCCGCGCTCGCTCATCGAGAAGTACAAGTCGAACTTCGGCGTCGACATTCTCCAGGGCTGGGGAATGACCGAGACAAGTCCGCTGGCCGCGCTCGCACACCCACCGGCCGGATCGGATCCTGCCGATGAGGTCGACTGGCGGGTGAAGACCGGCCGGATCATCCCCGGCGTTGAAGTGCGCATCTGCGACGACGGCGGCGCCGTACTCCCCTGGAACGGCGAGGCTCAGGGTGAGATCGAGATTCGGGGCCCATGGATCACGGGCGCGTATTACCTCGATCCCACACCCGACAAGTTCCATGACGGCTGGCTCCGCACCGGTGATGTCGGATCGATCGAACCCAACGGGTTCATCATGATCTCAGACCGGGCCAAGGACGTGATCAAGTCCGGCGGCGAATGGATCTCCTCGGTCGACCTCGAGAACGAGTTGATGGGTCACCCCGCCGTGCGTGAGGCGGCAGTTGTCGGTGTGCCCGACGAACGTTGGGACGAGCGTCCGATGGCGTGTGTCGTCCTCGCGGACGGCGCCGAGACCTCCCCGACCGAACTCTCGACCTTCCTGAGCGACAAGGTCGCCAAGTGGTGGCTCCCGGAGCGATGGACATTCATCGACGAAGTGCCGAAGACCTCCGTCGGCAAATTCGACAAGAAGGTCCTCCGTCAGCGCTACGCCGACAACCAACTCGACGTCACCACCCTCTGACCACCCCGAAATTGCTGCCGCCAGACCACCCGTGAGGTGGAAAACTGGGGGCAATTTCGGGTTACTGGGTGCAGTAGAGATCGATGGGGTTGCCGTCGGGGTCGAGGACGGTGGCGTAACGCTGCCCCCAGAAGGCGTCGAAGGGCTCCTCCTTGGAGCGGTGCCCCGCCGCCACGAGGGCGGCGTGGGTTGCGTCGACATCGGCCGGTGTGTCGCAGCGGAAAGCCAGACCAATGTGTCGGCCACCGGTCGCCGGCTCGTAGGTCGAGAACGATTCGATCACCGCCTTGGAGTCGAACATCAACCGAAACCCGCCGGCCAACTCCACCTCCACGTGCCCTTCGTCCGTCTCGGGGATGTCGAGACCGCAGAGTCGGTAGAAGTCGAGTGAAGCCGCCAGATCCTCGGCGGTGATACCAAGCGCGTCGAAGTGAGCCATGGTGCGAGACTAGGCGGATGTTCACCTGCCCCACCGTCGAAACCGAGCGGCTGATCCTGCGGCCTTTCAACGAGTACGACGTCGAGCCGTACCTGGAGATTCATCTCGCTCCTGAGGTGAAGGCGGCGCTCCACATCGACGACTCGTTCGATCGGAACTTCGCCTGGCGCAGCATTGCCATGTGGCGCGGTCAGTGGGTGCTGCGCAAGTCTGGCAACTGGGCCGTGGAGCTGCGGGCCACCGGTGAGCTGATCGGCCGAGCCGGCACCCACCGGCCGTCGTTCCCAGACTGGCCGGGACTCGAGATCGGCTGGACGTTCCATCCGCGTCACTGGGGCAACGGCTACGCCACCGAGGCCGGCCGAGCGAGCATCGACTGGGCGTTCGCCAACCACGACGTCGAGGAACTCGTCAGCGTGATCCTGCCGACGAACACCGCCTCCCAGGCGGTCGCTCAGCGACTGGGCTTCACGCTCAGCGAGGAGTTGGTCCTCAGCTCCTTCCCTTCCGCCGCTCACGGCATCTGGCGTCTTCCCCGGTGACTGACTCCAGCTACGCCAGCTACTGACACCCTGAACCGTAGGGTCTAGGGTTCCCCTCGATCTCACAGGTGGGTCGGTGAGCGCCGACACGAACAAGCAGGAGAATCTCATGCCGCAGACGGTGAAGGGTGTTGTTGCGAAAGCGGTCGGCGAACCGGTCACGATCGAGAACATCGTGATTCCCGACCCAGGGCCCGGTGAAGCCGTCGTGGAAATTCAGGCATGCGGGGTGTGCCACACCGACCTGCACTACCGCGAGGGCGGAATCAACGACGAGTTCCCGTTCCTCCTCGGCCATGAGGCCAGCGGTCTCGTCGAGTCGGTCGGTGATGGTGTCACCGACGTTGTGCCGGGCGACTTCGTCATCCTGAATTGGCGCGCCGTGTGCGGCCAATGCCGTTCCTGTCTCCGCGGCAAGCCCCAAATCTGCTTTGCCACGCACAATGCCGAGCAGAAAATGACGCTGGAGGACGGCACCGTCCTCTCCCCTGCTCTGGGTATCGGCGCCTTCGCCGAGAAAACACTCGTTGCTGCCGGTCAGTGCACAAAGGTCGACCCGTCCGCCTCCCCCGCGGCGGCCGGCCTCCTCGGTTGCGGCGTGATGGCCGGCATCGGCGCGGCCATCAACACCGGTGGCGTCGGGCGCGGCGACTCGGTGGCCGTGTTCGGCTGCGGCGGTGTCGGCGATGCCGCCATCGCCGGCTCGAAGCTGGCCGGAGCGTCGATCATCATCGCCGTCGACCTCGACGACCAGAAGCTCGAGTGGGCCAAGGGCTTTGGCGCCACCCACACGATCAACTCGAAGAACGAGGACGCGGTCGAGAAGATCCGGGAACTCACCGGCGGCAACGGTGTGGACGTGGCCATCGATGCCATCGGTCTCCCCGAGGTCTACAAGCAGTGCTTCGAGGCCCGCGATCTCGCCGGCACGGTGGTGCTCGTCGGCGTGCCGCACCCTGACATGGTGCTCGAGCTGCCGTTCATCGAGGTCTTCGGCCGCGGCGGTGCTCTCAAGTCGAGCTGGTACGGCGACTGCCTGCCCAGCCGCGACTTTCCCATGCTGATCGACCTCTACCAGCAGGGCCGCCTCGATCTCGACGGATTCGTGTCCGAGACCATCGGTCTGGGAGATGTCGAAGAGGCGTTCCACAAGATGGAGCGCGGCGAAGTTCTCCGCTCTGTGGTGGAGATGTGATCGAACTCGTCACGACCGACGGACTCTTCGCGCTCGACGGCGGCGAGTGGGAGGTCACCAACAACATCTGGCTGATCGGCGACGACGCCGAGGTGATGATCTTCGACGCGGCCCACGATCATCGGCCGATCGTTGATGCGGTCAACGGGCGGCGGGTCACCGCGATCGTCCTGACCCACGGCCACAACGACCACATCAACGCGGCCGAAGCGTTGCGCGACGCAGTCGATGCGCCGATTCTGCTGCACCCGGACGACCGGATGCTGTGGGACGTCGTCTATCCGGATTCATCGCCCGACGGCGACGTGGTGCCCGGCACGACACTCTCAGCGGGCGGGCATGAAGTCGGCATCATCCACACCCCGGGTCACTCCCCTGGCTGCTGCTGCTTCCACGACGTGGCCGCCGGCCGTGTGGTCAGCGGCGACACTCTCTTCTGCGGTGGCCCCGGTGCTACTGGACGCAGCTACAGCGACGAACCCACCATCCTCCGTTCGATTCGCGACCATCTGCTCACACTGCCGGGAGAGACGATCGTGCACACCGGCCACGGCGACTCGACCGTCATCGACGACGAACGCGAGCGCGTCCTCGATCGCATCACCGAACTCGGCGTCTAACGCACACTGGGGTCTGTCCCCAGTGTGCGTTAGGCCGGGCGATCGATGGCGAACAGGTCGGTGGCGTTGCTGTACCAGCTGCCGGCGTGACGCCCGATGGCCTTCAGCTCTTCCTGATTGATCCGGGTGCCGTCGAGCACTCGATCGGCCACGTGAATCAGCACGACTTCGCCGATCACGAGATGGCTGCCACCGCTCTCGCGGCCGACATGGACGATGTCATTCACCCGGCACTCCATCGTGGCAGTCGCCTCGGCGACCCGACATGGCGCAATGTCGAACGACGGAAGCTTGGTGAGTCCGGCGTGCTCGAACTCGTCGTCGTCCGGGGGAAGTGAAGCCGCGGTGTCGTTCATCGCCACCACTGTCTCCGCGGTCACGATGTTGATCGTGAACTCGGGAACCTCGCGCACATTGCTGAGACTGTCCTTGCGCCCGCTGCCTCCCGGCGAGAACGCCGCATGGATCGGGTCGCCGCTGATCAGGTTGAAGAACGAGTAAGGCGCCAGATTGTCGACGCCGACAGCTGACACGGTGCCGATCCATCCGATCGGACGAGGCACGATGAGGCCTGATGCCAGCTTGTATGCGTCCTGCCCATCGATGACGGCGGTGCGGAACGTGGTGTGCGGTTCGCTCATGAGAATCGAACGCTAGTCCCGCTCGACCAGGTCGATCACCGTGAGGTCGTCGCCGATGATGATCTCACCGTCGAAGTGCTCGGCCGCGAGAGCGACCCATTCGGGGTACTGCTCGGGTTGGGGGGCTGGGACCATGTGCGTGAGAACCAAACGACCGACGCTGTTGCGGGCCGCGGTCTGCGCGGCATCGATCACCGACGAGTGGTGGTCGAGGATGTCGTTGAACCGTTGGTTCGGGATCTGCTGTACCAGGTCGCTGCGGATCACGGTCTGTACGTAGGCGTCAGCGTCGACACACATTTCATCGACACCGTCGCAGGGGATGGTGTCACCAGCAAGGGCGACGACATAGTGGCCGTGCTCGAGGCGATAGCCGATCGCCGGCTCCGCCGGTTCGTGCGCGGTGCGGTGCACGCTGACGCTCGAGGTGCCGACCTCGAACCGGTCGCCGGGCTCGAGCTCGACCACCTCGATGATCGGCTCCCACGTCAGATCCTCGTGATGAGCCATCCGGTAGCCGATATCGGGAGCGAGCGCCGCCATCGTGTGATCGATGAACTCTGCGATTCCGACCGGGCCAAAGATCCGCAGGGGCGTAGGTTCCTGCGACATGATCCAGTGCGTGCTGATGACATCGCTGAGGTCGGTGACGTGATCACTGTGCAGGTGGGTAACGAGCACACCCGACAGGGAGCCGGGAATCGAGCCGGCAGCGGCCATGCGCATGATGCAGCCGCGACCCGCATCGACCAGAACGTGTTCGACCACACCGACCTTCAGCAAGGTGGCCGGGCCGGCTCGGTTGGGGTCGGGAATCGGCGAACCGGTCCCGAGTAGCACGATCTCCATCAGCCACTGACCTCCTGGTCGGCTTCGTTGGCAAGCATTCGTTGCACCATCAACCGGGCCACCATCGGCGCCGCGTTCTGGTTCTGGCCGGTGATCAGGTCACCGTCCTCCACGACATGGTTGGCAAGCGCATCTCGGCGAGCGGTAGCGGACTCGAACTCGGCGCCGAGCCGGCGAAGCTCGGTCTCCGGGTGTTGCGGCGTGGAGGTGATGCCGAGCTCGCGAACCTGCTTGTCGGTGACGGCGGTGAGCCGACGCCCTTCGACAAGCGGGCGACCATCGGCAGCGACGGCCTTGAGAAGACCAAGCGGACCGTGGCACACGCCGCCGAGCACAGCACCGGCGGCGGCCGCGGCAGTCACCTGTGATCCCACCACTTCGGAAAGGCCGAGATCGAACGCCGCGCCCCAACCGCCCGCGAAGTAGACGATGTCGTACCCCGCTACATCGATCTCGCCGATGGCGAGCGACTGACGGCAGGCTTCCTGGGCATCGTCGTCGGCCAGGAAGCGGTCGTCGTGCTCGCTTCGAATCACCCGCCGGAACGACTGTGGATCGAACGGGACATCGCCCCCTCGTGGCGAGGCGATGTCCACGTGCATGCCGGCATCGGCGAACACGTAGTACGGAGCGGTCAGTTCGGAGGCGAACACGCCAGTCGGCTTCCCGAGTTCGAGCGTTCCATGGTTGGTCGCCACGATGAGTGCCCGCCGGCCGGACGCGTCGAGTGCGACCGCTTCCGGGTCATCCGGATGCATGCCCAACCGTTGGACGAGTTTGCGGAGGTGTCGCGCCGGCGCCGGCGGCTTCTTGCGTCGCGGCGTGGCTCGTTCAGGGCGAACGGCGTAGGGCCATGGCTCGTTGCGCTCTGGTACGCAGGCAGCTCGCTTCGCCCGCAGTCCCTCCGTGAGCTCGGCCAGGATCTCGACGTGGCCGGGGGAGAGCGCGAGATTCGTCGCCTCCGCCGGATCCTCGTCGAGGTTGTAGAGCTCCCACTGGTCCGGGATCGGCTCGGTCCGATACCGAGGGCCACCGGGGGTACGAGCCGACAGGTGTCGTACATGAGGTTCGGACCACGTCGCCGGGTCATCGAAGGTGCGAACGATCTTCCAGAGCGACTCGTCGTGACGGACCACCAGCGCCTCGATGTTGGTGGCCGCATGGGCGGGAATTCGAATCTGGAACGGGAACGATGGTTCGAGCTGACCTCGCTGCCGGGCCGCCGCCGACGCCGATCCGTCACCTTCCATCATGTTGTCGCGGGTGAACAGAAAGACACCGTCGTCGGGTGCCGCCGACGAGGGGTCAGCCACGACCCCGCTGAGATCGCGGCCCGGGAGCGGGTGCACCTCTCGATGACTCGCTGCCAACTCGGAGGCCACGGCATCGACGTCAATCCCGGCAAAGCCGAGCATCGTGGGCAACAGATCCACATGACTGGTCGGCGCATCGTCAACGACTGCACCGATGGTGGCGAAGGAACCAGTACGGGCGATGGTGAACGGCACCCGAACAGCCTCGTCGTACAACTGGTACCACTTCTGATGCAAGCCACCGTGCGAGCCGAGCATGTCGCCGTGATCCGCGCTCAAGACCAGCACCGCGTCATCTGAGCCATCGGTCACGACCTGCCGCACCCGATCGATGGGCCCATCGACATCGTGGTGCATCCGGTAATAGGTCTGCCGATAGTCGGCGAGATTGTTCTCATAGGACCGACGCACAATGCGAGTTGGGCCGTAGGCGGAGTAGTAGGCGTCGCGGAACGCGCTCTGCACGGCGGGCTTCGATCGCAGATCCTCGCCGTCGGTCGGTGAGGCCGGGATCGCCGGCGGTTCAGCGACAGACGGCGGGAACGGTTTGCCGTTCCGCATGAAGAGAGGCCACAACACGATGTCGTGGGGGTTGACGAACGAGCAGACCAGCAAGAACGGCTTGGACGCGTCGGCGTCACCCGCCGCGCGACGCTCATACCGATCGGACAGCCATGCCACGACGCGGTCGGCGATGAGCGGGTCACGCACATAACCGGAGTCGGCCGCGCGGCCGCCATGGGGTTCGGGCCCAACCCAGCCGGAAAAGCCGAACTCATCGAGGGGGTCGGCGTCGAGATACGCATTCACCGCGTCCGGGATCACGGTGCCGTCGGTGGTGTTGGTGGCGAGCGGACGGCCGTCGACCATCAAGTCGGCGTGGCTCACGTGCCACTTGCCGTCGTAGTGCGTGTCGTAGCCGGCCGCCCGGAACCAATGCCCCATCGTCGGCACTTCATCGGGGCGAAGCCACCGCATGCGGGTGTCACCGTGATTCTTGCCGAGTCCATCGGTCTGGGTCACGCCATGCACATCGGGATAGTGACCGGTGAGCAGCGACGGGCGGCTCGGCACACAAGCCGTCGCCGCCACATAGTGCCGTTTGAAGTCGACGCCGTTGTCGGTGAACCAACCACGACCGGGAAGGTGATCGCGCCGCCACGCCGCGACTTCAGCGGTCTCATAGCCGGGTGCCGCGCGCTCCTCATCGGTGAGGATCAGGATCACATCGGGCCGGCTCATCCGTCGGCTCCGGTCTTCTCGACCTCCGCCGCCAGGCAGGCGAGGAGGGACTTGTTGGTGGCACCGATCTTGCGGGCAGCAACGGCCGCCACGGCCCTCATCGGCGGGTTCGGGCCTGGCTCGACGACTGCCGTCAGCGAGACCAGAGTTGCGACTCCATCCGCAGTCAGCTCCCACCGGTTGACGGCCGAGGCAACGATCGGCGAAAGACCATCGAGCTCGTAGGCGAGTGCAGCCTCGGGCTCCCACTCGACAACGCGTTCGAGCAGCACCGAGTTGTTCACCGCTACCCGACGAGTGGCACCGACGCCGTCGCACGTTTCTGTCATGGCGCTGCTGTGACCGATCATGGGTGCCCAGTCAGCAAGCTTGGCGAAGTCGGACAAGACCGACCACACCGCTTCCACTGGTGCGGCGACGCGGCGCGAGTGAACAACTTCAGGCATCAATCGTCCTTTGTGGTGAGGAGTCGGGTCAGGCCACTGACCAGTGCTGACCGGACCGCGTCGCGGTCATCGTCGGCCATCATCAGGTCGATCGTCTCCATGGAGGTCAGTGCCGATGCCGCGATCGCCGCAGCCGGGCCGAGCGCCGTGAACTCGGCCGCGAAGTGGGCCGCGACCTGACTTCGCAGAAGTGCCCGATTGGTCACGAGATTCTCGGCCAGTACCGGGTGAGTCGGTGCACGCATTCGTGCCACTCGGGCAACCGCCGCCGTCTTCTCGTGCAAGGCGATGCGCTGGTCGACCAGCCGTTCGATCCGAGACTGGAGTGTGCCCTTGCCCAGCACCGGTACCTCGAGAAGAGGGACGCATCGTTCCATGAAGCGCTCGATCGCGACCCGGTCGAGTTCATCGAGGTCTTCGAAGTAGCGAAAGACACTGCGATGGCTGACCCCTGATCGTTCGGCGACGAGATCCAGCGATGGCCTCAGGTGCCCTTCGCTGTACAACGCAAGCAGGGCATCGACGACATTCTCGCGATTGCGGTCCCGCCGGGCGCGGCGGCCGTCCACTGCCGGGACTGTTTCGGCCGCGAGTGCATCGTTCACAGCCCCGACCCTAATTTGTCAGTAGGACTGCCACAAGATGGTCAGAGCTGACCGCGGCCGCGGGACTGAACGGCGACACCGTCGTCGACTTCTACGTGAAGCACCTCGTCCATGCGCAACGGTCTACCATCCAGCCATGCAGAACAACATCGGTCGGTTCATCACCAAGCGTGCCCATCTCAATCCGAAGACGGAAGCCGTCGTCGACATCACGAGCGGCACCCGGTTGACCTACCCGGAGCTCAACGCCCGGGTGAACAAGGCAGGCAACGCGTTGACCGGAGGTGGTCTCGCGGCCGGCGATCGTGTGGCCACGCTGTTGATGAACGGACCTGAGTTCCTCGAGACGTTCTTCGGGGCCGCCAAGGTCGGTGGGGTGATCGTGGCATTGAACTGGCGACTGGTGGCCGACGAACTGTCGTTCATCCTCACCGACTCCGGCGCTTCGGTCATGGTGTTCGACAGCGCCTTCACGGCCGTCGTGACCGAACTCCACGAACGGGGAACCGACGGCACCCAGATAACCCGCTGGATCCATGTCGGCGATGCCGCCACCCGGCCCGACTTCGCGGTGGGCTACGAAGACATCCTCGGTGCGGCCTCCAACCACGAGCCCGAGGTGGGTGCAGGCGACGACGACCTCCTGTTCATCATGTACACCTCAGGCACCACGGGCTTGCCCAAGGGTGTGATGCACTCCCACAACACGGCCCTCTGGTCGGTGGTCACCGCGAACACCACCGCCGACACACGCTACGACGACCGCTACCTCATCTGCCTCCCGCTCTTCCACGTCGGGGCCCTCAACCCCATGTTGAGCATCGCCAACCTCGGTGGCACCGCCGTGATCATGAGCGAGTTCGACCCGGTCCGGATCTGGGAAGTCTTCGGCGAGGAGAAGGTCACGGTCACGCTCGCGGTGCCGGCCATGCTTCAGTTCATGCTGCTCACATACAACGCCGAAGCGCATGACATCTCGTCGCTTCGCTGGGTGATGAGCGGGGCCGCTCCTGTCCCCGAGACGCTGATCAGGACCTACGAAGCGATGGGCATCGAGATCCATCAGGTCTACGGACTCACCGAGAGTTGCGGACCGGGCTGCCTGATCTCGCCGCAGGACGCGCTGGAGCGGGCCGGGTCCACCGGCAAGGCGTTCTTCTACGGTGACGTACGAATCGTCAACGAAGCCGGCGACGACTGTGCGCCGCACGAGCCCGGCGAAGTCCTGCTCTCCGGTCCCCAGATCATGCTCGGCTACTGGAACCGCCCCGAGGCCACCGCCGAGGCCCTGGTCGATGGCTGGCTCGTAACCGGCGATGTCGCCGTCTTCGACGAAGACGGGTTCGTCTACATCCAGGACCGGGTGAAGGACATGATCATCTCGGGCGGCGAAAACGTCTATCCCGCCGAGATCGAGAACGTGATCCTCGGTATGGAAGGCGTGAACGAGGTCGCCGTGATTGGCATCGCTTCGCAGAAGTGGGGCGAGTCGCCGCTGGCGGTGGTTGTTCGTGCCGACGAGGCGGTGACCGCGGAAGCAGTTCTCGCGTTCACCGACGGCAAGCTGGCCCGCTTCAAGCAACCCAAGGCCGTCGAATTCGTCGACGTCATCCCCCGCAACCCCACGGGCAAGGTTCTCAAGCGTGTGCTGCGGGACCAGTTCGACACCGCTGCGTCGGAATAGCGCTCGGGGGAACGCTGCGGCCAGCTCAATCGACCCGCGAACTCAAGAAAGCGCCGACGAGCACGGTCGCGGTGCCGATGATCGCCCAACTGCTGATCGATTCGTCCCGAAACACGACACCGAGCACGATTGACACCGGCGGGATGACATAGGTGACGATGGAGAACCGCACGGCTCCAACTCGTCCACTGAGGGTCACCGCGATCGCGTAGGCGATGCCGGTGCCGCCGATTCCGATCGCCACGCAGGCGATCAGCGAGCCCCATGCGAACGACGACCCGGGGATCCCGACGAGGCCGTACGGGACACAGAACATGGCCGCGAAGCTCAGGGCTCTCGACGCGACCGGGAGGGCACCGTACTCCCGTTGGAGCGGACCGGCGACGTTCGCGGCGACGCCGTAGGAGCCGACGGCGACGATCACGAGCAGCACACCGACGGCGTTGGTGCCGGCGCTCGATGCCTCAGGAATCCCGATGAACAGGATGCCGATCAACCCGACCCCGACCCCGACAAGACGCCGGGGACGGGTTGGTGTCGAGAAGGCCAACCATGCGATCAGCACGGTCATGAGTGGCATGGCGCCGTTGAGCATCCCCGCGACCGAGGAATCGATCCATTGCTGGGCGATCGGGAACAGCGTGAGCGGGAAGGCCATCCAGGTGATCCCGACCACTGCACATTTGACAAGGTCGCGGCGAGGGATCTTTCCCCTCGCGCCCGGGAGACCGGCCAGCGTCAGCGCCCCGAGGCCGACGCGAAGCAGCGTGACGAGCCCCGGCTCGAACGCGTCGAGACCGATGGCCATCAGGAGAAACGACGAGCCCCAGATTGCGGAGAGGCTGAGAAGCAGGGCCCAGTCGGTTACCTCGAAGTGGACGTCTTCGGCGCGGACGGTCACGTCGGGCGAACAAGTGACGAGCGGGCCGCGGCGCACTCTTCGCCTGCTGCGCAACCCTCGACATGGTCGTTGACCAGACCCATCGCCTGCATGAACGCGTAGACAGTGGTCGGGCCGACGAAACTCCACCCTCGCTTCTTGAGATCCTTGGCGATTCGAGTCGATGTCGGTGTCGTGGCCGGTACAGGAATGTCGCCCGTCCGATCGCCTTCGATCTCGGTGGGCTCGAACGACCAGAACCATGCCGCCAACGAACCGACCTCTTCGATCAGGTCGAGAGCACGGCCCGCATTGTTGATCGTCGAACGGATCTTGCCCTGGTGACGCACGATCCCGGCATCACCCAGCAGTCGCTCCACGTCACGCTCATCGAAGGCCGCAACCTGCTCGATATCGAAGCCGGCGAACGCCGATCGGAAGTGCTCCCGCTTGCGCAGGATCGTGATCCAGGCCAGACCGGACTGGAACCCTTCGAGGCAGATCTTCTCGAACAGGCGGGTGTCGTCGACAACGGGGCGGCCCCATTCGTTGTCGTGGTACTCGACATAGTCAGGTGCTTCGCCCGGCCACCAGCAGCGGCCGACGCCATCGGCGCCGATTTGGAAAGCATCGTTCACGTCGGGTTCACAGCATCACGCCGAGCACCAGCGCGGCGATGGCGGCAAAGAACCCAATCGCCCCGGTGATGCCACGCATCGCCGGGGATGGAGTGCGCTGATGCAAGAACGCTGCCATGCCCGACAACGTGACGACCAGCAGCTTCACGCCGAGCGTGACGTTGTACTCGTTGGTCTGGGTGCCCTCCAGATCGACGATGTTCCAGATTCCCGTCACCACCGCGAGGGCGAACGCGGACCACGCGACTTGACCGAATCGAGCCGCGGCGAGGCGGGGCGCGTCGGGCGAGAGGTCACGCAGCACCGGGACCAGACCGACCATGACGATCTGACCGCCGACCCAGATCGAGACGGCGAGAATGTGGAGCGACAGACGAATGGTGTCGAGATTGAAATCGTTCACGGCGTCATCGTGGCACGACTGCGGGCCCGTTCCACGAGATTTGCGAACAGAACATCGCCACCGCTGTCCGGCAGTTGTTCGGGGTGCCACTGAACCGCGATGAGGTCGATGGCCGGGTCTTCGATCGCTTCAACCGTGCCGTCGATCGCCGTTGCGGAGACGGTGGCGCCTTCGGCCGGTCGGCCGATCGCTTGATGATGCAGAGAGTTGACGATGATCGTGTCGACGTTGCCGTACATCGCGGCAAGACGCGAGCCGGCGACAAGGGCCACCTCGTGACGATGCGCCTTCGGGCCACTTCTCGCGATCATCTCCGGATAGGTCGGGTGGGCAACGCTGCCTTCGGCGAGAACTTCCTGTCGGAGATCGCCACCGCGCGCAACGTTGGCGACCTGTATCCCACGACAGATACCGAGAATCGGTATCTCCTGGCGAATGGCTTCGCCCATCAACGCCATGTCGAACTCATCGAGCTCTCGGAGCGCCCGTTCGCTGTCCGTGTTCTCCTGGCCGTACAGGTCGGGATCCATGTCGCGACCGCCGCTCAAGATGAGCCCGTCCATTCCATGGAGTAGATCCGGGATGTCTTCGAGCTCACAGGGGGCGGCAACGACGGGTACGCCGCCGCCGCGAACGATCGCGTTCGTGTAGGACGGCGCGATCGTGAGGAGATCGAGCGGCTCGGTGTGGTCAATTTTTCCGATCTGCGCTCGGTGGTCGAGCAGCGAGTGCGATCGATGGTCAAAGAGCGCATTGCGCTGAGCGATGAAGAGTGGGAGGCTCTGCCGTGGGAGATGGTCGGCTGCAACTTCAAAAGCGCA
>JAJCXZ010000055.1 GCA_029263175.1 Acidimicrobiales bacterium | reverse complement strand
CGTAACATTGATAAAATACCTTCAATTTAATGTCCTCTGAATACTCCCTGGTTATCAAACCGAGCAAAGGATGGCAAGCGATAAATTTTGCCGAGTTGTGGTCTTATCGCGATCTCGTTTTTATGCTGATCAAGCGCGATGTCTATGGTAAGTATCGCCAGTCCGTACTTGGATTTACCTGGGCCTTTCTACCGCCGTTAATACAAATGATTGTCTTTACGTTTGTGTTCGGAGGTGGTGTCGCAGATCTGGGTCCGACAGACAAGAAAATTCCATATGCTGTTTTCTCGTTCACCGCTCTTCTACCGTGGACATATTTTACTCGTTCTTTATGCAATTCAAGTGCCAGTGTTCTGGGAGGACGCGGTTTAATTACTAAGATTTACTTTCCTAGATTGATTCTTCCGCTCACGGCTGTAATCGGCAGCTTGATCGATTTTTTGATCGGACTAAGTGTTCTCATAATACTTATGCTATCGTTCAAGATAACTCCGGGAATCGCTATTTTGTCTCTGCCGTTCTTTGTATTTATCGCTTGCCTTGCGGCACTGGGTTTCGGCCTCTGGTTCACATCACTTTCCGTAAAATACCGTGATATCGGTTATGTGACACCGTTTTTGGTACAGCTTTGGATGTTTGCAACTCCGATTATTTACGCGATCGAAAGATTTCCGGAAAAATATCACATGCTGCTTTGGTTAAACCCGATGACCGGCGTTGTTGAAGGATTTCGTTGGGCCCTACTCGATCTCCCTCCTCCCAACTGGGGTCTTATGGGTTTAAGCAACGCCATCGTCGCACTCGTCCTCGTCAGTGGTTTATTCTATTTTCGGACTATGGAAAAAACATTTGTTGATATCATCTAATGTCGCTAACGGAATCTAATGTCGCTGTCCCAACCAATTATATCTGCTGATAGAGTAAGTAAATGCTATCGACTGGGTTTAACCCTTGACGATCTTCTCATCAATCGAATGATTCGGAAATGCGGTTCCGTTTTGACGAGAAAACAGGAAAAGGACGATAATGACAACAAGATATGGGCACTCCGTGACGTTTCATTTGAAGTAAACCGAGGGGAGGTCGTTGGAATAATCGGTCGGAACGGAGCCGGCAAAAGCACCTTCCTAAAGATACTCAGTCGAATTACGGAGCCGACAACCGGAGAGATTAGATTGAATGGACGAGTTTCCAGTCTACTCGAAGTAGGTACCGGGTTTCACCCGGAACTCACCGGAGCCGAAAATGTCTTCCTGAACGGATCGATTCTGGGCATGAGGAAAAATGAAATCGAAAGGAAATACAACGAGATTATTGAATTCGCTGAAATCCGGAAATTTGTCAACACACCGGTGAAACGATATTCGTCGGGGATGTACGTGAGATTAGCCTTCGCGGTGGCAGCACATCTTGAACCCGAAATTTTGGTGGTTGATGAAGTCTTGTCTGTCGGTGATGCGGAATTCCAAAGAAAGGCCATTGGCAAAATGCAGAACGTCAGCGCTGAGCGCGGCCGGACGGTCCTTTTCGTCAGTCATAATATGGGTGCAATCGCTGAATTATGTGATCGCTGCTTACTGCTGGAAGGGGGATCGGTCGCTTTTGAAGGATCGCCGGAAGAGGCAATCAAATACTATCTTTCCGGGGACGCCCAAGATCATAACCAGGGTCAAGTTATCCTGAAACCAAACAGATACCCCGTCCAGATTAGTAAGATCAGTCTGCGAAATCAAGATAATGAAGTATCATATCAATTCGAAATGGGCAAGGATATAATCGTCGAAATGGAAATCGATCTGAGGGAAAAACTAAGAGGTTTTATCGTATCTCTTTCATTATCTAAAGGGGGAGTCTGTCTACTGACTTCTTACAATAATGACGCTAATCCCATCTCCGGAAATACCTATGATAAACCGGGAAGATATGTAACCTGCATCTCCATACCGATGTCATTATTTAAGCCGGGCACCTATAAATTGGAGGCCAGAATTGGTGTCGCCGGCGAGAAGTATTCGGATACCAATGCGTACATCCAACTTGAGGTTATCAACACGCGAGTTGACTTGACTAATAAGAGTTATAGTTCAGAACGACCGGGTTTTATTTATAAAGAACTTGAATGGGTAACGAAAGCCTTGTAGTCCATGTCAATTGCGATTCAAGATCTAAAGATCATCAAGAAATTACGAAGCGGACATCCATTTGGTAACCGAGCCGCAATATTGGGCGATTGCACCTTTCATTTCCAAAACAATCATTTATATGACTTATTTGGGTTGGAGGTATATAAAGGCGATATGGATAGTGTCAAAGCGAATACGTTCGGAAACGCCCTCAAGTTTGATACTGTTGACACCTTTGATATTTTCGGAAACCCAACGGTCCGGCTGGATTTACAGAAAACCATTCCTGATAAGTATCATGGTAGATACGACTGGATCATCGACGCCGGGACCATGACGTCATGTTTTGACTTTATCAGTGTTTGGCGAAACGTGCTGAGTATGTTAAAAGAAAAAGCTATTGTTATCCATATCTCCGCAATGACCGGATATTACGGTCGATCCTATCACTCCTTTCAACCTAACCTGTTCAATGATTTTTACGTAAAAAATAATTTCGAAATCCTTACTTTGGGTATACGTCATAAATTTTTCATAGAACAATCCCAAACCCCGTTCACGAAAATCACGAATAAGTTCTTACGACGACTCGGACTTGGTCATCAAGAAAATAATTATTTGGACTATTATTTTGTTAAACCATCAATGGTTTTCCTGGAGGCGGTAAAAGAAGGTGAAATGATATTCAGGAAAAACAATTCACGAAAACAACCATCGACGATCCCGAACAATAATGTCATTCTGTGCGCCGCTTTAAGAACTCGGAAAACTGAATTTTCGACTCCAACTCCGGATTTTTACAGCTAACCGTCACCGTTTAAAGCGGCGTACCTGCCCCGTGGCTCATATATTCAAACATCCAGAGAATAGCAATAGAGGAATCATTGTTTTCACACATAAGGAGGTGAATTATTTCCAACGAAGTAAGCGGATCAGAAGAAAGTTAAATCAAATAAAAAATAACTATTTCATCGGTGTCCACTATGGTGGATTTAGTTTTGGCTCGAAAATCCCCGAATACTGTCAATTCTACATGGGGCGTTCTAGCGTTATCGATTCCACGGATCCACTGGTGTTCAATATTCCGTTAGGGAGTGCTAATTTTACACCCGTATGCTTTTGTGTTGCACCGAATACACATAAATATTGGGATATTATCAACGTATCAAGGAATTCGAAGCTTAAGAATTTGGACAAATTCTTCCATTCAATTCGACGCATTTTCGACCTCGGTTACTGTTACAAAACATTATTGGTTTGTCCATCAAGAAAAGAGGAGTCAGACCATGGACATTTTACCGATATCACCCGGCGTTACTATGAGTTATTTAGTCGAACGGAAAGGGAAAGTTTCACTCTTCTCAGGTTAAGTCCTGAACTGAACTATTTAGGTCTAAGTCAATTACAGCTTTCCTTTTTTTATCAATCATCGAAGGTATTAGCGCTTTACTCAACGGTTGAAGGGAGTCCCAAGGTTATCGCGGAAGCTTTGCTGTGCGGGTTGCCCATTGTGGTTTACGATAAATTAAAAGGCAGCGGTCGAGATTTCCTTAATGAAGAAAATTCTGTGCAATTCGCGGATTTTGGTAATGCTCATGACTCTTTAATCCAAGCCGTAGAAAACTATGTCAAACTCCAGCCGAAGCAATCAGATATCGTCGCAAATTTCCGGGAGGATAAGTCACTAGAACGCTTACACCAAAAATTCGCCGAGTTATATCAGTTACATGGACAGAGCTATAATGGAGAATTGATCAATACAGATAATCTAAATCTTAGATTTCCCGCCCATTTGGCGGAAGAACTTCCTTGGCTGACAAGCGATAAAACCACCGGAGATATACTGACTCGTAAACAGTTTAAATTGTTCACGGCCTGCCTAAACCTGGATTATAAGCCAAAAAAGTATTTTATTGAATGCGGCGCCAACAGCGGCGAGACGATTAAGAATTTTAAGAAATTACCGGTTTATTCCGAAGACTTCACGATCCATCTGTTCGAACCCAATCCGAAATTCAGGGATAAATTAGAGAAAATCCCTGGAACAGTTTTCCACCACTATGCGTTATGGACGGACAACGTTGTAAAGGACTTTTATCTGGACTTCCGGGATATATCATTGTCGTCTTCAATTGTAAAAGAAAAAAATATTAGCTTTCCGGTGAAATCGGGTCCAATCAAGGTACAATGTATCGATATGGGAGG
>JAJCXZ010000054.1 GCA_029263175.1 Acidimicrobiales bacterium | reverse complement strand
CCTCAATCTCCATCGGCGACCAGCGCCGCCGGCGTGACCGAAAACGCGCCTGCCCAACACCACGTGGCTCATCTCTGTCTTGTCCGCCCCGCCGCGCCCGACCGCCCCATAGACGCCCTTGACATCCATACGCGCATCATTGACGAGCGGCTCGTTTCAGGCAAGGGTCCTGCGCCGCCGCCCCCAGACCAGATGTGCCGTTATCGCGCGGGTTTCACATCAGATCAAACGTCGAGATTCCACCACGACCGGGTATGGAACGATGATTGCGCAACCCTTCCTCCAAGCGAGTGCGATGGGCCGCCGCCGGGCCGATGGTCGATCTCGGCTCATGAAAGGTGATTGGTGTCACCCGCGAGGCCGCCAGGAACGTCTGTCTCTATAGAAGCCTGATCTTCGGGCAGAGGGAGACACTCATGAGATACCAGTTGCGCACACTGAGATGGCTTGCGATCGTACCAGCGGCGCCGGGACTGTGGGGCGTCCTCATGGGGCTGCTATGGACCTCGCTGGCTGTGTTCTTCTGGGGCATCGGCCTGCTACTAGTGGCGCTTGTGATCTGGCGGGGATTCGCAGGAGAGTGGCCTCTGATATCCGGCGGACGTCCTCACAGCCTCGATCCTTCGGCACATTAGACCGCCCATACGCGCATCATTTCCGATCGCTCGTCAGGACGTCGTCGCAGCTTCTGGCGTTCCCGATATCGACGAGCAGAATCGTGCCCGGCTCACAGCTCCAACCTGCCGAAGCTGGGCGAGTCGGGTCCCTCCGACCCGGGCGAGTTCCATGTCGGTGCAGAAGATGTCGCCAGCCCGGAAGATCTCGCTTCAGAGGGACCAACGAAATGTGACAGCGGCAGCGATACTGACGCCATGAGTGAACTGTGGGACGAGACTGACGATGGCGACGTCTCACCGATCTGCGTTGAGTGCGGCGTGAGTGCACTGCCACCCGAGGCGCCCGGTGAGCCATCGATGTGCGAGAACCCCAACTGTTCAGCATTCGGCGAGCTGATGAGCCAATGGTAGATCTGGGATTGGTAAAGCGAACACATGTTCGCTACAGTCCGAGCAATGGAAAATTTCGGCCAAGATCATGAGATCGAACACTTCCGCCGCTCGTTGGCGATGCTTCCTGCGGGCGCTGACGCGCTGAAACGAGAAGAGGCGATGGCGCTCTTAGGTCGCCTCAGGGATGTCACCAGTCGGCTACGGCGAGTGGAGGAAGGGCTCCGGCAGCTACTCGACGATGATGCGGCTACTGCGCCTGGTGGGCCTCGAACCGCTCGGTGATCCAGGCGCCGACGACGGCCTCGAGCTCATCGGCGGCCTCGGCCATGAGATGGTCGGCCTCGGGGAACAGGCGTACTTCGCCGTGGCCCGCGAGCATCTGAACCATCGATGAGTTCTCGGGGCCAAGGATTGTGTCCCGCCCGCCATGCAGGAGCAGCAACGGCACATCCCCCATGCGGTCGGCCTCCTCGCAACCCCCTGACTGGGTCGCGAATGTGACGACGCCAGCAGTCGCTGCCGGGAAGGTGCCCGCGGCCTGGATGGCGACGGCACCACCGAAGGAGTGGCCGAGAATGGCGAACCGTTCGGCACCGTTGCGCATCGCGAGGTCCGTCGCCGCGCACACATCGAGCAGACATCGGCCGAGGTCACCGGGCTTGCGGTAGTCCACGGCCATGGCAGCGCGACCCTGCGCTGCCATTTGCCGGCCGAGGGTGAAGTACAGCGATCGGCCCGGACCGAGCACGCCACCCATTGCACCGCCACACATAAGCACGACATCGGTGGCGCCGGTCTCCCCGAACCACCAGAGTCGGAGCAGTCCCTCCATCGTGTAGATCTCGATGACCCGACTGTGCTCGTCGAGTTCAGCATCCGACTTGCCGATTGCTCCAAGCATGTCGAGGGGCGGCCGAGGGGATTCATCGGGATCGCTCATCAGACCATCGTCGCACGTCTCCGCGGGGCCGATACCATTTCCACCGCTGGCGCCGGTGCCCGAGCGGCCCAAGGGAGCGGCCTGCAAAGCCGTACAGTCGCGGGTTCAAATCCCGCCCGGCGCTCGTCAGCTCGGGGGCTGCCACATCGTGGTGGCCCCCGGTGCACGTTTTGCGCCGGATTATGCGGGCGTGATCCCGGTCGTGCCCTGCTACAGTTTCGGTTCTCTGGGGCCGTTAGCTCAGTTGGTTAGAGCGCCTGCTCGACACGCAGGAGGTCACAAGTTCGACTCTTGTACGGCCCACCAACCCGATCGGTCGACGGCACTTCGGTGCGGTCGACCGTTGTGGTTTGACCGACCCGGGGACACCGCTGATGGCCGACGAGCAGCTCGAGCAGTACCGCTCCAGCATCGACAACATCGATGCCGCGCTGATCCTCTTGTTGGCCGAGCGCTTCAAGATCACGAAGGCGGTTGGCCACTACAAGGCGGCCGCCGGGCTTCCGCCCGCCGACCCCGGCCGTGAGGCCGAGCAGATCGGGCGGCTACGCGAGTTGGCGGCGTCGGCCAACCTCGATCCGGCGTTCAGCGAGAGCTTCCTCCGCTTCGTCATCGCCGAGGTGATTCGTCACCACGAGCGAGCCTCCACCGAAGCCTGAACAGCGGCTGTCATGCCCGACCTTTCGCCCACCACGGCTGATCCGAACGTCGAGCGCCTGGCTCGACTGTTGCACGACGGGTTCGTCGACTACCACGAGCGCTTTCTCGAGATCACGCACCGCGCCGCGAAACGATTCCTCGAGCGCGACTGGGCTGAGCTTCAAAACGACTCCACCGAACGATTGAACCTGCACAAGCGGCGGGTCTGGGCCGTGGTCGATACCGCGCGACCGACACTTCCCGGCGACGAGGGCGCGGCCAAGGCCGTGTGGATCGAGGCTCGTCGCCGCTATGTCCAGCTGGTCTCGGAGCGAATGGATCTCGAACTCGCCGAGACGTTCTACAACTCGGTCACGCGGCGGCTCTTCGACGTTGTCGGGCTCGACAAGTCGCTCGAGTTCCTCTGGCTCGGCCCGACTGCGCTCCCAGCCGACGACGGCTCGCGCGGTGAATACCGGAACTTCCCGGTTGATGAGTCACTCGAGGAAACCGTCCGACAGATTTTCGAGCATTCGCCACTCACCAGCCACTTCGGTGACCTCGACACCTGCACCGCGCTCGTCACCGAACGAATCCAGGCCCAGCTCGATGATGTCTGGGACGGCCAAATCGACTCGATCGATGTGCTCCGGCCGATCTTCTACCGCAACAAGGGCGCCTACATCGTGGGTCGTCTGCGGTGGCTGAACCGGGTCTCGCCGATCGTGCTCCCGGTCCTCACCGACGAAGACGGCCTCTATGTCGACGCCGTTCTGCTGAGCGAGCTCGCGGCGAGCCGAATGTTCGGCTACACGCGTTCGTACTTCCATGTCCTGTGTCGGCGGCCCGCCGCAGTCGTCGGGTTCTTGAAGAGCCTGCTGCCGGTCAAGCCGGTTGCCGAGCTGTACACCACGCTCGGCTACAGCCAACACGGCAAGACCAACCTCTTCCGGGCCCTGTACCGCCACATGGAGCACTCGAACACCCGCTTCGAGCGGGCCCGAGGTGCACGCGGCATGGTGATGGTGGTGTTCACGCTGCCGTCGTTCGACGTCGTGTTCAAGCTGATCAAGGACCGCTTCCCGCCGTCGAAACGCACCACGCCCGAAGACGTCCAGCGACGCTACAAGCTGGTGTTCGACCACGACCGTGTCGGCCGACTCGTCGATGCCCAGGAGTTCCGCAACCTCACGTTCAGACGGGATCGTTTCGACGACGACATGCTCGACGAGCTCCGCCGCGATTGCTCTCGTTCGGTCACCATCACCGACGATGAGGTCATCCTGCACCACGTCTATACCGAGCGCCGGCTGTACCCGCTGGATCTCTACCTGCGGGAGATGTCGGCGGACCGGGCTCGAAAGGCTGCGGTCGACTACGGCAACGCAATCAAGGACCTCGCCGCGGCCAACATCTTCCCCGGCGACCTCTTCCCCAAGAACTTCGGTGTGACCAGGCACGGCGCCGTGGTTTTCTACGACTACGACGAGCTGGCCCTGCTGTCCGATGTGAACTTCCGCAGGATGCCCGTCAGCCAGAGCTACGAAGACGAGATGCTCGATCAGCCGTGGTTCCCGGTGGAGCCCGACGACGTGTTCCCCGAGGAGTTCCGCACCTATCTGCGTTCGCCGCGCATCGTGGGTGAGGTGTTCGACGAGGTCCACCCCGAGATCTCCACGGTCGAGTTCTGGCAGAAAATGAAGGACGACCACGGGGATGGTGGTTTGCCCGACTTCTTCCCGTACCCCCGAGATCTCCGTATCGTCCGGGACTGACCTACGCTCGCGCTCTTCTGAGGAGGACGTTGTGCGAGCTGTGGTGTTGGAAGAAAAGGGTGGGCCTGAGGTCCTCCAGATCAGAGAGGTCCCCGATCCTGTCGCCGGCCCGGAAGAGGTGCTGGTGCAGATCGTCTCATCGGCGATCAACAGGGCAGATCTTCTGCAACGCATGGGTCTGTATCCAGGGCCCCCGATGGAGCACGAGATTCCAGGGCTGGAGTTTGCGGGTCGGGTCATCGCCACCGGCGGCCGGGTCACCGAGCATGCGGTGGGCGATCCCGTCATGGGCATCAGCAACGGCAGTTGCTATGCCGAACAGATCGCGGTGCACGAGCGGCAGGCAATGCGCGTGCCCGACGCACTCCCGTTGAGCGACGCCGGTGCCTTTCCCGAGGTCTTCATCACCGCGTGGGACGCTTTGGTACGCCAGGGCGGCCTGACGAGCGGCCGGTGGGCGCTCGTCCACGCCGGGGCCTCAGGCGTCGGCACCGCGGCCATCCAGATCTGCAAGGCCATGGGAGCGCGTATCGCCGTGACTGCGTCGGCCGGCAAGCACGAGATCTGTCACCAACTCGGAGCAGATCTGGTGATCGACTACAAGACCGATGACTTCGTCACTGCGGTGAAGGACGCCACGGCGGGTCTGGGCGTTGACGTCGTTCTCGACGTGATCGGTGGCGAATACCTGCCCCGCAACGTCGCGGCGGTTCGCCTCGGTGGCAGGATCATCCAGGTCGGCGTGATGGCCGGGGGACCGGTGCCGTTCGACGTCGCAAGCCTGCTCATGAAGCGAGCCACGATCACCGGCACCACGCTCCGAGCCCGCCCCATCGAGGAGAAGGTGGCAATCACCCGGGAATTCGCCTCCCAGATCCTGCCTCACGTCGCCTCCGGCGCCATCGCTCCGGTGATCGACAGCCGCTACCCGCTCGACCGGGTGGCCGCGGCCCATGAGCGCATGGCCTCCAACGCCAACGCCGGAAAGCTCCTCCTGAGCGTTGCCGACCAAGTCACGCTGGGGACAGACCCCAGTGTGACTTGAAGTGGTGTATCAGGCCGACTCGATGTGGCCGCGACTCAGCGGTCGCCCATCGCGACATAGTTGCGCTCGGGCTGGCCGATGTAGAGCTGACGGGGACGGGCGATGCGTGACTCCTGATCGAGCATCTCGTCCCAGTGCGAGAGCCAACCCGGCATACGGCCGATGGCGAAGAGCACGGTGAACATGTTGCGAGGAAAACCCATGGACTCGTAGATCAAGCCGCTGTAGAAGTCCACGTTGGGGTACAGCTTGCGGCTGATGAAGTATTCATCGCTGAGTGCGGCTTCCTCGAGCTTGAGGGCGATGTCGAGCAGTGGGTTGGTGCCGGTGACGGCAAAGACATCGTGGGCCGCGTCCTTGATGATGCGGGCGCGTGGGTCGTAGTTCTTGTAGACGCGGTGGCCGAAGCCCATGAGGCGTTCGTTGCCCGCCTTCACGCCCTCGATGAAGGGCTCGACGTTCTCGTAGCTGCCGATGCCGTCGAGCATGTTGAGTACTGCCTCGTTGGCACCGCCGTGGCGGGGGCCGTAGAGGGCGGCGCACGCGGCTGCCATGGCTGTGTAGGGGTCGGTGTGTGACGAACCGACGACACGGGCAGTGGTGGTCGAGCAGTTCTGCTCGTGGTCGGCGTGGAGGATCAGGAGAACCTCCATGGCCCGCTGGAATGCCGGGTCGACCTCGTAGGGGTTGCCGAGCTCGAACATCATCCGCAGAAAGTTGGAGGCGTAGTCGAGCGTGTTGTCCGGGAAGACGAACGGCTGGCCGACGGAGTGTCGATACGCCGAAGTGGCGAGCGTGGGGATCTTGGCGATCAGGCGGACGGCCTGCTCCATCCGGTTCGCAGGATCGTCGATCTCTTTCGAGCCCGGGTAGAAGGTCGACAAGCCGGCGACGTTGCTGCACAGCAGTCCCATCGGATGGGCGTCGTAGTGGAAGGAGTCGTACATCTTGCGACGGAACTTGTCGTGCAAATACGTGTGATGGGTGATCTCGTTGACCCAGTCGTCGGACTGCTGCTGATTGGGCAGCTCGCCATTCAGAAGAAGGTAGGAGACCTCGAGGAATGTGCTCTTCTCGGCGAGCTGCTCGATTGGGTAGCCGCGGTAACGCAGGATGCCCTTCTCGCCATCGAGTTCGGTGATCGCACTCTCGGCGCCGCTGGTGGTGGCGAGCCCTGGATCATGGAACCAGACGCCTGGCAGGAGCTTGCGCCATTCGACAGCGTCGACGCCACCGTTGGCAATCGGGATCTCGAGCGACTCACCGGTGCGGTTGTCGGTGATTGTGATGCTCTCGGTCACGGTTTCGGCTCCTTCTGGCGCGGCTCAAATGGGGGCGCGGACGCCGCAGTGAATCTAGACCGTTTGCACCCCGCTCGGCACACTGAGAGCGGGGAGACTACAGCGGCGTGTTGTCGTGGCGGCGCCGAGGAAGGCGTTCGCGCTTGCCCGCAAGCATGTCGAGGGCGGCGTGGATTTCGCGCCGGGTGTCCGAGGGATCTATGACCGCGTCGATCGTGCCCCGCTCTGCTGCGATGTACGGGTTGAGCAGGCGCTCTTCGTAGGCGAGCTCGAGTTCGGCTCGTTCTTCGAGCGTGTTGCGGCGATGGAGAATCTCGACCGCTCCCTTGGCGCCCATCACCGCGATCTCGGCCGAGGGCCATGCGTAGGCGAGGTCGTTGCCGATCTTCTTCGAGTCCATCACGATGTACGCGCCGCCGTATGACTTGCGGGTGGTGAGGTTCACTCGCGGCACCGTGGCGCGGGCGTAGGCGAACGCCATTTGGGCGCCGTAGCGGATCATGCCTCGCCACTCCGTGTCCCTACCCGGGTAGAAGCCGGACGTGTCGACGATGGTGACGAGCGAGATGTTGAAGGCGTCGCAGAACGATACGAATCGGCCTCCCTTCTGCGAAGCCGCAATGTCGAGGGTGCCCGCAACAGTCTGCGGCTGGTTGGCCACGATGCCCACGGTGCGCCCACCGATCGTGGCGAACGCGGTGACGAGGTTTGCGGCCCATTCCGCATGGGGCTCGAGGAAGTCGCCGTGGTCGACGATGCTGGACAGGATGTTGCGGACGTCGTAGGAGCCATTGGCCGACGGCGGCAGCACCTCGTAGGCCTCAGGCGTCAGCCGGTCGACCGGGTCGCTGCAAACGGCGTTCGGAGCGTCGGCATCGGTGTGATCCGGAAGAAAACCGAGAAGCTCAGACACGAGGAGAAGAGCATCGGCCTCGTCGGCGGCGATGAAGTCGGCGACGCCGGAGGTGCGAACGTGGATCGAGGCCCCGCCCAATTCTCCTTTCGAGACCGGGACGCCGGTGAACTCGGCCACCATCCGTGGCCCCATGACGAACGCATAGGCGTCGGTGGTCATGATGACGAAGTCGACAAGTCCGAGCAGCAGTGCCGGTCCGCTCACGACGGGGCCGGTGACGACGATGATCGTGGGAACGATCCCCGAGCATCGAGTCAGCTCGCGAGCGGCGTGGCCCCAGCCGTCGAGGGCACCGACTCCCGTGCCGATGTCGGCACCGGATGACGCGAGTCGCATCACGAAGGGCAGCCGCTGCTCACGGGCGGCGCGCGCCCCCGCCGCCATGGAGATGCCATCGGATGGCAGGAGTGAGCCCGCGTGTTGGGTTCCTCGCGCGTCGACCTCGATCACTTTCCGGCCGTGGAGGTCGGCCAGACCGGAGCGGACAAAGCCATGGGTTCTGGCCCGGAGGTCGACCTGGCGGTTGATTGGGATGTCGGAGTCGGCGCGCTGGTCGGTCATCGCGCCGTTGAACCTAGTCTTCGCCGGCGGCGGTTGTCGCTGCGGCCGCAGAGATACCGGTGATCGTCGGCCCTTCCTCGGCGACGATCGCGACGATCGCATCCACCACAACACGAGTGCTCGCTGAGGGCGTTGCTCGACGGGGCAGGGCCAGGCCGACACCGCGGCGAGAAGAGGCTTCGAGCGAGACTCGCCGCCACGGCCCATCCGACGCGGGCACCGCGCTTGCCGGAACGATCGCCGGGGCGAATCCGCGGGCGGCCAGCGATGTCATGAGGCGCAAGCCGTCGACCTCAGCCTTGGCGTCGAGGGCAACGCGTGCCCGCCGGGCGTCGGCGTCGATTTCGTCTCGAAACCCGGTTCCGACCGGGGGGAGCAGGATCTCGTGTTGGGCCAGATCTCGCCATGTGGCGCGATCGCTCGCGGCGAGGGGGTGGTCCTCGGGCACGATGACGACACGGTCCTCCTCGAACAGCGTGCCGCAGTCGATGTCGGGATCGGTGACCGGGAGATTGACGATCGCGAGATCGATCCGTTCGCTGATGAGCTGCGGAACCAGCGAGGTGGTGGTTGCTTCGATGATCGTTATCTCGACGCGCGGGAAGTCGCGGGCGAGGGCGTCGAGCAGCGCCGGCACCAGCCAGACGGCGGTTGTGCCGATCACGCCGAGGCGCACATGACCACTCACGTCGTCACGAAGGGAGACGAGATCGTCTTCGATCGAACGGAGTTCGCCGAGGATGCGGCGGGCGCGCGCCGCGACGATCTCGCCTTCAGGTGTGAGCTCGCCCTTCGAGCGCTCGATGAGCACACTGCCGAGCTCGGTCTCGAGATGCGCGACATGGGTCGACACGTTGGATTGGACCGTGTGGAGGGCCCGAGCGGCAGCCGAAAAGGAGTGGTGTTCGGCGACGGCGAGCAGTGCGTAGAGTTGCCGAAGGTCCATCGCTATGAATGATGTCACATATCCATCGAAACTGTTGGAACGATGGTCTGTGTCGTGGTTAAATGAACCCTCAACGGTTCCTCGACACCCCCAAATCGTCGAGTTGAACTGCGAACCCCAGGCATTCCCCCCTTTGTCTGGTGTTCGGAGAAGCGATCGGACGTCCCCCAAGAAACGCCGGTCGCTTTTCCCGTTTTCAAGGCAGCGGCGCCTACGCTCGCGCCATGCGTGAGGGCGGCTGGCCATGAGCGAAACGCTGGGAATCCATATCGGCGATGACGGAATAGTCGGCGTCATTGCCGATGCCGAGGTCGATCCCACCGCGGCCACGGTTCTGGCGCTCGGCGCTTCTGGCCCCGCTGCGGCCCGAGCAGTCGCGGCCGGGCCCGACGGTACCGTGCTCGTCGGCGACGCGGCCGCTGGCGCCGATGGCCCCATCGTGATCGATCCACTCGATCGGGCGCGTCTCGGTCGCACGGGCGCCCTGACTGCGGTGATCACTCACGTCCTGGGGCGCGCTGCGATCGCGGGCTCGCACACAAGCCGCCTGGCCATCGTCGTCCCCGATGACTTCGACGGTGATGCCCGCGATCAGGTCGTGCTGGCTACGAATGCTGCCGGGATCACTGACGTGGTCGCGGTCCCGGAAACGGCAGCACGGGCGCGCGCTTCGTCGCTGCCCGCCGATGTCGTTGTCAGCGTGGCCATCGGTGCGGCGTTGATCGGCAGCGTCGACTCCGCGCCTCCGCTCGTCACGCGTGAGGATCTCGGCGAGAAGGTGAGTCCTGAGCCGGGCCCGGCCGTTCCCCCACCGGTTGATCCGCCGACCGGACCGGTGTCGGTGTTCGAAGAATCTGGGGATGAGCCCGACCCGCTGGCGCCGATCCGGCAGACGTCGTCGCCGGTCGCGGCCCAGCCCGTACCGCGCCCAACGCCGCCGACGACCCGCACCGCATCGGTGGCACCGCCGGCGGCACACGAGATTCCGGACCGTTCGACCCCGACCGGTCTGATCGTGGGCGTCATCTTGCTCCTGGTGGCCATTGTGGTCGTCTGGCTGCTGCTCTTCGTCGTCGGCGGCGACACGGACGACAGCGCCACGGTGGTGCCGGAAAGAACGTCGACCACCACCGAGGCGGCAACGACGACCACCACCGAGGCGTCGGTCGCGTCGACCTCTACGTCGTCCACGTCCAGTTCGACTACGTCGTCCACGTCCTCCACCACCACTTCCTCCACGACGACCACGTCGACTACCACGACGCCGGTGCGCGTTGCCTCACCCGGCGCGGCAACGTTGTCGGCCAATGGGTTGTTGTTCGACGACGGCACCATCGTGCAATTCGGTCAGAGTGTCGAGGTCGTGGTCGCCGAAGCCACGGAGTCACTCGGGGCGCCCGATGAGGACACCGGCTTCGAGCCCTGGGAATTCTGCATCGGCACCCGCACCCGGTTCATCCGCTGGGGTTCGCTCGAGTTGATCTTCAGCGAGGAAGTCGCCGATTCCGACACCGGTGTCTTCACCCAGTGGTACACCGAGGGTCACAGCGACCCCGCCGGACTCGTCACCCTCGACGGGCTCGGCGAGTCCGCCACTGTCGGCTTCCTCGAGGTCACGTTCGGTGATGCGCTCGTCCTGCTCGCCGCCTTCGAGGGTGACGACATCGGACTCTTTGCCGTCACCAACCCGAGCACCGGTGCAGTCCTCAACGGAATCACCGACGGACTTCACCCCGAAGGTGTTGTCACCACCCTGTGGGCGGGCGACAGCTGCACCAGAGTCTTCACCTGACGGTTCGGGAAAGCCGGGAGATGAGGATCAGGAGGCGGTGCGGGCCCTGATGATGTTGAGTGCGCTGCCGGCCTTGAACCACTCGATCTGATCGTCAGAGAACGTATGGTTGGTCTGGATCGACACAACGTCACCCGACGGCTTGGTGATTTCGACGGTGACCTGCTCGCCGGGCGACAGATCGGCCAGGCCGCGAACGGCAATGCGATCGTCTTCACCGATCTGGTCGTAGTCGGCCGGATCAGCAAAGGTCAGCGGCACCATGCCCTGCTTCTTCAGGTTGGTCTCGTGGATGCGAGCGAACGAGCGGGCTATCGCCACGAGTCCGTTACGGAAGCGTGGCTCCATGGCGGCGTGCTCGCGGCTGGAGCCTTCGCCCATGTTCTCGTCGCCGATCACGACCCACTGCACTCCCGCCTCGTGGTAGTCCTTGGCGAGTTCGGGGAAGAGCTTGATCGAGCCATCGACCTGGCTCTTGCCGTAGCCGACCTCGTAGTCAGACCCGTCGGCCTGCGAAAAGGCGTTGACGGCACCGAGGTAGAGGTTGCCGGAGATGTTCTCGAGGTGGCCGCGGTACTTGAGCCACGGGCCCGCCATCGAGATGTGGTCGGTGGTGAACTTGCCCTGGGCCTTGACGAGGACAGGAAGGTCCTCGTAGTCAGACCCGTTCCACGGGCTGAACGCTTCGAGCAGCTGGAGGCGATCGCTGGTGGGGGACACCCGGACGTCGATGCCGGAGCCGTCGGCCGGGGGAGCGACGAAGGTGTTCTCGCCGGGATCGAAACCGGCCCCGGGAAGCTCGATACCGACCGGTGTCGAAAGCGAGACTTCCTCACCGGCGTCGTTGGTGATGGTGTCGTTGATCGGATCGAAGTCGAGCGTGCCGGCGAGCGCCAGTGCGATCACGGTCTCGGGGGAGGTCACGAAGGCGAGTGTTTCGGCGTCGCCATCGTTGCGCTTCGGGAAGTTGCGATTGTAGGAGGTCACGATCACGTTGGGTGTGCCCGTCGTGTGGCCGGCCTCCTCCGAGCGATCCCACTGGCCGATGCACGGGCCGCAGGCGTTGGCGAGCACGACGGCACCCAGTGCTTCGAAGTCCTGCAGGAGGCCGTCACGGGTGATCGTGGCTCGAACCTGTTCTGAGCCCGGGGTGATGAGCAGCCGGGTCTTGGCGGTCAGGCCCTTGGCTGCGGCCTCGCGGGCAATCGAGGCTGCACGGGTGATGTCCTCATATGAGGAGTTGGTGCAGCTGCCGATGAGGGCGGCACTGATCTCCAGCGGCCAGCCACTCTCCCTGGCCTCGGCGCCCAGAGCAGCGACCTCGCGGGCGAGGTCGGGAGTGTGAGGCCCGTTGATGTGCGGCGTCAGCGTGTCGAGATCGATCTCGATGACCTGGTCGTAGTACGCCTCGGGATTGGCGAGGACCTCGTCGTCGGCGCGCAGATGGTGGGCAACAGCATTGGCAGCATCAGCCACCTCCTCACGACCCGTGCTCTTGAGATAGCGGGCGACGGAGTCGTCGTAGGCGAATACTGATGTCGTGGCCCCGATCTCGGCACCCATGTTGCAGATGGTGGCCTTGCCGGTGCAGCTGATGTTGTTGGCGCCATCACCGAAGTATTCGACGATCGCCCCGGTGCCGCCCTTTACCGTGAGGATCTCGGCGACCTTCAAGATGATGTCCTTCGGTGCGGTCCATCCGTTGAGCGAGCCGGTGAGTTTGACGCCGATGAGCTTCGGCCACTTCACGTTCCAGGGGAAGCCGGTCATGACGTCGACCGCGTCGGCACCGCCGACGCCGACGGCGATCATGCCGATTCCGCCACCGTTTGGCGTGTGGCTGTCAGTGCCGATGATCATGGCGCCGGGGAAGGCGTACTGCTCGAGCACCACCTGATGGATGATGCCGGAGCCGGGCTTCCAGAAGCCACCGCCGTATCTGGCCGAGACCGACTCGAGGAAGTCGTAGACCTCTTCGTTGGTGTCGACGGCGGCCATGAGGTCCTTCTTGCCGTCAACGCGGGCCTGGATGAGGTGATCGCAGTGGGTGGTGGTGGGAACGGCGACCTCGTCGAGGCCCGCGGTCATGAACTGGAGCCACGCCATCTGCGCGGTGGCGTCCTGCATTGCGACGCGGTCGGGGCGAAGGTCGACGTAGGAGTCGCCTCTGTCGAGTTCCTGGTCGGCGCGGTCGAGATGGTTGATCAGAATCTTTTCGGCGAGTGTCAGGGCCCGACCGAATCGCTCGCGAGCAGCGCCGATGCGTTCGTCGAGCGTGGCATAGACGCTGTTGATCAATTCGATGGGGGTACTGGCAGCTACAGCCATGATGGGACCTCGGTGTACGTCGGTGGAGGCGGTTCTCGTGGCAGCCTAGGACGGACCGGGTTGCCGAAACCGATGACCCGAGTATAGACAAGTAGACAAGTAGAAGACAAGTGCGTATTCCTCGATACCAGCAAATTGCGGACGAACTCCGAACCCGCATACGTGATGGCCAGACCGTCGCGGGCCGGCTACTGGCCAGCGAGGCGACCTTCAGTGAGGAATTCGGCGTCAGTCGGGTCACGGTCCGCCGAGCACTGGAACAGCTGCGCGACGAGGGTCTCATTGCCGCTCGCCAGGGTCTTGGTTGGTATGTGGCCGGCGAGCCGCTGCACCAGTCGATCAATGAGCTCGACACCGTCGAACAGCAGTTGGCGCGATCTGGGGTGGTAGCCGCCCGCCGGGTGATCGATTTCGCCTTCGTCGACGCACCGCCCCGCGTTGCCCAGGTGCTGGGGTCGGGTCGCATGCTGGAGGTTCGCCGGATCAATCTCGCCGATGGCGAGCCATTCGCGCGCGTCACGGTGTGGTGTCCAGAACACCTGGGCGCCTCACTCTCGCGGGACGATGTGGAACAGCGGTCGTTCTACGACCTGTTCTCGGCCGTGCTCGACATCTCATTGGCAGGGGCCACGCAGACGATCGGAGCGGCCGCGGCATCAGTCGACGATGCCTCTGACCTGGGGATTCCCGAGAAGTCCCCCGTTCTTGTGTGTGAGCGGGTCACCAACTCTGCGGATGGCTCGCCCGTGCTGATGAGCGAGCACGTCTACCCCGGCCACCTCACCGCCTTCACCGTCGATCTCCCGTCGGCGGGTCGCAGCGAGACCCCCGCCGGCCTTCGTCTCGTCGAATGAGCACTCGCCGTCGAATCTGTGCCGCTCTCGTGGTCGGCCTCCTCACCGTGGCGGGATGCTCGCGGGGCAGCGATCTCACCAGCGACGACGCCATCGAGATCCTCGTGCTCGACGGAGTGCCCCGTGATCGAGCGAGCTGTATCGTGGCGCAAATCGGCGATGCCGTGAGCCTCGAGAAACTCACGGGCGTGGATGCGACCCTCGAGGACGAGCACATCGAAGTCATCACCGCGGCGTCGGCTGCCTGTTCGATTCGCCCTGGTGGCGACATCGGCGGTGTCATCGGCGGCGATCAGATCGCCTACGAGCTCGAACGCCTGAACACGGATGTCGAAGCGAGCATCCATGCCCGCATCGATGAGTTGGTCACCGGTGGCCTCGACCCGATCGCGGCGGAGTGTCTGCGCATGGCGGCGCTGGGCGAGGACGATCCGCTCGAGGCTGCGTCCAACCTCGAATTTCTCAGCGACGTGCTCGTGATCTGCACCGGCGGCGGCTGACGCTGCGGCCCGTTAGAGGTTGGGCCAGTGACGTTTGCGGGACTTGGCGCCGCGGCTGCGGTCGCCGAGCGCCCAGGCGCGGCGCCAGCTGGCGGACTCGGGCCCCGTGAGGTCCGGACTTTCGCTGGCGTGGGCTCGTTTGCGGGCGGTGTACCAGTCAGACGACACTTCGTCGGCCAGCGCTGCGACCTCGCGCTCGATACGAGCGGCGAACCGGGTGGCATTCTCGCCGTCCTGCGGCACGATCGGGCGACCGAAGGTCACCGATGTGGTGCTGGGGCGGGGGATCGAACGGCCCTTGCGCAGGATGCGACCGGTGCCATCGAGATGCACCGGCACGACCGGCACCCCGGTCTTCGAAGCCAGGAATGCGGCACCGCCCCGGAACGGCTGTCCCCATCCGTCAGGACTGCGTCCGCCCTCGGGGAAGATCACCAGACTCCAGCCGTCATCGATGAGCTCAGCGGCCAAGTCGGCGCTTCGCCGCCCGACCTTGGTGCGTTCGATCGGGATCGCGCCGATGACGAGCGATGACATCGCCGCGGTGACACGAGTGCCGAAGAAGTAGTCGGCGGCCGCACCGACGATGACCTTGTGCTTCCACGGGTCCGGGAGCGAGGTGAGCAGCAACGGAGTATCCAGATGACTGTGGTGGTTGGCGGCGAAGATGACCGAGCCTTTGGTGGCGGCCAACCGATCGGCGCCACGACGATCAGGCGCGGCGAGCCCGCTCACCGCGAGCCGCATCGGACCCTCGATGATGGCGGCGCGAGCCATGCGGGCCGGAGTGCGCCGTGACCATGACGTGTCGTAGTCGGCGCCCGTACGAGCCTTCGGCCGCAACGGTCTCACTCCCCGGGGAGTCGACGGGGCGCGATAGGGGAACGGGAGCGCGCGGAACCGACGGATCAGGGACAATGCCGCCGGCAGTTTTGGCAGCCCGATCTGGCGCGCCAGCTTGCTCACGTCGCCCTACTCACGTCACGTCTGCCATGAGGATCGGCGGGTTGTGCAGGTGGGTGATCGACGGGGCGGGCCCGACGACATCGCTGGCCATCTCGAGTGCGTCCTGCATGGTCGAAGCGGGCTGGAAGCCGAGGCGGCGAACGGCTCGCTTGTCGCCGCCGACGATGATGACCCGGCCGAGATGCTGCAACGCCGAGGCGCCCCAGTACCACATGTAGAACGGGTGAACACCGTGGTAGGCGTAGCTGTTTCGGTACAAATGGATGTACCACTCGTCCTCGGCGAATTGCTTCTCGTACTTCGCTTCGAGCTCGAGCGGGTCGGTGGTGTCCGACAACACCTGCTCGAAGAAGTCGATGTAGCTCGGGTGGTGAACCGGGTGGAATTCCCACGGCGTCGGGTGGCTCATGATGAGCACACCGCCCTCACGCACCAGCGGCTTACCGCGGTACATGTTGAAGAAGTAGCCGAGCCCGAGGCACATCACGAGGATCGGGTTCATGACCGAGTTGACGTTGTACGGGCAGATGTAGGGCAGCCCGAAGGTGAGGACGTCGGTCTGACCCTCGACGGGCACGAGGTGCTGCTTGAAGCAGTGTTCGAGTGTGACGTCATGGACGGCTTCGACATCGCCGGCCTGTACTGACGTGAGTTCGTAGGGCGCCTTCCAACCGTTGAAGATCGCCCGCTTGGCGGTGGTCGGCATCATGTCGAGGCCCTTCTTCATGGTGATGAAGGTGGCGCGGTCCTTGGCGTTCCACTCCCACTCACGCTTCTGCAGCACGGACATGGGGCCGTCGTAGCCGAAGGTGTTGTTGTTGATCGTGGTCTCGATCTGGAAGATGCGCGGACCATGGTTTTTGATGACCTCGCCCTGGCGCCAGTTGGAGTGATGCAGCTCCGACTTGTGCCGGTCCATGAAGCTCTTCGACTCCAACATGGTGGCCACATTGTGGTGATGCCGAATGCCGGAGTAGCCGGAGAGGCCGGTGGCGGTCGACTTCCAACCGCCGTCCATCGACACGATGTTGAGGTTGACGTAGATGAGCAGGTCGCTTTCGGCGGCCCGCGCGTTCATCGTCACCTGCTCGTCATGGCGGGTGAGACCGAGCTCGACCATGCCGTCGGGATCCTCGGCGTCGTGGTTGTAGATGGCACCCTGAGGAGCGAAGGCGTCGTACACGCGGTCGCCGAGGCAGTGGCGCAGCTCGTCCTCGGTCATCCGGCGATGGAGGGCGAGGGCGGCGATGAGATGGATGTCGTCGACTCCGGCCGCGGCGGCCATGTCGAGTACCTGCTCGATGATCCGCTGGCGGATGTCGGGCTTGCGCATCGACGGCAGGGGCAACGACAGGTCGTCGAAGGCGATGGTGAGCTTCATGCCCGGCGTCAACAGCGACGGCAGCGGATCGTCTTCGATCGGATTCAGCAGGGCCTGGCGGATCGACTCGTCAGGGTCGGGGAGACCGGGGAGAGGCTCGGCCGGGTAGATGATGCGACTGCGGTCGGCGGGCAGCTTCTCGAGCCGAAAACCCTCGCCGTGATGGAAGAGGATGGGCGGCGTCGACCGGTCGACGTCGAGGACGAGACCAGGTCGGGGAGCGGTGCGGCGGGGATCGGAGGCCATGTGGGTTCCTGCGGAGTTCCTGGGCTGGCGCGGTCAGACGGCGCGGCGGTTGCGGATCGGGCTTCGGACGGTGCGGGGGCCGATGGGCAGCACCCGGTTGGGTGCGCCCGGCGACTTCGACCAGTGTTCGATCAGCCAGCCGCGGCGGCGAGCGATCGAGGCGAGTTTCGTTTCGGCGTTGACGGCCACGGGGAAGCCGACGGCTTCGAGCATCGGCAAGTCGGAGCTGGAGTCGGCATACGCCACCGCCTCCCGCAGGTCGAGGCCGTGGAGCTCGGCGTAGTCGGCCAGCACCTGGTAGCGGGCTTCGCCGGTCGGCGGCACCGCAGTGAGATGGCCATCGTAGGTGCCATTGGAGCTGCTCATGTCGGCGGCGACGATGTCGTCGAAGAGCGGCTTGAGTGGGTCGACCACGAGGCGAAGTGCACCGGTGATCAGGAGCGTGCGATGGCCCATGGCGCGGTGCTCGCGGACGCGGCGTATGGCCGCGGGGAACGACTTCGTCATGAGTAGATCGCTCATCATCTCCATGGCGTCGGCGTCGAGACGCTCGATCGGGGCGTCTTCGAAACGGCGGTAGAAGTAGCGCAGGAAGTCGCTGCGATCGGCTCGGTCGAGCTGGAGCAGGCGAGGCGCCTCCCGCAGCGTCTTGGCTGTGAACTTCAAACGGTCCGCGGTGTCGAGGTGACGAGTGGCGAGCCAGGAGTAGCTCGCCACGACATTGCTGGCGATGAGCGTGTTCTCGAGGTCAAAGACTGCGAGTTGGCGATCCTTGGACAACACCTGCTTACGGAGCCGATCGGTGCGGTCGTTCACCTGGCGGGTGCCGGGCGTCATCTTGAGCCGCGCCTGCTTGACCATCGAGGGCAGGTGGATGTCGTGGACGTAGGTCTTCCAGTGGACCGCTTTGGGGTCCATGCAGAAGTCGCGCTGATCGTCGGCGTCGAGGCTGTGCCACAGCTCGTACATGTTGTCGAGCTGGTAGAGCGCCTCGCACTCGGTGTAGGCGCCGTAGAGCTCGACATAGCCGTTGGCCCGTTCGAGTTGGTCCTTCTTCTCTTCGAGTCCGGCTCCGAACTCGGCCTGCTTGCCGCGGAGGGGGAGAGCATCGAGCACTCGTTCGGCAGCGTTGAGACCCTTTTGTGCCCGATCGAGCTGGCGGGCGACGCGGCCGCGGCCGGGGAACGACCAGTTGGGGACGGAGATCGGCTGGTTCTTGTCGTCGTAGACGGGGTGTTCGGTGAACCAGCTGCGCACGTGGTCGACCATGTCGCCGTACATGAGCGGGTTGGCCGAGCCACTGGCGATCTGGGTGACATCGGGCTGAGCGACGCCGGCATCGTCGAGCTTGGGGCCGCGAGCGGCAACCGCGATGATCGTGGCGACGACGAGGTCGCACGGGATCACGTCGATGACGCCCTCGGGTACGCCGGGGAACTCTTTGAGGAGGCCACGGGCGTAGGCGGCGATGACCGGCTCGGCCATACGGAAGCCGCGGATCCAACCGGGATTGGGTTCGGCGAGCGCCGACTCGATGATCGAAGGGCGCACGATCGAGACGGGCACGTCGCCCTTGGTCTCGACCAGGCTGCGCTCGCCGAGCGCTTTGGTGAAGGCGTACGCGTCAGGGAAGCCGAGGCTGCTGGCGCGGGACCGACCGGAGTCGGTCATCTGCTGCCCGACCCACTTCTGTCGGAGTTGCTCGGTGCGTTCGGCGATGGCGGGAGTGCCGGCGGCGCCGAGGGCGCGCACGGCTTCTTCTCGCAGGGCCGTGAGACGCTCGGGGGTGCGGCTGGCCTGCTCGGCGTCCCTGCGGGCCTGGTGGGAGTTGTTGACCTCGGCGCGCCAGTCGACGTCGACGAAGAATGGTGACTCGTTGACCAACTGCTCCGGTGCCTTGCCGCGACGGCTACCGGCGACGTAGCAGGTGGAGACGGCGACGAGGTGGGCGCACTCGCCAGGTTGGAGGCCACCCATTGTGGGCTCGGCGCGCTCTTCGGCCGCGAGGCGCAGGCCGGCAGCGACACGGCCGGGGCCGAGCAGGTTGACCTCGACGGCATCGTCGAGGGCGGAGTCGAAGCTCACTGTGGCGGCGGAGTGGATGGCGATGTCAGCAGTGGCGAGCATCGCGCGGCCAGCATCGTCGAGCCCGAGTCCGTCGGTGCCGACATCGCCGGCGATGGGATGGATTCGGCGCTCACACATGCCGGCGAAAGACTCGCCCTCGAGGGCACCGGCGGATGTGGGATCCTTGAGGAGTTCCGAGCGGATGCGGTCGAAGGCGTCGTTTCTGAGAATGTCGCGGTCGACACGGGCTTGGGCGCCGCGACGGCCAGGACGGACGAGCAGGATCAGCTCACACTCAGGAATGGTGCGCAACAGGCGCTCGACGAGCGCGGTGCCGAGAAACCCGGTCGAGCCCGTGACCGCGATGCGTTTGCCGTTGAGCTGCTCCCGTATCACCCCACAGTTCTACCCGATCTCTCTACCAATTGGTAGAGGCTCTGTGATAGCAACGGACATATGGCCGCTCCGACACGTGACCGCATCCTCGATGCCGCGCTCCGTGCCTTTGGCGGAGAGGGCTTTGCGGCCACCTCGCTCGACGCCCTGGCAGTCCAGCTCGGCATCACCAAACAGACGATTCTGTACTACTTCCCGTCCAAGCAGATCCTCTTCGAGGCAGTG
>JAJCXZ010000053.1 GCA_029263175.1 Acidimicrobiales bacterium | reverse complement strand
ACGCGACAGCCTCGGTGTAGAACGCGTCGGGCGCGACATCGGTGAAACCTTCGTGGAGGCAGGGCCGGTCGTGGAACGCCGTCTGGTTGTCGGTGGCCGAGGTGTTGGTGCAGCTCGGGTCCCATTCCCACGGGGGCACGCACGTGACGATCCGGCAGGCAATCTCGCCGACACACTCGACGTTTTGGTTGCACTGGCCGTAGCGAAACCTGGCGCAGTCGACGGCTCTGCTGCCGCAGCCCTCCAGACAGCGACAGTTCGCTCCAGAGCATTCCGAGGCACAGATGCCGCCGGCCCCACATCCGCAGCCGTCGTCGCAAACGAGGTTGCAATCGAGGTAGTAGCGGGGCCGGCGCTCGCCGCCGATGTCGCAGAACCCCGAGCCATCGGCCTTCCACCACCCGGCCACAAGGGTTCCCGGCGGGCAGAGATTTGCGCCGCCCGGCAGCTGGCAGCAGAAATCCGTGTAGCCGTCGCAGCACGCATCATCGCAGCCGCAGTCGCTTCCCGAACAGCCACAGATCGCGGCGCGGGCGGTGGTGGGGCGAAGGGCATAGGCCGCCGGCGCCACGGCCAGCGCGGTGGCGCCCAAGGCTGAGCGCGAGAGGAAACCACGGCGCGAGGCGCGTCGGTCGACAACACGACTCAACCGGGCAACGATCGTCTGGCTCATGAGCCGAACCTCGGGCGCCGAGCCGCCAGAGCCTCGGGCAGAGCGGTGAAGAGCACCAAGAACAGTCCGGCCAGAACGCCGACCAGGATGACGAACCCCAACCCGCCGGCTGGTTGATCGTTCATCACTTCAATCGGGGTCGCTCCACCGATCGAGAGAAACGACACAACCGCGAGTCCGACATTGCCGGCGACGTGGATTCTCGTCGGGGGTGATTCGGTTCGACCGAAACACCCGCACGAGGTGGCGCCGACCATGAGAGCCCGCACGACGGCCGCGGCGAAACCGACATAGAAGACCCCTACGAGTCCGGCCGTGACCACGCCACCGATGGCGAGCGCGGCAACGCCCAGTGCCATCTCGAGAACGCCGAGAACGATCGCCTGCGCCTCTGCGCTCGGAAATCCGAGCAGGGGGACCCGCAGCGAAAACAGCAGGTCTGCGGTTGTCGACGGCCTCGCGATTTTGGCCCCTCCAGCCAGGAGCAGCAGCACGGCCGCCGCCGCATGGAGAGCGGTGGCGACGTCCATGCCGGTCACCCTAGGCATGGCCCCGATACGGTTGGTTGATGGTCAAAGACCGCCCCGATTTCTACAATCTCATCGCCAGCAACCGCCGACGCACGTGGTTGCTGATGTTCTCCTTCTTCATTCTGCTGGTGATCGTGGGAGTTGTCCTATCAGCCGCCATGGGTGGTGGGGTGATCGGCTTCGTTCTAGCGGTCGTGCTGTCGTTCGGCATCACGTTCACGTCGTATTGGTCATCGGCATCTCTTGCCCTCGGCTCAACCCGCGCGGTGCCCGCCGATGCCAGTGAGTACTCGCGGCTCCACAATCTCGTCGAATCGGTATCGATCGCTGCCGGTATCCCGAAACCGAAGGTCTATGTGGTCCACGATCCGTCACCAAACGCGTTTGCCACCGGCCGCAACGTCGACAACGCGGCAGTGGCGGTCACCACCGGCCTGCTCGACAAGATGAACCGGGCCGAACTCGAAGGGGTGGTGGCCCACGAGCTGGCCCACATCCGAAACGGCGACATTCTGGTCATGACGGTTGCCGTCGCCACCGCCGGTTCGATCGCGCTCATCTCCGACATCTTCTGGCGCATGCTCTACTGGGGCGCCCTCACCGGTGGTGGAGCGTCACATCGGCGCCGCAACGACAACAACAGTGGCGGCGGCAACCCGATCATGATCATCGGTCTGGTCCTGGTGCTGGTCCTCGCGCCGATTGCTGCGGCGCTGCTCAAGGCCGCCATCTCCCGAAATCGCGAAGCGCTGGCCGATGCCACCGCCGTGAAGTTCACCCGCTACCCATCCGGTTTGCGACAGGCGCTCGAGAAGCTCGACGCCGACATCACCGTCGTCAAGCGAACCTCGCATGCCACGTCGCACCTCTGGATCGAATCGCCGGACGACCACGAATCCGACGACCGTGGCCGCAAGTTCAACGACATGTTCTCCACCCATCCTCCACTCGCCGAGCGCATCAATCTGCTGCGCGAGATGGAAGGCATGCCACCCTACGAAGGGCCCGACCGCTACGTCTCCGAAGCTCTTCGCACAATGCAGGACGACCGGGGCAATCCGGAGCAGGCCGCTACCCAGGTCAATCCGATGAGCTCATCACTCGTCGGGGGTGCGGCTGCATCATCAGTCGACCTCGCTGCCGTCTTCGCCGGCGCCGGAGAGATAGCGGACAGCGACGACGATCCCGACCACGCCGTCGCCGGCTGGTATGCCGACCCGTCGGGCAAGCCGGCGACGCTTCGCTACTGGAACGGCCGGACGTGGACCAATCACGTCCACGAGATCCCCGGCAGCAATCCGCTCACCGACCCCGCCGCCCGGGGCCGAGCGGGGCGCGCAGGTCGCGGGCGTCGGAGCACGCAGCAGTGAGCGAGGCCGACGACGTGGTCGGCGTCGGCCCGCACTCCGAACCCTGGCCCGACGATCCCCGCCTCGACGGAGAACTCTTGCGTGAAGGCGACCGCCGCAATGTGCTCGATCGCTACCGCTACTGGACCGTGGAGGCGATCGTCGCCGAGCTCGATGCTCGACGGCACGGCTTCCATGTCGCGATCGAGAACTGGGAACACGACCGCAACATCGGCACCGTCGTTCGCACGGCCAACGCGTTCATGGCTGCCGAGGTCCACATCATCGGCAAACGGAAATGGAATCGCCGCGGCGCCATGATGACCGACGTCTACCAGCACGTCCGCCACCACCCGACCGTCGCCGCTCTTGTCGAGTGGGCAGCCGAGGCCGACATGCCGATCATCGGCATCGACAACCTTCCCGGTTCTGTCCCCATCGAGACCGTCGTCTTGCCCGAGCGGTGCGTTCTGCTGTTCGGGCAGGAGGGCCCTGGACTCTCCGAGCCCGCTCGAGCCGCAGCCGAGCGGGTCTGCTCCATCGCCCAATACGGCTCGACCCGCTCCATCAACGCCGGAGTGGCTGCCGGCATCGCCATGCACACCTGGATCCAACACTGGGCCAGCTCCTAACGCACGCTGGGGTCTGTCCCCAGTGTGCGTTAGTCGACCATGGCGATCAGCTCTTCATCGCTGGGGATCTCTACGCCGGGCAGGTAGTAGGTGTAAAGGCCGCCGATGACGGCGGCGAGATCGGCCGGCTCGGTCGAGGCGAGGTGCACGGTGACCATCGATCCGTAGATGTGAATGGCGGCGACACCACCCTGATCGAAGATGCGACGGGCGAGTTCGGCCGCCGGATCGTCGGCGACGATCTCGTGGCCGGCCTCGTAACGGGCATGGCCCATTCCGGTGAGGCTGCGATTCAACTCGAACCGGACGATTCCGGGTCGAGGTGACGATGTACGGATGAGAGTGACGGGCTGTCCCATAGCGCTTCGCAGGTTAGCGAGGCCGAGCGGTCCAGACCCACATGGCCAGCCCAATAGAAATCGCCATGAGCACGGTATGCACGGCCTTGAACCCGGCGTCGTGGTCGTCGAGCAGGATTCCGCCGCCACGAACGAGCCAGTAGCCGACGGTCCACCAGATCAGAACGTCGAGCGGTCGACCCTTCCACGAACGGTCGCCACGCTCGCTGACAAAGGCAACGGTGGCGAGCGAGACAAACGCCAGGACCACGCCGATACGCCAGCTCACGCCCCACGAGTCGAGGTCGTCGTTGCTGACGACGTTGCGGAGCCGAGAGATCCAGAGGAACCACGACCATCCGACGAGCACCCAGAGCGGGCGTGGCCAGCGAGCCATCAGAAGAGCTCCAATTGGGGTTCCGGGTCGGCATCGGCGATGCGCGGAATGGCAGTCCAGCGCAGATCATCCATGAACGCCCACCTGCGGCGATGGATCGTGCACGGCCCCATCGCGGCGAGCGCAGCCTTGTGGCGCGGGCACGGATAGCCCTTGTTCCCGGCGAAGGCGAAGCCGGGGAAGTCACGATCGGCGGCCCGCATGAGGCGATCCCGAGTGACCTTGGCAACGATCGACGCAGCCGCAATCGAGAGGCTGATTGCGTCGCCCTTGATGATGGTGGTGATCGCGTGCGTCTCGACGAAGTCCCAGTTGCCGTCGACCAGCACATGGTCGACGTCGACCCCGAGCCCCGCGAGCGCACGTTGGGCGGCGAGCTTCTGGGCTGCCGACATGCCGAGCTCGTCACATTCGCCCTGCGAGGCGTGCGCGACCGATACGTAGTCGGCCCACTCCATCACCCGATCGTGCATGAGTTCGCGCTCCGATTCGGTGAGCATCTTGGAATCGCGCACCTTGTAGAGCCGCTTGTCCTTCGGCACGACCACGGCGGCCAACGTCAGTGGGCCAGCCCAGGAGCCGCGACCGACCTCGTCGATGCCGGCGACGATCGATGAACCCGAGTCCCACAACTCGCGCTCGAGGCGAAGCCCTGGGGGCTTGCGCTTGATCGCCGAGCGAAGGGGCGGGGCGGTGGCCATCAGGCGAACGTAGCGCTCAACCGGCGGCCGGCGTAGCCGAGGAGGCGAGGAGCGCTTCTCCGCTGCGTTCGGAGCTCGACCAGTCAGGGTCCAGGCCGGGGCAACGGATCTCGACCTCTTCGGGCCCGCCAGTACGTTCCCACAGCAGCGCCGGTCGATCGCCGTGCCAACGGACACTCAGCGAAACCTCGCCGCCCGCCGTGGCCAGACCGCGAATGTCGATTGACTGACCGAGCCATTCCTCGGCGACAACGGGGAGAAGCTCGACCAGGTCCCTTCGCATGTGGCCGGCGATGATCGGCCCGAGGACCGTCGCCGCCCCTCGGGAAACGCGCGTATGGGGGCCACAGTACGTCACATCGGTCTTGGCGACGCGGGCGGCGAGCCGCCGCGCATCCCTCGCCCCTCGAGGATCGGTCGATTCGAGCGCTGCGGCGGCCATCTGCAGCGTCTCGGCGTCGAGCTCGGCGTCGGCGGTCGCGGCCAGGACGTCGGCGAGCTGATCAATGCCCGACCGCACTCCTGCGATCAGATCGCGACCCACGAGCGCGCGGATACCGGCCACCGCGCCGGCCGGGGTGAGGGCGCCCTCTTCGGCGGCAGCCACCAGCACGCGGCGACCGCGGTCTGCTTCATCCGGCATTCCGGCGAGATCGAGCCACCACGCAGCCTCCGCGGCGGCCAGTGGATCCTCGCTGCCGGCCTCGACGATGAGATCACAGATCACGCGGCGCCATGCCTCGGTCAGGTCTGCATCGGGAAGCTCGATGTCGAGGGCCCGTCGAGTGACGGTGCGCCACCCGGCGGCGATCTCCTCGGGGGTCTGGTCACGGTTCGGGATCGGTCCCTCCACGGCCACCATCACCTGCACCCGTTGACGATGCGGCACGGCGATGAGGAGCGCGGCAGCTCCTTCGCCGACGGCGGGGTCAGCGCCCGGCTCGGCAGCGACCGCAGTCCAGATGTCATCGCCGACTGCAAGTGCACCAGCCGAACGCTCGGGCTTGATCCAGGTTTCGCCGGCTGCGAGGACCAGATCAACATCAGCCTGCAATGAGACGCCGGGGCGATGGCCGGCGAGCCCGATGAGGACCACCGAACCAGACGCATTCTCGAAATCCAGCAGCAATGCCCGACCGACACCATCGTTGATGACGCCAGTCCGCAGGATCACATCGCCGCCCGGCACCCGCAGCCATTGCTCATAGACGGGCGTGTCGTCGACACGACTTCGACGCAGCCGCTCCTCGTGCGCAAGTCGCCAACGGTCCTCGGCCAGCACTCCCCACTCGAGGGTGAATTCGTCGGCAATGATGCGGCCCGCGTCGTCGAGCTGAGCCACCGGTCCTTCGAGATCGCCGATCATCGGTCAGTCGGGGTCGATCTCGCGGGCGGCAGGATTCTTCACGAGGCCAGCGTATGCGTGCTGCGCGCTGCGTCCTTCCTGCACACACGCCCGCATCTGCTCGGCGATCGGCACGTAGACACCGGCCTGCTCCGCGATCTCGCACACGATCGGCGCCGACTTGACGCCTTCAGCGACCTGGTTCATCTCCGCCGTGATCTCCTCGAGCGTGCGCCCCAGCCCAAGCTGTTCTCCGACATGACGGTTACGGCTCTGAGGGCTCATGCACGTCGCCAGCAGATCACCCATCCCCGCGAGGCCGGCGAACGTCGCCGGGTGGCCGCCGAGGGCCACACCGAGGCGGGTGACCTCGGCCAAGCCACGGGTCATCACCGCAGCACGGGTGTTGTCGCCCGTGCCGAGACCGTCGGCCATTCCGGCAGCGAGGGCGATCACATTCTTCAACGCGCCACCGAGCTCGCACCCAACGACATCGGTCGAGGAGTAGACCCGGAAGAGCTGACTGGAGAACACCTCCTGGAGGCGTTCGGCGATCGTGAGGTCGGTGAAGGCGAGGACTGCCGCCGCGGCGCTGCCGGCCAGGATCTCCTTGGCCAGGTTCGGTCCGGTGAGCACACCGGAGGGATGGCCCGGGAGTTCCTCTTCGACCAGCTGGGTCATCCGCTTGCGCGAGCCGATCTCGAATCCCTTCGCCAACGAAACCACGGGGACCCACGGCCGGAGGTGGGGCCGAATGTCGACAAGCGTTTGTCTGAACCCCGACGATGGCACGCCCATGACGAGCACATCGGCCTTGCCAACGACCGCAGCGAGATCGGTGGACGCCCGCAGTGCCTCGTGCAACGCATAACCATCGAGGTAGCGAGGATTCATGTGCTGCTCGTTGACGGCAGCGGCCACATCCTCGCGGCGGGTGTGCAGCACTGTCGGCGCATTGTGAGCGGTGAGGTGGGCAACCGTGGTGCCCCAAGAACCTCCCCCGACGACGGCAACTCGCATGTCCATGGGGTCACCCTAGACTCGCCGCCGCAGTGGAGACTCGTCCTGGACCATCCGACCGCATCGATGACCGAGTCTCGGTCCTGGTGCCGATTCGTTCCTTCGACGATGCCAAATCCCGTTTGGCCGATGTGCTCGACGGCGACGCCCGGCAGGAACTCGCTCGCTCGATGGCCGCCGCCGTTGTTGCCGCCGCCGGCGATCTACCCGTATTCGTTGTGACCGATGACGAAAGTGTGGCTCACTGGGCCGAAGCGACCGGCGCCGGCGTCATCGCCCCTGGCGTTCAGGGACTCAACGAATCGGTCCAAGCCGCCACCGAGATTCGCCGCTGGGCCGGGGACCAACGGATCATCGTTGCTCACGCCGATCTTCCGCTCGCGACCGATCTCGGCGTCGTCACCGGGCAAGGAGTCGCCATCGCCCCTGACCGCCACGGCGACGGTTCAAATGTGGTGTCGCTGCCGACGGACATCGGATTCGTCTTTCGGTATGGCGTCGGCTCCTTTGAGGCTCACCGACGCGAGGCCGCCCGGTGTCGGCAGCCCGTCACCGTCATCCATGATTCAGGGCTGAGCCTCGACGTCGACCACCCCGAGGACTTGGCTGAGCTCCATGCCCGTCGCACCGAGTCCTAGGCTGCTTGGATGCGCGTCGACCTCGCCGTCCCCCAAAGTGCTCTCGCCATCGGAGCCCATCCTGACGACATCGAGTTCGAATGCGGCGCAACCTTGGCGAAGTGGGCGGCCGCGGGAGCCACGGTGCACCTGCTTGTCTGCACGGACGGGCGCAAGGGCACTTGGGATGTCGACGCCGACACGGACGCCCTGATCACTCGCCGCCAAGCGGAGCAACGGGAGGCGGCCCGCAGACTCGGCGCCAGCGGGGAGGTCCGCTTCCTCGATCAGGTGGATGGCGAGCTCGATATGGGTTCCGATTCCGGTCTCGGACTGCGGGGAAGGGTCGCCTGCATCATCCGGGAGCTGACCCCGACGGTCGTTTTGACGCACGATCCATGGCGCCGCTGGCGATTGCATCCTGATCACCGCAATGCCGGCTGGGTGGGTATCGACGCCGTCGTCGCGGCCCGAGACCCGCACTACTTCCCCGAGCATGGGATCCCGCACCACCGGCCCGAGTCGCTCCTGCTGTTCGAGTCGGAGGGACCGGACCATGTCGAGCGTGTCGGACGTGACCATCTCGACGCCAAGATCGACGCTCTCCTCGCGCATGAGAGTCAGTTCGAGACGACCATGGAGATCGATCTCGAGACCGACGACGGCTCACAGCGCGCCGCCTTCGCCTCCCGAACCGACCGCGAGGCCCGCAGGCATGGTCGCCTCGCCGGCATCGGTTTCGGAGAAGCGTTCCGCCTCATGGACCCGGCGTCGTAGTCCGGATGTCCGGCGGTCGCTCTAACGCACACTGGGGTCTGTCCCCAGTGTGCGTTAGCCGGACGAGGGGGTTGTCGCGAGAAGCATTCCGCGACTCCCAGGCCACGTGCTGCGTCGGGAATGCCATGACGGTGGCGCTTCAACCTCGAACCCGGTGGTGGGACGGCATCCTCGCGATGGCCGATCTCGCCGGGTCTGGTACGGGGGTCAGCCCTGCCGGCAGGTCCCCGGGATCCACCGGCTCGCCGACTCCCACCTCGCCGGACCGGCCTGATGCCGACCTCGCGGGCCTGGAGCCCGGCGACCAGCTTGCCGAACTCACCCGCCGGCACGCCGACGCGGTCTATCGAGTGGCGCTGTCCGTCACTCGAGACCATGATCTCGCCGAAGACGTCGCTCAGGATGCGCTCCTGAAGGCATGGCAGGCCCTCCCATCCTTCCGCGGCGATTCGCCCCTGAAGAACTGGCTGCTGCGGATCACCCACAACACGGCGATCTCGGCGCTGCGCCGCCGCCGAGATGTACACGTCGACCCGCACGATCTTCCCGAAGACTCGCCATCAGCGCACCGCCACGCCGAAGAATCGGTGGAGACCGCCGTCGAGGCCCGAGTGTCCATCGATGCTTTTCAGGAAGCGCTCGGCCGACTGGACGATCTCAGTCGCTCGGTGGTGGTCCTACGTGAGGTCGAAGGACTCTCCTACGACGAGATCAGCGAGGTACTCGGCGTACCGCTGCCGACAGTCAAGACTCGTCTTCTGCGAGCTCGACGACTACTGGCCACCGCACTCGAGGGGTGGAAGCCATGATGCTCCGATTCCATCCCTCAGCCAAGAACCTCGAGCGTTGGCTCGCGGCCGATGCCGAAGGTGAGCTCGACCACGACGTCGACGGCCACGTTGCGACCTGCGACCGCTGCGCCAACCGGCTCGAGGACCTCGCCCAACCCGTGCCCGAGCTCGGTGCAGCGCTCTCGGCGATGCTCCAAGCCCCCGACGATCTCGTCCAACGTCTCGGTGCGCGGATGAGCAACAGCATGCGCAACCGCGAAGACCTCCAGCTGTTCATGGAGCTGATGGGCGTGCCCTTCGATACGGTGCGGACTCTCTTGAGCGATACGGACCTCGACGGTATGGACTGAGCAATGAACCCATGGATCAGTGCCGCGATCGCAGTGGTCGCCGGCGTGGCGGTCGGCAGCATCCTCGCCCGCATCGTGCGCAGCATGTTGACCAAGGACAACCGGCCTCAGGCGCTCCGAGAAAGTGCGGGCGCCATTGCCAGCCTGTTCTTCTCCGCTTCCGTCATCTTCGGTCTCGTCACCGCCCTCGGCTTCGTGAACGAGGAAGCGCTCGACCAGCTGCCCGCCGACCTCGTCGACTACATCCCCCGAGCCCTGTCGGCCGCGATCGTCATCATCGTCGCCAACATCGCCGCCACCTTCATCGTCGCTGCGCTCGAGCGCTCGCTCGGCCACGTCTCCCCTGCCATCCGCCGCCGGGTTCCGCCGATCGTTCGCGGTGCCATCTTGTTTGCCGGCGGCCTAATCGCTGCCAACCAGCTCGGGATCGACACCACGATCCTGCAGCTCGCCGCCGCGGCGTTGTTCTTCGGCACCGCCCTCACCGTCGCCCTCGTCGCCTATTCAGGCAGCGGCGCGGTGTCGTCGGAGATCGCCGCGTCGCGGGCCCTGCGCAAGTCACTACGCCTCGGCGACCGCGTCGATACCGAGGTGATCACCGGCACAATCATCGAGCTCCACGCGGTCAACGTCGAGCTCGAAACTGCCGATGGACGCCGCGTGCTTGTCCCCTACTCGGCGCTGCTCGCCACGGTCATCGAGATCGAACGAGTCGATTCCGCCGACTCGACCGACCCGCCCGACCCCGAGCCGTAGGGGTCCAGCCGCCGACAGTTTTGCGAACTCGTGCACTCTCGTCGTTGCCCTCGTGACGAGAGTGCACGAGTTCGATCAGATTGCGGCGGCTCGGCGGCTTCGCCGACCAGTAGACGCACCGACCACTGGTTCCCAGCGAAATCTGCGCCACGACACCGCCATCCCGACGAGCGTCCAGGCGAGCAACACCAGGAGTCGATCCCACTCGAACGCGGGCGCTTCGCTGAACGGCGACATACCTTCGGTGAACGAAACGGCGAACGGCTTCAGCGGGAAGATGTCGCCGGCGAGCGTGAGCCACTTGGGCGGATTGTCGAGCGGAATGAACACATTGGAGATGAAGCCCATCGGCAACATCGTGGCGTTGGCGATCGCCGGAGCGCTTGCCGCAGACTTGGCCACTGACGCCAGGGCCACACCAAGCGTGGCGAAGCAGATGGTGCCGGCGAGGAACGAAACGAGCATTGCCGGAATCTTGGCGGCCTCGAGCTCGACGCCATAGGCCACCATGCCGAGGCCGACCATCACCGTCGTGGCGAAGATGGCGATCCACACCGCGGATAGCATCACGCCGCCCAGAAACACCCACGGCGGGATCGGGGTGCCACGGACGCGTTTGAGTATCCCCTCGTCGCGTCGCATCGACAGCCCGATTGCGATGTTGGTGTAGGTGGCCGACGCGGCGGCGAACACCCCGAGGCCGGCCGCGTAGAACTGAGCCGTCGTGATGTCGCCGTACTCGGTGCCAATCGGGTCGTTGCCGAAGAGCGCAACAAACAGCACCAGCATGATCAGCGGAAGGCCAAGGGTGAAGAACGCCCCGATCGGTGTACGCCAGAAGATCCGATTCTCCGCTCGGATCGAGCGCCACAGAAGCCTCCAGTCGCTCACGTCGCCGCATCCCCGGTCTCGTCGCCGACAAGTTGGAGGTAGACATCCTCCAGGTTCATCGACTCGACGACGAGCCCCTGCAATTCGATGCCGCGGTCGACAGCCCAGGCCGTGATGTGGGCAAGATCGGCGGTGGGCGCCGAGGTGACGATCTCGATCCGCCGGTCACGCCCTGACGCCTCACCCACCAAAGGGTCGAGAAGATCGGACAGCGGGGCGTTGACCGATGGCAGCGCGAATCTGATCACGGTGCCGCTGTCTGCGTTGGCTCGGAGGGCCTCAGGTGTTCCCTCGGCAACGATGCGCCCACCGGACATGACCGCCACGCGGTCCGCCAGCTGCTCGGCCTCTTCGAGATAGTGCGTGGTGAGCACGACCGTGGTGCCATCCGCGGTGAGCTTGCGGACGAGTTCCCAGCTGCGCCGCCGAGCCGCGGGGTCGAAACCGGTAGTGGGCTCGTCGAGAAAGATCAGTTCGGGGTCGCCGATCAGGCCCAGGGCGAGATCAACTCGCCGCTGCTGACCACCCGACAGGGATCGCACGCGAGCGTCAGCCTTCTCGGTGAGCTCGACGGCCTCGAGCACCTCGTCGACCGGCCGGCGTCGGGTGTAGGCGGTCGCGTACAGATCGAGCACCTCGCGAACGCTGAGCTCCTTGTCGATTCCGGCTGACTGCAACACGATGCCGACCCGGTTGCGATACTCACGACCTCCTTTTGCCGGATCGATCCCGAGCACGGAGACAAGGCCTCCGTCTCGTTTGCGATGACCTTCGAGGATCTCCACTGTGGTGGACTTCCCCGCACCGTTGGGGCCGAGAATGGCGAACACCTCGCCGGGCTCGACGCTGAACGACACGCCGTCGACGGCGCGCAGATCGCCGTAGCGCTTGGTGAGATCGGTGACTTCGATTGCGGGGGACATGCGGCGTTGACCCTAGCGAACCGTTCGATCGCCTGACGTCGCGGCCGCTCAGACCGTGATCAGAGGCAAACTTGGCCAATGCGTCCGCTACCGGGGATGAGCGTCATCGCCAAGTACCCGATCCGATTCGACGCGGATCTCGCCGTCGCCATGCTCGGCGACGCCGGTATCGAGGGCGTAGTGATTGGCGATGCTCATTCAGAATCCGCCGGTTTTGGGCGGATCGATTCCTTCGGGGTGGCTGTCCGCGACGAAATCGCCGAGGACGCGCACGTCGTGCTCACCAACGACCAACCCCAGGACCGTCAAGCTGACGCCCTCGACCGGATGTATCACCAGCGCCGCTTCGCCGACAGGCCGTCATGGGTGCGCTACGGCACCTACGCCGTGCTCGCAGCGCTCGCCGGCCCAGTCACGATCGCCGCCATGTTCCAGGCATGGTGGCTTCTGGACGGCTTCTTTCCGTAGGCCAAGACACGCTGGGGCCTGACCCCGGCGTGTCTTGCTCAACGAAACCGAACGCGGATTACCCAGGATCCGCCAGGAGCGACCAGAACGCACTGACCAGTGGGCTCTTGAGATTGCGCTTCAAGGTGAACAGCCCGAGGTCGTAGGCGGCCAATTCGGGAGTGACGTCGAGTATGCGCACACGAGCGGCATGTGGGCTGTTGTCGAGAACGATCTTTGGGACAACTCCGACCCCGAGCCCCAGACTGACCATGCTGACGATGGCCTCATTACCAGCCACTTGTGCGTAGATCTTTGGTGTGACCCCAAGGGTCCGGAACCAGGTGTCCACACGCTTTCGGGCGATCCCGCCGGCGGCAAGGATCAAGGGAATCTGCTCCCAGGTGGCGGGATCGTCTGGCGGCAGCTGCGCAAGACTCGGATCCGCCGATTCCATGGGAGCGATGAAGACAAGCGGGGAAACACGGATGGGTTTGAATCTCACGCCGGGCGGCAGGCTCTCGGGACGTGCGGCAATTGCCAAGTCTTCCTCCAGCGCGAGAACGCGGGCAATGGCATGCTCTGGATCGCCGGTCTGAAGCCTGATTTCAACCCCGGGATGAGCGGGTCGAAAACCGTTCAACAGATCGAACAGAATGCTGTGGCTGGCGGTGACGGAACAGTAGAGGCTTATCTCCCCCTGAAGCTGCTCTGCCGGGTCAGTGAGTTCGAAGCAGATCTGCTCCCATTGCTGCACCGCATCGCGCGCATACCGTTGGAACTTGTGGCCCGCAGCCGTGAGTTCGACGGTGCGGTTGTCGCGGTCGAACAACGAGACGTTGAGCTCGGTCTCCAGTTGCCGGATGTGGCGCGAGAGGGCGGACGTGCTGATGTTTGCACGAGTGCTGGCGCGCCCGAAGTGCAGGGTCTCGCTCAACAGGATGAAGTGTTTGAGCGTCGTGACGTTCACACGTCCAGTATGGATGATCTTGCACAATTCGGGACGACACGTTGCACATATGTCAATTTACGAAACATGGGCGAAGCGGTAGAATCCGACAGACCGATCTCAGATGGAGAGCCCGTTCATGGCCAACTACTTCAATACCCTGTCGCTGCGCGAGCAACTCGCTGAGCTGGGCAAGTGCCGCTTCATGCACCTCGATGAGTTCACCGAGGGCGTCGACGCACTCCGCGGCAAGAAGATGGTCGTGATCGGCTGCGGCGCGCAGGGGCTGAATCAGGGTCTGAACCTTCGAGACAGCGGGTTGGACGTGTCCTACGCGCTCCGTGCCGAGGCCATCGAGCAGAAGCGTCAGTCCTGGAAGAACGCGACCGAGAACGGGTTCACCGTCGGCACCTATGACGAGCTACTGCCGACAGCCGATGTCGTGTTGAACCTCACCCCCGACAAGCAGCACACCTCTGTGGTCAACGCCATCATGCCGCTGATGAAGCACGGCGCATGTCTCTCCTACTCACATGGTTTCAACATCGTCGAAGAGGGCATGCAGGTTCGCGACGACATCACCGTCATCATGGTCGCCCCGAAATGCCCGGGCTCCGAAGTTCGGGCCGAGTACGTGCGCGGCTTCGGTGTGCCGACCCTGATTGCCGTGCACGAGGACAACGATCCGAACGGCGAGGGCCTGGCGCTGGCGAAGGCCTATGCCGTCGGCACCGGCGGCCACAAGGCCGGCGTGCTGATGTCCTCGTTCATCGCCGAGGTCAAGTCCGACCTGATGGGCGAGCAGACCATCCTCTGCGGCATGTTGCAGACCGGCTCGCTCCTGTGCTTCGACAAGATGATGGAAGAGGGCATCGACCCCGGCTACGCCTCCAAGCTCATCCAGTACGGCTGGGAGACCACCACCGAAGCCCTGAAGTACGGCGGCGTCACCAACATGATGGACCGCCTGTCGAACCCGGCGAAAATCCGTGCCTTCGACCTGGCCGAAGAGATGAAGGACATCATGCGTCCGCTCTACTGGAAGCACCAGGACGACATCATGACGGGCACGTTCTCTCAGACGATGATGGCCGACTGGGCCAACGACGACGTGGAGCTGCTCGGCTGGCGCGCCGACACCGCCGAAACCCCATTCGAGAAGACCCCGGCCGGCGACATGGAGATCTCCGAACAGGAATACTTCGACAACGGCATCCTCATGGTCGCCATGGTGAAGGCGGGTGTCGAGCTCGCCTTCGAGACGATGACTTCGGCAGGCATCATCGCCGACTCGGCCTACTACGAGTCGCTTCACGAGACGCCGCTGATCGCCAACACCGTCGCCCGCAAGAAGCTCTACGAGATGAACGCGACCATCTCGGATACGGCCGAGTACGGGTGCTATCTCTACAACCACGCGTGCGTGCCACTGTTGGGCGACTTCATGAAAGACATCACGAGCGACGTCATCGGCAAGGGTCTCGAGCTCGACGACAACGGCGTCGACAACGCCCGCCTGATCGAGGTGAACGCTGCCATCCGAAGCCATCCGGTCGAACAGATCGGTGGCGTCTTGCGCGGGTACATGGCCGACATGAAGCGCATCATCTGAGTGATCTGCCTCGACGCGCTCTCGGTTGATTTCGACGGGCGTTTTCAACTCCATGACGTCAGCTGGACGATCCAGCCAGGCGAACACTGGCTGATCGCGGGCGCCAACGGCTCTGGCAAGTCAGCACTCGCTGCCGTCCTTGCCGGCGACGGTCAGGGCTTGTCAGGGACGCTCTCGGGCTTGCCTGATCGTGTCGCGCTCGTCTCCTATGAGCGCCAGGCCGAGCTCATCGAAGCGGAACGCCGCAAGGACGACGCCGACATCTTGGACGTGATTTCCGAAGGCACGCCAGCCGCAGAGATCATCGACGCGGTCTGCCAGGATCATGATCTGGCCCAGACGTTGATCGACACATTGGGTCTACGGCCGCTGATGGGCCGAGCGTTCCGCAAGCTCTCAACCGGCGAGACTCGCAAGGTCATGCTCATTCGAGCTCTGACCAGCCGTCCGGAACTCGTGGTTCTGGATGAGCCTTTCGATGGTCTTGACCACGATTCGCTGATGTGGCTTCAGGGTCACCTGAGTGTCCTGGCCGAGACGGTGCCCATGGTCATCGTGCTGAACCGGTTCGACGAGTGCCCGGAGTTCATCACCCATATCGCCTATGTCGACGACGGGCATTTGCTCCATCAGGTCAAGCGTGACGACGAGCGCGCTTTCGCCGAGCTGTATCAGCTCCTGCACCTGAAGACGAGCGAGCTCGAGGTCCCCAGGGCCGATCCTGCTGATCGGCTGCCGGCTCTGAATTCCGGCGATCCTCTGGTCCGCATCACCGGTGCGACCATTCGCTACGACGAGAACACGGTTTTCGAGAACCTCGACTGGACGATCGAGGCGAATCAGAGTTGGCAGGTGAGCGGGCCGAACGGCAGCGGTAAGACCTGTCTGCTTTCGTTGATCACCGGCGATCATCCGCAGTGTTATGTCAACGACATCAGAGTCTTCGGCTTTCAGCGGGGCACGGGAGAGAGCATCTGGCAGATCAAGCAATACATCGGGTATGTCTCCACCGCCCTCCAGTGGGAGTACCGGGTCGGCACTGGGCTGAGAAACGTCATCATCTCCGGCTTCTTCGACAGCATCGGGCTGTACACCAAGAGCACGGAAACGCAGAGGGCCATTGCCGACGATTGGCTTGCGCTGCTGGGGATGGCCGAGCGGGCCGATGAGCCGTTCAACAGCCTGTCCTATGGCGACCAGCGCCTCGTGTTGATTGCGCGGGCGATGGTGAAACATCCGCCACTGCTGATTCTTGACGAACCGTGCCTCGGCCTCGATGAGATGAATCGTCACTTGGTGCTCGCGCTGATCGAGCGCATCTGTGCGTCGAGCGAGACGGCGGTGCTGTATGTGAATCACCGCTCAGAGGATCGCATCCCCGGCATCGACAATCACCTGACGCTGAGCGGCGACACGGCCAGCTGACCGGTGCAGACCGCTCTTCAGCGACTTGGGATTATGCGTGCCCGATCGGCAGTCAAAGCTCCCACACTTCGCCGGTGATGCAGCGCGGCGGGTCGGTTGATCGCCGACAATTTGTGCGGTTCCAACCCCGCTGGGCTGCTCGCTCATATCCGACCCCCAGCGGGTCCGGCCCACCCTGTGTAGCCAGGCTTACTGCCGATTTCGATGGAGCTGAGCGTTCTAGTCTGGCGCAATGATCCGGCCGGTGATGCTCGTAGTCGGGATGGCTCTCGTTGCTGCGGCTTGTGGCAGTAGCTACGAGGCCGAGAATCGGTCGATTGTCTCTGAGCTGCCGGAGCTCGACGCTGTCGTTCTCCTAGAGGAGGATCACCACAACTACTGCGGCAAAGACACATGTGTCTTCGGCGATGATCGCAGCAGCGCCCTGCTCACGTACTCGGTCGACACGGGTCACTACCCCAAACGCACGCTCGTCGATGCGTACCTCATGGGGTTGGCAGACTGGGAAGCCACGGTCGAGGAGGGGTGCGGCAATGCTGACCCATCATTTTGCGATGAGCGGCTCAGCACTCTCTTTGAGAAAGGCGACGCACAGATTGGCGTCAACCTTGACAACTGGCCGGCTGGCCAGTTCGAGATCTATGTGAATGCCAGGGGCGGCGGTTGACGTTTGCTGGCGCATCCGCTCTCAGGCGAAGCATCCCTCGTTGCTCGGTGTGTTGTTGACCGCTTCGGCGAGTAAGGAGGCATGCGTTGCCGGGCCGTAGATGCCATCGGCGGTAACGCCGAGCAGGGCCTGTGCGCGCCGGACCATGAACTCGGTGATGTCGTCAAACTCGCCCGGAGTTGAGCTGGGGAACTCCTCTTCGGGGCGCATGGCCGCGACCGCATTGTCGATGTGGAAACAGAATGCTTCGAGACCTTGCTGGGCAAGCTCGACCAGCGCCCCGCGGTCGCCGCGGGCGAGGGGCAGAGAATCGGGATCGATCTGAACAAGCGAGGTCGCGGCATCATCCCGGAAATACTCGTCAGCATCATGACGAAGCACGAACGGCAGATTGCGCTGCGCTGTCCACAGTTCACTCTTGGTTGGCGCACAGAGGATGGCGGACTCAGATGTGGCGGGATCTACGTAGGTGACGCAAACCTCAACCGTGGATTCGCGGTCGTCGGCGAATCGGACGGAGGCCACTCCCTCGACATCCACCCGTGGCACTTCGGTGGTCGTGGGCGAGTTCGCTGTGCTGGTTGGAGGTTCGGTGCTCGTCGTCGACGGAATCGCTGTCGTGGCCGGGGGCTCGATACTCGTTGATGCGGGTGGCGATGTCGTACTTGCCACGGAAGCGCTCGATTCCGACCCGTCGCTACTGCAGCCCGCAAGCAACAGGGCTGCAAGCACCGCCATCGTCTGACCGCCCATGGCGAGATGGTAGCCGGGAAGGACGAACCGTCGGCGCCGACTGGCAGGCGACCAGCGCGGCTCAGTCAAGACGGATTGACGAGCGCACCCCCGTTTCATGTCCAGCAATCTGCAGCGGCTGTCCGCTGGTCATGGCAGGACAAGCGCTCGATATTGCTGCCACACAATCACCCGCGAGACCCGGCGAAGAATACCGCATCGCGGCCCACCTGTGGCGCCGCATAGTTCCGTACATCGGAGACCGGACCATCGGCCCCACGCGAGTTATTGCTGCGACCTTGAGCGGCGCCGCTCGACGGCTCGGAGCCACTTGTTCTGGCGACTGCGGCACGCTTTGCGGCAGTAGCGCTGGTTGCTGCTGCGGCGCTCGAACAGCTCGCCACAACGCCAGTACTCACATACGGCGAGCCGCTCGGGGTCGAAGTCGACATCGACGGCCTCGACGCCGTGATCCTCCTGATCCTTGGGTTCTCGTTCATCGCAGATCTGCACAAGTCAATCAGACCGACACGGTCGGCCGGGCGTGGCGCCAGCCAAGCGTCGAGATCGCCGGTGTACTCGAGCTACGTCCGCACAATGCGACCCACAGAATCCCGAGCTACCGACAGCTCCCGCGCCGCACTTCGGCCCGAGCCGTGCGCACGAGAATCGCCATTTCTCGACGGGATCTCCCGGTCGACGCGTCGCTCCTGCCAACTTTCGGTGTTGGGTCTGGTGGTCGTGTCGTAGTGTTCGGTGATGCTCGACGTTGAGGTAGCAACGGCTGCGGACTTTGATGCTCTGATCGAGTTGGAGTCGGCCCTGTTCGCCGAGGACGCTGGCCAGCACGACCCGTATGCGGATACGATCTGGCCGCGCCGGAAGGGCCGCGACGACTTCGAGCAGTTGATGGCGTCACCGGAGTGTGTCGTGCTGGTCGCGCGTCGCGCTGAGAAGTCTGTCGGACTTCTTGCCGGCTATACCGTCCCGTCCTCGCCGGCGCGTCAACCGGTCCTGTATGCGGTCTTGCGAACGATGTACGTCAGCGCCGACTCGCGCCGGCTCGGGGCGGCCACGTTGCTGACAGATCGGTTCTTGTCGTGGGCTCGAGATCGCGGCTGTGTAGAGGCCCATGTCGATCACTACGCGGCCAACCGGGCCGCGCAGGAGTTCTACGAACGAGCTGGCTTTGTCGTCCGCAGCATCTCGCGCGCTCGCGCCCTCTGACTTCGAACAGGCCGCCGATTGAGGACAACCCGGTGCCGTGACGAACCGGCCGGCCCTACCCGTGGGCCCATAGGACGCACACAGAATCCCGGCGGGTGATATGTCAGCGGAGGAGGTTCTGGAGACGCACACGCGCGTAATCAGGTTCAGCGGTCCACGCGTTGATTGCTTCCCATGCATCCGACAGCTGATTGGCGCGGCGGTGCGCCTCGCTGTCGAGCACGATCACGCCGAGGTTCGACAGGTCGTGCCAGGTGACATCAACTCGGCTCTCGTCCCAGTCGAGCAGCCCGACCTCGCCCTGGTCGGTGATCCGGATGTTGGAACGCCCAGGGTCTCCATGGATCAACGAGACCGCGACGTCGTCGAACGATGCGAACACTTCCAGCACCAGCTGCGCGATGTCTTCAGGAAGTGCAGCCATGTCGGCATCAACACTGCGGGACCGCTGGTCGAGTTCGGTCACGACCATGCACCCTGGCCGCTGGCTGATGTCGGTGCATGTGGCGTGTAGCCGCTGGAGTTCAGCGGCGACGAGTCTCCATTCCTGCTCCGATGACGGTGGTACACCGTCGATCCAGTACTGCACAACGACGCCTTCGTGGGAATAGGAGCCGGTGGCTGTCGAGACGGGGACCGGCACAGTGAACCCCCGATCCGTCAGCTTTCGCAGAAGCTCAAGTTCCCACGCAAGAGATGCCGGCGAGCGGCGAGATCGCCGCACCACAACCGGCTGTCCATCGAGAGTGGCAGCCCAGACCTCGTTGCGGTTGCCGTCTCCGATCAAAGCAACGAGTTCCAGTCCGGGCCACGCTTCGATCTCCTCCACCGCCCGACACTAGATCGAATACCAGACGACAACGCCGCCACATACCACCGCTCATAATCCCGGTTGCCTCAGCGGAGACCGCGCAACAGTCCGGCCCAAGCCGAGCACCGCATGGTCCCGAGTGGGTGCGTCGGCGACCTCGTCGGGCAGCCTTCAAATGCCGCTATGAGCGCGGTGGTTCCAACTACGTGAGCTTGGTGTACTGGGCTCTGATCACGGGCGTCTGGAACTCACTTTTGTCATGGCGGAAACGTGCGCGAGTGTGTCAACGATGATCTTCGGTGACAGCGTCAGACCGGCTGAGACGGTCGTACCAACCGAGTGGCTCGACCATTCGTGTCGAGGCGAGTGGTGGACCGTCGGTGCGCTTGTGCCGAATCAGTACGAGTCGCTGCTGCGGGTCTACCCGCCGGCCCCGTGTCCAGGTGATTGGTGGTCGGTCTACCGTGACTTCTTCGACATCGTCGCCTCGATCGGCGAGGGCCACACCTCCAGCCCCGATCGGGCGTGGTTCGCGATCTGGGAGGGCCACGGCTTCGGCAACAAGTCGACGCACAGGGCCTGGCGGGACCGGCCGGCCGACGAGGCGCAACGGCGAGAGCGCGAAGCGCAACGAGCACGGCTCCGCGATGAGGATCGACGTCATAACGCTGCCATCCGTACCGCGCTGGCTGAGATTCCACGCTTCGACCGTCCCGGCCGCACCTATTACCTGCTGGAGGGCCCGGTCACGGCTGTGACCGAACTGCGCCACCCCGATGGCCATGGCTGGCGCAATCCGGACCTGTTCTGGCCAGACGACCGGCGATGGTTCATCGCGACCGATGTGGACTTCTGGTCGCTCTACATCGGAGGCTCAAGCGGCTTCATTGCCGAACTCGCCGAGGCAGTACCCACACGCTCCGAAGCCGTCGACCTTGATCTACCACTCGAGATCGAGGGCTGATCATGACGCGATGTGCCCGATGAGGCCGATCAGAACCACGACGGGCGAGCACGGCCACGGCTGGCGAGAACCGGCAATGAACCCCTGGCCGCGCCCACATCGTCCTTGTAGACGTGCTCGATACTGCCGCCGCATAGTCACGCCTACGAGCACAGCGGTCGCGCCGCATCGCGGCCCATATGCAGCATCACGAAATCGCAGAGGATCCGAGCGTTCAACGGTGCCGTATATCTAACTGGGCGGGCAGTATATACTTGTGGCATGACCAAGCGATTGATCGATGTCGATGACGATGCCCTCGATGCTGCACGCGCCCAACTCGGCACGCGCACCATCAAAGACACCGTCAACGAGGCGCTACGTAGCGCAGCTCAGCAACGCAGCACCCAGCTCACAGATGCTCTGTCTGTTCTCGCCGACGCCGATCTCGACGACCGTTCCACAGCCTGGCGCTGATGTTCCTGCTCGACACGAGCGTCCTCACCAGACTGCGCGCCCCGTCGGTCCTCCAGCGAATCGAGGAATTCGACCGCGACGGCCTAGCACGCACATCCATGACCGATCTCGAGATCGGCTTCTCAGCGCGCAACGCCGAGGAATGGGACCGCCTCCTCGTGGCGCTCGGGGCATTCCGTCGAATCGACGTCGAAGCACATCACTTCGATCGCGCACAACAGGTCCAACGCGCCCTCGCCGCCGACGGGCTCAGGGGACGAAAGGTGCCCGATCTGCTCATCGCCGCAGTCGCCGAGGCCACGTCGCTCACGGTCCTGCACTATGACGCAGACTTCGACCACATCGCAGCCGTCACCGGACAACCAACTCAATGGATAGTCGGGCGCGGATCCATCGATTGATCAGGTCCTCACGACCTGCCACCATCGAAACCACCATCGCCCGATAACCCGCCGCAGAATCACGGCGAGCACGACGGAGACCGCGCAACAGAACGCCCCTATGCGGCGCCGCGTAGTCCCGCTGAAGTCTCGCAGATGTCTTGCTCTTCGCCGAGCAGTCCGCCGGAAGCGCCAGCCCGAACTCCCGTTTCGCGGACGCTCGGAATCCGATCGGCGCGCTCACGGCGTCCGATACTGTCGGCCCATGTCTCCGAACACGTGCTCAGCTTCTCGGCCTCAACC
>JAJCXZ010000052.1 GCA_029263175.1 Acidimicrobiales bacterium | reverse complement strand
AATCAAAACGCGTTTACCGGTCAATGACGGCAGCTGAGACTTAGTATGCTTGCTCATAATCATCCTATTTTACTCTGAAATTTCCTAAGATTCAGGATCGCACGGCCAATCGTAATCGATCTCATCCGGCGCAATTCTGACTTCGTCGTCTAAATCATATATACCCGATGTTACATAGATAATCTGCATCGGACCTCGCAGGCATTTGTAGCCGTGTAGAACGCCGGGGGGAAAGTAGTACGCTATCGGATCTTCATCATCTCCAATGGTCTGTTCTACCAGCTTCCCGTATGTTGATGAGGACGAACGATGATCATAAAGAGCGACGTGGATTTTACCGAGGACAACGTAATTCCACTGACCCTGTTTCGTATGACCGTGCCATGCCTTGAACACACCCTGGTTAACGGAGGAATGACTCAATTGCCCTACCTGCGGGTTATCAAACTCCTCACCGAAACGAAAAATCTCACGAAAGAATCCGCGAGAATCCGAGTGAGTTACCAATTTTTTTATGACAACTCCGTCGATCATGATCAACTTACTTTATGGGCAAGTGTTGACAGGGCGCAGGGTGCAGGATACAAAAACATATTTTCCTATCGAATTTTCTCTCGATTTGATCATCCCCGACTCGAAAATCATCGATTGTTGAGAATTTCTGGTGAAAGTCCGCACTTAACCGCACTTCTGCTTTCCTTATCCAGCCCCCTGCCCGGGCACACGGAAAACTGTACCCTTTATCTTAATCAGCAATGGCCCGAGTGAACAAAAGGTTGCAGGCCTTTTTTAATCTGTGTTCAGCATCGAAGTTCTGTAGCGGCATGTCCTGCGGTTTGCCTAAGAAAATTCCGGAGAAAGACGACTTGAACTGTAAACTGTATCCCAACTTCGACATAACGTCGACAATATCATGTATATTAAAAAACCAATGGGGTATCTTTGATTCATAATAATTCTGTATGGTGGCAAATGTTGATATATCACCGGCTGGAAGGTCAATAAATAGAAAATGTGATGGCCGGTAACCTGCCAATTTTTCTAATAACTCCTGCCATGACCGGACATATTGCAGCGATGAACTTATATGGACAATATTAACATTATCCGGATCGGTCGGCAAAGATGAATGAAAATGAACCCTATGGTCGCCGGAAAATGCTTGTCTTCCAGCTTCACACATCTTTTCATTCTCAATGATATGATACTCCAGCTTGCTGCAATCTTTGATAGCACTGATTGTCTGGGCATAGGTTAATCCGATGCCACCACCAAAATCAAGTATTCGCTGTTTTTCCGCGTGATCCAGCCTAAGCGACACCAGAAAGGGCAGGAGATTTGTTGAGTAGGAGACACCGCCGGGTACGATGTGACCGTCCTGCAAATCGGAGAGAAGCGCAGACAGTTTTTCCTCTGAACCTTTGATCCAGCGATCGCTGTTAAAACCCGTGCCACATTCAGGAGCGTTATCGAAATGATCATAAACTCCTTCCCAGATATTGAATTCATTCATCAGCGACTCATTGACTTATACTGCACGTACACCATCGACGACCAGTACAGTAAAATTTTCGAGAAAATAGCCTCTTGTTACGCAGGAAATCTACAGCCGAGCGTCGCCCTGTCATCGAAGAGGGAAGTCCCGCAACGGCGTGGATGATGATTCTCGGTTTACAAGACTTTTACTTCCGGGGCAAAGACAATCCACTTGCCGCCGGATTGCGTGAATGCCTGTTCTTTGGCCATGATCTCCTCGGCATGATTGTAGGCATATAGCAGAGCGTAGTCTGGGTAGCGGTCACAAAAATCCTGGTATGGACGGACCGGGATATGGGTTCCGGGACTGAATTTGCCGTGCTTAATCGGGGTCGTATCGCTGATGAACTCAACCAGATCCGGTGTGATTCCGCAATAGTTATTGACAGTCGTACTTTTCGACGTCGCGGCATAACCGACAACGCGTTTGCCCTCCCCTCTTAAACGCTGTAGAAGCTTCACAAGCTCGTCCCGATACCGTTCCACGTTTTTCCGGAATTTCTCATAGGTCTCGGGTAGATCGAGCCCGAGCTTTTGTTCTTCGACTCGTTGCTTGGTCACGGCCTTGGTAATTTCGCGAGTGCCTTTGTTGGCGATTACATATCGCATCGAACCACCATGTGTCGGCTGCGGTATCACGTCGACAACTTCCATACCGTACTGCCCAAATAAATAACTGATTGATGCCACTGAAAAAAGGAAGACATGCTCATCATAAATCTGGTCGAACAAGGTGTTCGTGACAATTTCTCCGAGATACGGGTCCTCGAAGAGAATTACACCATCCTCTTTTAGCAAAATCTTAAAACCTTTGACAACTGAATGAAGATAGGGGATATGACACATCACATTCGCGGCCAGAATAGCATCAGCCCGGCCGTTCTCTTTAACGATCTCTTCCGCCAGAGCTTCGTCAAAAAATGACGAGACGGTTGTGATACCGTTTTCAACAGCCCTTTCGGCGACATTCGCCGACGGCTCAACGCCAAGATGTCGGATCTCGGAATCCTTAAAGTTTCGCAACATGATTCCGTCATTGCTGCCAATCTCGACCACGAACGGATCGGTCGATCGCAGGTGATTCTGCATAACGCTCTCGGCGAATTCCTTGAAATGCCGGGCCATGGCAGTCGATGTCGAAGAAAAGAAGGCGTATTCACCGTGAAACATCATCTCGCGAGCCGGCTGTTCGGCGAGCTGCACCATATGACAATTCCCGCAAT
>JAJCXZ010000051.1 GCA_029263175.1 Acidimicrobiales bacterium | reverse complement strand
AGATCGTTTGTTCCGGTTTCTATTGCGGTCATCCCCGAATCTTGGCACTGCGACCCCGAGTCGGCGATAGCATGTCGTCGAAGTCGTGCAACGTCGTCCCTTTTCTCGTGACGAGCTTGCACTAGTTCGACGCACTGTCAGCCGTGGCCGGCGTCGACGATGCAGAAACGGTTGCCTTCGGTGTCGGCCAGGACGACGAAGTCGGCATCCTCGGGATAGGAGTCCCAGTCGGCGACGGTGGCTCCGAGGCCGACAAGGCGATCGGTCTCGGATTGCTGCTCGGCCGCGCTGTCGACCACGAGGTCCAGGTGGACACGAGGATGCGCTTGGGCGGGTAGCTCGGCCCGCTGTACCGCGATCCTGGTGCCGACTCGGTCCCGGGGGACAAGGATCGTGAAATCGTTCTCGCTGTTCGGGAACCGGATGGTCTCGTAGTCGAATACTGCCGCCCAGAACGTCGCCGCGCGAGCGACGTCCTCGGCTCCCAGCACAACAGTTCCAAGTCGCAACATCCTGAGAGTGTCGCGCGGTTCGAGTTGCCAGTCAGCACTTCGCTCGGGAGGATGTCGTAATGCTCGCGATTGCCACGACCGACGGCCAACTCGACGAGCTTCACTCGACGTTGCAGACCGTCGGCGCTCAGTCGTTCGAGATTGTGGAGCCCGGCGGTGAACGCCTCGTGGTCCTGGCCACGGTCTCGGATGCATGGGAGACAGCGTTGATGGCGTCGGAGCTACGAGCGGGCGGTTTCATGGCTGTGACCAGGCCGGATGGAGGTGCAGGCCTGAAGGCATGGCATCGAAACACAGAACCGGCCCGGTTCGGCGACCGGCTCAGTATCTGTCTTGCCTGGTCAGAACACGATCGCGCCGGCATGTCGAACCTGATCGAACTCGGTCCCGGTGGGTTCGGAAGCGGACATCATGTCACCACTCGGATGATCATCGAGGAGCTGATGCAGCGTGTCTCGGGGGGTGAGCGAGTGCTCGATGTGGGCTGTGGAAGCGGCATCCTGGCGCTGGCTGCGGTTGCTCTGGGTGCCGATCACGCCGTTGGTGTCGACCTGAAGCCCGAAGCTGTCGAGGCCACGGTCCGAAACGCATCCCTCAACGGACTGGCCGAGCGGGTGGTGGCGACCGCCGCGCCGCTCGAGGAGATCGACGGCCCGTTCGACATCGTGCTGGCCAATATCGCCAGAGCCGGGATCGTGGCGCTTGCTGACGAACTCGTGGACCATCTCGCTGAGGATGGGCACCTGATCGTCAGCGGGATAGCGCCGCGCCAGTGCGAACAGGTGACCGGATTCCTGCGTCCGTTGATCGAGGCTCATCGCCGAATCGAAGGCGACTGGGCCGTGCTGGTTCTCGATCGGCCTAGCGCAAGCCCGGCATGAGGTCAGCAGCCACAGCTTCGAAAACATCTCGCTGGTCATCGATCGGGTAGTAGACACCGATCTCGTCGAACCCAAGATCGAAGATCCGACCCGCCAGATCCTCGAATGCGGCCGGGGTGTCCCAATAGAAAAGTCGACCGGCCTGCGCTCGTGCGTCGCCATCGAACAACAGGAAGCTGTGGCGCAGCGAGGCGGGGTCTCGGCCGACCTGCTCACATGCGGTGGCCATCTTGGCCTTGAGCGTGGTGGCATCGGCGATGAGTGCGGACGCTCCGGCTCCGAAACTCATCGTGTTCCAGGTGTCACCGTGGGTGGCGGCATAACGCATCATGCGCGGACCCATAGCAGCGATGGTGATGGGGGGACGTGGCGCCTGCACCGATTCATGAACGGCGGCCGAGTCGACCGTGTAGAAGTCACCATCGAACGAGCATTGAGCTGTGCTCAGGAGCTGATCAACGATCTGGATGTACTCGCCAAAGCGCGCCGCCCGCTCTGGATTGTCCCAGTTGGGCACGCCGATCATGTCGTAGCCGGGGTCGACGGTCAGTCCGAGACCCAGGGCGGCCTCGACTCGTCCATTCGACACATGATCGACAGTGAGGACCTGGCGGGCGAAGGTTGCCGGGTCGCGCATCGGGATCTGGGCGACGCACGGAGCGAGTCTGATGGTGGTGGTCGCCTCGGCAAGCGCGGCGAGCGTGGTCCACAGGTCGAACCACGGAACCGTGGGGTTTTTCCAGTCGACGTATTGATCGGCCGTGGTCGCCAGATCGAAACCGAGCTCCTCGGCATGTTTCACCCGCCGTTTGAGCTCGCTCCACTCGACGTCCGGGAGCACCTCAACCTGAAACCGACGGTCCATCGTCATGGACGGAATCTAACGCAGAGGAATGCCAGCGGCATCTGCTCATTTCTAGCGTGCTCGCGCGGTGCCCACGCGAGACGGTGGCTCGCGTGCGGTTTCCAACTGCCGTAGCGTCGCGGCATGACCGAGACCTCTGTGAGTCACACCGGCCAGTGTCTGTGCGGCGACGTGAATTACCGGGCGGCGGGTGCGATGACCGACGTCCTGCATTGTCACTGCGAGAATTGCCGCCGGATCACCGGCAACTTCGTGGCTGCAGTCCGCACGCCGACCGCCGAGCTCGTGGTCGATGACCCGGAAGCGCAGTTCCGATGGATCGACCTCGGCTTCGCCGCATACGGGTTCTGTCAGGCATGCGGGTCGACACTCTTCTTCCGCGCAACCGATCGGCCTGACCTGACCAGCGTGATGATCGGCACGCTCGACGATGCGTCGCACACGCAGCTTCACAGCGTCTGGTTCGCCGGCGACGTTCAGCCCCACAACATGCTCAACGACACCGTCTCCCACTTCGCCGGCAACGACCCCGGGTAGTTCAGGCTTCGTCGCGGATCACCTTGATACCGGCCGGGTTGATCAGGCTGTCATAGAGCCGCAGGTTGTGGTTGTGGGCGACGTGATGGAGGCCGAACGCGGACTGCATCGCCGTGTACATACCCATGGCGTCGAGCGAGTTGTTGACCGACTGTTTCGCGAGGGTGAGGCCGAACATCGGCCGCTTGGCGATGTGCGCGGCGAGCGCGAGCGTTTCTGTTTCCAGATCATCACGGGGCACAACCCGGCTCACCATCCCGGCTCGTAGTGCTTCGTCGGCCGTGAGCGCCCGGCCCGTGAACAGCATGTCCTTGGCCAAGCGGGCGCCGACCTCGAACGGGTGAGTGAAGTACTCATGGCCGTTGACGCCAAACGCCACCACAGGATCGCTGAAGGTGGCCTCCGCGGAGCACACGATCATGTCCATCGGCCACACGAGCATCAGCCCGCCGGCGATGACCTTGCCCTGCACCTGGGCGATCGTCGGCTTGGCGATGTTGCGCCAGCGCCAGCACAGACCGAGATACATCTCGGCCTCGCGGGCCATGTAGCCCTCGGCCCCTTCGGCATCGAAGTGGCACTGTGTGCCGATCGTGGGGAAGTCGTCCATGCCGGGGTTCAACGCCGACGTGTCGTGCCCCGATGAGAAGTGTTTGCCATCGGCCGCCAGCACGATCACTCGTGAGTCTTCGTCCTGGGCGGCGACGTCGAACGCCTCATTGAGCTGCGCGAGCATCGGGTAGTCCTGAGCATTGGCTGTCTCGGCTCGAGTGAGCGTGATGCGGGCGACGCCCTCGGCGGGGTGATCGAGCCGGACCCGTTCCCAGGATGGTGTTGTCGAGTTGCTCATCTGACTACTCCGGCGGGATCAGGTCAGCATGGTGGCGAGCCATGTTGGCTGGATAGCTGCGGCTGAAGTAGTTCCAGAGTTGTTCGCCATAGGTGGTGGCGGGCCGGTCGGAAGCCATGTCGTCGGTGCCGGCCTCGGTCTCCTCCTTGCGAGCCATGAAGCCGGCCGACCGGTGGTACTGGCTTGCATCGACCGCCGCGGCGAAGCGTGGGTCAAGGCCGAGTGGGGCCAGAGATACGTCGAGGGAAGGGCCGTGGAAGTAGCCGGCCGAGAAGCGCTCTGCGGCGGTGATGACCCGGTGGGGAGTGGCGACCAGATAGTTGCCGGTCATTGCCTGGAGGTTCTCACCCAGGTTGATGACGAGTCCTCCTTCAATGGTGGGCACGGTGACCCAGCCCCTGCCTGGGAACGCCACTTCGAGGCCGGGAGTCACTCCCGGCGCAAGCACGGTGAGGAAGCCGGCGTCGTGGTGAGCGTTGACTCCGGCGCCGCCTTCAGGGGTGGGCGGATAGTGGATCAGCTTGGTGAGCGACATCGGCTCCGCCCCGAGCACTGAAGTGAAATGATCCGGTGGAAGACCAAGTCCGAGCGCGATGAGGCCGAGCAGGCGATCTGCGAGTCCACCCATCTCGGCGTACCACTCACGCATCAGGGCCTCGAGCCCCGGATGGATGTCGTCAGGCGGCCATTGATTGGGTCCGAGCAATCGGAGATAGTGCGGTTCGACCTCACGCGGTCGGCTCGGCCATTCGCTCCAGAAGTCGATCTGTTCACGCTCGTCGCGCCTGTTGTTGGTGTATTCGCTGCCCACCGCTTCCCAACCCCGAAACCAGGGCGAGTCCAGCTTGTCGATGGAGCGTTTCTGATCATCGGACAGGGAGAAGAACCGTTTCATCGAGGAGAAAACCGCGTCGAGGAGCACCGCGGGCACCCCATGGTCGACGACCACGACGAATCCGATGTGATGGAAGACGTCGGTCAGCCGATCGGCCAACGCAGTGTCGGCCACTCCGCCGGCCAGGCTGATGACCGGGATCTCCGCCTCAGACATCGGCTACCCGCCTGACGCGGCACACCAGGCGTCGAGAACGGGTGCGTCGCCGATGACCTCGACAGAGGACGGGTTCTGACGGCCCCACAGCACGAGGAAGAGATCGGAGGCGGAACCTCTGGCCACGACGTCGCCCTTCTTGTGTTCGCGTAGCAGTTCGACATGGCCATCGACCATTGATGCCCACCATTCGCCGTTGGTGTCAGTGCAGTGGACATGGATCGTGCCGCCGGGGTTTGCCGGCTGATCCGAGCGTCCGGCACCGCGTCGCAAGTAGACGTCGAACCACTCGTCGATGCCGTCGCTGGCCATCGACGGATCGAAGGGCCGGCAGTCATCGATGGCGGCCTCGGCATCCCATCGATGGATCGCCAGCTCATGGGCGGCCCGACGGAACCAGAAGCCCGCGACCTGCGGGCCTTTTGACCAGTTCCAACCGCTTGCATCTGGATCGGTCGCCGCGAACGTGACGTCGAGCTCGTCGAGCGCGGCGCCGTACAGGGAGGGAAGGTCAGCATCAGTCGGGACGGATGGTCGCTCGGTTGGGGGAGCACCGGTCTCGACGACGGTGTTGATCATGGTGAGCACTCCCCACACATGGCCGACGAGATCCCCGAGGGACCAGCCATCGCAGCAGGGGACCGGCAGGCCCGGGTCTTCGGTCGCGATCGCCCGGATACGGGCGCCGTCGGCGCGAAATGAGTTGAGGTAGTCATTGGGGTCCACAGCACATGTTCCCACTGGATCGGCCGGGGACCAAAGCGTGATCATCGAACCGTCAGGCTCAGGGCTCGAGACGCTGGACAAACCGGGCAAGCTCCGCGGCGTCCACTGCGACCACCTCTGCCTCCACCGGGAACGCCTGCGCCGCCACGTCGGCCCGAAACGCCGTCAGCGCCACGACCCGTTCCTCTCGGATCTGGTGCTGTAGACGGGCAAGGTCGCCGTATCGGCGGGCATGGCGCGGCGTGCGGTCACTCTCGCCGCAGATGTCGGAAGTGAAGAGGAACGCCACGTCAGCAGCGGGCCCGGATCCGAGCGAGATGGTCGAAAGGCGAGTGCGGCGATGGATCTCCGCCATGACCGCCGCAGGGATCAGCTCACACTCGACGGCGAACGCGCCCGCATCTTCGAGCCGCTGAAAGTGGCCCCACAGCCATTCGGCTTCCGACGCGGACTTGCCGACACCCCGTACGCCGCCGAAGAGGTTGGACTTCTTCGGCACAAATCCGAGGTGGCCCATGACCGGGATCGCTTCTGCTGCAAGGAGCTCGACCACTTCGAGCCGACGCGCCGTGATCACTGCATCGGCTCCATTCTCCAGGGATTCCAACGCAACGCCGAGTAGATCATCGGGTGTGATCGATCCGGTGAAGTCGATCGCCGCGGTGACGAACACCCGAGACGATCCCTGGCGAAGTGCCGGCACACACTCCGACATGCAGACAACCATCTCGACACCGGCGGCTTCGGCCGCGGCGGCTTCGTCGGCGGTTGACGCTGTCACCTGGGCGTACTGCTGCCCCGAACCGTGGAGCGCGACGATGTCGGCGACGGTCACGGTGCGGTCGGCGTCTTGGCCGTTGTAGTCGAGGATTCGGGTCATGAATGGACCGTACCCCAGGCGGTTTCTGGGGCAGAATGACGCAACCGATATCTCACGTTGATAGGGGTCTTCCCGATGCTTTCGGATGTCCAGGTTGCGCAGTTCCACCGCGACGGGTTTCTTCTCGTGGAGGACGTGCTTGACGATGACGATCTCCGGCCGCTCGAGACTGAGTACAGCGCCCTCCTCGATGCTTACGCGCAGCGACTCGTGGCCGCGGGCAAAATCGATGTGCCGGGCCCGGAGGTGCCGTTTGCGGAGCGATACACGACCATGGTTCGCCGCTTCCCCGACTGCATCGATGAGTTCAACATCTCGCTTCCCCTTGTCAACGGCGAGATCGATCCCGCGGCGTTCCGCGCCCATACCGGACCGGCCGTGTTCGGGTTGTTGACCAACCCGAAGATTCTGGATGCCGTCGAATCGCTCCTCGGCCCGGAGATCGCGTCGAGTCCCGTACAGCAGATGCGACTGAAGCCCCCGCTCGCGCGCCTCTCCGACGACAGCGTCGCTCACTCGAGTGTGGGCAACACGAGCTGGCACCAGGACACGGTGGCGGTGTTGCCAGAAGCACTCACCACCGATCAAATCACCGTTTGGGTCGCGGTCACCGATGCGAGCGAGGAGAACGGCTGCCTTGTCTCGATTCCGAAGAGCCATCTCGAGGGAGCACATCGTCACGTCCCGGGTCCGATTCCCCGCGAACCCACCGTTCCTGCGGAGATCATCGACGGAAGGGAGGGAGAAGCGCTCCCCGCAGAGCGAGGCAGCATCATCTTGTTCGACAAGCAGAACATCCACTGCTCGAAGCCCAACGTCTCGACCCAGCTGCGATGGAGTGTGGACATCCGCTATCACCCGGTGGGCCAGGCCAGTGGACGTCCGGCGTTCCCTGGATTTGTCGCTCGCAGCCGGGCAGACCCGACAGCTGAGCTACACGATCCGGACGTCTGGAACAAGATGTGGGCGGATGCTCGGGAACGAATCATCTCTGGCGAGTACACCGGACCAATCTTCCAAGACTGGATGGCCGAGCGATGAAGATCGGATTCATCGGCCTGGGCAGCGTGGGGCCAAGCTCGCCGGCAACCTCGCTCGTGGCGGTCATGAGGTCACCGTCGTCAAGGCGGTCCACGTCTTCGTGCCCAGTCGCGGCGCGTGGCCAAACAGGGGCAGCCTGACTAGAGCAGGCTGAGCGAGGGGGAGGGGTCCGGGTCAGCTCAGGAAATGGACCGTGGCTGTCAACACCTTTGCGAACGTGTCGTGATAGGTGCTCGCGTTCGTCGTGTTGTGGGTGGCCGTGATCTCGTAGGTTCCCGGGGGAAGTTCGCCGGTCACGCGTGTCATGGAGTGGGCCTTCGGCGTGGCGCTTACAGAGTTGGTGTTGTTGAAGGCGAAAGTGGTGTCGTCCACCGCCGTGCCGTTGGCGAGGACTGCGACGTTGCACCATTGGGTCCCGACACCGCCGCTGCATGCGGATTCGGCCGAGAAGCCGATCTCGATCACTGCGGTGTGGCCCGTGGGGATGGTGACGACGGCTTTGAGGCCCATGTCGACCGGCGACGGTGAGTTCGTGCTGGCCCCGGTCAGGACGGTGTCGGAGTCGAAGAGCCCCACTTCGAGGGCGGCGATGTCGCTCGCAAGCATGTCGAGAGTGGGCTGGACGATGTTGGCATCGTAGCGCTTGAGGAATGTGACGCTTTCGCCTCGGGTGACCGGGTCGAGTGGCTTGAAAGTGGCCGAACCGGCGGGGGAGCCGGTGGTTATTTCGTTGGTTTTCGCCCACGTGACGGCGTCGTGGTAGAACGCGCCTTCGGACACGTCGTTGAAGACATGGGTAGCGAGCGCTGTCGTGGCCGTTGCGAGTACGGCGATGGCGACGACTGCGATGGCGAGATGAAGCTTTCTGATGGTGATGGTCATGACACGTCCAGTCCAGGTTCCCGTGAGGTCGGTGCTCGAACCGTAACGGACCGCCCCGACGGCGTCTCCGGTCCCCGGTCGATTAACGCGCGACAGCCGCCGGACCGAGGAGATGCAGTCGCTTCGCTTCTATCGGTGGTTCGCATGCCGTCCGATTGGTTCGTGGATGAGGGCTATATCGCAGGCGCCTCCGGCGGCCACCAACCGATCAGATTCTTTCGTCGGTAGAGAGCCAATGCGACAATTGCCGAGGCGGTTCCGACGATGGCGTGCGGTGGAGGGCGCGGACGGCGTGTTGTCTGGTCTGTCGTCGACTGTCCGGTCTCAGGAGGCTGCCACAAGGCCTCGAGCGGCAATATCGCCATCTTCGCCGGCGACATCGTGCACACCGGGACGGCTGTGGCGAGGACCTTCGCGGCGTCGGCTTCCCCGAGGAACTCGTGGACCACGAACCGCCGATGAGCGGCCGTGAGGTTGTCGTTGGAGGCCGTGCAGATCTCGGCTGAGATCAGATCTCGAAACCGATCGCGGCGATCGGTGTAGCCGGGGCCATCTGCGGGGGCTCGGCCATCAACGGCATGAATGCCTGCATTGCTTCCTGCATGGCCTCACTCTGCCCATGGCCCTGCATTGCTTCGGGGCTCGACATCAGCGCGAAGAACGAGAAGCTGTTGCCCTCGCCTCGGTGGTACGAGTAGATCTCGATACCCGGTTCTTCCTTGGCGGCCTGGACCATGTCGGCCAGCACCGCGGCCATCTCGTCGGCCTTGCCGTCCTGACAAGTGATTGTGCCCATCATCGAAAGCTTGCTCATGGCTCTCCTCGCGAACGTGGTGGCCGAACCGCTCGACCGAATGCGTATCCCTATCACGAACCATGCGAACATGAGCTGCCCCTGCGGGGGACAACAGGGGGTGCGAAGCGTGCACGTGCAAGACGAGCTGCTCCAGCTTGATGGGTTTCGTCTCCACTATCGGGACTGGGCGGGGCCGACCGACGCCGACGAGACGCTGTTGCTGCTTCACGGGCTGACTGCGCACGCCCGCCAATGGGACTCGTTTGCGGCCCACATGAGTCGACATTGCCGCGTTGTTGCACCCGATCTTCGCGGTCACGGGGAGTCTCAGTGGGTCGACTCGTATGGTCTGGATTCCCAGGTCGCCGATGTTCGCTCGCTGGTTGCCGCACTCGGACTCGACCACATCACGCTCGTCGGGCAGTCACTTGGTGGGTCCATCTCGATTCTTTACTCGGGCGGTGTGCCGGCGGAACTCGCTCGTCTCGTATTGGTCGACATCGCGCCAACGATCCCGAAGTCGACGCGGAAGCAGATGTACACCGACTTCGAGCAGGCGGCTCGGTTCGACTCGCCGGAGCAGGCGATCGCGACCGAGCTGGCGGCCAATCCGCGCGCCTCGCACGAACATCTCTCGCACCGCATCCGCAACGCGATTCAGCGCCTCGCGGACGGGTCGTGGACGTGGCGCTACGACCCGGCGTTGCGCCAGCCTGGAGCGATCGCCTTTCACGGCGCCGAAGACGAAGGTTGGGCGGCCGCCGGGAGGATCCAGGTTCCGACCCTCGTGATGCGCGGGGCGGAGTCGGAGTACCTGACGCCGGAGAATGCGAAACGCCTGGTGGCGACCATTCCCACCTGCGAACTCGTCGAGTTCGCCAACTGTGGTCACGTTGTGCCCATCGACGAGCCCGATGGCTTTCGCGACGCGATGACTCAGTTCATGTCGCTCGGCTAGTTCGGTCAGCTCGCCAGTTGGGCGAGGGAGCCGCCGATGACGGCGACGGTGAAGACGTAGCCGATGAACATGCTGATCACTCGTCGGCTGGCGAGACGCGAGAGAAGGATGAATTCGGGGACGTTGGCCCCGGCGCCGGCAATGGTCAGCGCGACGATGGCGCCGATACCGACTCCGGCGGTTTCCAGAGAATCGGCGATTGGGACGAAGAGTTCGGTGTTGAAATACAGCGGTGTGCCGAGGGCGGCGGCCACGGGGATGGCAAACATGTCGAAGCGACCGGTGATGCCGGCGACGGAGTCGGCGGGCACGAAGGCCTCGATGGCGAGGCCGATGCTGACGCCCACGAGCAACAAGACGATCATCGACCGCAACAGAGCCGTCGCGCTCCGAACCGCAGAGTGGATCTCGATGCGGGCACCGGCCCATGGTGCTTCGCTCTCGGGGGCGCACGAGGAGGGTGACAGGGCGGCATCGGATCCGCCGCCGACGGGAACGACAAGAGCATCAATCGGGCACAGGTGATGTTCGATGCCGTAGCGCTCGGCAGCGAGCGCCAACGTCAGCGCTGCACTGAACGCCACGGCGGCGTAGATTCCCGCGGCCGTGAATCCGACGATCACAACGAGTGCACCGAAGAGCACGGGATCCAGAACCGGAGCCGCCACGATGAACGCGACGTATCCAGCGGGCGTGACTCGAGCCCGGCGGAGTCCGACGAGGAGCGGTAGCGCGGAGTAGGTGCAGAAGGGAGTGATGAATCCGACCGCGATGCCCTTCAGCGCCGCGACGACGGGTCGTCCCCCCATCCACGCTCTGAGTCGTTCCTGGCCCATGCGACGCTGACCGAGCTGCACCAGAAAGGCCACGCTGAAGAACAACGCAATCAGCTCTGCGAGCAGGAGCAGCGAGCTTCGGATCATGAAGCCTCTGCCGGCTGACCCATGATCACCGCGGCGGCCCGAGGGAGTGCAGTCATGCACTTGTTGTTGACTCGGACCAACGTGCGAACGCCGTCAGCTTCGGTGAGGACGAATTCCTCCTCGGCCAACACCTGTAGATGGCGGGAAACCGTCGACTGGCTTCGATCGACGGCATCGACGATCTCGCCGACGGTCAGCGGCCGCGCCGCTGTGGCCACGACATTCAAGACCCGAAGTCGCGTTCCGTCGGCCAAGCAGCGGAACCACGCTGCGTATTCCTCGGCGGCCTGATCGGTGAGAGGCTTCATCGTTTATCGACGATGAACGATGAATACTGATCTGTCAAGCAAAGTACGGATGAAATTCGGTTGCCCGCACCCTGCCATGCCTAGAGTCGCCGGTCATGACCGCGTTACCGGCCGGGTTGTTCGAACGAGAGGGGAACCGATTTCATCCCACCGAGGCCTGCCGTGGCCCGTGGGATCCGAACGCCATGCACGGGGGTCCGCCATCCGCGCTGATGGCCCGCCTCGCCCTGGAGCACGACCCCGGGGATACCGAGTGGTTCGTGAGTCGACTGACATCGGAGCTGCTGCGTCCGGTGCCGTTGGAGACACTCATGGCTCGGGTCGAGACCCGGCGCCCGGGTCGGCGACTTCAATTGATCGACGTCTCCTTGTTCACCCTCGATGGCACGGAGGTCTGCGCCGGCCGGATGCTGCGCATGGCGGTCGGCGACAATGGGCTCGACGAGTCGGCGCTTCCGCAGAGTGGTCCGCCAAACGCCGTTGCTCCTGAGGACTGCGCTACCTACGACCTCACGGCGCGACACGATCCAGGCGTGGTGATGTTCGGTGGCATGGTCGATGTTCGTCCGGTGGAAGGCAACTTCTTCGAGACGCCCGGCCCCGGACAGTCCTGGTTTCGGTTGCGTGTCCCCACGTTCGTGGGTGAAGAGATACACCCGCTGGACCGCGCCTGTACCACGGCCGACTTCCCGAATGCCGTGAGCAGTGTCCTGAGCGCGGAGGAACACCTCTTCATCAATCCTGATGTCACCGTTCACCTTCACCGCTTGCCGGTCGGGGACTGGGTCTTGCTGTCCGCCGAAAGCCATGTGCGGCGTGCTGGGTTCGGCACCGCGGCCGGGATCCTCTCCGACCGAGATGGCCAGATCGGAACCTCCGTGCAATCGCTGTTGGTGGCACCGCGCCCATGATCGACAGCGCCGGGCTCCTCTTGTGGCGGTCGGCGGCCGAGGGCGTCGAGGTGCTGCTTGCGCACATGGGTGGCCCCTATTTCGCGAAGAAGGACGACGGCGGCTGGTCAGTCCCGAAGGGAATTGTCGAGGAGGGCGAGGTGGATCTGTTGAGCGTCGCCGAGCGAGAGTTCGCCGAGGAGCTCGGCTCAGCACCGCCGGCGGGGCAATCGGTTGAGCTGGGATCGGCGACCAGTGGCGGGAAACGAATACACCTCTTCGCCCGGCGGGCCGACTTCGACGCGGACAACATCGTGAGCAACATGTTCGAGATGGAATGGCCACCGCGGTCAGGGACGATGAAGTCGTTCCCCGAGGTCGATCGGGCGGCATGGTTCTCGCTTGGAGAAGCCGAAGCGAAGCTCGCCAAGAACCAGCGGGCGTTCGTCGCGCGTCTTCAGGCTCGTCTGGACGAGCTGCCCGGCTGACCGCTCATGCTGTGATCCGATGAGCGGCGGTGGCCAGGTTGCGCAGCTTGTCGAGGGCCTGATCTCGACTGAGATACCCCAGGCCACAATCGGGGGCCGCGATCAACCGGTCAAGGCCGTGGATGGCAACCGCCTCGCGGAGCCGAGCCTCGATCTCTTCGATTGTCTCGAGGCGGCTCCGAGCAATCCCCACGACGCCGAGAATGATGGTGGTCGACCGGAAGCGGGGCAGCAGCATCTCCAGATCATTGTGGGCGTGGGCATCTTCGATGCTGATCTGGTCGATGGGTGCAGCGTCCAGTGCCTCGGCCAGCTCGAGATACGCACCTCGGTCGGCCTTGGGGTAATCGATCTCGTCCAGGGAGTTCGGGTAGCCACAGCAGGCATGAGCGATGCGGGTCACCTCGCCCCTGACCCCGCCGAAACATCGGGCGAGATGATCGATCCCGTGGCTGAGAGCGGCGCCTGGCTTGCGGGCCATGACCGGTTCGTCCACCTGGATGTTCGTGCAGCCGGCGTCGGCAAGAGCGAGGACATGGACGTTGATGGCGGCCGCGAGATCGGCGCCCAGCGCAACATCGTCGCGATAGCGGTCGTCGACGACCGAGTCGATGATCGTCATCGGGCCCGGAACCGTTATCTTCACCGGAGCCGTCGTTGCCGCCTGGGCAACCCGAAAATCACGGGGGAGCAGCGATTCGCCAACCCCGATCTCGCCCCGGACAGTAGGCAGCTCGGTATCGGTTGTGCCACGCATACGCTTGTACGACAGCGTCCCGAAGTCGATACCCGTCAGCTGCCGACACTGATAGTGGATGTAGTTCTCGCGCCGCACCTCGCCGTCCGTCGGGATATCGACCCCGGCGTCGATCTGGTCGCGGACGACGGCGTGCACCGCGGCATCGAGAACCTCATCAGCAACGGCGTCCAGCTCGTCGAGGTAGGCGCTCGTGTAGTCCCCGTCTGAGATCGAGAACCAGTCGGTGATCGGCACATCACTGGGTTTTGGGAACGCGCCGATCGTGGTTGTCAACATGGCCGCAGAATCTAGGCCCTACAGTGCGGCCGTGTTGCTCGATGACGTCGCTGCCGTGGTGTTCGACAAGGACGGAACCCTGATCGATGTGCATCGCACGTGGGGGCCGGCCATGGCACGGGCCCTTGCCGAGCTCGTGGACGATCCAGCTGATCGGCGGCGGGCTGCCGCTGCCATTGGTGTTGATCTTGTGGCCGGTACATTGACGACCGATTCCCCCGTGATCGCGGAAAGCAACGGTGAGATCGCCGCCCGGATCGCCATCGCGCTCGACCGGCCGCTCGCCGACACCGTCTCGCAGTTGGAGGGGCTCGCGACGCTCCACGTTGGTGCCGCCGTTCAACCCCTCGCAGGGGTCACGGAGATGCTCTCGGCATTGCGGGGAGCGGGGCTCTGGATCGGCCTGGCCACCAACGACGGTGGCGAGTCGGCGTCGAAGCAACTGACCACGCTTGGCTGGCGACAGCACTTCGACAGTGTCATCGGCTACGACACCGGATTCGGGGCCAAGCCGGATCCGGGCATGCTGCTGGCAAGCGCAACGCGAGCGGGATGCTCGATCGACCGACTCGTCATGGTCGGCGACACTGCGACCGATGTCCGCGCCGCGAATTCAGCCGGGTGTCGTGTGGTGGTCGTTGGGTCGCTCCCGGTCGGTGCCACCGACGTCACCGATGTCACCGCTGAGGTCTCGGCGATCGGCGATCTTCCGGAGCTATTCGGCCTCTGAGTCGCGTCGATCCCGATACTGGCGGGTCGACTTGTCGATCGGGAGGCCCCGGCTCTTCCAGATCCCAACCATCGGGTAGAGAATGTGGATGACACCGATCCGAATCTTGCGAGGATCGCGCCACCGCACCGCTCCCGAGACGACTTGGCGAAAGCCGAGTTGAAGAATCCAGTCGCCCAAGACCCGAAGCCCCTTGAGATCGCCACAGCGGAGGTACTTCGCAACGGCCGCTCCCGCGCCGAAGGCGTAGTTGTAGTGGGCGGCGTAGACCTCGTCCCAGGTGCGCCATTGGTTGTGGCTGACCACGGATTTCGGTTGAAAGGTGATCGAGTGGCCGGCCGAGAGCATGCGATAGCCGATGTCGCGCTCGGGCCACGAGCGGAGTACGCAGCCAACCCCGAGCATCGGATCAAAGCCGTCGACCGCGTTGAGGGCAGTCCGGCGAAATCCCATGTTTGCGCCATGGCCGAAGCTCAGATCGGTTGACTGCGGTGCGAATTCGCGTCGCTCGGTCCCTGCGGTGACAGCCACCCCGAGCCAGGGAGCGTCGGCGGCGTCTCCAGGCTGATCAGCATCGTCGGCACGGAGCGATCCGAAGACGGCAGCACAGCTCTCGTCGGCGAACTCGTCGATCATGGATGCAATCCAGTCAGGCGATACAACACAGTCGTCGTCGGTGAACAGGACAAGGTCAGCCGATGTGTGGGCGATGCCGGCGTTGCGAGCGAGGCTGCTTCCCTTGGTGTTCAACGCCAGGCGGGTGATCCGACTGTCGCTGGCGGTGAGCTCCGAAATCACCTCCGCGGTGGCCGCCGTCGCGCTCTGGTCGACGACAGTGATCCGGGTCTCCGGGGTGGCGGCGACCACCACACTCTCCACGGCGCGGCCGATGAGATGCGGTCGGTCGCGGGTCACGACGATCACATCAACGGTCACAGTCACGAGATGACCAATCGGTAGCCGACGGCGAGAGTCATATCGCGTCGCAGGGATGCGACTCTACTCCCATGTCGCCCGCAGCGTAGGCGCATGTGGCAGGCTGCGATCATGAATCGAGGGCAGTCGATGTGGCTCGATGAGCTGCCTGGCGGACTCACACAACGAGCAGCGCTGAACGGTGATGTGTCAGTCGACGTGGTGGTCGTCGGCGCAGGTTTCACCGGCCTCTGGACGGCCTACTACCTGAAGACTCTTGACCCGACTCTCTCGATCCTCGTGGTCGAACGCGAGCATGTCGGCTTCGGTGCGTCGGGACGCAACGGTGGCTGGGCCGTCGGGGAACTGGCCGCGGGGATCGAGAAGTACGCCCGTCGGTCGTCACTCGAGGAATCCCTCCGCCTGACCCGCGCCGTATTCGACTCGGTCGACGAGATCGGTCGCGTGGTGGCAGAGCGCGGGATTGATTGCGGCTATGCCAAGGGCGGCACAATCCGGCTTGCGCGCAACCAGCCGCAGCAGACCCGCCAGATCGCTGAGGTCGCTCATCACCACGGTCTCGGGCTCGACGACAACGACTTCCGGCTGCTTGGCGCGACAGAGGCTCGCCAGATGTGTGACGCCACCAGCGTTCTCGGTGGGATCTGGTTTGCCCACACTGCGGCGGTTGACCCTGCCCGGCTGGTGACCGGGCTCGCCGCGGTTTGCGAGGATCTGGGTGTGGTCATCGTTGAGCGCACGGCCGCCGAATCGGTGGAGCCGGGGATTGTCGTGACCGACCGCGGCATCGTGTCCGCCAACACCGTGGTGCAGGCAACCGAGGCCTACACCTGTGAGCTCGAGGGTCAGCGGCGGCGCATGGTCCCGGTCTATTCGCGAATGATCGCCACCGAACCCCTCGACGAGGTGACGCTTGACCAAATCGGTCTGCACGAGCGCCCGACATTTGCCGACGATCGATACATGGTCATCTACGGCCAGCGCACCGAGGACGGCCGTATCGCCTTCGGCGGTCGGGGGGTCCCCTACCTGTTCGGGTCGAAGATCGATCCCGCCGCCGAGGTACGTGGCGACTCACACCGGTTGATTCACGAAGCGCTGGTCGATCTCTTCCCGGTTCTGGCCGACACCAGAATCACCCATCGATGGGGTGGCGTGCTCGGGGTCTCGCGAGATTGGACCCCCTTCGTTCGCCACGACCGAGCGTCGGGCATTGCGGAGGCCGGCGGCTATGTCGGCGAAGGTGTTGCGCCGAGCAATCTCGCTGGACGCACGCTCGCCGAACTCATCGTCGGGGTCGAGACCGAGCGCACCGATCTCCCGTGGGTCGGCCACCGGTCGCGATCATGGGAGCCCGAACCACTCCGATGGCTGGGCGTTCGAGGCAGCCGTCTCATCATGGCCGGCGCAGACGCCACCGAGGACAAGGGTCGAGAGGCGAAGAGCGCCATCAGGCTTTCGCGCTGGCTGCGAGGCAGCTGAGCCCATCAGCTGTCGAAACCGACACCGAATCGTTCGAGTGTTCGCAGCAGCGGACCAGGACGGCCGGTTCGGTCGGATTTGGCGATTGCCCGCCGTGTCGCTTGAATGGCCAGGCTCCGCAGCGGCTCGGGCGGAAACGGCATCGGCTTCTTGCGCACCATCTCGAGCTGGGTTCGCTCGGTATCGAGGCCATCGACGAGATCGAGGGCAACGCGGGCACCGAACCGGCTGGCACCTACGCCAAGGCCGGTGTAGCCGGCTGCCCATGCCAACTTGTCGTCGTAGCGGCACCCGAACGCAGCCGCGAACTTTGATGTCGTGCCAATCGGGCCCGCCCATCGGTGGGAGAACCCGAGGCCTTCCAACTGGGGAAATGTGTCGAAGAAATGGTCGGCGATCAACTCATGGCTGGCCGTCCGGTTCTCGTACGAGGGCCCCATGCCGTTGCCGAAGTAGTAGTTGGCGTCGTAGCCACCCCACAGGATTCGGTTGTCCGAGGTGAGCCGGTAGTAGTGGAACTGGTTGGCGGCATCGGCGAGACCTTGGCGGTCCTCCCACCCGATCTCGGCCATTTGGGTGCCGCTCAACGGCTCGGTCATGAGCACGTGGTCATAGATGGGCACGATGTAGCGGCGCATCTGGCGGACCGGTTCGGCCCAGGCATTGGTGGCCACCACAACCCGATCGGCGCTCACTTCTCCCGCTCCGGTGGAGACAGTCAGCGAACTACCAGCGTCGGTGATCGAGGTGACTCGGCTGCGTTCGTAGAGCGAGGCACCCAGCGCGAGCACGGCATCGCGAAGCCCCCACGCCAGCCGCGCCGGGTCGACGAGTGCCAGCGACCCGTGGTCGACGAGTGCGCCCAGATAGGTGGGGGAGTCGGCCACGGCCCGAGCGCCATCGGCGTCGAGCAGTGTGTGGGAGACATCGTGGTCGGCGTAGATCTTGGCCCCCTCGGCCAGGGCATCGACCTGCCAGCCGGTGAGAGCGAGCGAGACCTGATCGGTGCGACGAATGTCGGCCTCGATCCCGTGGCGACGGGTGGTGTCGATGATCGCGTCGAGGTTGTCGGCGCCCATCCGTTCGAGGATCGCCAGGTCCTGGGCCCAGTGCGAGAGGCCGTTGAAGAATCCATGGGTGAGCGACGCTTCGCAGAAACCGCCGTTGCGACTCGATGCTCCGAACGCGACCGTCTCGGCCTCCAGGAGCACCACCCGACGGGCAGGGTCCTCTTCCAGTGCTTGCAGCGCGGCCCACAGGCCGGTGAAGCCGGCACCAACGATACAGAGGTCGGCAGTCAGCGGCCCCCGAAGGGGCGGCCGTGGCTCTGGAGCATCGGGGTTGTCCGACCAGAAGACGGCGGGCTCGGCGGCGGCGATCAGCGCCTTGGTGTCTCGGGGCGTCATTCGATGATGAAGTAGATCTTCTGCATGTCATCGAGGACTTCCCAGCGGCCGGCCCAGCCCTTGGGGAAGTGATACATGTCGCCGCGGCGAAGGTCGGTGGCCGTTCCGTCCGGCTCGGTGATGCGAAGGTGCCCGCGGATCATCACGATCACCTCGTTGACCGGATAGTCGTCTTCGTCCCAGACATCGACGGTGGCGCTCCAGACTCCGCTCTCGAGTGTGCCCTCGGTGAACGCGGCAACTCCCCACTCACCGGTGAGTCCTGCGGGCTTGTCGGGATCCGGGACAAGGGCGGCCAGCAGTTCGGCGACGGAGGTGGTGGTTGGTTTGCTCATGTCCGGTAGTCGGGATTGGTCCAACGGATGAGGGTGGAGTAGCCGTCGACGCTGGAGTCGTCGACGTACCCGGAGAGCACGCCGAGGACCTCGAATCCGTTCTCCATCTGAAACGTCGTGGTGGGGTCGTACAGCTCGCCGGCGACGACCTTGGCGACGTATTCCTCGGCGCTCATGTCGGCCTTGTGGTCGCGGAAGCCGGGGATGACGCCACCCGCGACGATGCCCAACTTGTTGAACTGGCGGACACATCCCTTTCGCAGTTCGTAGAGCTGCCGACCGATACCGCGGCCGCGGTACTCGGGGTACACCGAGATGTCGGTCCCGTAGTACCACGGATGATCCATCGAATGATTGGAGACGCCGTCCTCGCCGGTGATGTCTGCGAGGCGATGATCGGTGTGCTCGAAGTCGAACTCGACAAACAGCCCGAGTCCCATGCCGATGGTTTTGTCGCCGTCGAGTACCACAAAGTTGCCTTCGGGAAACACTTCGGCCAAGCGGTGGAGCTCGGCGGCGTCGTAGAGGTCGCTCGGGTCGATCGTGTCGAATACGGAGAGCTCCAGCCGCTCGAGTGCCTCGGCGTGGTCGACCCCGAGATGTACGTAGCGAAGGCCGGATTTTTCGACGATCGTATCGCTCACGGGAAGGCGACCTTCTGGAAATCGTTGTCCTTGGGAAGGCCCCAGACCGCCCAGAACTCCCTGGTCCTGGGGCGCATGATAGCGGCTCCCGACGACTCGACGAGATAGGGCTCAACGGCTACCTGGCAGATCGCGTCCGGCTCGCGGGTCAATGCCATCAGATCGTCGGCGGTGACACCCTCACGGTCGAGAAGGGCTTCCGCGGTGGACAACCGTCGTTTCGAGGAATCCTGAAGCGCGTCGGCCCGGGGGCCTTGCACCGCACAGGTTTCGTCGGTGAGCGTGTGATTGGTGTGCGCGATGGCTGCCTGGTCCAGCTTCGTGACCGGTCGTGCCGTGGGCATCGCCTCGACGTTGTAGCCGTCGCCCTGAGCATCGAAGAGAAGGTAGTTGTGGCCGCCGGCAAGATCGGCGTCGAGCACGGCATCTCGTGCGGCCGCGGCGGAGTCCTGTTCGAGCGCGTGGCGAACGACCTGCGTCCAGGTGACGCCTGGTGTGCCATCGGTGGCCACGAGGTTGTTGATGCCGACGCAGACGCCGTTTTCGCTCATCCCGATCTGGCCCATCGCTCCAGTGGTGGTGAAGACGAGGGCGGCTGGCGCGTCCGCCGGTTTCGTCCGGAGCAGGAGGACATGGTCGGTGGCGGTGTCGTGCATGTCCCAGGTCTGGGCGAAGAAGCCGGCGCCGTCAGCGCGATGATCGGGAACAATGACGGAGGTGCAGTCGTCCTCCAGCACGGTTTCGGGATGACGTCCTCCCACCTCGGCGCGGACTGCATCGACGAAGTCGGTGAAGCCGCCGACAACGATCGCCTCAGCAGGAGTGATCCCTGCTGCGGTGGCCATCGCACACATCTCGGCGTACAGCGTGGAGGAGTGGGACTCGTGGGCAGGGAGCATCGACTCGGCAAGATCGAGCACGTCGCCACGGCTCATAGGGCCGCCGGACCAGAGTCCGCTCATGACCAATGCGACCCGTTCTCCGGTGTAGTACCGGATCTCCTCGCCGAAGGCAGAGCCGTGAGTGTGGCCCATCTCCTCGGGGGTTCCGGAAATGTCGAGGACACGAATCGGTGGGCGACGCATCTGGGCATTCTGATCGCCGGTGACAAGTTTGGCAACTGATTCGGTTGCATTGCCTGGCAATTTGGTATTGAATCCGTGCTCACGGAAAGGGATGTGAATGTCGTCACAAGACAATGCCTCACTTGCGGAGCAAGCCGATCGCCACCTCTGGGGACACTTCTCGTCCCTCGGGCGCAGTGTCGACGGCATGCCGATCATCGAGCGTGGTGATGGTTGCTATGTCTGGGACAACCATGGCAAGAAGTTCCTCGACGGGCTCGCCGGTCTCTACACCACCCAGGTCGGCTACGGGCGAACAGAGCTCGCCGAAGCAGCGGGTGCACAGGCCGCCACGCTCGGCTTCTTCCCGATCTGGACGTATGCGCATCCCAAAGCCGTAGAGCTCGCCGCCCGTCTTGCCGCGCTGGCCCCGGGCGATCTCAACCGGGTGTTCTTCACCAGCGGCGGCTCCGAGGCGGTTGAGTCCGCGTGGAAACTGGCCCGCCAGTACTTCAAGCTCATGGGTGAGCCGCTGCGAACCAAGGTGATCAGCCGCAACCTCAGCTATCACGGCACCTCGATGGGCGCCTTGTCGATCACCGGCCTCGCCGCGGTGAAAGGTCCATTCGAACCGCTGGTACCGGGCGCCATCAAGGTCCCTCACACCGACATGTACCGCATTCCTGAGCACGCAAAGGACGAGTCGTATTTCGCGGAGGAGATCGAGCAGGCGATTCTTCGCGAAGGACCCGAGACGATCGCGGCGGTCTTTCTCGAGCCGGTTCAGAACGCCGGCGGGTGTTTCGTGCCCCCCGATGGCTACTTCACGCGTGTGCGCGAGATCTGTGACACACACGGAGTGTTGTTGGTCAGCGATGAAGTCATCTGTGCCTATGGCCGCATCGGAGCGATGTTTGGCTCGGAACGCCTCGGATACCAGCCCGACATCATCACCAGTGCAAAGGGACTCACCTCCGGCTATGCGCCCCTTGGCGCCATGCTCGTGAGCGACAAGCTCGCCGAGCCGTTCAACGGCACCGACGAGCAGTTCCTCCACGGCTACACATTCGCCGGCCACCCTGTCAGTTGTGCGGTGGCACTCGCCAACCTCGACATCTTCGAGAAGGAGGATCTCTGCGGCAACGTCATGGCCAATGAGGCGGCGTTCCGCTCTTCCCTCGACGATCTCGCCGATCTCCCGATCGTCGGCGATGTGCGGGGAATGGGGTACTTCTACGGCATCGAGTTGGTGAAGGATCGCGAGACCAAGGAGTCCTTCAGCTACGAGGAGAGTCAGCGCTTGATCCGCGGTTTTCTTTCGCTGCGGCTCGCCGAACTCGGCCTCATCTGCCGAGCCGACAGCCGAGGCGAGCCGGTCATCCAGCTCTCACCACCGCTCATTGCCGGTCCCGAGGAGTTCGAGATCATGAACCGGATCCTCCGCCAGACGCTCACGGAGGCAATGGCGGAGATGGAGAAGCCCTCGTGACGGTTCGCCACGAACTCGACGATGTCGACAAGGCGATCATCAGCGAACTCCAAGTCGATGGGCGAGCCGCCTACAGTCGCCTCGCTCCCCAGGTCGGGCTCTCCGAAGCAGCGGTTCGTCAACGGGTGAACCGGCTGCAGGATCGTGGCGTGATCCAGATCGTGGCGGTCACCGACCCGGTGTCGCTCGGATACCCGATCCAGGCAATGGTCGGCATCAATGTGTGCGGCGCGCACGACACGACCGCAGAGAAGATCAGCCAGATTGCGGCGGTGGACTACACCGTGATGACAACCGGGCGATTCGACGTGTTGGCCGAGATCGTGTGTCGAGACACACAGCAGTTGATCGAGGTCAGCAACCAGATCCGGGATCTCGGCGAGGTCAATCACGTGGAAGTCATGACGTACCTCCGGATGGTGCAGCAGAACTACGACTGGGGAACGATGTGACTCCACCAGCGAGAGCGAAGAGACAGGAAGCTCCGTGACTGAACTTCACTATTTGCCAGCAACAACGGCCTTGGCCGCCTTTCGGGATGGCTCGTTGTCGCCCGTCGACTTGATGCAAGCCGTGATCGACCGCGCTGATGCGATCGAGCCGACCATCAACGCACTGTGCCTGCGCGACGACGAGGGGGCCATGGCTCAGGCCCGCGAAGCCGAAGCTCGCTATGCCGGCAATGGTCCGCAGCCTCGCCCGCTTGAGGGGATCCCTCTCGCCATCAAGGAAGAAGAGGCGGTTGCCGGCCATCCGCTCCGCTTCGGGTCGCTCCTCTTCAAGGACGACATCGCTGAGGAGAGCTCGGTCTTCGCCCAGCGCATGATCGACGCGGGAGCGATCGTCCACGCTCGATCCACAGCACCGGAGTTCTCGTGCGCTGGCTTCACTCACTCGAAGATGTATGGCGTCACTCGCAACCCGTGGAATCCCGACTACGCAGTCGGCGGTTCATCGGGAGGTTCAGGGGCAGCGCTCGCGGCGGGCACGACCATCCTCGCCAGCGGCTCCGACATCGGCGGATCCATTCGTATTCCGGCGAGCATCAACGGCGTCGTGGGGTTCCGCCCGCCCTACGGCCGCGTGCCACAGGACGCTCCGTTCAACCTCGACACATTCTGCGCGGTGGGTCCGATGGCGCGCACGGTGGCTGACACGGCGCTATTGCAGAACGTGGTGGTAGGTCCGCACCCCAGCGATCACGTGTCGCTGCGACCTGCGCTGATGCTGCCCTCCGCGCACGACTCGGTCGAAGGAATGCGAATCGCGTTGAGTCCGGCATTCGCCGACTGGCGGATCGATCCGGAGATTGTCGCCAACACCGCGGCAACCGGCGCGGCCCTTCGCAACGCGGGAGCAATCGTCGAGGAAGTCGACCTTCCGTTCACCCTGGCCGCCGTCAATCGGGTGGCGCTCATGCACTTCAGCCAGATGATGGCGGCCGAGGCCGAACCCGTACTTGAACCGGGCGCCAGAGAGCTGGCCAACGACTACACGGTCGCCTTCGTCGAGCAGTGCAAAGTTGCGGCGGAGACAGGGTCCTTCTACGAAGAACAAATACTCCTGGCCGAGATTCAGGCAGCCGTCGGTGGTCTCTTGGCTGGCTATGACGCGTTGATCTGCCCCACCGTTGCGACCCGCGGCATGGTGGCGGGGGAGAGCTACATCGACAACCGGCTCACGGTCGACGGGGCGGAACTCGACGACTACATGGACGGCGTCTGCACGCTGCCGTTCAACATCTGTAGTCGCAACCCCGTGCTGTCGGTGCCGAGTGGGTTCGCCGACAACGGCATGCCTACCGGTGTACAGATCGTGGGTCAGGCCTACGACGATGCCACGGTGTTCCGTGTTGGCACCGCGCTGGAACAACTGCAGCCGTGGCTCGACACCGCAGCCCGGCGGCCGCAGATCTAGAACGGCGACGGGCCGGCGTCCCTCTTTCGAGGAGCGCCGGCCCGCAGTCAGTCTCTTTGAGCGTCAGCCCTTGGCCTCGGTGAAGAGGTCCTGGATCAGCAGGCCGAGGTCGCCGGCCTGCGGAATGAACTCCAGCTTGGCCATGGTGGCGGCGTCGGGATAGATACCCGGGTCCTCGAGGATCTCGGGAAGGATGTATGGAATAGCAGCCTCGTTCGGGCTGGCGTAGTAGACGAAGTTCGTCAGGGCCGCACCATTCTCGGCGTCGAGCAGGAAGTTCATCATGGCGTGCGCCGAGCACACGGCCTCGACCGTGGTGGGGATCGCCATGGTGTCCACCCAGCGCACTGCGCCTTCCTTGGGAATGAGATACACGTGAGTCTCGTAGGCATCGGCCTCGAAGAGGGAGGCGGCAAAGCCACCACTCCAGCCGTGGGCGACGTCGACCTCGCCGTTGACCAAGTCGTCCGCGTAGCTGACCGAGTCGTACTTGGTCAGCCTGTCGTTGGTTTCCTTGAGCAGCGCTCCGGCTTCGCGGATCGCGTCTTCGTTACCACTGGTCATGACGTCGCCGATGCTGTAGCCCAGGTACTTGAGCGCCGCGGACATCGCCTCAGGAGCGTCGTCCAACATCGCCACGCCACCGGCCACCTGCCCGCTGAGCTCGGGATCGAAGACCCAACCCCATGTCGGCTCCTCATCACCCAGTGCGGCCCAGGCGTCATAGCTGATGCCAAGGCCGGTGGTGCCCCACTGGTAGGCGACGTGGAACTCGTTGTCCGGGTCAAACGGCGGACCGGTCCACTCGTCGCCGATGTTCGCGACATTCGGGATGGCATCGAAGTTGAGCGGGACCAGCAGGTTCTCCTGGCGCATCGTGTCGACCATGTAGTCAGACGGCACAACGAGGTCGTAGGTGGCGGCCCCGGCCTCGATTTGCGCGAGCATTTGCTCGTTCGATTCGTACTCGGTGTACTCGACGCTGATTCCGGCTTCGGCTTCGAACTGGTCGATCAGCGCTGGGTCCATGTACTCGGCCCAGTTGTAGAAGGACAAATCGCCGTCGGTCTCGCCCGGCTCGCAATCGGCCGCCGCTGATGCAGCATCGGTCCCGCCGTCGTCGCCGCATGCCGCGGCGAACATGGCAAGGATCGCTAACAACGCGAACTTTGTTTTCATGAGTCTTCCTTTGTGGTTGTTCGTTCCTGTTTTGGTGCCCGCTGCAAGAACAGCGAACTCAACACCAACACCGTCGAGGCGGCGAGCATCAGTGTTGAGATGGCGTTGAGCTCTGGTGTGACGCCACGTCGGATGGCGCTGAACACATAGACGGGCAATGTCGTCCCGCCCGGACCCGTGACGAACGCAGATATGACGACGTCGTCGAGGGACAAGGCGAGAGCGAGGAGTGCACCGGCGAGAATACCGGGCAAGATCAGCGGGAGGGTGATGAGGCGGAACGCCTTCCAGCGCGAGGCGTAGAGGTCCTGGGCCGCCTGCTCGAGTGCAGGATCCAGCTGGCCGAGCCTGGCGCGTACCACGACCGCGACGATCGAGATGTTGAACGCGATGTGGCTGATGACGACCGTATAGAGACCGAGCTGCAGCTGCGGGCCGATGTTGCCGAGGAACCGGAACGCCTGGGCGAAGAAGGCCAACAACATGACCGCCATGGTCACGTCCGGGATGATGATCGGCAGGTAGGCGACGCCTTCGAGCGTGCCGCGGCCGCGGAAACGGTAACGATCGAGCGCGATCGCCAATGCGGTTCCGAGGATGGTCGATGCCAGGGTCGAGATGGCGGCGACGACGAGGGAGTTCTCGAGTGCTGAAAGGATCTCGTCATTGCGCAGCATCTCCGGGTACCAGCGAGCGGAAAGGCCTCCCCAGATGTTGACGCGCTGCGAGGCGTTGAAGGAGAACACCACGAGGACGATCATCGGGATGTAGAAGAACGCGAAGACGAGCCAAGCGTTGATCTTCAAGAGACGACCGACGCCCTTGCTGGTCTGCATCCCGATACTCATGAGCTGCTCCCCGTGAGTTCGCTCGCAGCAGAGCGTTGGTTGACGACGACGGCGATCAGCATGGCGACGATCAGCACGACAGAGAGCGCGGCGCCGAAGGGCCAGTTTCGAGCCTGACCGAACTGTCGTGCGATGTAGGAGCCGAGCAAGAGCGTCTTTGCCCCACCGAGGATCTCGGGGACGACATACGAACCGAAGCTGGGAATGAACACGAGGATCGACCCGGCTATCACCCCGGACCTGGTCAAGGGCCACGTAACTTTGCGGAACGCCTTGCCGCCGTTGGCGTAAAGATCTCTCGCAGCTTCGACCAGTCTCCAATCAAGACGCTCGATCGCCACGTACAGCGGAAGAACCATGAACGTCAGGTAGCTGTACAGCATGCCGATGATCACCGCGGTCGGCGTGAAGAGGATGCGGAACTCGCCGAAACCCAACGATGATGATGCTTGCGAGACCGGGCCGTCGGATCCCAGCAGGAAACGGATGGCGAAGATGCGGATGAGGCCATTTGTCCAGAACGGGATCATGACCAATACCAAGAGGATGTTGCGGATCCTGGCGGGTCGGGTCGCAAGGTAATACGCAAACGGGTACCCGACGACGAGACAAAGGATCGTGGTGAGCCCGGCCAGCCAGAACGAACGCCACACGATCCCGAGCACAAGATCGTCGATGATCCGCTCGTAGGAGTCGAAGTTCCAGCCGGACAGCCGGGTGCTCCCGGTTGCGGTTCGGGTGCCGAATGAGTAGGCGACGATGATGAGCAGAGGCGTGCAGAAGAAGATGAGCAGGTAGATGGCGGCGGGCATCGCCGTGAAGACACCTCGTCTGCTCTCGGCCTTGCGAACCGCGGCGTCAGGTGCCAGCTTCGGCGCTGTCACGATGCCTCGGAAGTGACGGCGACGGGTTCGTCGTCGGGCACGACCCAATCGCTGGTGCGATCCCACCAAACAGCGACTTCATCGCCCGGCACGAACCGTTGGTGGGCGGCCACTGCCCCGGAACGAACGTTGAGATTCGTGGAATCGACCTTGACGCCATAGAGAATTGAATGACCGAGGTAGCTCGATGTGGCGATTACGCCGCGCAAGCTCGTGGCCTGATAGTCGCTCGGGATCGACTCTGGGCGCCCGATCTCGATCGACTCGGGCCGCAGACTCATGGCGACCTTGGTACCAGTGGCGTGAGGGTTGGGTGCCTTGAGCCGGGTGCCGTTCGCCAGGATGATCATGTCGCCGTCGGCCACCGTGGCATCGAGCAGATTTGTCTCCCCGATGAAGTCCGCCACAAACCGGTTGGCCGGTCGCTCGTAGAGCTCCTCGGCGGAACCGACCTGAAGCAAGCGGCCTTCGTTCATGACCGCTATGCGATCGCTCATCGTGAGCGCTTCCTCTTGGTCGTGCGTCACGAAGACGAAGCTGACGCCGAACTCCTGTTGCAGCGTCTTCAGCTCGGTCTGCATCTCCTGGCGGAGCTTGAGGTCGAGTGCGCCCAGGGGCTCGTCGAGCAGGAGGACCTTCGGCTTGTTCACCAAAGCGCGAGCCAATGCGACTCGTTGCTGCTGCCCGCCCGACAGCTGTGAAGGTTTGCGGTTCCCGAGACCACCGAGCTGAACGAGTTCGATCAGCTCGTCGGCGCTGCGAGCGGCTTCCTTCTTGTCGACGCCATTCATGCGGAGGCCGAAGCTCACATTGTCCTGGACGTTCATGTGGGGGAACAAGGCGTAGCTCTGAAAGACAGTGTTGACGGGTCGTTGGTTCGGCGGAAGGTTGCCGACTTCATCGCCAAAGATCTTGAGGCGGCCTTCGGTCGGGAACTCGAGGCCCGCGATCATCCGCAGCGTGGTTGTCTTCCCACAGCCCGACGGACCGAGCATGGCGAAGAATTCGCCGTCCTCGATGGCAAGATCGACGTTGTCGACGGCGACGACCTCGTCGAATCGTTTCGTGACTCCCAGGATCTCGACGGAGGGCTCGCCTCGCTCGGTCATGTTGCTCGATTCGGTCATCCGACACCCCAGTCGTAGGTCTGCTTGCTGATGCCGAGATAGGTCAGCGTTTCGACGGTTTCCACACCTGGAAGCGCACGAATCGCGTTTGTCAGCTCGACGAACGAGGCGCTGTCACGGCTCACCACCTCGGCAATCAAGTCGTACCGACCCGCGGTCAACACGACGTAGACGCTGGCTCGATGGGCACCGACTTCTTGCGCAATCTTGCGGACATCGGTGCTGACGGTGATTGCGAGCAGGGCCTGAAAACCAAGATCGAGTTTTGCCGGATCAGTGACCGCGACGATATCGATCACGCCATCCGCCGTGAGCCGATTCACTCGTTGACGCGCCGCTGCGTCGGAGAGCCCCACGTCGCGACCAAGCGCGGAATACGAAGTTCTTCCGTCGCTCTGCAGCTGACGGATCAGTTCACGGTCGATGTCATCGAGCCTCGAGGAGGAGCCGGTCATCGTCTGTGTGGCTCCGGGTCCAAACGACCGACATCCGCAGCAATCCTCATTGTTCCAGCGACCCCCCAGGTCCGTTGCAACACGCGCCGAAAACTACTAGTTCCGATGTCAGTTGGCAAGTCTTCGACGGGTTCGTTCCTCCACCATGGCTTCTTCGACGATCTTCGAATCGATGCGCCGACCTATGGCTCGGCTCAAGAGTCGAGGGTTCTGGGTGATCCGGTTGGCTATGAGGTGACGTATCAGTCCGCCCGCAGAGCGAGGGATCGAACCGCATCCATGTCGATGTAGCAACCTTGGAGGTGGCGGCGCGCCGTCACCGCGAATGCTCCACGTCCGTGGAGCACGCGGCGGTTGTCGAAGCCGACCAGTTCTCCGGGGCCGAGTGTGAGCTCGATGATCGATTCGGGTGAGGCGAGCACCTCCGCGAAGGTGGTGTAGGCGCGGTAGAACGCTGCCGATTGCGCCGGTGGGAGTGAGGGCGCCTCCATGCTCCGGTTGTTGATGCTCACTGCTGTGACCGTGCCATCAGCGTCGAGCTCGATGATCGGACGCCGAGCTCGGAGGTCGACATCGGAGTCGTGAAAGCGGAAGTCGACGAGTGTGGAGGTGAGGACTTCGAAGTCGTCGGAATGCTCGGAGCGCAGCACGTCGGCCGCACGGAAGCCATCGGCGAACTGGCTGGCACCGCCCTCGGCCGCAGAGCTGAGACAGTGCAGGAGCTGGATCGATGGGCACGGTTCGCGATACGGGTTGTCGGTGTGGAGGGGGAGGCCGACCGGTGTGTACGCCAGGTTGATCGGATCCGGCTCGGCGACGACGTCAAAGAGGGTGCCGTAGTTGGTGTCGCGAACGAAGCCGATCCGACTGGCGAAACGCAGGATCTCTCCTGAGTCGGTGGTGACGTCGGTGGCGATGGCGATCCCGTGCTCAGCCAGCTGACGAGCGAACTCGGTCAGCTCACCGGAGGCGGATGTGATGCCACCGCGGAGGACGGCGGCATGGGTGTGATCCCAGAGGGTTCGCCCGGCTTCGGCTCCTGGCTCGGTGCCGATCACCGCGGTGTGGCGGCGTCCGTCGTCGTGCACGAGATCGATCTCGCGGGGGAGGCCCGGACGATCGGCGACCACTCGCCAGCCGACCAACTCGTGAGCCCACAGGAGGTGCTGATCATTGCCCGCGTCTCGACACTCCGGACATCGACATGCATGTCGGGCCCAGGCAGCATCGATGGCTGCACCGCCAGCGATGGCATCATCGAGCAGCGGGCGATACGTCTCGAGCCACGGGATCTCGAGCCCATCGACCTTGCCCTCGTCATCGAATTCGCGGAGAAGGACGGCGTCGTCGGCATAGGGGTTGGTACGAAACGCCTCGACCTCGTCGGGGTTGAAGGGTCCTCCCTGCTCCTCGAGCGACATCTGGGAGGCAAGGCTCAGTCGGGCGTGATATTCGTCGTCAACCGCGACCCGGTAGCGCTTGGCATCGACGTGCAGCCGGATCGGCTCAACGATCGCTGGGTCGAGCAGGGCCTGAAGCGAGCGCGCCCCGACCTCCGCGTGCCCTGGAAGGCCCCAATCGCCGGCGGCTCCGAGCACGTGGCCAACATCGTGAAGCAGCGCTGCCAGCACGAGCTCGTCGGATGCGCCTCGGTCGCGGGCAACTGCAGCTGACTGGAGTCCGTGGTCGAGCATGTTGACTCGTTCGCCATAGCTCTCGGCTTCGGTGGCGGCGAGCAGGGCCAACAGTTCGTCGATCAGAGCAGTTTCCCGGCCCACGAGCGATTGCCCGACCCAGCCAGGATCAGCGTCGATGCCGGCGAGGTCGGCGACCGTTGGGGCGATGTCGAGAATCGACGCTGCCGGCCACCCGCTGCCAGCCGCGATCCGCGGCCCTTTGGCCACAACGAACGTCTCCATGTCTTCGACACAGTCGGTGCCGTGCTTGTGGTCGTGCCCGCCGTGATCAGTGGTGACAACCACGCTCCAGTCGGCTGGTAGTGCGGCCACAAGTCGTCCGAGATCACGATCGACTTGGGCGACCGAGGTGAGGTACTCCTCGCTGTCCCAACCATGGTCGTGGCCCGCAGGGTCGGGGTAGGAGAGGTACAAGAACATGACTTCGCCCGCGGGGGCGGTGCCAAAGCGGTCAATGGCGGCATCAACGACCGCAGCATCGATGGTCTGGTCGTATCCCTCGTCGAGACTCAGCCGGAACGAGAGCGCGTCGCGCTCCCAGAGCGCGTCCAGCGGAAGCCATGACTGAAATGCCGAGGTTGATCGCCCCGACGTCCGAGCGACTTTCAGGATCGACGGCGGGCCCGAGGGCCGGTTCGGAGTGTTGTCGAGGAGCCCGTGAACACCCGGCGGAGCACTCCGCACCATCGAAGTGTGGGCGGGCAGGGTCACGCTTGGCATCACCGTGCGGGCTTGGAAGCACGAGGCTCCCTGCCGGGCGAGTGTGCTGAGCGACGGCGTATTGGCTGGAGTTATGTGTCGAGGCGCGAGCGCATCGATCGAGACCAGCAGGACGGAGGCAGGAATGCCGTGATCGGTCACGCCAAAAGACTAGTTGCGCCGACGAGACCGCAGGTGACGTCACCTACACTCGGCGAATGACCAAACCCTTCCGTTTCGGCCTTCAGCTCCACTCGCCCATCGAGGGCATGACGTGGGCGGACTCGGCCCGATACGCAGAGGATCAAGGCTACGACAGCATCCTGATGCCGGACCACTTCCATCACCAGTTCGGGATCTTCACATCGCTGGCCGCAGCCGCAGCAGTCACCACCGAGCTCAAGGTCGGTGCCCTCGTCTTCGGCAACGACTACCGGCATCCAGTCATGTTGGCGAAGGAGATCGCAACCCTCGACCACATCAGCGAAGGTCGTGTGGAGTTCGGGCTCGGAGCGGGCTGGATGCGAACCGACTACGAACAGTCGGGGATGACATACGACCGGCCCGGAATCCGAATCGAACGCATGGTCGAGAGTCTCGACGTCATCAAGAAGTGTTGGGCCGGCGACGCCTTCGACTTCCATGGTGAGCACTATCAAATCGACGGATACGAGGGCCATCCCACGCCGTACACATCGGGTGGTCCGAAGATCATCATCGGTGGTGGCGGGCCCCGCATGCTCGGTGTTGCCGCGCGCCATGCCGACATCGTCGGCATGACCGCGAACCTCCGTGCCGGTGAGGTCGGCGTCGATGCGATCGCCGACTCGATGTCGGCGGCCTACGACGCGAAGGTGGCCCGGGTGAGGGAGGCGGCTGGGGATCGCTTCGACGATCTCGAGTTCAACAGCTTGACGATGAGCACCTCGATCACCGACGACGCGGCGGGAACGCTCGCTCTGCTCGCCGAATTGTTCTCGAACACGGTCGAGGAAGTCTCGCAATCGCCGGCACTCCTGGTTGGGTCACCGGCCGGGATCAGCGAAACGCTTCAGCAGCGTCGCGAGCGGTGGGGCTTCAACTATGTCGTGGTCCAGCAGGACGGTGGCAAGGGCATGGAGCGGTTCAACGAGGTCATCGCCACGCTGGCCGGAACCTGAGTCGGCGCGAGAATGGCGATTGCCCTGGCGCTCGTCGTCGCGCTCTTCGCCGGGATTTCGGACTTCCTCGGTGGGTTGAGCTCTCGTTCCGCGCCGGCGATGGCGGTGTCGGCTGCCGCTCACGGTTGCGGGTTCGTGCTGACGGTCGCGCTCGCTTTCGCGATCGGAGGTTCTCCCACCTCCGCTGACCTGTGGTGGGGTGCGGCTGCGGGTGTCGGAAGCGCGGTCGGACTGTCGGCCATCTACACCGGCTACGCCAAGAGCACGACTGCCATCGTTGCCCCGGTCGCCGGGGTCGGCTCGGTGTCGGTGCCCGTCCTCTGGGCTGCCATCGACGGCGACAGCCTGTCGTCGCGAGCGTGGATTGGCGTCGTCCTCGGTGTCGTGGCCATCCTCCTGGTGAGCCTGAGCCGCGGCGCGACTCGGGGCTCGGCGTTGACGGCTCTCGGCTACGGATCGATCGGCGCCACGGGCCTCGGCATTCTTCTGCTCGCGTTCAGCAAGAGCACCGACGACAGTGGCATTTGGATCGTGGCCCCTTCGCGGCTGTCGGGCCTGGTGGTCCTGCTGTTGGTGCTGCGCCTGACGAGGACATCGTGGGCGATTCCCCGGGCCATGTTCCCAACCATTGTCCTGGTGGCTGCGCTGAGCTCGTCCGCCAATGCGGCTTATGCAGTGGCCACCCGCCAAGGCTCGCTGGCGACGGTCGCCGTCGTCGCCTCCATGTTCCCCGCCATAACCGTGCTGATGGCCTGGCTTGTGCTGAAAGAACGCATCAGGCCCGTTCAGCTCACAGGGATCGTCGTCGCGATGCTGGCAGTCGGACTGATCGTCGCGAGTTGATCCGTGCGTCAGCGACACGGTGTCGTTTCAAATTCGCGTTGTGGTCAGAGACGAATGACCACCAGATCGGTGGCGTCTTGATCCTCGGCCTGGGGGAGTGCGGTGACCCGCCGTCGCCGTCCGACCTGTTGGACGAGGATCCGGGTGCCGTCCGGTGCTTCGGCGACGCCCTTCGCTCTCACCGTGTCGGCAGGGAGTCCATCGAGGATGGTGTGAAGCTCGGTTTCCGATACCGGTCGGGGGAGGGGGTGAGTCTCGACCGTATGTGGGTCGAACAGCTGAGACGAAGGAATGTCTGCGACACCGCCGGGGCGACGGGTGCCGATGTCGAGGAGGGCGCCGGCGTCGTGTGCGGTGCGCGTCCGGCGGATCGGAATCTCCGGCTCCATCTCAGCGAGCCTCGATTCCACCGCCGCGATCTGGGCGGCCTCGACGATGTCGGTCTTGGTCAGGACGAACACGTCGGCCGCCGCCAACTGCGTGGTGACAAACGAGTTCGTGCGGTTGTCATCGAGCCGTGCCAGGAACTGGTCGGTGTCGATCAGGACAACAATGCCGTCCAGGCGAAAACCATCTGAGTCAGCCCATGGGGCAACTCTGGCCGGGTCAGCCACGCCGCTCAACTCGAGCACGACATGATCGGGCGCTTGCTCTCGGGCACGCAGCGAGTCGAACGCAGTCGCCAGACCGTCGGCAAGCGAGCAACAGATACAGCCGTCGGTGAGTTCGATGGTGTCGCCATGACGCCGCTTGATGAGCGCGGCGTCGATGTTGATCTCGCCGACATCGTTCACCAGCACCGCGACCGGACGATCGGTTCTGCGCAGGAACTCGTTGATCGCGGTGGTCTTCCCCGCACCCAGATACCCGCCGATCAAGGTGACCGGCACGCGGCGACCGTCCCACGGGGCGATGGTCTCCACGGTGAGGGAATCGTCGGTCATCGGCCACGACGCTAGCGCTGTCAGGGGCTCCATCACCTAAGGTCCGAGGGTGGCTGTCGATCAGGAACCAGTGATGTTCAACCCCCTCCAAGAGGGCTACATCGAGAACCCGTGGCCCCATCTGGCAGAGCTACGCTCGTCGGATCCTGTGCACCACCTGTTCACCGGGCAGTGGGGTCTCTTCCGTCATGACGACATCTTCGCCCTGTTGCGTGACCCCTCGCTGAGCGTCGATGACGCCAAGGCGAACCTCGATGAGATGGCACGCACGGCGATGTTCGACGAACACGCGAGTGACCTGGAACCGAACCGGTCGATCCTCAACATCGATCCACCGGACCACACCCGACTCCGTCGTCTTGTCAGCAAGGCCTTCACGCCACGCACCGTCGAACAGCTCCGGCCGCTGATCCAACGGCTGGTCGACGAAGCGTTGGACGCCATGGGTGCCGATGGGCAGGCCGACCTCGTCACCGGTCTGGCCTTCCCGCTTCCGTTCGACGTGATCAGCGAAATGCTCGGCATGCCCGACAGCGACAAGGCTCAGATCCGAGATTGGTCAGCGGCAATCGTGAAGACCATCGACCCGGTGATCACCGAAGACGAAGTGATCGCGGCGGCGGACGCCTCTCGCAACATGAACCGATTGATCGCCGACGTCATCGAGTGGAAGCGTGCCAATCCCGCCGACGATCTCCTGACTGCATTGATCGACGCCGAGGATGACGGCGACCGGATGAGCGCCGGTGAGTTGCGGGATCAGGTATCGCTGCTGTTCATCGCCGGCCACGAGACGACGGTGAACCTGATCGGCACCGGTATCTACGAACTCCTCCGCCATCCTGATCAACTCACCCGGCTGGTTGCTGACCCCTCGCTCATGACCAATGCGGTCGAGGAACTGTTGCGCTATGTCGCCCCAGTCCAAATCACCCGCCGGATTGCCACGAGTGACCTCGAGATCCGAGGACGTCAGATCCCCAAAGGATCATTTGTGCTCTGCTCGTTGGCCTCGGCCAATCGTGATCCCGAGTTCTGGGGTCTCGACGGCGAGACGCTCGATCTCGGTCGCGCCAACGCGTCGCAGCACGTTTCGTTCGGGTCAGGCGTGCACTATTGCCTGGGGGCATCGCTGGCGAAGCTGGAAGCTGAGGTGGCGATCGCGTCGTTCGTCGACCGGTTCGCCGGAGCAACGATCGTGGGTGATCCGGAATGGAATGGCCGAATCAACCTGCGCGGTCTCGAAAAGCTGGTGTTGGACCTCAGCTGAGGTCGTCGCTCATCTCGTCGTGGGGATCGGTGTATTTGATCGGCCTCTGCCAATCCTCGATACAACGCTCGCGGACGGGCACGATGATCCCGCGCCGCAGCGCATCGGCGTGGCTGATGAAGATGCTGGGAGGAATCCGGGGTTCGAACGACTTGCCGAACGCTTCAGCGCCTTTGGTGGCGGGCCCGAGAGTGTTCTGGGCGAGGAAGCCCGTGGGGCCGGCGACATGCCGAATGGCCCGGGTTTGGGTTGACGAATAGCGCATTCGCCCGGCGCGGCGCGCTCGCACCTCAGCGAAGAGGTCCATGAACCGGGACCGGAGCGTGCGCCGTGTTGCCATGGCGCAAGTCTACTTCCTGCGCCGGGTTTGTGTCAGCGCTGATCTTCCCAGCGCTCACGGAGACCGCTGTTGTTCTCACGGAACGCGGTGACCGCGTCGGAGATCGCCTGCTCGAACGGCGGCCCGCCGCGGAAGCGAATCCCATAGAGGATGCCGCCGCCGGCGGGTGCCTTCCGAGCGTGCCGGATCGAGGCATGCCCGGTGATTCCGAGCACGCGAATCCGGAGTTCGGCGCCGACCTCGCGACCATCGGCTTCGAGTACTTGGACCAGCGCTCCCTCGAGTGAGATGTCGTGTACCAGCCCCGGAACGCTGGCTTCTTTGCCGCGATTGAGCACGCGTCGCGCCGGCCTCAGATCCCATTCGATCTCGAGCGCAGCGCGGGCGTCGTGGCGAGGGAGTAGACGATCAAGGCCGTCGGCATCGGTCACTCTGTCTTCGTCGGCACCGTTGGACAGAGATGAAGGACATGCGACTACGCTCCGATCGTGACGATCATTCATCAGAGTTCGCTGCCCACCGTTGAGATTCCGGACGTTGCCGTCTCCGACTACGTCCTGCGCTATGCCGACATCAGTCCCGATCGACCGGCCATCTCCGATGGAGGTGCCACCAGCTACACATTCGCCGAGCTTCGTGACTCCGTACGCCGCCTGGCCGGTGGCCTGCAGGCCCGCGGCCTGAGCGACGGCGGCACCATCGGAATCATGGCGCCCAATATGCCGGAGTACGCCGTCGTGTTCCACGGCGTGGCGACGGCGGCGGCCACCCTCACGACGATCAACCCCACCTACGGGGCCGAAGAGGTGCGGTTCCAGCTCATCGACGCCGGCGCCACCATGCTCATCACCATCCCGATGTTCTACGAGGTGGCTCAAGAAGCAATCGAAGGGACCGCGGTCACCGAGATCGTCGTCATCGGCGGTGCCGATGGCGCCCCATCGCTCGACGACATCATGGGCGAACCGATCGACCAACGTCCGGTGGATCCGTCCGACAACGTGATGGTGCTGCCGTACTCATCGGGCACGACCGGGCTGCCGAAGGGTGTGATGCTCACCCATCGCAACCTGGTGGCCAACGTCTGCCAAATGGAGCACGTGATCGTCTATGGCGACAACGAGGTCGCGCTGGCTGTGCTCCCGTTCTTTCACATCTATGGCATGCAAGTACTGATGAACGGCGTCCTGGCAAACGGGGGCACAGTCCTCACCATGCCTCGCTTCGACATGGTCGAGGCCCTCACACTTTGCCAGGAACAGAAGGTCACTCGATTCTTCGCCGTCCCGCCGATGGTGCTCGGGCTGGCCAAGGCCCCGATCGTCGACGACTTCGACCTCTCGTCGCTCGTCCAGATCTTCTGCGGCGCAGCCCCGCTCGGCGCGGAACTCCAGGAGGAAGCATCTCGGCGAGTCGGCTGCCAGGTGGTGCAAGGGTACGGGATGACCGAGCTCAGCCCCGTCTCCCATGCGACTCCGGAAGGAATCAGCCGACCCGGCACCAGTGGCGTCGCGGTTTCCAACGTCGAGTGCAGGATCGTTGATCCCGAGACCGGCGAGGATCAAACTGCCGGTGGCAGAGGCGAGCTCTGGGTTCGTGGTCCGATGGTCATGAAGGGCTACTTGAACAACGACGAAGCCACAGCCGAGACGATCGACAGTGATGGCTGGCTCCACACCGGCGATGTCGCTCTGCTCGATGAGGAGGGCCACTACTCGATTGTTGACCGCATCAAGGAGCTCATCAAGTACAACGGCTTCCAGGTCCCGCCTGCGGAGCTCGAGGCCCTGCTCATCACGCATCCGGCCGTGGCCGACGTCGCCGTGATCGGCGTGCCTGATGAAGCCGCCGGTGAACTCCCCAAGGCCTTTGTCGTGCTGGCTCCGGGGGCCTCGTTGACCCTCGACGAAGTCCAGGCCTTTGTCGGTGAACACCTCGTGAGCTACAAGCAGATTCGCCTTCTCGAGATGACCGATGTGATCCCCAAGAGCGCGGCGGGCAAGATTCTCCGCCGAGAGCTACGCGACCAACCCTCCTAGAGCGGCCCCTTAGCCGTCTGCCGAGTTGTAGCGTTAGGTGCAATGGACGCGCACAAGAACGCTGCAAAGACGATCCTGCACGAACTGTTGGACGACCGCGGAACGCTCGTCATCGACGGCGCCACCGGCACCGAACTCTTCGCTCGCGGGCTCGAGGCCGGCGACGCTCCTGAGCGCATGAATCTCGAACGCCGTGACGCCGTCTACGGACTGCATCAGGCATATGTCGACGCTGGTAGCGACATCATCTTGACCAACACGTTCGGCGGTAGCTCCTACCGCCTGATGCTCCACGGTTTGCAGGACCGGGTCGTGGAGATCAATCGTGAGGCCGCTCGCCACGCCCGCACGGTTGTCGATGCGGTCGAGAAGCGAATCGTGGTCGCCGGCAGCATCGGTCCGACCGGTGAGCTCCTGGTTCCGCTGGGAACGCTTGAAGCCACGGATGCGGCCGCCGCGTTCGCCGACCAGGCCCAAGGCCTCACCGAGGGCGGCGCCGACGTCTTGTGGATCGAGACGATGAGCTCGCTCGAAGAAGCCGAAGCGGCGGTGCTCGGTGCTCAATCGAGATCCTCGCTTCCGATCTGTATCACGCTGAGCTTCGACACGGCAGGCCGCACGATGATGGGTGTCACGGGCACCGATGCCGGCAAGCGGCTTGCCGATCTCGGTGTCGTGGCGATCGGGGCCAACTGTGGCAACAACCTCGCCGACACCGAAGCTGCGGTGGCCGAAATCATGGCTGCCGCTCCGCATGTGCTGGTCATCTCGAAGGCCAATGCGGGAGTCCCCCAATGGCACGGGACCGAATTGGTCTACAGCGGCACGCCCGATGTGATGGCTGCCCACGCTCACCGAATGCGCGCGGCCGGTGTGCCCATCATCGGCGGATGCTGTGGCAATACGCCCGATCACATTCGTGCGATCCGCGGCGTGATCGACGGCACGATCGAGGTTCCGGAAGTCGACCTCGAGCTGCCCAGCGAGCGCGCCGAGCCCGCGAACGCACGCGGCGGGCGTCGGCGCCGGCGCGGCTGAACCAACTGCTACCAGGTATCCACCATCGACCGGGTGCCCTTGCTCCGGGGAGCGGCACGCAAGATATTCGCGATACGGGAACGTGTCTCCGACGGGTCGATCACATCATCGATCTCGCCATGACTGGCCCCGTTCAGCGCCTTTGACCATTCGTACATCGCCGCGACCTTCTCGTCGTAGGCGGCCGACCGTTCGCCGGGATCGTCGATCGCTTCGAGTTGGCGGCGAGCACCCAGGGTCACTGCACCCTCAATCCCCATGCCGCTGAGTTCACCCGTTGGCCAGGCGGCACTGAGCAGGGTGCCGTGGAACGAGCCGCCGGCCATCGCCATGGCGCCGAGCCCGACGGCCTTGCGGAGAATGATGGTCACGAGCGGCACTTCGAGGCTGGCGCCGGTCACGAACATTCGGCCGAAGTGGCGAACCTGTGCCGTCTTCTCGGCTTCGGGTCCGACCATGAACCCCGGGGTGTCGCACAGCGAGACGAGTGCGAGACCGTGAGCGTCGCAGAGCTGCATGAAGCGGGCCGCCTTGTCAGCGCTGTCGCTGTCGATCGCGCCGCCGAGATGACCGGGATCGTTGGCGATGATGCCAACCGGGCGTCCTTCGATCCGTGCCAGCGCCGTCACGATCGAACACCCGAAAGTGGGACGCAGCTCTGTCACGCTGTCGATATCGCTCAAGAGTTCGACAGCTCGGCGAACGTCGTAGATCCGCTTCCTGTTCTCGGGCACCACGTCGCGCATACCGGTCTGGTCATGGCTTTCCCAGCTGCCCATCGTGCCTTGGAAGTACGACACGTAGCGTTTGGCGGCAGCGACCGCGGCGGCGTCGTCGCTCACGAGGATGTCGATGACGCCGTTCTCGGTCTGTACATCGACCGGCCCGATGTCTTCAGGGGCAAAGATTCCGAGACCGCCGCCTTCGATCATTGCCGGCCCGGCCATCCCGAGGTTGGCATCCTCGGTGGCGATGATGACGTCGGCGACCGCGGCCAGCGCAGCGTTTCCGGCAAAACAGCGTCCGGAGACGATGGCGATTGACGGCACCTTCCCGCTCAGCCGCGCCATCCACGCGAACGACATGAGGTGAAGGCCGGCGATCCACGGCTGATCGGTGTCGCCGGGGCGACCACCACCGCCCTCGGCGAAGAGGATGAGGGGGCACTCGAGCCGATCGACGACTTCGAGCAGACGGTCCTTCTTCTCATGGCCCCGGAACCCCTGGGTGCCGGCGAGCACCGTGTAGTCGTAGGACATGACCGCGCAGGCGGCGTTGTCGAACAGGTCGCCGTTGATCCGCGCGAGACCGCCGATGATCCCGTCGCCCGGCGTGTTGGCCATGAGGTCCTCCACGTCGCGACGACGGCGTTGGGCGGCGTACATGAACCCGCCGTACTCGTCGAAGCTGCCAGGATCCACGAGGTCAGCGACGTTCTCCCGCGCCGTGCGGCGGCCCCGCGAGTGGATCTTGGCGATGGCTTCGGGGCGGGCGTCGTCGGCCAGCAACGCCCGTCGCTCGTAGAGCTCGCCGAGGTCGACACGCTCCTGAGCGGAGCCGTCACCATCATCGTCAGGTCGGGCCATCGCCACAGCGCCCTGGAGCACCTCGAGGATGACCTGGCCCTTCGCGAGCACCTGACCTGCATCGACAGCCACCGAGTCGACGCGCCCGTCGACCGGCGCATTGACGAGGTGCTCGATCTTCATCATCTCGACGATGGCAACGGTTGAGCCGGCGCGGACGTCGTCGCCGACAGCGACGTTGACGACCACCACTGTGCAGTCGGTCGGGGCGATAGCGGCGTAGAGGCCGCTCATCGGAAGAAAGCTGTGGTGTTCATCCGCCGAGTCTGGCAAAGAATCGGTCAACCATCGTGATCAATCCGGCATCTGTCCCCGTTACATGGTGCGAATGGACCAAGACTTCGCCGAAACGTCGAGGTCCTCAACAACAGCTGCCGGATCCCGATCGGACTAGGGACAGTTTCGATTGGAACGGCAGAGGTATGGCCCAGGACTCGCCCGCGGACCCATTTGTGCGTCCCAGCCCCACTCGTGAGGGCATTGTTCGGCTGGTCGCTCTGGTCGCCGGACTCTGGGGCGCGGCCTATGTGCTCTGGCGTGCGCTCACCACCCTCGACGGTGCTCACGTCGCCTCTGGCGCGGTCTTGCTCGGGGCGGAGATCATCGGGGTCGTCGTCTTCGGTCTGCGCATCCGGTCCGCCCGGTCGACTCCCGTCACGGCCATCGATGCTCCGGATGCGGTCCTACCCGACCTGACGGTGGTCGTCGATGCTTCTGGTGCATCGATCGACGAGCTGAGAACGTCACTCATCTCCATCGCCCGTCTCGAAGGATCGCACGGCATCACGATCGTCGGCTCGAGCGGATCCCGCTGGCTCCGGTCCCTGGCCGATCGCTTCGATGCGATCGTGATGGATCCGTCAGTCACGATCGCTCGGGCGGTTGCGGCAGCACCGACGGAATGGGTCCTTCGGCTGCGAGCCGGCGATATTCCACTGCCTGACCTCGTGACCATGTGCGCCCCCGTGTGTGCGGCCCCAGACGTGGGGGTCGTGCAGGTGGGCATCGAAGAGGCCGACCCGGCGTCGTACGAGCGCGACCCGAACGGCCGCTGGTCCCTCGCCCCATTCGAACATCAGGTGGTTCGCCCATCGCTCGCCGCCCGGGGGTCGATCCCGTGGTTCGGGCACGAGCCGGTGCTGATCCGCACAGAGGCGTTCGTGGCTTCGGAGGATGACCCAGCGGCCGGGCCCGACACCGATGTCGATCGGGGCATAGCCATCCAGCGAGCGGGCTTCCATGTCACCTGCGTGCCGATCACATTGGCCCGAGTGCGAGGCCCGCGTAGTCTCGGCGAGAGTCTCCGTCGTCGTCATACGAGGCTTTGCCCACAGGTAGCCGCGGCGCTGGGCGCTCCTGTTCGTGGCCTGCCCCGCGCCGAGCGCGAGTCGCATCGGGTCGCGCTGATCGGTCCGCTTGCAGCCGTGCAGCGACTCCTCCTCACCGCGGCAGCAGTCTTGGTGCTCGGGTTCGGACAGCAACCGCTGGATGCCTCTGCGATCGATCTTCTGATCATCGCGGTTCCCGCATACCTACTGCGTTGGAATGTGCACCTTCTCCTCGGCCGAGGTCGGCTCGGGCCCTTCTCGATACTCCGATCCGACCTCCGAACCCTCAGCGTCGATCTGTCGCTGTTTCGAACCCAACGCGATCAGCAGGGCGGTAACCTCCGGCTCCTCGCCGCCGTCGAGATCGTGCTCGTCGTGGCGGTCGGCATCACCGCGGTGTCGGTCTGGCGAGACTGGGGCGATCGACTGTCGGCCGAGACCGCTGCTGTCGCACTCGCGATCACGGCCGGTTTGATCGGCGCCGGCATGGAGGTGTTGCTCGACGCAGCCGCTCGTCGTCAGCGTCGGCTCAACCATCGGGTGCGCCTCGGTCTGGTGACGTGCCTCTTTCAGGAGATGGAGGGTGTGCTCGTTGATCTGTCCACCGGTGGCGCGGGCGTTGCGCTGCCCTGCTTGCCTGATGCTGTACCTGAGGTGGGCACCGTCACGACGGTGGCGTTTCGGATCCCCGACGCCGGTGGGTCATGGCGCAACGTCTCAACCCTGGTCCAGATCGCCTACGTCGCACCCGGACTCCCGGGCGAAACCAAGGTCGGACTCACCTTCGATGATCCAACCGTCGCTCCGCTGGATCCGGTGGTCGAATTCCTGACCATCGATCGGCGCCTGGTGACCCTCGGTCGCCGGGCAATAACGAAGCGCTGAGCCCGGGTCAGTGGTCGAGCAGAGCGCGGATTCCTTGGCCTGAGGCAAAGGCGAGCCACGGCTCGGCGTCGCCGTTCGCGACTCGAACCAAACGCTCGATTTGATTGACGAATCCGAGCGACTGAACGGGAGGGATCTCCTCTGGTTCGATCGCCCGACCGTCGATTTCAAGCCGAGGGAACGGGAAGAAGGAGATCTGGACGACGCCACCGGCATCGGCCGCTTCGAGTTCGGCATAGGTGGGACCGTCCGCCCACGATGAGCGCATATCAATGGTGCGACCATCGGCGAGGTTGATGCTGATGGAGCGATCATCAGCCGAACCGACCTCGTTCTGCTCTGCCCCCACCGCCGAGGTGCTCGCTGCCGCCAAGAGCACCGGGAGCAGGCGTGCCCCCGGGTCGAGGAGTGGACCGCCGTGACCGTCGGTGCCGTGGGCCCCCCAGGTCGGCCGTGGCTGTGCCGACCGCAGCTGAAGATGGTGGGGTTTCATCTTGGCGATCTCCGCCAGCCCTGAGCGCACGGCCGGAGAGTGCAGAAGGTTCGCGGCGGTCATTGCCGGGATGGTGGGCGTTGCCATCGACGGGGGGAGCGGTGACTCGATGAGGAGTGCGCGGACACGTTCCCCAATGGCGACGACGAGCTCCGGGACAGAAGCTGGTGGCGATGCGATGACGAGGGCATCGCTGGCCTTGATCAACGACTCGAGGTCAAGGCACGGAACGCCGGCGGCGGCGGCGAGCGCGTCCCCCGACCCGGCGCGTCCCCCGACTCCGACCAGCGTTGCGGCGCGGGTCTTGAGCACCGCTTCGGCGTGCATGGTGGCCGCCATGCCGCCACCGACGATTCCGATTCGTGTCACGGATTCATGCTGCCACGGCTCAGCGACAAGGGCGCGCCGCCGAAGGCCTCTTCCGCCGGTAACTTTGCTGTGTGCGCAGCATCTTCCAGAACCTTCTGCGTGTGGTCCGGTTGGCGGCAATCCTGCTCGGTGGCGGTGTCGCGGTTGCATTCTCTGTCGCCGCGCTCGCACCCCGGTTCGTCGAGATCGTGAAGGCGAACGAGTCCTCCACCGCCGAGATCAATCTGGATGAGCTGGCACTCCGGTCGATCGTCTATGACCGCAACGGCGACGAGTTCGACGTCTTGTACGACGTCGAGAACCGAGCGTTGGTGGAGCTCGACGACATCAGCGACCACCTGATCACATCGATCCTCGTGGTCGAGGACGAGGGGTTCTGGGATCACAACGGGGTCGATGCCAAGGCCATCGGACGCGCCTTCGTCGAGAACGTCAACGCCGGCGGAATCGAACAGGGTGGTTCCACGATCACCCAGCAGCTGATCAAGAACGGTGTGATCGGCAACGCGCTCGACATCGACCGCAAGATTCCCGAGGCGGCCCTTGCGTGGCGCCTCGAGAATCAGCTCACCAAGGAAGAAATCCTCGAGGCCTACCTCAACACGGTCTACTTCGGCAGCGGTGCGTATGGAGTGCGGGCCGCGGCAGAGATCTACTTCGGGATCAGCCCGCTCGAGCTGAACTGGCATCAGTCGGCGATGCTGGCCGGTCTGATCTCCAATCCAACGCTCTACGACCCCACCAACTATCCCGAAAACGCCAAGGAACGTCGCGAGATCGCCTTGCGGCGGCTCCTCGACACCGGTCACATCAGCGAGCCGCAGTATCTCTTCTACATCGATCGCCCACTTCCGACGACCCGCTTCGTGCCGGCCGAATGGGAACCCACCGGCTACTTCATCGAAGAGGTGCGGCGACAGCTCCTCGATGATCCCCGCCTCGGAGCCACGCAAACCGAACGATCCGAGGCTCTCTTCGGCGGCGGCCTGCGCGTCTTCACGACCTATGACCCGGTCGCCCAGGCGCAAGCGGAAGAGGCAGTCGAGGCGCTGACACCCGTGGACGACCGCAACTTCGCAATCGCCCTTGCGGGTGTTGAACCGGGCACGGGCCACGTGCGCGCTCTGATCGGTGGCCCCGGGTTCGGTACCGGGCCCGGTGAGTACGAGTTCAACATCGCCACTCAGAAGGGTCGACCGACGGGGTCCTCGTTCAAGCCCTTCGTGCTTGCGGCCGCAATGGAAAAGGGGTTCGTCCCCGGTGACTCGATCAACGGAATCGGCACCTGCGAGTTCGCCAACCCGGGAGGATTCCCGAACCCATACCGGGCCAACAACTTCGGAGGACCCGGCGGTTCGGTGAAGTCGTTGCGGGCGCAGACGCTGTCGTCATCGAACTGCGCCTTTGTTCGGCTCGGCCAGATCGTCGGCTTGTCGAATGTTGCCGACACTGCTCGCGCCTTGGGTATCACCACCGACCTCTCGGACTTGCCGATCTCGATGCCGCTCGGCCCGAAGGACGTCACGCCCATCGACATGGCCACCGCTTACTCGACGTTCGCCAACGACGGCCTGCAAGTCGACCCCATCTTCATCATTCGGGTCGAGGACCGTGACGGCAACATCTTGCTCGAGAACGCACCCGACCCGGAGCGGGCGATTTCGGTGCAGTCCGCTCGTCTCGTCACCCAAATCCTCGAGGCCAACATTCGGGCCGGCACCGGCACCCGAGCTCGCCTCCCCGAGCAGACCGCAGCCGGCAAGACGGGCACGGCCCAGGATTTCAACGACGCATGGTTTGTCGGCTATACGCCCTACCTCGCCACTGCCATCTGGATCGGTAATCCTGATGAACAGATCGAGATGCGCAACGTTGACCGCGGACCGTTGGGGTTCGGCAGCGTGACCGGTGGCTCGATTCCGGCCATGGTCTGGGGCCAGTTCAACACCGCCTTTCACGACGGCCTGGCACCGATTCCATTCGAGCCGCCAGACGGGACGCGTGGCGGAATCCGAATCCGCACCGATCAGGAAGAGGACGACTACAACGAGGTCGTGGAGAGCTTCTGCGGCAGTGAGGATGCTGAGGTCGACACGGACGAGGATGGTGTTGTCGACTTTTGCGAAGCCGATGAGTTCGAGTTCGACAAGGGCATCGAGGAGTGTCCGATTCTCTACACACCGGTCGACGCAGATGGGAATGGGCGCATCGATGGGTGCACGGCTCCGACCACAACAACGACCACGACGACGACAACTACCGTTCCGGCTGCTACAACGACGACCACTGTGCCGACCGGATCAACCACTACCACGACGTCACCACCCCCGACGACGACGGCGACGACTACGACAACGACAACGATGGTGCCCTAGTGAGTCAAGAATCGCTCTTCGAACTGCAACGGCTCGACACCGAGACCGAGGTTCTCAATCACCGCCGGGTCAACCTCGAACAGCGGGCGGCCCTCGAGGTTGCGTTGGCCGAACAAGCCGAGCATCAGCTGCAGATCGATGCTGTTGGCGCCGCTCGCGTCGAGGTCGCAACGCGCCAACGTCGCCATGAGGACGAAGCGCAGATCGTGGCCACCAAGGTGGAGGCCGATGAAGCTCGGCTGTACGGCGGTGAGGTCCAGGGGGTCAAGGACCTCGAAGCGCTCCAGCACGAGATCGCGAGCCTGCGCACCCGACAGAGCGGGTTCGAAGATCAAGCGATCGAGGCGATGGAAGAGGCTGAGGAGCTGGCCACAAGGATCGCCGCGCTCGAAGCTGCTCGTGCCGACGTCGACAGCCGGATTGCTGTTCTCACCTCGGAAATCACCGTTGCCGAGGCCGAGATCGATGCCGAGGTCGAACAGGCATCCGCCGGTCGCGCAGCGGCTGCGGCAGAGACCACGCCCGAACTGGTGGCCGAGTACCAGAGCCTTCGACCAGGGTTCGGCGCAGCCACCGTGGTTCGATTCGACGGGAACAACTGTGCCGGTTGTCCGTCGATCATGCCCGCGATGGAGGTTGATCGTATGAAGCGCGAAGCTTCGGGGTCCATCCTGAACTGCCGAGAGTGCGGCCGGATCGTGCTGCGCTGACGTGTTGTTGTGGTTCGTGGCCACCGCCGTGTGCGCCGTGCTTCTCGTCTTCGACAGCCCCGCCGTCGACTACCGCTTCGTCGCGGCCGGTGGCGTGTTGCCTCTCCTCGAGTCGTTGACCGGTCGTCCGTACGTACTGCACACACTGCTGGGCTCGGTTGCCCTGATGACACTGGTCATGGCCGCGACGGTCGGTCGTCGGATCGTGCGGCGAAAGTTGCTCGGTGTCCCGATCGGCACGTTCGTGTTCCTCGTGGCCTCGACCAGTTGGACCCGCACCGAGCTCTTCTGGTGGCCGGTCGCCGGCCTCGATGAAATCGGGATCGGTCCCGTTCCCGAGTACGACCATCCCGTCGCCGTTCTGGTGGTGCTCGAACTGGTCGGGATCGGCCTGCTCGTCTGGATCAGCCGGCGGTTCCAACTGGCGAAGCCCACAAATCGGGCCGAGTTGCTTCGGACCGGCCGTTTGCCCCATCTCGGAAAGTTGGGCGGAGAGTGCTGATCGTTGTGCGCCATGGCCGAACGGAGGCCAACCGGGCCGGCGAACTCCTTGGTCGCCGCGACCCCTCACTCGATGAGACCGGCATCGCCCAGGCGGCTGCGGCAGCCGCAGCACTCCCCGTGGGCTGCCGGGTGATCAGCAGCCCGCTCGCACGCTGTCGGGAGACCGCCGCTGTGATTGACCCCGACCACGACGTTGACGAGCGCCTGATCGAGCTGAACTACGGAGACTTGGAGGGTACCCCTGTTGCCGATGTCCCTCGGGCCACGTGGGACGCATGGCGCGCCGACAACGCCTGGAAGCCGCCGGCGGGGGAGAGCCATGACGAGCTCGCCGCTCGGGTCTGGTCGCTGCTCGACGAGCTTGCGGCGCCGGCGGCCACATCCGACATCGTGCTGGTCAGCCATGTCTCGCCGATCAAGGCGGCGATGGCGTGGGCACTCGGAGTGCCGATCAGCATCTCGTGGCGCAGCTTCGTCGCCCAGGCCTCGATCCTGCGTATCGCCACTGGCGGACCGACACCGTCGTTGCGCTCATTCAACGAGACAGCGCACGTTTCACACCTCGATTAGAGCCTGCACGCGCCGGGCAGTGAATCCTCCGGTCGTATCGGTTGTCACCTGGAGGCGGTCATCTCGAAGGATGGCGGCCGTTCGGGCCCGGCGATGGGTCCGGGTAACGAGATCGTCGGGTCGCAGCAGTGCAGCTGGAGAGATCCGATGTTCGTTGAGGTTGTACACGGGGAGCATCCCTTTCCTGTCCGTCATGTGCTCGTACTTCCTGTCCTTCCCACTCTGTGTGGGATGTTGCCTCGGCAGCTACGGACAAACGCCCCCCACGCTGAAGCCGACGGCGTTCTCCGGCCCACGAATCAGGGCAAGGGGTCCCTGCTCGCGGCCCTGACGGGTCCCAAAATTATGGGTAGTCCGGCCCGTGTCGTCCGCGCTGGCGGCCCATGAGTGGCACCAGAGACACGTGTCCCTTAGACTCCGCGGCGCGAGGTGCGGGCGCTAGCTGCTTGGGCGGGGCGAAGGGGATCCGAATGGGGAGACGTGCCCACAATAAATGCATCGAGACAGCCGAATACGGCCAATTGATGCTTGCGACGCAAGGTCATATCCGGCAGGTGCTTGCTGACGCTCGGGCAGCGCGGGGCGTTTCGCAACAACGTCTCGCTCGAGTGATTGGTGTAAACCGGGAGGCGATGCGTGATCGTCTCAATGGCCGGACCCAGACCAAAGCCGAAGAGATCGCTGCCCTGGCAGCGTTCCTCGAGATGGACATCTCCGAGTTCTTTCCACCGCTCGTCGCGAGCTGAGATGACGGCCGGGTGGGAGATCCCGGAGGCAGAGATCGTTTTCCGCTTTGTCGCGTCGGGCGGCCCAGGTGGTCAGCACGCGAACCGCAGCAACACCAAGGTCGATGCCACCTTCAGCGTTGCCGAGTCGCCTTCGATGCCGGAAGGACTACGTCAGCGCGTCATGAAGAAGCTCGGTGACACGGTGCGAGCCACGGTCGACGATGAGCGCTCGCAGCTCCGCAACCGCGAGATTGCAATTGCTCGGTTACGTGGTCGCGTCGCCGCGGCCGGGAAGATCGAGCGCCCTCGGCGGGCCACCAAACCAACCCGCGGCTCCAAGCGGCGACGGGTCGAGGAGAAGCGTCGCCGAAGTGATGTGAAACGGGGGCGGCAGAAGCCGGGACGAGACGATTAGCCGAGTATCTCGTTGCCGTCCGATCGGGCATGCACCAGCGGGCGACGGTGGCGGTCGATGAGCCCGAGTTCGTACAGCGCGTCGGCGGCGCGGCGGACGGTCTCGTGGCCCGTGCGAGCAAAGATGGCGATGTCTCGCGAGCCCATCGGAAGATCACGATCAAGCATGGCAAGGGCTGCCGCCACGCTCGCGGTGCGACGCGGAACCGACTGCGTGACGTATTCGAGCACATGAACATGTTCGACCCAACGCAGCGCGTCCGCCGAAAGCGGGGGCGGGAGGTCGGAGTGTTGGGTCACCACCCAGGACACCGGGAAGTACTGGACACCGTTCAATTGTCGCGCAAATCACCTGGCTCTGCATGCCGGCCCATCCCGATGATTCGCCGGATTGATCTAGGGTTCGCCCCATGGCAGGCATCGAAGGGCCCGGCGGGCCGCGAGAACTCTGTGAGTTCTGCGGCTTCGACAGCGAGCTGTACAACCGCGCCGACACCATTTCGTCTCAGCGATCGATCGCCGCGGTGTTGTCGTTTGCGCTCGATGGGCTTGACGAGGAGGTGATGGCGAAACGGCCCGATCCCGAGACATGGTCGATCGGTGAGTATGTCGACCACGTGCGTGACGTGGCCTTCGCCGCAAGATTCGTGATCGAGTCGGCCTTGGCCGAGCCCGGTGTCGATCTCGGCGAACCTCCCGACATGGGCCTCACCGATGAGCTGCGGATGGTCGATGTCCCCGTCGCTTTGGATCGGGTCGCACGAGAATACGAGACCATCCGCGTGCTGCTCGGCTCGCTCGATGATGAACAATGGCAAGAGTTCGCTGTCATAGGCGGCGAGGAACGAAGCGTTGGCTGGTTTGCCCGCCACGTGCTCCACGACGGCCTGCACCACATGGCTGACATCGGCCGGATTCGCTACGAGTTTGGTTTCGGTGCGCCGCACAGCGAGGGCGCGCTGGCTGCGCTCCACCTGTCGCAAGGAGGCGTGCCGAAGCTGCCCGTCGACTCGGCGACGATCGGCCCGAGCGGTATGGATGGCGATTCCCAGGACGACCGGCGCCACCACGGTCGGCCGCTCCAAGCCCTGTGCCTGTGGAGTGCCGACGTGATCGCCCAGCTCCGGGCCGAGGGTCATCCGATCAGCGCTGGAGCGGCGGGCGAGAACCTGACCGTGACCGGAGTCGAGTGGGCGGAGATCCGACCCGGGACGATGCTGACCGTCGACAGTATCCCGATGTTGATAACGGCATACGCCATTCCGTGCGCCAAGAACGCGCAATGGTTCCGCGACCGCGACTTCAACCGGATCCTTCACGAAACGAACCCGGGATGGTCACGGCTCTATGCCATCCCTCTGGCGTCCGGTGAAGTCAGGCCGGGCGCCGCGGTCACAGTCGAGCCGTGAGCAGTCCTGGCGAGGTCAGCGACGAGCGCATGCAGCCAGCGCTGCATGCACTCATGGTCGGCGATGCGGCGGGCCTCGATGCGATTGTTGCCACTGATCCCGAACTGGTGACTCTCTCCTGGCAGGGCAACACCCTGCTCGAGTGGGCCACCCAGCCGCCGCAGGGAGTGTCGACGGAGGTCATCGACGTGCTGATCGAGCGGGGTGCGGCGTTGGACCGGGCCCTCAATCTCGCCGGTTGTTGGAACCTCGCCCCGCTCTGCGTTCGGCTCCTTGGTGCGGGAGCGGACCCGGCCGCGCGAGCTGACGCAGACATCACCCCGCTCGAGTCGGCGGCCATGCACGGGTCCAGCGAGGCCGCCGACATTCTGGTCACGCATGGGCTGCATCGTCCGAGCCTCTGGCTTGCGGCCGCCTCCGGCCTCCTTTCGCAGGTCGCCGAGTGGATCGACGGTGACGGCAGGCTGAAACGAAATCCGGGGCCATACCGGCCGAACTGGGCCGACGTCGGCCGCCCGGCCGGCGCCCCTCCCTCCAGTGATCCGGCCGAGCTGATCGGGGAGGCTCTGGTGTTCGCGGCCGCGAACGGACGCACGGCCGTGGTGGACCATCTGCTCGGCATTGGCGCGGACATCGATGCCCGACCCTGGTGCAACACGACCGGGTTGCACTTCGCCGTCCAATTCGGCAAACCCGACATGGTGCGCTTCCTCATCGATCATGGCGCGTCGATCTCGATCTTGGACGACAACCACCACGGGCCGGCCGGTGGCTGGGCAGCTGCATGTGATGACGGGTCCGAGACGGCTCGGGTGATCGTCGAGATGCTGTCGACCTGACCGTCAGCGTTCTCGCCGTGGTGAGTTCGAATATGCCCGAGGCCGAGATCGATGTCACGGCAGAGCTCGTGCGTTCGCTGCTGGCCGCCCAACTCCCGGAGCTGGCCGGTTTGTCGATCACGCTGTTGGCCAATGGATGGGACAACGCTCTGTTTCGCGTCGGCCCCGACCACGTCGTCCGTCTGCCCCGACGGGAGGTTTCGGTGGCCCTCGTGGATCACGAGGCGGAATGGTTGCCCAGGCTTGCGCCGCGACTGCCGGTGCGTGTCCCCAGCCCCGTCTTCATCGGCGAGCCGACCGACGCTTACCCGTGGCCGTGGACCGTTGTTCCCTGGTTTCAGGGCACGGCGATCGGAACCACTCCGCTGGCTGAGCCGGCCCGTGTGGCTCGCTCCCTGGGCTCGTTTCTGGCCGCGCTCCACAAGCCCGCTCCCGCTGACCATCCGCTCAACCCGTTTCGTGGCGGCCCGCTCGCAGGCAGAGACGAGATCACACGAAACCGAATGGCTGCGCTTGACCACGTTCCAGAGCTGCAAAGCAAGGTGGCGAACGCGTGGGAGGAGGCCTTGGCTGCCTCGCCCTGGGATCGCGGACCGATGTGGATCCATGGAGACCTACATCCGGCCAACATCGTCGTACACGACAACGGATTGGCCGCGGTGATCGACTTCGGTGACATCACCGGTGGAGATCCGGCGACGGATCTGCTCGTCGCATGGGCGCTCTTCGACGCCGAGAACCGATCCATCCTGCGAGACGCCGCTGACACCACCGCTCGGCCGATCGATGACGCAATGTGGATCCGTGGTCGTGGTTGGGGCGTCGCCCACGGTCTGGCGGTGGTGTCATCGTCGAGCGACAATCCGCATATGTACGCGATCGGCATGCAGACGTTGGAAATCGCCGCCGCGGTCTGAACCATCGCTGACTGCTCAACCCACTCTGATCTCAGCTGCAACCCTCGACGAGTAACGTGGATGTCGCCAAGCCGGCACGCATCTGCGTAATGACACCCCCGGTGACCTCGAACCTCAGTCGGAGATGCTGCTCGTCGGGGTCGTTGGGTACAAAATCGTGATAGGTGCCATCGGCATACGCGTGGGGTGAGATCTCCAGCTGATCGCCCAGCGCCGCTTCGAGGTCGGCCTGCGTCGTGCCGAGCGCCATTCCCGACGGGGTCGAGTAATTGCCGTGGAAGACGACCACCGCTCCGACAATCGCATCCAGCGGAGATGCGTCGGGTCCCAGGCCTTCGAGCTGGAGCCAAAGTCCGGAGTCCTCGAGCGGAAGTACGTAGCAGTAGCCATCCGCCCAATCGAGCTGATCCGACACATCGTGAGGGAAGTCGCCCACTGCGTTGAGTACTTGCGCCAACGTCATTCCCGCGCTGATCGGGCCGATTCCGTTGATCGTGAGCGGATTGGAAGGTGAGACGAGCGGGGGTTTGGGACCGACCCAGCACCCGGTGGCAATGGCCTGGCTACCGTCCATGTCGAGCTCCATGGTGACGAGGTCGCCTGTCTCGAGCAGGGTGGTTTCGCCCTCCACGAGCGGGTCGACGCCGTCGAGGTAGTAGACGTCGCCGACAACCGCACCGTCGAGCCAGACGATGCCCTGCGAGAGTCCATCGCCCTGAGGGTCCGGGAACACCCAGACACCGGCGATCAGCCGAGTCGACGGGTCGTAGGCCGTGACGCGGAGCTCCCCGGTCGGGAGCTCGTCGGTGAACGAGGCGAACGCCGGCGAGACCGCAGTGGCGTTGGCCCAGTCGTTCCACAACAGTCCGAGGATCCCGTCGGCCGCTCCGCAGTCCAAGGCAACGGGAACCTCGACGGCCGTGGTCGTGGGTGCCTCCGAAGTCGCAGGGGCCGCCGTTGTTTGCGGTGCAGTCGTGTCGGCGGGCGCTGATGTCGAACTCGACGAGGTCGACGACTCACCCGCATCGGCCGTCGAATCTTCGCCAGAGCCGCAGGCTGCGAGAAGGAGGATCAGGACAGCCACCACTCGTTTCATGCCGCGGACCATAGGCCACCCTGGTCGGAACGTGAAGCGACCCTCACCCTGGGAAGGGTGAGGGTCGCGTATTCCCGATCTCGAATCGGCGAGAAACGAAACCGACAAGACCGACGATATCTCCGGTTCATCAGAGGCGTGTGGCGGCGATCGCCAGGAAACTCGTGGCAGCGACACGCATTCATGGCCCGGGTGTGCCACCCTGGTACCCGGCGCGGGTATGGGGTACAAAATGCGGTCTTCGATTCGTGTGTCCATCATCGCCCTGGCTGCTGTCATGGCACTGCTGGCATCGGCGACACCTGCCCGCGGAATCGCCGGCTTCGGCGATGTCGGTTCAGGACGTTTCTACACCGAGCCGGTGCAATGGATGGTCGACGAGGCCATCACCACCGGCACCAGCGCGACGTGTTTCTCACCCGACGACGATGTCACCCGGGGTCAAGCAGCCGCCTTCATGTGGCGGATGGAGGGGTCTCCCAAGGGATCGCCCCCACATCCGTTCACTGACGTCGTCAAGTCATGGCAACAAGATGCTGTGTCGTGGATGGCCGACAACGGCATCACCACGGGGACATCGCCCACCAAGTACTCGCCTGATGATCCGTTGACCCGCGGTGAACTCGCTGCCCTGCTTCACCGCCTTGCCGGCCTTCCTCCGGCTCCGGCACCCGACCAGTTCACCGATGTGGTGACGCCCTGGCAGATCACTCCGGTGGGTTGGCTGTTGGAGGAGAAGATCACGACGGGTACATCCGCCACGACCTTCTCCCCGGACGACAGAGTCACCCGCGGTCAACTGGCCGCGTTCTTCTATCGTTACAAGGGCTCGCCGAAGGTCGTTGTCGACCCGGATCACCCGTACTGCTCCTCGACGGGCGGACTGCCGCCTGCCGGTGAGGCGATCGGCTTTGGTGGAGACGCAACCGGTGGATCGACGCCGTGCGTCGTGACCACGGTGGCCGATTCCGGGTCGGGCTCGCTTCGCTCTTGTGCTGAAGCCGGCGGCAAGCACGTCACCTTCGCGGTGTCGGGCACGATCGAGGTCAGCGGCGAGATCGATGTCGCGTCGAACACCACGATCGACGGGGCGGGACAGAACGTCACGATCGTGGGGATGTTCGACATCAAGGAGGTCCAGAACATCATCGTTCGCAACCTGACCTTCACCGGCTCCGACGACGACTCCATTCGGGTCATCCGCAGCCACACGATGTGGTTCGATCATCTCGACATGTCCAACTCCGCCGACGGGCTCATCGACATCACCCAAGGCTCGACCGACGTGACGATCTCGTGGTCCCATTTCCACGACCACGACAAGATGGTGTTGATCAACCCAGCGGTGGACTCCGGCATCCGCGCCCGTGTGACGCTGCACCACAACTGGTTCGACAACGGAGGGCGGCGGTACCCGAGTGCGGAGACCTCCGACATCCACGGGTTCAACAACTTCTACGACGGCTGGTCGAACTATGGCGTCCTCATCACCGAGGGGGCCCGGTTCGTGTCCGAGGGCAACGTCTACGCCGAGTCGGGCAACGACGGTGGCCTCGTGACGAATTTCCAGGATGAAGCGCCGGGTGCTGCCGTCTCGATCGGCGACCTGACGATCGGCGATGTCGACATCCAGGTCCAGGGCGTGGCTTTCGTGCCCCCGTACTCCTACACCGTCGACAACGCCAGCACCGTGGTTGCCAGCGTGAAGGCGTGGTCGGGCCCCAATCCGTGATCGCGGGCTCGTGTTCGACTCTCACCGGGGCGACACGATGAGAGCCGAACAGAGTCAGAGTTTCAGCCGAACGCCGCCATGATGGCTGGCATCGCTTCGTCGATCGTCAGCGATCTGACCCTCGGCTTCTCCGCGCTCGGCGAACACAGCGAGTAGGGCCTTGACTGATTCGGGTGATCGATCGCCCTTGAACGTGTAGCGGGTGGCCAAGAGATAATGCCCCTATGCGTGGCGCAACCCCCACCCGGAGAGGTGAGGGCTGCGCTGTCCGCCCACGGCAGGTTTGCGGCTTGGGCTGACGAACCCGAACCTACCCACATGGATGCGATCCGGTCCATGGGTCAATCGTCCTGTTTCCATCTTGTGGTGGCGGGGGCTCAAAGCCGGTCCAAACCTCTGCCGTTCGGAACTGCCAGCATGTCGTGTCGGTCTAGCTGATCGTCGGTAGTCGAGGGTCGGTGTGCGCTAACAGCATCTGAGAATTCTTGTGGCCCACCCCGTGCACCGGGGTGGGCCACCCAGTCTTGGGGTGTGCAACGCGACCTACCCTTTCCAACAGGTCCGTCGGACGGGCCCTGCAACGTCGGAAGCGAAACCGGTCGACCCGAAGGCCGACGCGCCTAGCGTGAGGTGCGTCGGTTCGACTCGGCCAGAAGCTCGCGGTAGGAGGCCTGCAGGGAGGCAAGGCCAGATGACTCGTCGATTGCTCGGTTGACACGCTCATGGTAGTTGGCGTCGATCCCGCGACCTCCCAGGCCCCCAGCCCCAACGAGCGAAGGGTTCATGCGTGACTCAATTGCCGTTTCGACTCGGTGGCGGGCCGAGCGTAGTTTCGCCGCCAGTTGCTCATCGCTGAGAGTCTTCACGTTCCCAACTGCAGTCGCCCGCAGTTGATCGAGGAGGGGACGTAATATCGCTCGCTCCTCGGTCGACCTCGATGAGTCGTACATGGTGCGAACCTGGAGGAGTGCCGCAAGGATGTCGTCGACAGAGCCGCTCGACGCGACCCTGGCGATCTCGGCCCGAAATGGGTCATCGATCATGAGCAACTCCCTTGATGGGTTCTTCGACTCCATCATCGCGCGGCAGAATCGGAAAGATGGCGCAGTCGAAGTCGCCCGACGGCTGTGGCGGCATCGGCAGCGACAAGGAATACCTGTTCCATTCATGGTCCTAACAGGACCGTGGACGGGCCTTCCTGTACGCGCTCGGCTCAGACTCATCGACGGCGAACTTCTTGACGCGGGGTTCCGGAGATTCCACCACCGGCCCGCTGCCGGACCGCCAAGCGAGGTAGTCGTTCCATAGCCGCTTCAGTTGTCGCACACCCGCCCTTTAGTGCTCCCTCGAAGGTGCGTGCGCTGCTCGTGGAACAGGTCACGTGGAATCAGCAGTCGGCCTGTGTCTATATGGTGGTGGCGGGGAGTCGACCTGTAAGCGGGGTTCTGTCCGGACTTCACCAGGTGGAAGCTGGTTCAGTCGTGGATGACCATCCATCTATGCAGTCGACCCGGGAGTGTCAACGAGCGGACCGCTCTCTCCCTGCGTGACCTTGCTCCGGGTGGGGTTTGCCTAGCCATCCCGGTCGCCCGAGATGCTGGTGCGCTCTTACCGCACCGTTTCACCCTTACCGACGATGGCGAGACCGTCGGCGGTTTGTTTTCTGTGGCACTTTCCTGCGAGTCACCTCGACTGGCGCAAGCCAGCACCCTGTCCTGCGGAGCCCCGACTTTCCTCAACCCCGAAGGGTTGCGGTCATCCAGCCGGCTCCCCGCCACCATCATCCAGTGTGCCGCGGCGGATGCCAATCCCGGCACCGACGACACCGATCGACGCGGCGAGCAGTCCGTTGAAGAACAAGCCGACGACGTTGACACCGTCGTCCTGGGCGATATTCACGATGATGCTGATGACTTGAGGGACGCCCCAGGCAATGAACGCGGCGACGGCACCATGCGTGAACGGAGACTGGGGCGCACTGTGACCGGCGACGGCGCCACCGATGAGGAAGCCCACCACGATCAGCACCAGAGCGAGGTACACCCAGTTGGATTGATCGGTGCCGCTGTTGTCTTCGTCGCCCAGGACGAGCAGCATCACGATCGCGGGCACGATGCCAATGAGACTGCGGGTGACGCCCCGGAGAATGGCGGAACTATCGAGGGCGCTGATCACAGGGCGCCTAGAGTACCGCCGATGCATGAGCTGGTCGGCACCCAGACGATGACGAATCTGTGGCAGGGCCTCGCGTCGGCCGCCACCACGGCGATGCTCGCCCGCCAGCTGGCCGAGCATGCCGACGTCGAAGGGCAGCCCGAAGCGGCAGTTGTGCTGCGCGCGCTGGCGGACCGAGAGTCCGGTCTCGCCACCGGGCTGATCGACTTCCTCGTCGAAGCCCCCGACGGCCTGGTTGACGCAGCAGCCGGTCTCACCTACGTGAAGGACGGGCGTGGGCCCGCCGCCGACTCCTTCCGGAGCATGGCCGATGAGGCGCGAGCGGAATCGCTCGACGAGGTCGGGGCCTGGCTGGACAAGCTCGCCGATGCCCAGCACGATCACGAACAACGACTGGCGGCCGCGATCGACGGCCTCAGGTGACGGAGGACCGATGAGCGCCATCGACGAAGTGGGCGGTTGGCCCAGCGTGCTCGGCCGCCTTGCCGGCGGCAGTGATCTCAGCGAGGCCGAGTGTCGTGCCGTCCTCACGTCGATGCTCGCTGGTGAGGCGACGAACGCTCAGATCGCTGCATTCATCGTCGGTTTGCGGATCAAGGGCGAGACCGTCGAGGAGATGATCGGTATGCAGGCGGCGATGATGGACGTGGTCATCCCAGTGCAGGTGCCCGAGGGAACGATCGACATTGTCGGCGCGGGCGGCGCTCCGAGTCGACGGTCACATGCGCTCAACGTGTCGACGATGGCAGCATTTGTCGCGGCGGGCGCCGGCGCCACCATCTGTAAACACGGCAACCTGAAGGCGTCGTCCACCTCTGGCAGCTTCGATCTACTCAACGAACTGGGAATCAACTTCGATCTGTCGCCAGCCGAGCTCGCTGCCCGTATTCGTGACGTTGGCATCGGCTTCGTGTTCGCACGCGCCCACCATCCCTCGATGCGCCACGTCGGTCCGGTGCGCGCTGAACTCGGCATACCCACCGTGTTCAACGTCCTCGGACCGCTGTCGAACCCTGGCAGCGTTCGTCGTCAGGTGATCGGCACCGCGGACTGGAGCATCGCCCGGCGGATGGCGGAGGTTCTGCGCGCCACCGGTTCGGTCCGAGCAATGGTCGTTCATGGCGACGGCTCGCTCGACGAGTTGACCACCACCGGACGGTCCAAGATCGTTTCGGTTGACGGTGACTCGATCACGGAGTTCGAGATCGATGCCGCCGATCTCGGCCTCCCTCGGGTCGCGACCGACGAACTCGCCGGTGGCGATGCCGCAGCCAACGCCGCCATTGCCGGCGAGCTGCTCGCTGGGGCGGACATCCCCGCTCGCGGGATCGTGGCGTTGAACGCCGCGGCGGGCCTCGTGGTGGCCGGGCTCGCCGACGACCTCGAGGCAGGCATCGCCATTGCGATCGCCTCGATCGACGAAGGCCGCGCCAAGGCCAAGCTCGATCAGTTGGTGGCCGCGGGCTGATCAGCGCTTCGCCGGCGTGAACGAACGCAGCCGGGGGAGTGGCTCGGCCAATACGCCGGTGACGGTATCGAGCTCGACGCGCGCGGCATTCTTGTCGAGCCACTGAGCGATGCAGAGCAGCTCGTCGGCCTGGCTGCGAGAGGGTGCAGCCAGAGGGACACGAGCGTCGGTTGGGGCAGGACCACCATCTCGAAGATCGAGCAATGACGGTGTGTCACCGATGGCCCCGCACGCCGAGAGCAGTCCATCGTCGAGCTGAGCCCAGGCCTTGCCAACTCGGAGTCGGACATGGCCCGCTCGGCGAAGGCGATCGAATCGTCGTTGGCGCTGTAGGAGGGCCGACAGTGCCTCGGCGCGGTCGCGAACGTCGGCGGCTTCCTCATACCGCTCCTCGGCGGCGAGCGCTCCGATCCGCTGTTCGAGCGGCGCAAGGAGCGTGGTCGGGTGAACCGTGAGCCCCTTGACCAGATCATCGACGACCCGGCGATAGTCCTCCTCCGAGGTGAAGCCCGAGCACGGGCATGCTGCAACACCCAGCTGGGCGGAGGTGCACGCTGGGCCTCTGGCGGACTTGGTGGAGGCCTTGGTGCAGCGACGTATCGGAATCGCGGTCTCGATGGCTTCGATCACTCGACGGGCTCGCTTGGCCGAGGACACCGGACCCAGATACAGCCCACCGTCATCGCGAACCTTGCGAACGACTGACAGGCGGGGGAATCGCTCGCCGAGGGTGAGCTTGATGTAGGGGTACTTCGCGCTCCGAGTTCCTTGGCTGTTGAACCTCGGTAGATGCTCGTGGATCAGCCTGATCTCGAGCACGGCGGCCTCGAGGCCGTTGCGGCAGACCCGGTGGTCGATGTGGTGGAACTCCCGCAGAAGCTGGGCGACTTTGCGGCGCTGATCGGTCGAGAAATAGCTACGCACCCGCGAGCGGAGATTGGACGCCTTGCCGACATAGAGCACCTCGCCGTTGCGGCCCTTGAAGAGATAGACGCCCGGTTCGCGAGGGAGCTTGTCGGTGAGGCTGAGCTTCTGGGCCTGGGCGTTGCCGGCCATCTTCGGCAAGGCCACGAGATCGTCGAGGCCCGTGACGCCTAGGGCGCCCGCTCTTTCGAGGAGAAAGTGCAACAGGTCACCGGTGGCCAGGGCATCGTCGAGCGCGCGATGTGTTGGTGTGTGGCTCAGTCGAAGGCGATCGGCGAGCGTGCCGAGCTTGCAGTTCGGCACCTCGGGCCCGATGAGCCGTCGGGCGAGCGGAAGGGTGTCGACGATGGTGTTGGTGAGCCGAGGCCGCTGGTCTCTTCCCAGGGCGGCGTTGACGAACGACACGTCGAAGCGGACATTGTGGCCGACCACAACCGCGTCGCCGATGAAGTCGATGAAGGAGGGAAGCACGGTCTCGATCCGCGGTGCCCGCATCACCATCGACTGCGTGATGCCTGTGATCACCGTGATCTGGGGAGGGATCGCGCAACCGGGGTCGACCAGTGTTTGATAGGTGCCGAGGCACTCGCCCCCCTTGAGTTTCACGGCACCGATCTCGGTGATGTAGCAGTCGTTGACACTCCCGCCGGTGGTTTCGAGATCGATCACGACGAAGGTGACCTCGTGCAAAGCCATACCCAGATCGTCGATGGTGCGCTGGCGGGGCGGAAGCGCTTGGGGGAGTGGTGTAGCGACAGGAGTCGCGAACAGACGTTCGGTCAAGGACATCTACTGTGACCGAACGAACGTTCGCCGTCAAGAGGTGAGGCGCTCGATCACATCGTCAGGGTCGACATCGGTGCTGTCGCGACACCCGGCGAGTCGGCCGTACACGTCGGCGGCAGCTTCGTGAAAGCCGGCCGGAAGTCCAACGCCATCGAAGGTCGCGGCGATCTCGCGCATCTCCGCCTCGAAGCGCCACGCCTTGGGTGCCGAACCGATGGCGGCGCGGCGGAGCTGGTCAGGGAGGTCGGGCAGCATGGTCTGCCAGGCGTGATCGAGTCCGGCGGTGACACCCTCCGCCTCCGCCATGGCGCGGACTGCCAGCAGAAGCGCCGAGGATCCCTTTGTCCAGCCCGCGAACGCCATCTTGGTGGCGGAGGCCCCGCCGACTGGTGCGTCGAGCGTGATGGTCTCCACGTTGGTCCCGGCGAACAGATCGGAGGCGGTGGCGACGCCGTCGGCGTCTCCCGACAGGTAGAGCAGGTTGCGGGCAGCGTCGCGAATCGGCGGTCCGATGATGCCGCCGTCGACCATCGTGGCGCCGGCATTGGCGGTCAGTTCCTCCACCCGGCGAGCGGTGTCCGGGGAGATCGCGTTGGCGTCCAGATAGATGCCGCTGAATCCGGCCTGAGTGACCTTGGCCGCGACATCGGTGGCGAACTCGGGTGGGCAAACCGAGAGCACGATATCGGCACCGTGGAGTCCGTCTGTCAGATCCGCCGCCGCGATCAAGCCATCGGCGTGAGCGCGCTGGAGCGTCGCCTCACTACGTCCAGCGGTGACCCAGTGAACCTGGTGGCCTCGGTCGACGAGTGCGGCGCCGAGAGAGCTACCCATTGCTCCGGGATGGAGGAGGAGAACGTTCATGGACCTGAGCTTCGCACGCCGACTTGGACCAGGGGAGTGTCGAGGGTTGTCACGCCCATGTGCGGCTATCGGACGGATGGGCTGAGGACGCAGAATTCGTTGCCCTCGGGATCGGCGAGCACAACCCATCCCTGCTGCCGTTGGCCGATGTCGACCCGGGAAGCGCCAAGGGCCAGGAGGCGGTCGACCTCGCGGGTCTGGTCGTCGGGTCGAAAGTCGAGGTGAAGGCGGTTCTTGCTCGCCTTGGCCTCTTCCACCCGAACGAAGAGCAGCCCAGGGGTTCGGTCCGCCGCTGGTCGGATCTCGAACGCCTCCGGGTCGTCGTTCACGACCTCCCAGGCGAGCGCTTGTCGCCACCACCCTCCCAGGCTCGCTGGATCATGGGCGTCGACAATCACTTGTTCCCATTCGAGGCTCATGGGCGACACTGTATGTCGAAGCTCTGTATGTCGAGGCCACAACCGGCGATAGCGCTGTACCCAAGCCGCGTCGCCCCGACGGTGTCACACCCCCTTCGTAGGGTCTGATCCATGGCACGATCTTCCCACCTCCGCCTCGTCGCTGAGCCGGTCGACAACCTCGCCCTCACCATCGACTGCGAGGCGTGTGTTGCTCAGTTCACCGATGCTTGCGATGACTGCGTCGTGAGCTATCTGATCGAACGCGAACCGGGCACACCGGTCGTGTTCGACGACGATGAACGCCACGCCATCGAGCTGCTGGCCGATGCCGGACTGGTGCCACCGTCCCGGTTCCGGAGCCGCGATGTCAGTTGAATCCGCCGTTCTGGTGAGCGAGATGCGCATCATGACAGGGTGGTTGCATCGGTTGAGGACCTCCGAGCGCTCGGGCTACGCGCCGGGCTGTGCGCGGTAGGCGTCTGCGCGGCCGATCCGTTCCCTGAGATCCAAGCCACGATCGAGTCCCGTCGTGACCAGGGCCTCCACGCCGGGATGCAGTTCACGTACCGCAATCCTGCTCGATCCACTGATCCGGGGCGCACCCTCCCGAGCGGCCGACGTCTGATCGTCGGTGCCTTCGACTATCAGCGGGAGCGTCCGGAACGTCCCGTCGGCCAGCCGGTCGGCCGAGTGGCGGCGTATTCCTGGGAGGACCACTACGCCACACTTCGTGCTGCCCTCGAGGAGATTGCCAAACCGTTGCGGGCCGAGGGCTACCAGGCAGTCGTGTTGGCCGACCAGAATCATCTCGTCGACAGAGGTGCCGCGCATCGAGCCGGGATCGGCTGGTGGGGGAAGAGCACGAACATCCTTGTCCCCGGCGTGGGGAGCCTCGTGGTACTCGGCTCGGTGTTGACCGATGCTCCGATCGAGCTGACCGAAGCGCCTCTCGTCGCTGACGGGTGTTCGAGCTGCACGAAGTGTCTCGACGGGTGCCCGACAGGGGCAATCGTCGCGCCCGGCGTGATCGATGCACGACGCTGCCTGGCCTGGCTGGTGCAGGACGAGGGTATGTTCCCGCTGGAATATCGAGTGGCGCTCGGCGACCGCGTCTACGGCTGCGATGAGTGTCAGGACGTCTGCCCGCCGAACCAGATTCGTCAACGGCGGCCATCCGACGCAGGCGCCGAAGGGGCGTGGGTGCAGTTGCTCGATCTGCTCGAGGTCGACGACTCCGAGATTCTTGACCGCTACGGCCGGTGGTACATCCCACGACGCGACCCGGACTATCTGCGTCGCAATGCCTTGCTTGCCCTCGCCAACGTCGGAGATGAGCCGGCGACACCGCGAACCCGGGCTGTCGTCGAGGCTCATCTGGGGCACGCCTCCGGGATGGTGCGAGCCCACGCGGTGTGGGCTGCACGTTCGCTCGGGCTCACAGATCTGTTGTCCCTCGTCGCCGAAGACACCGACCACGACGTCCTCGTCGAGCTCGCCCGCCCCTAGGGTCGTCGCCGATGGCTCGTCACCTTCTGGTCACCAACGACTTTCCGCCCAAGATCGGCGGCATCCAGAACTATCTGTGGGAGCTGTGGCGACGCCTGCCGCCCGACGAGGTCGTGGTGCACACGACCCCATACTCGGGTACCGATGAGTGGGACGCAGCCCAGGACTACACGATCATCCGCAGCCGCGAACCATGGTTGCTGCCCCAGCCGCTCCTTGCCCGACGGGTGAACAGGCTGGCGCGGGAGCACGAGGTCGAGTTGGTGATCATCGACCCGGCGGTGCCCGCCGGTCTGATCGGCCCGCACCTCGATCTTCCGTATGCCGTGGTGCTTCATGGCGCCGAGGTCACGATCCCCGGGCGGATACCCGTTACCCGCCAACTGCTCAACCACGTGTTGCGGGGCGCGGTGGGCGTCATCGCGGCCGGGGGCTATGCCGCCCGTGAGGGTGAGCGATCGCTTGGCCGCTCGCTGCCGACCACAATCATCCCGCCGGGCGTCGACACCGAGCGTTTTCGACCCGTCGACTCCGCTGCTCGCCGTGCGATTCGGTCCCGGCTCGGCCTTGATGTGGATGCTCCGCTGGTGTTGTCCGTCTCGCGCCTGGTGCCTCGCAAGGGCATGGACACTCTCATCCGTGCCTCGGTGCAGGTGCAGCGTCGCCAACCCGATGTGCAATTCGCCATTGCGGGCACCGGACGTCACGAGGGCGAGCTGCGCAAGCTGATCGACGACCTCGACGCGCCGGTCACGCTTCTCGGCCGGGTCAGCGACGACGACATGCCCGACCTGTATGGCAGTGCCGATGTGTTCTCGATGCTGTGCCGCAGCCGGTGGGGCGGGCTCGAGCAGGAAGGCTTCGGCATCGTGTTCGTCGAAGCCGCGTCGTGTGGCGTCGCCCAGGTCGCCGGGCGAAGCGGCGGCGCGCATGAGGCCGTCACCCACGACGAGACCGGCTTGATCGTCGACGACCCCGACGACCACGTTGCCGCCGCGACGGCGATCGGTGATCTGCTCGCCGACCCCGAACGTCGTGCCGCCATGGGCGTCGCCGCCCGCCGCCGGGCAGAGTTGGAGTTCAGCTACGACGTGCTCGCCCGCCGCCTGCAAGGATCCATCGACGAAATGGCCGGCCAATGAGCCTGATTCCTGAAACGGGTGGCGCGCTGATCCGTGCTTGTTGGGTCGGCACGATCATCTTCATTGTCACCGCCGCAATCGCCACTGCTGATCCCGACGGCCTGGGATGGCCCGGAGTCATCGTCTCGCTTCTGCTCTTCGCTGCCGGCGTCGTGGCGATGTTCCTGGCGTTCCTGGCCGCCGTCGAGCGCAGTCGAACCCAGACGATTGCCGTCGGAGGGCTGTATTTCGGTGCCGGCAGCGCGCCACGAGTCGTCCGATGGCATCTCTTGGGCGCCACCGCCATTCAGCTGATCGTGGGTCTCACGACAGCGTCGATTCGCCCGTTCACAGTTGTCGCGTTCGGCACCCTGGTGCCGGTCTTCGGCCTTGGCCTGATGGGGCTGTGGACCGCTCGCCACGGACAGTTCCCAGAGCGGGCACCCGACCCGAAACGGTGAGCCGGGAGGGGTTCCGGCGTTGTTAAGGTCGGACTTGTTAGTGTCCTCCCGCAACCACAATGGAACGAGGCGACATGGTTGATCAGGCCACCGAGCGCACCACGATCTCAGCATCGCCCGACGAGTGCTACGCCGCCGCCATCGACTTCGAGCGGTACCCCGATTGGGCCTCCGACATCAAGATGGCACGCGTTCTGTCGCGCGACGATGAGGGTCGAGCGGTCGATGTCGAGTTCCGTGCTGCCGCCATGGGCCGCTCGACGACCTACACACTTCGCTATTTCTACGGATCGAATCCGCGCCGCCTCGCGTGGCGCCTCCAGCGCGGCGACATCACCCGCCGCCTCGACGGCGAATACGAGTTCCTTCCTGTGGCTTCCGACTCCGGCTCGACCGAAGTCGTCTACCAACTGGCCGTTGACCTCTCCGTCCCGCTGCCGGGGTTCGTGAAGCGCCGAGCCGAGGCTCGCATCATGCATACCGCCCTCGATGATTTCACCCGGTTCGTGGAGGGCACGAGCGGATGATCGAGTCATCGGCGCCGGATCCCGACGTCGATCCTCTCGCTGCGGTCCGCCAGGCCGCCGGCGAGGTCGTCGCAGCACTCGCCGATCTTGTCGAGGCCGCCCGCGACGTCGTTGACGACCCCGAATCGTTCGCCACCGTGATCGACCGCGGTCGGTCCACTGTCGAGAACCTGTTCGGTACCGGCGCCACGACCCCTGACACCGAAGAAGAGGCGTCGGATCTCTGTGACAAATAGGCGGCCCCGGCGCTTGATTCACCCTCCCCGAGTGCCGATGGGACGTCGATGCGATTCATCGAACTTCGGCCCGACCCCGAGCGGGAGGGTTTCAGCCTGCACCCACGGATCACCGTGCTGGGCGGACTCAATGCTGCGGCGCGGGTCGAGTTGGTCGGTTTTGCCCATTCGATCGCCACTGGTGAAGATTTCGGGTGGGGCGGAACCGTGGAGATCCACGGCGTCCACATGCAGATCGATCGAGCAATCGACCTCGTCGGCTCGATCGCAGACTCGGCGCTGATCGTCGAAGCTCGAGCGCTCGTCGACATCGCAGCCGAACCGGGCACAATCGGCGAGTGCGAGGTCGAGGCCTACCGGGAGGCCGTTGTGGCGAGCGAAGCGATCGACGTCGACATCGCCGCCCTCGCCGAAGAACTGAACGCCGCGAGCGCCTTGCGGTCCGAAATGGGCGCCCGGTTGGCTGCCGCACGAGCCCGCATCGAACCCGACGCCGGCCGCCGTCTCGATCTGGCCGATGGCAACCTCGGTCGTGCCGCTCGTGCCGCCGGACGACCCGATCCATGGACAGGCGCCAACGCAGTCCCCGAACGCTACGCGAGCCTCGAGGTGTTGTTGGAAACGATCGACGAGCAACTGGAGGCGCTCCCCAGCGGCGACCGCCCTGTGCTGGCCGCGGCCCTTGCCTCGGCGCGCGCCGCGCTGAGCACCGGGCCTGTTGTGCTCCCCGAAGCCGCAGCGCTGGCCGAAGCATGGATGTCGTTGCACCAGCGGCTCGTTGGCCTCGAATCCCGAATGGAAGCTGCCGGTGGTGGAACCGAAGCGGTGGCCGCCCGCCTGGAAGCAGCCCGCGCCGCGGCTCGTGCCGCCGAAGACGCCGCGGTGCCGCTCGAAGTGCGAGCCGAGCAGAGTGACCAATTGGAAGCGCTGCACGAGCGTGTGATCGACATGGAGGGCCGCGTCGGCCGTTCCATTCGGCGCAACACGGCTCGAAGGGAGTTCGAGGAAGCCCGCGCCGCGCTGAACGCCGCCTTGGACGAGATCGGTTATCCCACGTGGGCCGCGTTCCGTATGGGAAACGGACTTGCATCGGTGGCAGCCGATCGGGTCGTCGAATACGACCGGACCAGAGCCGAGTGGGATGCGGCCGAAACTGAATGGGCTGAGCTGATGGCCCGCCTCGAGCGCGACACCGACCTTCAGACGGTTCTCGACGCCATCGACTCCGCCCTCGATCAGGCGATCGAGATTCTCGGCGCGGATCCGTACGAAGGTCTGGACTCTGAGGATCCAGAGATCCTCGCTGACTCGCTTCGTCACCACGAGGTCGACGCCGGCACCGTTGGCGTCGAGTCGACCGATGCACTGGCTCACCTCCGCTCCGTTCTCGACGCGTGTGGCTCGGTTGGTCATCAGGATCTCACCTCTGACATCGGCCTCATTGCCCTCGCTGACACCTGGCTGCATGTGCTCGGGAGTGCTGATGCCGCGGCCGTACGCATCCTTCGCGATCGTGAACGGGCTGCCGCTGAGCTCGAGGAGCTGATCCTCCTTGGGAGTGGCTCGCGCCGCGACCGACTCGATGCCGAACGAGCCGCCATGTACGAGGCCGAGGAGGTCGTGGCCACGAACCGCGAGTCTCTCATCGAGATCAATCGCACCCAGCTCGAACTCCACATGCTCGCGGCGACCGAGCTCGCAGTTGCCGAGGAGCACGACGCCAAGCTCGAACTCCGTGACGGAGCGAAGGTGCTCGAACGATTGGCCGAGCACCGCATGAACAAGGTCACCGGCGGACCCTGCGGAATCGAGGCTGTTGCGGCCCGGCTTCCACGGGGCAAGGCCGGTACCGTGCCGCTTGTCGTTCTCATGGGGGATGCCGAGGCAAGCGCGCTCGACGGTCTCAGTGAACTCCCCGAGGATGTCCAGATCATCGTGGTCGGTGATACTCCCGGTCTCGCCGAATGGGTGGCTGATCAGCCATATGGGACGGCGAAACTCGCCCGGGTTCACGCTTCCGCCTGAGTAGCCTCGACGGATGGAATTCCGTCGGATCACCGGGCTCCCGCCCTACGTCTTCACCATCATCGACACGCTCAAGGTGGAGGCGCGGCGAGCAGGCGAGGACGTGATCGACCTCGGTTTCGGCAACCCGGATCTTCCATCGCCGGATGTGGCGGTCGAGAAGCTCGTGGAGGCGGCGCAGATGCCGCGCAACCACCGCTACTCGGCGAGCCGCGGCCTGCCGAAGCTGCGCGAGGCGATGGCCGATCTCTACCAGCGTCGCTTTGGCGTCTCGCTCGACCCCGACACCGAGGTGATCAATACCATTGGGGCCAAAGAGGGTTTCAGCCATCTGATGTGGGTCCTGCTCCAAGCCGGCGATTCCGTGCTCGTGCCGGCGCCGTCGTACCCGATCCACCTCTTCGCCCCACTCTTCGCCGGCGCCAACGTCCGCGAGATGCCTCTGACGTCGAACCAGGACGACTTCTTCGACACGTTGACCGAACGCTTCGAATACTCCTGGCCGCGGCCCCGCGTGATCGTCCTGTCGTTCCCGCACAATCCGACCACCACGTGTGTCGATGCCGACTTCATGCAGCGAGTCGTGGACTTCGCCCGGGAGAAGGAGGTCATCCTGGTCCACGATTTCGCCTACGCCGACCTCGGCTTCGACGGCTATCGGCCGCCGTCGATCCTCGAAGCGGAGGGAGCGAAGGAAGTCGCTGTCGAGCTGTACTCCATGACGAAGTCGTTCTCGATGGCCGGCTGGAGGGTCGCGTTCATGGTCGGCAATCACGAGGTCATCGGAGCACTCGCCAAGCTCAAGTCGTACCTCGACTACGGCACGTTCCAACCCATTCAGATCGCGGCCACGGTGACGATGAACGAAGCGCCCGACTATCCACAGGTTGCTTGTGCGGTCTACGAGAGCCGGCGCGACACGCTGATCGAAGGTCTCGCCCGAATCGGCTGGGATGTCGAGCCGCCCAAGGGCACCATGTTCACCTGGGCGCCCATCCCAGAGCAGTACCGCGAGATGGGTTCGGTCGAGTTCGCGTCGAAGCTCGTGAAGGAAGCCAACGTGGCGCTGTCCCCCGGCGTGGGTTTCGGCCCCGGCGGGGAAGGTCATGTGCGCTTCGCTCTGATCGAGAATGAGCAGCGCATCAACCAGGCCGTCCGCAACCTGCGCGGCAGCCTCGATCGACTGGGCTAGTCCTGCTCCCAGTCGCGGCTGCGCTCGACCGCTCGCTGCCAGCGGGCGTAGTCTCGCTCGACCACTGAGCGATCTCCGGTCGGTGTGAACGTGGCGTCGGCGGACCAGTTGGCGACCACATCAGCGGGGGAGTCCCAGACTCCCTCGGCAAGACCGGCGAGGTAGGCCGCTCCCAGGGCGGTGGTCTCCGCGACTGCAGAGCGGATGACCGGCACATCGAGCTGATCGGCCTGAATCTGAAGCAGCAGGTCCATAACCGACGCTCCGCCGTCGACCCGTAGATCAGTGACTCCGGTGCCGCTCGCGCCGGCCATGGCGTCGACAACATCACGGGTCTGGAAGGCCATCGCCTCCACGGTGGCCCGGGCGAGCTCGGCGCGGCCGGTGCCTCTCGTGAGGCCGACGATCGTGCCCCGAGCCCTCGGGTCCCAGTAGGGGCTGCCGAGCCCGGCGAGAGCGGGCACAAAGACCACGCCACCGCTGTCGGCGACGGAAGCGGCCAACGGCTCGGTCTCGGCGGCATCGCTGATGAGCCCCAGTCCATCGCGCAGCCACTGGATGGCCGCACCGGTGACAAAGATTGCGCCTTCGTAGGCGTAGGTGGTCTCCACCCCGTCGGGACTGTCGAGATCCCAGGCGATGGTGGTCAGGAGGCCCTCGACCGGCTCCGGGCACGTAGTGCCGACGTTCATGAGCACAAACGATCCTGTGCCGTAGGTGTTCTTGGCCTGGCCGGGCTCGAAGCAGGCCTGCCCGAAGAGAGCGGCCTGCTGATCGCCGGCGATCCCACTCACCGGGATACCCGCGCCGACGGGTAGATCCGCAGTTGTGACACCAAAGCGGCCCGACGACGGGCGTACCTCGGGCAGCGCCGCCATCGGCACGCCGAGCAGCGCACAGATCTCTTCGCTCCAGCAACCGTTTCGGATGTCGTAGATCAGGGTGCGGCTTGCGTTGGTTGCGTCCGTGAGGTGGGCGCCGCCCGTGAGTTTCCAGACAAGCCAGGAGTCGACCGTGCCGAACGCCAGGTGCTCGTCGGCCACGACGCCACCCTCGTGCAGAAGCCATTCGATCTTGGTGCCGGAGAAGTACGGATCGAGTACCAGGCCAGTGGTCTTGCGAATCAGCGGAAGATGGCCGTCCTGCTCGAGCCCTTCGCAGCGAGCCGCGGTGCGGCGGTCCTGCCACACGATTGCCCGGTGGCGTGGTTCGCCCGTGCGCTTGTCCCACAACACGACGGTCTCGCGCTGGTCGGTGATGCCGATGGCCGCCACCGGCTGCGAGACGGCCGTGGTCAACTCTGCGAGAGTGGCGACAACGGCCTGCCAGATCTCGTTGGCGTCGTGCTCGACCCACCCCGGTCGCGGAAAGTGCTGGGCGAACTCCCTGTAGGCGAACCCGAGAGGAGTACCTGCTTCGTCGACGGCAAACGAGCGCACACCGGTCGTGCCGGCATCGATGGCGATCACAATTCCCACGAATCGGGACTGTAGCGGCATCCACTTCCCGCATGGTCGGTAGGGTTCGGAGCGAACTCAGTTGGAGCGAATTGATGCGAGTTGGTGTTCTCACTGGCGGGGGCGACTGTCCCGGCCTCAATGCGGTCATCCGGGCGGTCGTACGCAAGGCCGAGCGAGAGCTCGGCAGCCAGGTCATCGGCTTCATGGATGGTTGGAGCGGGCTGCTCGACGATCGCACGATGGAGTTGACGGTCTCCAACTGCCGAGGAATTCTCCCCCGCGGTGGCACCATCATCGGCACGAGTCGGTACCAGCCCTTCATGTACCCCGACGGCATGGATCGGGTGCGGGCCACGATCGCAAAGCATGAGGTCGAGGCACTCGTCGTGATCGGCGGCGAAGGGACCCTCTCCGCTGCGAGTCGTGTGTATGAGGAAGGCATTCCACTCGTCGGCGTGCCGAAGACAATCGACAACGACATCGGATGCACCGAGCGCACGTTCGGCTTCGACACTGCCGTACAGATCGCCACGGACGCGATCGACCGTCTGCACACCACAGCTGAGTCTCACAACCGAGTGATGGTGGTTGAGGTCATGGGGCGCCACGTCGGCCACATCGCCACGTGGGCGGGCATTGCCGGCGGTGCGACCATAACTCTGGTGCCCGAGGTCCCGTTCGACATCGGAGAGGTGTGCGAGGCACTGACTCGTCGCCACGAGCGGGGGCCGTACGCGTCGATCGTCGTCGTGGCCGAAGGAGCGCTTCCCCAGGCGGGCACCCTCGAGGTGAAGGAGCCCGAGGTCGATCAATACGGCCACAAGCGGCTGGGTGGCATCTGCAATGTCGTCGCTGCCGAGATCGAGGCCCGTACCGGCTACGAAACTCGAGTGACGGTCCTCGGGCATGTGCAACGGGGCGGCACGCCGACGTCGTTCGATCGTGTGCTCTCCACCTGGTACGGCGTCGAGGCGATGCAGGCAATTGCCGACGGTGACTTCGGCAAGATGGTCGCTTTCCAGAATGGCCAGGTCGTCCGCGTTGATCTCGCCGAGGCCACAGCGGGGCTCAAGTACA
>JAJCXZ010000050.1 GCA_029263175.1 Acidimicrobiales bacterium | reverse complement strand
TCGAGAGTCGCCTGGCGGTGCGCTACATGGAAACGACTCGGATGATCGTGTTCGCCATGATGACCCTGTTCGTCGGTACCGTCGCCGCGATGGTTGCCATGGTCGGCTGAGATCACACCACAGCCCCGCGGGGTCGCCCGGACATCCCCATCGGGCGCGCAGATCCTTCAAGGTCGCTGTCACACCACCTCGCCATGATGGTCCCCGGTAGTGCTGTTCATTCGCTCTGCCCCTCACTTCCCCCTCATGTTCATGCAACAACGAGGGAACCAATGCCCGCAGACGAAAAGACCCGCCTTCGAATCCGCCAGTACCTGACCGAGCTGATTGACGAGGAAGCCGCAGATGCCATGATGGAGTCCATGCCGCCCGTCGCCTGGACCGAGCTCGCCACCAAGGCTGACGTCGGTCGCCTCGACGGTCGGCTCGACACATTGACACTCCGAGTCGATCAGAACTCGAGCGACATCCAGGAACTCACTCGCACAGTGGCTGAGCAAGGGGCCTCGCTCGGGGCCAGAATCGACGGCGTCAGCGAACGGATCGACTTCATCGGCAACAGCCTGAGCGAGCGCATGGACGGTGTCAGCGTTCGCATGGACAGCATCGGTGTGCGTATGGACGACCTCGGCGTTCAGATGGGCCAGTTGGGTCGAGCGGTGACGATCGGCGCCGCCACCGTGGCGATCACCCTCGTGGTGTTCATGATCGGCACGATCGCTTCGCTCATCGCCGCCGGCGCTTTCGGCTGATCGGCGGGCCGAGTTGAAGAGCCGATCATGGACGCCAACACGCGCTCCGAAACGCCCGATCCACCGCCGATCTTTCGCGATTGGTGGCTCGAGTTCGCGGCGATGAGAGTCGGTATCAGGCCTTCCACCCGTCTTCGCGACGAGTCGATCTTCCGATGCCATCTCGAGCCTGCATTCGGTGACATGCCGATCGACCAGATCGGCTTTCGTGACGCGCAACGATTCGTGGCCGAGCTTGCCGCCACCGACCTGGCGCCGCGCACCGTACGCAAGGCCGCTGGGCTCCTCGCCCAATCCCTCGACATCGCCGTCCGCGCTGAGCTGCTTGCCCAGAACCCCACCCCGGGGACTCTCGCTTCCGCAAGTCCCGCACAAGGACCCGACCTTCCTCGAGCCCGAGGAGGTCGAACGTCTCGCCGCCGCCATTGCTGCGCCCTACCGCACCTTCGTCCTCGTCGGCGCCTACGCCGGACTCCGCCACGGCGAACTCGCGGCGCTGCGGGTCAAACAAGTCGACAACGAGGCCGGGACCATCGACGTGGTCGAAACCCGTACGCTCAGCACCGACGGCAGACCAAAGTTCGGTCCACCGAAGTCGAGAGCCGGGCGTCGGACAGTTCCGGTCCCGGCGTTCGTGATGGGCGAGCTCGAGGACGACATCTCGGCTCGCGAGATCGAGGCTCACGATCTGATCTGGACGTCGGCCTCGGGAATGCCCCTGGGGGACGCCAACTTCCGATCGCGGATCTGGAAACCGGCAGCGAAAGCGGCCGGGCTGGAGGGGCTCCGGGTCCACGACTTGCGCCACACCTGCGTCGCCATGTGGAGCCGATCGCTGGCGTCTCCTCGCGCCGCGGCCAAGTGGGCGGGGCACTCGAATCCTGCGCTGATCCTCGGGGTCTACGGCGGCGTCTTCGCCGACGAGAGTCAGTCGGTGATGCAACGCCTCACCGACTACGCGGCGGGAGACAACTGATGGCTCACTCGACGTCGATGGTGACGACGACCTTGCCGAGCGCCTCACCTTCACCGACGAGAGTGAGAGCCTCGGCCACGTCGTCGAGACCGAAGCGGCGATCGATGTGAATACGCAGGTCACCGGTGCGGCACAGGTCGGCCACAGGCTGGAAATAGCGCGGTCCCTGCTTCACCGCAAGCACCCCGATACGTCGTCCCGTCAGCCGACCGATGATCGATCCGATCGTTGCGACCCGCAACATCGTCGGCACCGAACCCCCCACACATCGATATCGGCCCCCACGGGCGAGCGCCCGCCGGTAGGCGAAGACAGACCGATGGGCCACGAGGTCGAGAATCAGGTCGTAGCCTGCAGCGCCCTTGGTGAAGTCGTCGACTCGATAGTCGACCACCTCGTCGGCTCCCAACGACAGCATGAACTCGAGTTTGCCGTCGTTGTCGACTCCGGTGACGTGCGCGCCGAAACGCTTGGCGAGTGGGATGGCGAACGAACCCGATCCACCCCCGCCGCCGTTGACTAGCACGCGGTCTCCCGGCCCGATGCCGCCCAGTCCCTGCCACGCGATCGTTGCGGCCTGCGGGATCGTGGATGCTTCGGTGAAGGTCAACTCCTCCGGCTTCAGGGCCAGGGCCGACTCGGGAGCGATGGCGAACTCGGCGAACCCGCCCTTCAGGTCGAGATTGTCGCCGTACACCTCATCACCGGGCCCGAACTCGACCACGTCGGGCCCGACCGCCTCGACCCACCCGGCAATATCAGAACCCAGCGTGTGCCGCGCCGGGGAACGCAGTCCCCCGATGCGCGCATAGAAGGGCGAGCCTCGCAGGCACTCCCAATCGGACAGGTTGATCGACGTCGCCGCGATCTTGACCAGCACCTGGTTGCCGACGGGAGACGGCCTGGCGACCTGCTCCACCCGCAGCACGTCCGGGTCACCGTACCGTTCGTAGACAGCTGCCCTCATCTCGCAGAATCTACTGTCGGGTCGATCGTCTAGTTCGATGGCGGGAACGGCGTGTACTCGAGCATGACGTCGGTGAGTACCGGGACGCACGCGTCGTCGCCGAGGCCGAACGCCTCACCGAACTCCTCGTCGGTCATGCCCTCGACCAACTCGCCGAAGTCGGGCACCCTCGGCGCAAGCTGGCCTTCAGGCAGGTAGGCGTTGTGGAGGCGTGGCCGCTCACCGGCGGTCATCACCCAAATCTGAGCCTCAGAGATGAGAATCGCGACGGTTTCCTCCCAATTGCCCTCAGTCGTGTCGAATGCATTGCCGTTGGGCGTGTAGAGCTGTTCGCCGACCACCTGACCATTGCCAAACCACGTGAAACGGACGTTGACGTCGTACTCCTGAGGGCCACACGGATCCTGCGCCACCGCCGTCCCCAGATAGATGCCGGCATTCGTGTCCACGGCGTCGGACTCCGTCGGGCTCTCGCCGCTGCTCTCCTCGGCCCCCGTGTCGCCTGACCCCTGGTCGTCCGACTCTGTCTCGATCGCGTCCGTGTCGTCCCCGCTGTCGGCTTCGACATCGTCGATGATCTCGACCGCGCTCGGATCGACCTCCGTGGACCCGCCATCGAGCGAGAGCAGCACGATCGGCACCGCGATCACCGCGGTGCCGAACACCAGGATGATCGTGCCCATGACCGGTGCCCGTCGGAACCACTCCGCCGCCTTGTCGAGAAAGCCGAACGGACCGACGATCTCGTCCTCTGAATCGTCGTCCTCGCCGTCGGATTCCGCCGGCGGATAGTTGAAACCGAGGATCACCTTCTTGTCGATCTCCATCGTTCCGATGACAGGCTCGGGAAGACCCTCGGCCTCGCGCGCCGCCGCGTCGGCTTCCTCGTCCCACGGCTCGAACCCCTTGCGCCGCTTCGTCCGCTTCTTGGCGAGCTTCCCTCTGGCCAGCTTCTTCTCGGTGCGCTCAGCTGCTCGCTCCAGCTTGGCTTCGGCTTCAGCGGCGTCCTCGTTGTTCTTTGCGGTCACCCACTTTTTCAGGCCCTCCGCTTCCTCGTCAGAGATCGACTCGGTGCTGTCATCGAGAATGTCGCCCACCGCTCGCGACTCAGACACGTCGCCCACATCGCGCCAGATGTCGTTTCGCCGGTCGACGTTGAGGTCATCCGGCTTCGTCGGCTCTGGTGTGTCGTCGTCTCCCATACTGCGTCACTCCACCCGACACAGCCCCTGCTCAGCGTCGGTCGCCGTGAGCGGATGGGCCGTGGTCCCTGGCCAGCGTGCCACACCCGTGGACAAGGATGCGTTTCTCGGCTTGCACGAACATATGTTTGCTTTTCCCTCCTGACCCTGGTAGGGTGATTCCACGCCGGTCGCCAGGCCCGGCATTCACCGTCTGGTCCTAGTTCGTACTTCCCCACGTATCGAGAGTTGGGTGAGCCGTGTTCGAGGACTGGACGCGCACGCTGAGTGCGCTCGAGATCGCAGAGTTGTCTGTCGCCGAGGCTCGACGGCTCCTCGCGAGCATCTCCAGGCATCGAGCCGCGGTCGACGCCGCCGAGGCCCGGCTGGCCGTTCGCGTCGGCGAGGCATCCGTCGTACGCGGCGCCACTCGCTGCACCCAGCGCGAAGCCGACCGGGCCGTCGCCCGCGGCCAACTCATGGAGGCGTTGCCGGAAGTGGGCGACGCTCTGGCGTGCGGCGAGATTTCCGGCGCCCACCTCGACACATTGAGCCGCGCCGCGGAGCGCACCACCGTGGAAGACGTCGGTGCGTCCTCATTGCTGACCCTCGCCCGGGCCAAGCCCGCAGATGCGATGTCGAAGCAGGTCAACGATTTCGTGCGTATCACGGCATCCGACGCCGACCTCGCCGCCCGGCTCCAGAAGCAACGATCACAACGTCGCGCAATCCTGATGTCGTCCGACATGGGCGTGCTTCACGCCGAATTCGACGACTCCACCTTCGGTGAGATCCGCGCCGCCGTCGATGCCGAGACCGATCGTCTCTACTGGGCCGATGGCGGCCGCGACGGAGCCAACGAGAAGCGCACGCCCGAGCAACGGAGGGCCGACGCTGTCGCATCACTGCTCCTCGACCAACGCTCCGCTGAAGCAGGGCCGCCGGCCGTGCGCAACCAGGCGCTGATCGTTGTGCACGAAGACGGAAGCGGCGATATCCCTGGTGTGGGGCCACTGCCGAAGTCCGAGGTCGAGCGGCTGGTGTGCATCTCTGAACTGCATGGCCTTGTGTTCTCCGCCGACGGGCAGCCGCTGTGGCTTGGCGACGCGGTCCGCCTGGCCGACGACAACCAGTGGCGAGCCCTGATCGCCCGCGACGGGGGCTGTATCGGCTGTGGTGCCCATCCATCACGCTGCGAAGCGCACCACGTCATCTGGCGTCGCCACCACGGCCCGAGCGACATCGACAACCTTGCGCTGCTGTGCAAGCACCACCATCATCTGGTGCACGACTCGGGCTGGGTGGTCGACCAGGATGCGTCCGGGCGCTGGACATTGGTGCCGCCATGACCTCGCCGTGCGGCGAGCAGCGCCGAGCGCAGACACGGCAACGCGCCCGAGGGCGGACCGGCCAGGGGGAAGGCCGATCCGCCCGCGGAATGGGGAGGGCTTGGATATCAGTTACTTGTCGCTGTCTGCTGGAAGGCCCGGATCGACAGCGGGACGAACACGGCCAGGATCGCGGCGACCCAACCAAGCGAATAGAGTGCCGCGTTCTCCAGCGGCCACGCGGTGGGGTCGGGTGTGGTTTCGGGGATGTTGCCGAACTGCACACGCGCGGCGTGGGCCACCGTGGAGACCGGGTTCCATTCGGCGAACGTGCGCAGCGCCGATGGGAATCCATCGGTCGGCACGAAGGTGTTGGCCACAAACGTCAGCGGAAAGATCACGAGCGAACCCGCATTGTTGATCGCTTCGACGCTGCGGACCTTGAGCCCGAGATACGCCATGATCCACGAGAAGGCATAGGCGAAGAGCAACACCAGGCCGAAGCCGAGCAAAGCACTACCGAAGCCGTTGTTGATCCGCCAACCGACGAGGTAACCGGCGCCGGCCATCACGATGGTCGACAAGACGTTGTAGATCACATCGCTGGCGGTCCGTCCGAAGACCACGGCACCGCGAGACATCGGGAGCGACCGGAACCGGTCGATGATGCCCTTCTGGATGTCGTCGGCGAGGCCTATCCCAGTGAATGTCGACCCGAAGGTCAGCATCATCACGAAGGCACCGCCGATGAGGAACTCGCGGTACGAGCCGCCCTCGATCTCGATCGCACTCCCGAACACGTAAGAGAACAAGAAGACGAAGACGAGCGGCATGATCAGTACCGCCACCAGCAGCTCGGGCTGACGGGTGATCTTGCGCATGTTGCGCTGGGCGACGATGACGCCGTCGCCCAGGGCGAGAGTCAAGCGCCCCATCACGCCACCTCTTCCAGTACAGGAGCCTCGCCTGGCGCGGCGACCTCGAGATGAACAGCGGCGGCCTCGGCGGTGCGGCCGGTGAGGGACAAGAACACATCGTCGAGCGTGGGCCGGCGAAGACCAACGTCGGTGACGGTCAGCCGAGCATCGTCCATGGCCCGGAGGGCGGCCGGGAGCTTGGCGGCCCCGCCAACGACCGACGCCGTCAGCGTGCGGTTGCTGACCCGGGGTGCGTCCTCGGCCAGTCCGGCCAAGATCCGGCGGGCTTCTGGGATCTCGTTCTCGAAGGCGACCGAGATCTCGATCCGCTCGCCCCCGACGAGGTCCTTGAGCTCGTCGGCTGTGCCCTGCGCGATTCGGCGGCCCTTGTCCATCACCACGATGTCGTCGGCCAGCGTGTCGGCCTCTTCCATGTACTGCGTGGTGAGCAGCACCGTACGACCTCGTTCGACGAGCTCATCGACCACGGCCCACAGCTCATTGCGGCTACGCGGATCGAGCCCGGTGGTGGGCTCGTCCAGGAAGAGAACAGGCGGCTCGGCGACGAGCGCCCCGGCCAGATCGAGGCGACGGCGCATGCCGCCCGAGTACCCCTTCGCCAGACGGTCGGCAGCGTCGGTCAGCGAGAACCGCTCGAGAAGCTCTCGGGCCCGCTCGACGGCCGGCTTGCGGCCGAGGTGATAGAGCCGCCCGATCATCTCGAGATTCTCGAAACCGGTGAGATTCTCATCGACTGCCGCCGCCTGGCCCGACAGGCCGATTCGACGCCGCACCTCGGACGGGTTGGCGGCCACATCGGCGCCCGCCACGACTGCATGGCCGCCGTCGGACTGGATGAGCGTGGTCAGGATGGATACCGCGGTGGTCTTCCCGGAGCCGTTCGGGCCGAGAAGGCCCAAGACCGTGCCCTCGGGGACCGTGAGGTCGAGCCCGTCAAGGGCGGTCACGTCGCCGTAGCGCTTGACCAGCCCTTCCGCCTCGATATGCCCGTTGATGGGAGTTGTTGATTTCTGCATGGACCAGAGCTTCAGCCACCACGGTCGAGCGACGACCGGCTGTCGGTCGACCATCCGGCCAACGCGAGAATGGCGCCTCGACCAGGACTCGACTGGGGCTCCACCGGCCGACTCGAGACTGTGCTGGTGCCAACGACTGTGGAAAGCTTGCCGCTCGACGATCACAACCAGCGGGGTATCGCGAACGTGCAGATTCGGCTCCTCGGCGGGGTCACCGCCGAGACCTCCGACGGCCGGCCGATCGACGTCGGCCCGGCCAAGTCACAGACCCTGCTCGCCGCGCTCGCTCTCTCCCCCGGCACCGCCATCTCGGTCACCCGGCTGGTCGAGCTCGTCTGGGGTGAGGATCCGCCGAGGACCGCGGAGAAGACCCTGCAGACCTATGTGGGCACCCTCCGCCAGGGGCTCGGCAACGACACCCTTGTCCGCGCCGGCGCGGCCTACCGGCTCGACGTCGCCCCCGACGCAGTCGACGTCTTCCGATTTCACGAAGCGTTGAGCGCCGGCGACATCGAACGCGCCCTTCAAACGTGGACAGGTGAGCCCCTCGCCGGTCTCGACGCGCCCGGACTGCGAGGTGTGATCGACGGACTCACCGAACAATGGCTCGATACGACCGAGCGCAGCCTCGCCGACACGGTCGAGCACGACCCGGCGGGTGCGGTCGCCCGCCTCACCGAACTCACCACCACCCACCCGTTCCGCGAGGGGTTGTGGGCCCTACTGATGACTGCGCTCTATCAGGCCGGTCGCCAGGCCGACGCGTTGGCCGCGTTCAGCCGTGCACGGGCGCACCTCGTTGAGGAACTCGGCGTCGAACCCGGCCCGGCCCTCCGCGACCTGGAAGCATCGATCCTCGACCAGGCGTTACCCATCGGCCGCCGTGATGTGGCAACCCCGCATCGACCATCAGGAACAGTGACCTTCGCGTTCTGCGATGTCGAGGGCTCTTCCGCACTGTGGTCATCGGATCGCCAGGGGATGTCGGTCGCGGCGAGCCGCTACGAGGAGCTGCTTCGTGCCTGCACCGACGCCCATGACGGCTCAGTGTTCTCAACCGGGGGCGATTCGTTCGGCCTCGCCTTCCACCGCGCCAACGACGCCGCGGCCTGGGCCATCGATCTGCAAGCTGAACTCGGCCGCGAGCACTGGCCGGCGGGTATCACGATCCGAGCCCGAATCGGTCTGCACACCGGTGAGGCCGACGAACGGGATGGGGAGTACTTCGGCCACGTCGTCAACACGGCGGCGCAACTCGCCTCAACTGGCCACGGCGGCCAGATCGTCGTGTCAGCTGTTGCCGCCGCACTGCTCGATCCAAGCGACACCACCAACGCCATCGACCTGGTCGAACTCGGCACGTACCGTCTCGACGGCGTGCCCGCCGACATGGTCATCAGCCAAGTCGGCACCGACGATCACCCCCCGTTGCGCACCGACCAGACCCGCCGCGGCAATCTCCCCCTCCGCATGGGACGGCTTCATGGGCGCGACGACGAGGTCGACCTGGTCGTCGATGCGATGCACACCCACTCGCTGGTGACGCTTGTCGGTCCTGGCGGGATCGGCAAGACCCGCGTGGCCATCGCGACCGCCCACCTTGCCGCGGTCGACCTTCCCGGAGGTGCGTGGCTCGTCGAGCTGGCCGACGTGTCATCGTCCGACGACGTGGCCCTCGCTGTCCTCGACGCGATCGACGGGCGCCGGCGCGACGACCGAACAACCACAGAAGCCATCGTTGCTCATCTGCGGGGTCGGGCCACACTTCTGGTGCTCGACAACTGTGAGCACGTCGTCGACGGTACCGCGGCCATCGCCACCGCGTTGTCACGTAGCTGCCCCGAGATCCGCATCCTGGCCACGTCACGTGAGGGCCTGGCCGTCCCCGACGAACGGTTGCTGCCCATTGGTCCGCTCGACCCTGCCGGCGCCGCCGTCGCCCTGTTCAACGAGCGAGCGCTGGCCGCCGACGCCGGCTTCGACGCCGAAGCCGAGAGGCCGGCTGCTGAGGAGATCTGCCAACGTCTCGACGGTGTGCCGCTGGCGATCGAGATCGCGGCGGCTCGGCTGCGAACCCTCAGCACCGCTGATCTCGTGTCGCGCCTCGACGATCGGTTGCGCCTCCTCACCAGCGGACGACGGGGCAGCGTCGAGCGCCACCGCACCCTGCGCGCCACGATCCAATGGTCCTACGAACTGTTGACCCATCAGGAACGGATCGTCCTGCGCCGACTCTCGGTCTTTGCCGGCGGCTTCGAACTCGACGCCGCGGAAACCGTCCTCGCCGATGAGCACATCCCGGCGGAGGAGATCGCCACCGTGCTCAGCGACCTCGTCGACCGGTCGATGGTTTCGGTCGAATCGGGCTCCTTCGGCCGTCGCTACCGACTGCTCGAAACCGTTCGCCAATTCGCGGCCGAGCTGCTCGCCGCAGACGGCGGCACCCAAGCCATGGCTGGCCGCCACGCATTGGCGGTTCGAGACGAGGTCACCAGACTCGGCGTTCTCCTCGACTCCAATCACGAGGTCGAGGGGGCCGCACGCCTCGCCGAACTGTGGCCCAACCTGCGGGCCGCGGTCGACTGGGCCACCGCCGCCAGCGACCACGAGCTCCTCACCGCGATCCTGCGACCGGTCGCACTACAGCCCTTCGCTCGACGGGGTTTGAGCGAGATCACCGACTGGATCGAACGACTGCTCGACATGCTCCCCATCGAAGATGAGGAGACCATCGGCGAGGCATTGCTCTGGGCCTCGCTCCCCTACTCGATGACGCTTCGCCGCGACCGATTCCGCACCCTGATCGAGCGCTACGGAAACCCCGACAACCTCTACGTGCAATACGCGCGGCTGGTCGGTGTCGAGGACGACGACTACAGCGCCCTCCGGCTCGCGCCCGATGTGATCGGCGCGTTGAAGGAGAAGGGCCAGCACACCCCTGCTCGTCTGTTCGAGATGTTCATCGGTGGCGCCCTCCTCGGCTCCGGCCGCGTCGACGAGGCCGAGCAACACCTACTGGGCGCGGCGGAGATGTTCCGAGCAACAGGTCCGCCGTCGTATCTGAACTGGTCGCTCTACATGCTCGGCGCCGCCGCTGCGTTCCGAGGCGACCAGGAGCAGATGGAGCAGTACTGGGTCGAGATCGAATCGGTGCCGATTCCGCCGAGGACGAACAGCCCGAACGAGACCCTTGCCGCCCGCAAGGCCTTCCGGCAGGGCCGACCCGGGGAGGCAGCGCTCATCCTCACCCGCTACATCGACGAGCTCGACGAGGTCGACAACATGGCCGGTGTCGCCATCGTCGGACTCGAATACGTGAACCTCATGGCCGGGCTCGGGCGACTCGATGATGCCGCGGTGATCCTCGGCCACTTCGACACTACGGGGCTGCTCCACGTGGAGGGCCACGGTTTTCGAGTATTGATCGACGACGCGGTGACCGCAGTGGCATCCGACTCCCACGCCTCAGCGACCCAGGACGAGGCCGCCGCCCGGAAGATGGACGAACACGATGCGATCGAAGCCATGCGGTTCGGTTTGACCGCGCTCATCGATTCGGTCGGCTGACTCCTGTCTGGCCGCAACCAGACCGAGAGATTGTTTGATGACGCGGGATGTATGCCCGAGGCGCGATGATACGTCGATGACGCCCGCTTGAAAGGTTGAGGCGATGACGACGATCCGGATCACGGACAACGGGGGCAAAACCCTCGAGACGATCAACGGCGAGCAACAGTTCCGGGTTGAGGTCCAGCTCGACTCTGACGCGGATCACCCCGCCACGATCGACGTCGAGTTCAGTTGGGACGACGGCGACGACACCGACAGCATGACCCTTGCCCACGTGAAGGACGGGCGGTACCGCTCCAACATCATCACCACCAGCGCGGGTGGTGAGGGCGGCGGCTCCATCAGTGGGTTCGGCCTCGAGGTCGCCACGGGCGGTGTCGACGCCATGGATGTCGGCAACGGCGAGTTCCTCGCGGTCACCTACGACGACGACTACGCCACCCGGGTCCGCTCGTTCGAGACGTTCGTCCAGCAGGGCATCTTCCTGAACCGAATGTTCATCAGCTCCGTGCGCAGTTACTACACGACGCTGGCCATGAACCTGACCAATGTGATCCAGGCACTGGAGACGATCGGCGAAACCAACCTCACCGACGAGGGCACGGAGCTCCTGACCCTCGCTCGCGAGGGCCTCCAGATCGCCAACACCGGCATCGCGGTGACGGGCCGGGCGATCGGCTACCTCGACAACGTCAACATGTTGGACACCCAGCGCTTCCATATCTCCAACTGGTACGTCAACCGGCTCAAGGGCGACTTCGACCCTGAGGTCACGGGAAGCCCCAACTACACCCACTCGCTCACCAACTACGACCGTCGGGGCGACCTCGGGATCTCCGAAGGTGAAGACGACGCCGTGCGCAAGGCATCGGAGCACGGCCGCCAACACGCCGAAGACGTGATGTGGCGCCAGCTCGGCCAAGCCACCCTCGGCGCCTACCAGTTGCTGGTGAACGCCACCGGCGCGGCCCAGGTGATGACCCTGTTCGGCACGACCGAGATGGGCAAGAAAGCCGCCGGCTGGCAGCGCCTCGTCGCCTTCTTCGACCTCGTGAGTCAGGCCGCGATGATGGGCGCGATGATGCGGTTCCAGGTGACCCACACGGTGGGCAGCACTCAACCCCGCCTCAACCGCACCGCGGCCGCCGCCGATCCCGAGACCGCCACCATCGGCACCCGGATCGATCCCGGTGATGCCGGCATCACCAACTCCGCCGCCGGTCAGGCTCAGGTGGTGGCCCGCAAACACGGCGTACACATCCTCACTCGTCAGAGCGGGAGGGGCGTTGCCGAGCTGCGCACGCAGGGCTACTCGCCGAAGCCGATGGACATCAAGTCCAAGACGATCAACGAGCTCGACGTCCATCTCGGCGCACCCGCCCACGGCCTCCGTCAGGTCGGCCACTTCGACCCCCAGATGCCGGCCACCAGACCGGCAGGGATGGATGACGCCACCTGGGCAAAGCTCGGACAGCGCTACCAGCAGCGGCGGGCCGAATACGACGGTCCGACCGGCCAGAAGATGGAGAAGCTCATCCAGTCGGGCAAGGTCGAAGTCCGCGATGGCGTGGTGTACGACACCGGCCTCGTCCAGAACTCCGGGAAACCCATCACCGGCGACTACGACCTGTTCGAGATCGTCTATCCCAACGGCACCCCCGTACCCAAGCACGTGTATGACGCTGTCGTGGCCGATCTGTCGGTCGGCCCGTTCCAGGCGATGCACGGCGCCCACATGCGCTGGAAGTTCGACATGGGCGACTACAACACCTTTGCGGAGTTCATGCACGCCGCCGACGCCTTCGACACGAACCTCGGCATCTACAACAAGATCGTGCGCAGCCATCATCAAGAACCGTTGGTCGTGTTCGGCGGCGACCGGCCGCCGTACGCACTGCCCAGCGAGACGGCACCGCCGATCAAGCTCGGCGACATCAACCTCACCCCCGGCCCCCGGACTGGCTACAACCGCGTGCCGCTCCTGAACCCGACCACGAGTCTTCGCTACGGCGCCCTTCCGTTCCTCGATCCCGACGAGGCCGCCCAACTCCAATTCGCCGACGACAACTGGCAGAGGATCACCGGGCCCATCAGTGAGGTCCAACTACTCGACCTGATCGACATCGAACCCCCTGGGACACAAGCGTCCACCCCCTCCCCCCGCGGCGGCATCGGGTCACGCTTCGGTCGTCGCGGCCGCATGGCGCTCGCGGGCGTTGGCCTCGGCACCCTGGCCGGACTGGGCGGTTGCTACCTCATTCAGAACGACGCGGGCGAGTTGACACTGTCGACCGATCCGGACAGAGAGGTCACCGCCGTCGATCTCGACCTCGATACCTCCGACGCCTCCGACACCGACTCGTTGGGCGACACCGGATTCGGAGCCCCGGTTGATCTCGACGAAGACCCCGCCCCGACCGACGACGGAATCGAAATCTTCATCTCCGGCGACTTCGGCACCCTCACGCTGGGCGACATCGATGGCGCGCAGTTCGCGGGGTCCTACAGCGACATCATGCCCATCGACCAGATCCAGTCGTTCAACAACCTCTTCCGGCCGCTGAGCAATGACTCGGTGCGCTACTCCGACGACACCAAGACCGGCACGCCGGATGGTTGGGCCCGGTTCAACGGCTACGGCTACCTCCGCACCGATCGGCTTCTCGACACCCCCGAGGGGATCTTCGGCCCCGGCGGCCCTCTCGGCTGCGGCACCACCCGGTGGGATGGGGCAATGGTGCTGTGCCCGTTCGGCGATGGAATCCCGACCACCTCGAGTCTCGGTGTCTTCCGAGCCCGAGCCGGCGAACCATTTCCGACCGCGACGAGTCCCTACCTCTCCCAGATCGGCTTCGCGTTCCGGTCGAGCCTGATCGACGGTGAGTACGGCAACGAAACGTTCCCTGCGGACTTCTTCATCCCCGCCAACGGCTGGATCAGCCTCGATATCGACCAGTCGGGCACCCTCATCGGTCACGCGACGACGGTGAGCGGCGCGCCGGGCAACAACAGCTTCAACCCCTTGTCCGAGCCCGGGATCAGGGTCGTCCAGAACGGCCAGGTCCTCGACATCATCTATCCGGAGTCCGGCCCGCTGGCAGGCGTCGAAGAGTTCCGCGGGTCCCTGTTCAAACACACCGGCGACTACGGCCAGAGCGGCCCGTGGCACGGCGACCTCACCTCCACGGTCGCTGACGGCATGATGCCTGCACCCGCCGTGCTCGACTTCGCCAGTGACATGCGGTGGTGGGTCGAGCCCGAGCGCTTCGCCGCTCAACTGAGCGAAGCCTTCGAGGCTGACGACGTGGACTCAGCCGCGGGATTGCTTCACTCGCAGGTCTTCGATGCGTACTCCGCTGATGCGTGTATGGCATCGATCGGCGAGGTGATCGCCAACACCGGCCCCGTCACCGTGCTCGACGTCCGAGGACCGTTTCAGTGGGACTGGCAGGCGGGTGACCAGACTGTGACGGTGCCCCTTGCTCTCGACGTGCTCGTCGAACGCGAGATCAACGGCGAGGTCGTCGAGGCGTGGTCGCACTTCGGCATCGAGCCCGAGGACGGTCGGCTGGGCTGGTTCACCTTCTGCGAGTGAGGCGGAGGTCAACACTCGCCGCCCCTGACCAGCATCTCGACGAACGTCACCATCTCGGCGCCGGTTCCGTTGGCGGCAGGTTCGAGGATCCACACGTGGTCGAGGCACGCCCAGGCAACCTCCACGCCCTGGGAGTAGAGGCCCTCGTCGGCGCTGGGCTCGGTGACCCGCACGGTCACGCCATCAACGTCGATCATGGTGGTCGCGCCGGTGAAGTAGCGAGCCGTCATCGGGTCGAACCATCCGGCGGGGGCCACATCGACCACCAGGATCTGGCCGGTGGGCGACACGAACTGAACGTAACCCTCTTCCGACCCGAACTCAGCGGGCTGGGCGATACCGACATTACGGGCGCCGACGGCGCGGAGCATGTCGATGGCGACCTGCTCGGCCACGAGGGTGGGATCCTCCTCGCCGAACGCGGGCGCATCGGCTGAAAACGTCTTGGCCGCGACCCCGAGGTTGAAGTCCAGATGTCCAACAATCAGCGTGTCGCCGGTCTCGAGCACCCCGCCGAACAGCGAGTTGTCGGGACGCACGAATTCGCCGTAGATGTCGCCGGCGCTCGTCGCGACGATCGACTCGTCGGCCAGCGGTGGATCGGCGGGGTCGGTGGCGCGGATCACGAACGCCAGACGAGGCCCGGTCCACGCCACCAGGGCAAGCCGGTCGCTCGGCGCGCCGGGCTGGCTGACTCGGGCGCCACAGTCGAGCCCGAGGATCGCGGCCCAGGCGTCGGGCTCGGCGGTCTCCGCGACGAACAGACCATCGGCCATCGCGGGGACCCACGCGCCGCCTGGGGCGACACGGGCATCGACGAGGGCTGCGTCGAGCGCATCGGCGGCAGACTCGATCGCGCAAACTGGCACCGTCGTGGTCGTAGTCGTAGTCGTAGTCGAGGTCGTAGTCGAGGTCGTAGTCGAGGTGGTGGTGACGGCCGTGACGCTGGGCAGGACAGCGGCAGTCGATGTTGTCGACGTCGACACCGGAGATGCGTCGATCCCGTCGGTGGAGCAAGCGGGCAATGACAGCAACCCCACAAGGAGGGGATACAGGACTCGTCCCATGCCCCCAGCCTGCGCCGCGGGACGTCGCTGCGGAAGAGGCTTCGGGCCTAACGCAGCTCCGCGGGGATGAGGATCGGAGCCTGGTTCCGCCAGGACTTGTTGTCGCTTGTCTTGCTCGCTTCATAGGCAGCAAGCAGCGCTTCGCCGGCCACGGTCTGCGTCCAGAACCACGCCTTCAGTGCATACGCCGACATCTCGCCGGGTTGCGCGTTCGCCGCCTCGGTGACCCAGGCCTTCAGATCCTCGCCGGCCAGCCGGAGCGTGTTGCCCACGCTGAGCTCGGTGGTCGGTCCCGGGAGATCTCCATCGATCGCGGCGACGATGGCACCGGCGATCTCGGTGATCGTCATGCCGGCTCCCCCGAAGACGGTGCGGCCCGAGCGTTCGAACCCGAGGTCGTACCAGACCGAAAGCGACGTGATCTCGTCGGCGAGACGGTTGGCGAGGGATCCGTCATGTTCGATCGGCGCGTAGTTGACCGGACACGCCAGACCTTCCATCTCGACACCGCCATCGGCTTCCTCAGGATGGTCGGCCAGGATCGGCACCGCCGACACCGGGCACTCCAACAAGTCGAGCGCGCCCCGCAGCACTCGACGTTGAAAGGCAGGGTCGTTGGGCTGACCCAACGGACGGCCCAGGATGAACGGCACCCACAACGCCCGCGGTGGCTTCATGGCGGCCGAGTGTTCGCGAACCAGACTGATCTGCGTCGTCGCCAGACCGTCGGCTTCGAGGTAGTGCGAGAGCCCGCCAACGGCGCGCGTGCATGCCGGTCAAATGGGGATGAGCAGCACCGCGTCGACACCGTCGGCCTGAAGATGTCGCGCCAGCTCGTGGGCGGTCTCCTCCAACTCGTCGGGCGGCGTGGCGCCCATGAACGAGTAGTGGAGATCGGCCACCGAGCCGATCTCGCCATCGGCCGCCATCTCCCGCAGTCGTTCGATCGGAAGAGCGATGTTGACGTCGGCCTGATAGCCGGTGCGATCGAAGTTGGGCGAGATGTGCGACATCACGATCTCGCCGGCCGGAGTTTCGCCCGGAATGATGCGGTAGTCCTGAGCGCCCGGCGTGAACGGCCGATCGTCACGCCGATGCAGACCGGCCGTCGAGATGACCGCCACCCGACGTTCACGCAACGGGCGTCCCGCGACTGCCGGATTGGTGTCGTAAACGGGAAGATCGAGCCCCAGGATCACGTTGCGCTCGGCTTCGGGGACATCGGCGAGTCGAACCATGACGGTGACAGTACGACAGATTTCGGCTACTCCTCGAAGACGATGCCCGAGGCGAGCGGGCCGACGACATCACGGAGCTGCTCGGTATTGATGGCCACCACGGGCACGAGGATGTCGTTGACGAACCCCGCTGCCTCTGTCACCTGGTCCTCGATCTCCTCCGGCATGAGGATGTCGGTGGCGCCGGCGGCGACAACGCTGGTCGTATCGGACGCAATCCCGGCGGCGGCGATCGCCTTCTCGACCCCGTGAAGCTTGCCGACGTTGCCGAGCCCACCCACAGCTGATGCCGAGCCGACGCCGATCACGATGCCGGCGGCAATGCCGTGCACGAGTCCATCGGCGAGCCCGTCGTCGGTGATCGCATTGACGGCCACGATCGTGCCACCGGCCGCCACACCACCCGCCGCGCCGGCCATGAGCAACGCCACCGGAGCGGCCGTTGCGCCACTGAGCAGCACCACCGTTGCGCCCGCGACCATGGCCGCGGCGTAGGCGACCTCTTCTCGGTGCTCCTGGAACCAGTTCTGATCGAACCAGCCGTTGTCGAGCGCCGCGGTGAGCGCCGCCGTGGCTGCCGCCGGCGTGCCGTTCGTGTCGATCTCCGCGAGGAACGCTTCGACGTCGGCTCGAGAGTGGATTCCGTCGACCACGGCCCGTGGGTCGGCGGCGACGTCGATCTCATCAGCGTGGGGGGCGAGAATGTGGGTGAGCTGCGCCTTGTACATGAACGCTTCGAGATCCTCGAGGGAGATCACACCATCGCCGGGCCGAGTGGCGCCGAATCGTTCGGGCCCGAGGATCTCGTCGTTGTCGGCCGCGGTATCAAGACGGGTGATGAGCTCAGGGTTGGCGAGCAGCGCCGCGGCCGCCACCACTTGGCCGTCGGAGAAACGGCACTCGTTTTCGACGATGTGCTCCAGCTCGGCGATGGAGACCTTGCCGTTGGTGATGCCGCTTCCCGCGAGGCGATCGAGCCGGGGGAAGGCTTCCCACAAACCGATGAGGGCGTCGAATTCAGCGGCACTGATTCCCAGCCCCTGCCCGGCGATCACCGAGCCCATCGAATCGACGAGGTCCGCGTTCGCACTCTGCGCATGTGCAATCGCCTCGTCGAGATCAGCCGAGTAGTGAAGGGCGAGCGAGATAGCCGCCTCGGACTCGGCGAGACCGAACCCCAGTTCCTGGAGAGCAAGAAGATCGGTGTCGATCTGGACGACGCGCTCACGGGCTTCGCTGTTGCTGATGCCGAACGTCGTAGCGAGGCCGTCAATGCGGGCGTCGAGGATCATGGCTGCTCGGGCCGAGTCGAGCGCCTCTGCATAGCTGAGTCCTTGATCGAGGCCGCCGCCAACCAGACCCGCGGCCAGAAGATCCCCGCCGAGCAGCGAGACGAGCAGGGCGAAACGTCCTTCACGGGCCGCGATGATCGCCGGGTCCTGGCGAGGCCCACCCCAACCCGTGATCTGCATGGTGAGGGCATCGAGCAGTGCAGTTTCGACCTGGAACCGGCGAACGGTCGCCACGCGCAGGTGCAGATCGCGGGCAAGTTCTTCCAGGTCGCGGGCCGCACGCTTCAGGTAGAGATCGGGATCGCCGCGCCCGATCCTGCGTGCATCGAATCGCAACGCATCAGTTGCCTGATCGAGTAACCGACTGACCGCAAGGTGGTCGAGCGCCAGATCATTCGCCGCCACCGACATAGCGCGGGCAAGCGCCTCGGCCCGGTCTGGGTCGAAGGTCAACAGATCAGATTCGAGCGTTCCTGACATATGGTGCTATTTCATGCATCTTCCCATGCATCCGTCAAGAGCGTCACTCGGGCAATCTGAGCCGATCAGTGGCGGTCTTCTCGACGACCATCGGCGTGTATGGCGAACCGGCCGGCATCGCGGCCGTGGTCAGGGGCCGGGCTCGGCCAGGGCCACCCGCCGAAGTGCGTGCGCTGGTAGTCCTCCATGGTTTGACGAATCTCGTCGTCGGTCGTCATGACGAACGGGCCGTACTGCGCCACCGGTTCACCGATCGGGCGGCCCTGCAGCACGATGAGCTCGATACCCCCATCGCCGGCGGTCAACGCAAGTTCGGCGCCGGCGTCGACGAGCGCACCGGTGCCGGCCGAGATCGTCTCACCGGCGATCGCGAGGGTCGAGCCGTCGAACGCGTAGATCATGCGTTGGGTGTCACTGCCCGCGGCGGCCGGCATCGTCCACTCGGCCTCGCCATCCATGCGGATGTGCCAGACGGCCACATCGGCTTCGGACCGGGCCGCCCACGAGTTGGGGGGCGGGTTCGGAGCGACATGGCCGGCGAGCGACCCTGCGATGACCGTGATCTCCGTCAAGCGACCGTCGTCGTCCTTCGCCATGTGACGAGGCGTGAGGTCGCTCCACAACATGGTGAAGTACGGGTCGACCAACTTGTCGGCCGCAGGCAGGTTGAGCCAGATCTGGAACATCTCGAGCGGATTCGGAGAGTCGCGGTTCACCAGCGGGAACATCTCCGCGTGCTGAACGCCGCCGCCCGCCGTCATCCACTGGGTGTCGCCGTGACCGAAGCGGGCCGTGGCCCCCAACGAGTCGGCGTGATCACACAGCCCGCGGCGGACGTGGGTGATCGTTTCGAAACCCCGATGTGGGTGTTGGGGAAACCCGGGGACGATCGAGCCGTGGTACATGCTCCAGCCGTCTTGGCCGGAGAAGTCCTGCCCGATGGCGCGGCCACCGAGCGATGCCGCCGGGCCGAGATCATCACGACCCTCCGGATAGTCGTCCTTGTGATGGGCGACGAACAGGAACGGGTCGATGGTCGGCCACTGCGAACCGAGGGGAAAGGTCTGCTTCACGGGACTGGTCATAGCGTGCTCCGGTCAACTCGCCGGTCGACGCCGGTATTCCCTCAGGCCGGGCGTGACAGTCCCGGTGCGGCTATTCGGCAGGTTCGAGAATGACGACCGGAATCTCCCGATCGGTCTTGGTCTGGTAGCCCGCGTAGTTCTCGTACTTGTCGGTGATCTTGGGCCAGAGCTCGGCTCGCTCCTCGCTATCGGCAATGCGTGCCGTCATCGCCCGAGCGCCGTCCTTGGTCTTGACCGAGACCGACGGGTTGTCGCGAAGGTTCAGGAACCAGGCTGGATGGTGGTCGTCGCCGCCCTTTGAGGCCACAAGGGCCATGGCGTCGCCGTCGACATGCGGCGTGGTCAACATGACGGTCCGGGGCTGACCACTCTTGCGGCCAGTGGTGGTGAGCTCGATCACCGGCATCTTGCCCGCCGTCCAGCCGATCCTCCCGCCGCTGACCGTCAGCAGTGTTCGATGGACGGTGTTCATTGTCTTGAGGACCAGGTCGTGAGGCATAGAACAAGGTTAACCCCGAACAAGCGTGAACCTTTTGGCCCCCTGCGACCGATAGAGGAGACATGCGCACGTTCGCCCTCCTCCTCGGCCTCGCCCTCCTGGCCGGCAGCTGTGGCCGGTTGAGCGAGCAAACGGCCACCGAGTCGGCACCGGGACTCGTCTCGTCCTCGATGGTGACGCCGGACGGTCGAGAGCGGACCTACCACGTGTTCGCCCCGTCGACGATTGCCGACGAACCCATGCCCCTCCTCATCGCCATGCACGGCGGGCTCGGGTCGGGGCTCCAGTTTCGCGACAACTCCGGCTTCGATGAACTGGCCGAGACGAACGGGTTCATCGTCGCCTATCCCGATGGCATTCGGATTCTCGAGCGTCGAGACAACCGGGTGTGGAACGGTGGTGCGTGTTGCGGCGTGGCCGGCGAGGGCCGGCAGAACGTCGACGACGTCGGCTTCATCGCCGCGGTGATCGAGGAGATCAGCGCTGCCTACCCTGTTGACCCGGCGCGGGTCTTCGCCACCGGCCATTCGAACGGCGCAATCATGTCGTATCGGCTGGCATGCGAGCTGGCCGACACGATCGTGGCGATCGCGTTCCAGTCCGGGTCGATCGAAGTCGACGAGTGTGCGCCGAGCCGGCCCGTTTCAGTCCTGCACCTCCACGGACTCGCGGACACGAACATCAATCTCGACGGTGGTCCCGGTGATGGCGTGTCGAGCCACGATTTCGCTTCACCGCTCGAGTCGATCGAGGCGATGGCGACCCTCAATGGTTGCAGCGGCCGAGAGGCGTTCGCCGATCCCACCAATCCTGACGTCTCCGGCACCCGATGGGGCGACTGCGACAGTGGGACCGAGGTCGAACTCATGCTCGTCGAAGGTGCCAACCACGCCTGGATGGGCCATCCGGGTCGCTTCGTCCAGGAGCAATTGATGGGCGAGCCCTACGCTGACCTTGATGCAAGCTTCGTCATATGGGAATTCCTGGCCAGTCACGCCCGCGACTGAGCGCCTGCCCGACAGGCGACACGAGGCTGCGTTGTCCATGCTGGCACTCCAGAAGTTGGCCACGGGCGCCCTGGCAGCCCTCCTGATGTTCAGCGGTTTGGCGATTGCGCCCGCGGCAGCAGAGGAACGACCGCTCACACCCTCGGTGGTCGGCGGCGAGTCCAGCGAGAATCCCGGCTTTGTCGCGGCGCTGCTCATCAAAGCCCAACCCGACGCCGGTCTGGCCCAGTTCTGCGGCGGCACGTTGATCAGCTCGACGATTGTCCTCACCGCGGCGCACTGCGTCGACTGGACAGTCGCCGCGGACATCGACGTGGCGATCGGCGAAACGCTGCTGTCATCGATCACTCCGGCGGACCGGCTCGAGGTGGCCGAAATCGCGATCCACTCCGGCTGGGTGACGGGCGGGATCGTCGAGACCGACCTCGCCCTCCTGCGGTTGAGCACGCCGGTCCTCGGCGCACCTCCGATTCAGCTCGAGGACAACACGACCGAGCCCACCGTGCCGAGGCAACTGCCCGCGGTCTGTTGGGGTTACGTCGACCCCGACAGAACCGTGCTGCTCGACTCGATGCAAATGGCCCCGGTCTGGGCCGTGAGTGGCCCCGCCACAAGCCCCGCCGAAGGCGCCGCACTTTGCCTACTGGTCGATCCGGTGGATGACTTCTGCATCGGCGGTTTGTCCACAGGCACCTGCCAGGGCGACAGCGGCGGCCCGATCTTCGGCGAGACGTTGGTCGGCTCGGGGATCCTTGAAGTGGTCGGGGTGGTGTCGTTCGGGCCGGCCTCGCGGTGCCTGCACCCGACGCTCTACGACGCGGCGCAAAGCATCGCCCCGTACAAGTCGTGGATCGACTCGACGATGGCGGGCTGGGCCGTCGCGCCCAGCGCTCCCCTGACCCCGGCGGTGATGGCGGGTGACGGGTCGGCATCGGTCAGCTGGACGGCGCCGACCTCCGACGGAGGCGACCGCAACCTGACCTACGACGTCACCGGTTCACCGGGCGGCACATGCACCACCACATCGACATCGTGTGTCATACCCGGCCTCACGAACGGTGTCGCCTACAGCTTCGCCGTCACCGCGACGAACGGCGGCGGCACCGGGCCGACGGCGAGCACCGACACGGTGACACCACTCGGTTTGCCGACCGCACCGGGAACACCGACCGTGGTACGGGGAGACGCCACCGCAACCCTGTCGTGGTCAGCCCCGGCATCCAACGGCGGCGACCCCGCCCTCAGCTACACGGTCACCGGCATACCGGGCGGGTCGTGCACCACGATCACCTTTTCGTGTGAGATCACCGGCCTGACCAACGGCGTGGAGCACACGTTCTCGGTCACCGCCACGAATAGTGTCGGCAGCGGGACGGGCTCGGCGTCATCCGCGGGCGCCGTGCCCGTAGCCGTCTTGCTCGATTGCTCCGGCACCGTGGCCCACGACTTCACCGACGTGGGCCTGTCGTTTGCCACGAACGACATCGGGTGCATCTTCGCCCTGGAGGTCACAACGGGCACGTCGCCCACCACCTACACCCCGAGCGATTTCGTGACCCGCGAGCAGATGGCCGCCTTCATCGCCCGTCTCTACCGCACCATCACCGGCAACGAATGTGGCACTGTCGCCACACCGTTCACCGACATCGCCGATTCGTTCGCCGCCGCAGACATCTCCTGCATCTACGGCCTGGGGGTCACGACGGGTACGTCCGATACGGCCTACTCACCGGGTGATCGGGTGACCAGGGCCGAGATGGCCGCCTTCCTCGCCCGCCTCTACCGCACCATCACCGGCAACAGTTGCGACTCGACCGACACCCCCTTCACCGACATCGGCGGGCTCTCCGCCGCCGCAGACATCGGCTGCATCTTCGGATTGGGCGTCACAACCGGCACGTCGCCAACGACCTACGCCCCCGATGACCACGTGACACGCGAGCAGATGGCCGCCTTCATCGCCCGCCTCTACCGCACCATCACCAGCTGATCCTGTGTCCTCACCAGCCGATTCCCCACCCTCTGGTGACAATCAGTGATGGAAATACCACGGAGCGTGTGATACCAACTATTCAGGGAACGGGTGAGTGGGCGAATCATGCGGGTAGTAGGAACACTCAGCGCGGCTGTGTTGGCGACGCTGATCACATTCGGTGGCGGGCCCGTCGCGTCGTCAGCGGACGATGTCCCCCCTGCGGTGAGGACGTTCGAACCCGCAGTCATCGGCGGAGGGTCGACCCCCAATCCTGGCTACGTGGCCGGGCTACTGCAGAACGGCGTCAGCGATCCGCGAACCGCCCACTTCTGCGGCGGCTCGCTGATCAGCACCACGGTCGTTCTCACAGCGGCACATTGTGTCGACTCCCTGAATCCGGGCGACATCGATGTAGCTGTCGGCGCAACCCACCTGTCGTCGATCACCCATGATGACCGGATCGGTGTGGCGGCGATCGCACTGCACCCCGCATGGGTCGGCGGGGTGGTGGAGACCGATCTGGCGCTACTTCTGTTGACCGCGTCGGTCGCCGATGCTCCGATCATCCCCCTCGAAACCGCCCTCACCGAGCCGACCCTGCACCGACCGCTACTCGCCTTCGGCTGGGGGTTCACCGACGCGGACCGGACGGCCCTGTTCGATGGACTCCAATCGGCCGCCGTGCTTGCGCTCACCGACCCGGCGACAACCGCGGCAAACGGCTACGCAACCTGTCTCGTTGTCGACCCCAGCGACGACTTCTGTGTCGGCGGAGCCACTACGGGCATCTGCCAGGGCGACAGTGGTGGGCCCGTCCTGGGCGAGACCTCGCCCGGTTCAGCACAGTACGAGGTCGTCGGCGTTGCCTCGTACGGACCGGTATCGCAGTGTATGCACCCGACCTTGGCTGACGCTGCACAGGCCGTGTCACCCCACCTCTCATGGATCGACTCGATCCTGGCCGGCTGGGCTGTTCCCGTGTCCGCGCCCGGCGCGCCGCGGGCTGCGAGCGCCGCCGCGGCCGACGCCCTGGCGATGGTCTGGTGGAGCCCACCGACGTCGGACGGGGGCGATGCCAACCTCAGCTACACCGTGACCGGTTCACCGGCGGGGTCGTGCATCACCACATCGACCTCCTGCAAGATCACCGGTCTCGCCAACGGCACGCTCCACACGTTCACCGTCCGCGCATCGAACCGAGGCGGTGCGGGGCCGATGTCAGCGGCCACCAACACTGTCGCGCCGGTCGGGCCTCCTGCGGTGGCGGTGCTTTCAGCCGTGCTGGTGAATTGCTCAGGCGACGTGGCCCACAACTTCACCGACGTCGAGCACTCGATTGCGTCCGGAGACATCGGATGCATCGCCGAGCTCGGCGTCACCACCGGCACCTCCCCTACGACGTTCTCGCCGCACGATCTCGTGACGCGGGAGCAGATGGCCGCCTTCATCGCCCGCCTCTATCGCGCCCTCACCGGCGAAGCGTGCCCCGCGGCGTCGACGCCGTTCACCGACGTCGCCGGCTCCTTCGCAGCCGATGACATCGCGTGTATCCATGGACTCGAGGTCACGACGGGCACGTCGCCCTCCACGTACTCGCCGCGGAGCCCGGTCAACCGGGGCCAGATGGCGGTGTTCATCGCCCGCCTCTACCGCACCATCACCGGCGATGACTGCGGGCCCGGCCCGACTCCCTTCACCGACGTCACCCCCTCCTTCGCCGCTGCGGACATCGGCTGCATCTTCGGATTGGGCGTCACGACCGGCACGTCGCCAACGACCTACGCCCCCGATGACCACGTGACCCGCGAGCAGATGGCCGCCTTCATCGCCCGCCTCTACCGCACCATCACCAACTGACGTCAGTCGCCCTGACCGGCGGAGCCCAACGCAATCGGGGTCACCGGCCCCGCACCGGTCTGGGCGAGAAGATTGGCGACCACTGTCATGGTCCACTTCGAGTCGACGATGTCGTCGAGCAAGAGGCACGGACCCTCTGGCGCTCGGCCGCTGAGCTCGTAGGCCCCCCAGATGTTGCTGACTTGCGTGGTGGAGTTGTTCATCGCCGACTGCGGCTCGGTTGCCCGAGTCTTGCCCACGATGTCGTGGACGGGAATCTGCAACCGTATGGCCAAGCGCCGAGCGAAGTCGGGTATGAGGTCGGGCCGACGTTCGGAAGGCACCAACGCGATCCAGCCAAAGTCGGCGCCCAGGCGTTCGACGAGCATTTCGGCCATGGCCTCGACGAGTTCGTCGGCGAACGTGCCGCTCTCGCGACCCTGGCGCACAAGCGGGGCCCAGCCCGGGCCTTCGAGGCGCGTGAGGCACCAGCCCGGTTCGGCTCGCGCTTCCACGGCGATGCGACCTTTGGGTTCGTCGAGGCCGGTCGGCCACTGTTTGCGGGGGCTGAGCTCAATGTGTTCGTGACGGAGCCGGTTGTCGGCTTCGGCGACCACCGAGACTTCGGGGTCGACACCGAACCGTTCACCACGGCAGTTGTCGCAGATTCCACACGAATCGGTGGATGGATCGTCGAGGAGGGAACGGATGAATGCCATCCTGCAGCCGTCGTACTCGAGATAGTCCTCCATCGCCTTCTGCTCCTGGCGGCGCCAGTCGTTGACCCCGCCGGTGCGCTCCTCGGGGTAGGCCCACGGTGAACTCGTTCGACTCCATCCCTTGTCGGACTTGGACACAGCACTCTCGACTTCGAGCTGCACGAGCAGATTGTCGAGTCGGGAGGTGCCGATGTTGACCCGGGCCGCGAGCTGCCCCACCCGCAAGGGCCCCTCCGCGGCCTCGAGCTCGCCGAACACCGCCGCCACCTCTTCTTCGGAAGGAAACGCTCGGGTGATGAACCAATCCTGGATGTCGCGGTCTTCACTGCCGGAGAAGAGGATGCCGTAGGACACGTCGAGCGCTCGGCCCGCACGCCCGACCTGCTGGTAGTAGGCGATGGGACTCTGCGGAGTTTGGTAGTGGACCACGAAGCCGACGTCGGGCTTGTCGTACCCCATCCCGAGCGCGGAGGTGGCGACGAGGCACTTCACCTCGTTGGCGAGGAAGCGCCGGAGGGTCTCGGACTTGTCGTCAGCGCCGCCGGTGTCGCCGCCCATGTAGCTGGCAGCCTCGACGCCGTGCTCCTGCAGGAATTCGGCGACCACGAAGACGTCGCGACGGGTGAGGCAATAGACGATGCCGCTACCGGGAAGGTCGGGGATGTTGCGAACGAGCCACGCCAGCCGGGCATCGTGGCGACGCTTGTCGGTGTGCACCTCGAGCCGTAGCCCCTCGCGGCCGAGTGGGCCGCGAACCGTGAGCAACCCATCGCCGAGCTGGGACTCGACATCCTCGACCACCCGGTCGTTGGCCGTGGCCGTGCACCCGATGACGGGAACCGACGGGGGGAGGCTCTGCAGGAACCGCCCGATGCGCCGGTAGTGAGGTCGAAAATCGTGGCCCCAGTCGCTGATGCAGTGGACCTCGTCGACCACGAGGAGCCCAACCCGGCTGCCGATCTGGGGCAGCCATTCTCGCCGGAATGTGTCGTTGGCGAGCCGCATCTCGGAGATCAGGAGCAAATCGATCTCGCCGAGCAGCAGCCGTTCGTGGATGTCGTCCCAATCGTCGCGATTGGCCGAGTTGACCACTGCCGCTCGCAAACCCATGCGACCGGCGGCTTCCATCTGGTTGTCCATCAGCGCGATCAGCGGCGACACGAGCAGCGTGGCGCCGAGCCCCCGGTCGCGCAGCATCCGGGTGGCGATGAAATAGACGGCGGACTTGCCCCAGCCGGTGCGTTCGACCACGAGCACCCGCCGACGTTCCTCCACCAGCGCACGAATTGCCTCGAACTGCCCCGACCGAAACACCGCGTCGGAACGGCCGGTGAGGGCTTGGAGATGAGCCAGCGCTTCGACTTCGAGTTCGGTCACGACCTAAGGTCTAGTGGAGGGATATGACAACAGGCGCCGAAGCGCAGTGCGGTACAGAGCGCGCGGGAATATCGGCGCTTCGGTGAAGGTTGACTCCTTTGTCCGTACATTTATCGAGAGGTACCAAAATGAGCCTGCATCTGGGAGATACCGCCCCCGACTTCACGGCGGAGACCACCGAGGGAACGATCTCGTTCCACGACTGGAAGAAGGGGTCATGGGCCGTCTTCTTCAGCCATCCCGCCGACTTCACGCCGGTCTGCACAACCGAACTGGGCCGCACCGCTGCACTGCACACCGAGTTCGCCAAGCGCAACACCAAAGCGATGGCGCTGTCGGTCGACCCGATCGAGGATCACCACGGATGGGCGCCCGACATCGGCGAGGTGACCGGCACGCCGCTCAACTTCCCGATCGTCGCTGACCCCGACCGCACGGTTGCCGAGCTCTACGACATGATTCATCCGGGAGCGGGCGACACTTCCACGGTCCGGTCGGTGTTCATCGTCGATCCCGACAACAAGCTTCGTCTGACGCTCACCTACCCGAAATCCGTGGGACGCAACTTCGACGAGATCGTGCGAGTGATCGACGCCCTCCAGGCGACCGATCGCGACGCCATCGCCACACCGGCCGACTGGCGTCCCGGAGACCGCGTGATCGTGTCGCCCGCCATGTCCACCGACGACGCCAAGGCGACCTTCCAAAACGTCGAGGAAGTCAAGCCGTACCTGCGGTACGCAGACGCCCCCGTTCAGTAGTCGGCCTGAACGGCCGCTCCCAATCGACGGACCGGGACCTCAGCCCCTGGCCGGCGCCTCGCCGGGCCGCTACGCATTACTCATGCAGAACAAATCATCCGATGCCTTGCTCGTGGACACGCCCGCGGGCGCCGACAACTACACAGCAGGCGGGCGGCTGAAGAAGCACTTCTACGAAGAGCGACTCGAGTCGCTGCAAGAAGAGCTGGTGAAGCTCCAGTACTGGGTGGCCCAGCACGGCCTGCGGGTACTGATCATCTTCGAAGGTCGCGGCTCGGCGGGCAAGGGCGGCGTGATCAAGCGGATCAGCGAACGCACCAGCCCGCGCATCGTTCGCACTGAAGCCCTCCCGCGGCCCACCGAACGGGAACAAACACAGTGGTACTTCCAGCGGTATGTGCCGGCGCTGCCCTCGGGTGGCGAGATCGTGCTGTTCGATCGCAGCTGGTACAACCGGTCCAACGTGGAGTGGGTGATGGACTTCTGCACCGAGGAACAGCACCAGGAGTTCCTGCGGACGTGTCCCGAATTCGAACGCATGCTGGTGCGTTCAGGGATCATCATCTTGAAGTACTGGTTCTCGATCAGCTACGAGGAGCAGGAGCGCCGGTTCAATGCCCGCAACGAGGAACCCCTCAAGCGTTGGAAGCTGTCGACCATGGATTTGGAGGAGCACCGCCTCTACACGCGCTACTCGATGGCGAAGGACACCACGTTCCAATACACCGACATCAAACAGGCGCCCTGGTACGTCGTCCCCTCTGACGACAAGCGGCGGTCCCGGCTCAACTGCATCAGCCATCTCCTGTCGCAGATCCCCTACGAGGACGTCGTCCCCGACCCCATCGAGATCCCCGAGCGGGAGGAAGACAAGGCCTACATCCGGCCTCCCATGCGGGAGCAGACGTTCGTCCCCCAGAAGTACTGACTCAGATTCGACCGAGTTCAGCCGCCGTCGTCGGGCAACGGCAGGTCCTCGCCCTCGACCGGGATCACCGCCGTGTCATCACAGTCAGGTTCGTCCTCGATGCACATCGGCTCGGTACTCACGCCGTCGTCATCACCTGCATTCGTATCGACGGGAATCTCGTCCCCAACACCACTGTCGGCGTTGGCGTCACCGCACCCGGCGGACAGCAAGGCCGCTGCAGCGACGACCCAAATCCATCGTTTGTTGCTCATGATTCAATCCCTTCGACGCGTGTGACTCCTTGTCCACGCTCGATCGAAGATCAGACGACACCGTCGCCGACAAAGTTCCCGACATCTGCAACCTGACGAGACCCGACCGAGCGCCTGAAACTCAGTGGGTGAACTTGCCCTGACGAATGCGGGCCGCGTCCATGAGCTCGACCTCGTGCGAGCCCGAGACCACGATGCTGGGATCAGGGACGAAATTGAGTGACGTGTCGCGATCCTCGTAGTCAATTGCGCCGAGCATGACCCGCATGGCGTTGAGCCGGGCCTGGTGCTTGTCGCCGGAACGGATCACGGTCCAGGGTGTGACGTTGGTGTGCGTGCGCCGCAACATCTCATACTTGCGATCGGTGAACTCGTCCCAACGGTCCTGGGCCTGAAGGTCGACCTCGCTGAGCTTCCACTGCCGCAGCGGATCATCGAGGCGCCGCTCGAATCGGCGCAGCTGCTCGTCCTTGGTCACCGAGAAGTAGAGCTTCAACAAGATGGTGCCCTGGCGGACCAGATCCTTCTCGAACCCGACGACGCCCCGCAGGAAGTCTTCGTGTTCCTTGTCGGTGCAGAACCCGAAGACGGGCTCGACCATCGCCCGGTTGTACCAACTGCGGTCGAACAGCACCATCTCGCCGCCGCGGGGAAACTGAGCCACGTACCGCTGGAGGTACCACTGGCTGCGCTCTTCCTCGGTCGGCTTGCTCAGCGCCACCACCCGGTAGTGCTTCACGTTCATAAAGCGCGTCACCCGCCGAATCGTGCCGCCTTTGCCGGCCGCATCGCGACCTTCGAATAGCACGATCATGCGCAGATCCTGCTTCTCCAGATGGCGCTGCAGCTTCAACAGCTCGACCTGAAACGGCTCGAGCTCGGCCTCTCGCTGTGGCTTCTTCTGTAGCTGCTTGACCTTCTGCCGCTCGTTCTCGAGCTCCGATCGAAGGCGGCTGAGTTCGTCAACGGGTTCTGCGGTTGTCTCGATTTCGGCGGCGTTCTCGTGCAGGGACATCCATCAAGTATGACAACGCTCCGTGTCGTCGGATACCGCCCTAGGACCCTGATTCTCAAAGGGGCGATGACCCCATCGCTCCCCTCACAACGGCGTCGCAACTGCCGAAAAGGGGTGGGACGACTATCGTTGGAGACGTTATGGAGTTCCCCGGATTTCTCGGCACCGGCCTGTGGAAGCTGCGACAGCAGATCCAGAACGCGCCTATCGGTGCTCTCGGGCCGTTCTTCGGCGTCGTTTCCGCCGACATGACGGTGGACATCATGCGCGGCCGATATGGCTCTGTTCTGTTCGATATCGTGCTGGCGCCGCTGATCGCCATTGCGATTCTCAGTGTGGCGCAGCGTGACAACGCTGGGCCCACCATGCCGCTGATGTTTCTTCTCGGCACGATCAGCGCCATGGGCGCAGCCATGCTGATCGCCCGCGGCCTCACCGTCGGCTCTGGCTACGTCTTCATGATGGGCCTGCGCCACCTCACGGTCGGCGCGTATATCTGGGCCTCGATCGCTTCGGAGCCACCGGTGCGCCGCCGTTACGAGTTCTCGACCGTCAGCACCTGACTCAGCGGTCTTCGACCTCTTGCTCACGCACGCCCGGCCGCATCCCGGACCGAGCCGCGATCGCCACCGCCTCGATCTGGCTGTGAGCGTCGAGCTTCGACAGCACCGAGCGCACCTGTGAACGCACGGTCGAGGTCGCAACGGTGCGAACCACGGCGATCTCATCGACCGTGTTCCCATCGACCAACGCCTGCAACGTGGCCCGCTCGCGATCCGTGAGCACGTCGAGCACCGAGGATTGGCCGGCGCCACGGGCGTCGCGCTCGGCCAAGGCTCGAGCGAGAGCCTCGCGCCGATTCGCCCCCATCGGATCGGTACCGGACAGCACATCCTTGATCTGGCCGAGCACCACATCGAACGAGTCGCTCTTCGAGATCACGGCTTGTGCCCCAGCGGCAAGAAACTCCGCCTGGCGGATCTCATCGGCAACCCCGGTGAGCATCACCACGCCGAATGGCGCGCCGAGCTGCTTCAAGTGTTGGAGAACGGTCAGACCGCCCGCCTCATTGTCATGGAACACGGCATCAAGGATCAGGAGATCCGGGGACAGGCCGAGCACCCGTTGGGGAATGTCCGATTCCCCCACGTCAACTGACATGGCGAGGTAGCCAAGCTCGTTGAGCCCGTCGACCAACATCTGGGCGAGCAACCGGTGGTCGTCCACGATGACAACACGAACGGTGCGGATCCGGCGAGTGACGGTTGGCGCAGACGAGAAGGACACGTCGCGATCAGCCATTCACGGCGCCCTCATCGGGATCGATTCGGTGTACCACGGGCAGATCATCGGATGGCTTGGCCCCATTTGCCTGGCGAGGCAAGACCAGTTCGAACACCGAGTGCTGGCCATCGACGACGCCGAGCTCACCGCCGGCTGCGACTGCCATGCGGCGAGCGGAGAACAGCCCGAGTCCCGAATGAGCACCGGGGTCGGTCGTGACGCCGCGCTCAAAGATCGACTCCCGCAACGGCTGAGGGACGCCAGGCCCCCGATCAACGACGCGGAGACAGACCTGTTGGTCGCGGGCCACCACTTCGATCTGAACAGGACCCGCACCGTGGGAATACGCATTCTCGAGCAGGACACCAACAATCTCCACGACGTCATCGATGCTCCCCCACACCTCCACATCGTCGCCCGCGACCAAGCCAACCGGTTGACCGAACGTCCGCATGCACTCCAGCATCGGGACCAGTGCATCAGCGAGATTGAACCGCTGCGGTTCCGCAGCATTGTCGGCCAGCTGGCGATTCAGGCGGGCGGCCTCCGCAGCCACGGCCGCCGCCAGTTCACCCGAAGGATGAGATTGCATGCGTTGTGCAGCCGCTTCGATGGCGAGCAAAGCGGTCCGTTGATCATGCGCCACCTCGGCATAGCGGTCAGTTCGCGCCAACAGCCGGGCCAGTTCGAGCGACTTCGCCAAGTCGAGAGCATCACGCCGCACCTCTCTTCGATCAACAGCCTCGAACACCGCCATGAACGACGCGGCGACCGCAGCAACCCCAGCGACAACGCTGACCGTGGCAACGCCAACGGTCAACTGATCCCCGCCGCTACTCAGCTGCAACAGTCCGCCATAGCCGACTGACAGCGCCGACATACCGACGGACATGACCGCACCGTCAGGAACGCGCTGGCCGAGAATGAAGTTGATCCCACCGATGGCCGCCGCGGCACCGGAGAGCGCAATGATCGCCACGTCGAAGTAGGCACTCTCGGCGGGACGTGCCATCGCCACCGCTGCGGCCACGGTCGCCACGCCGGCCAGCACGACCGCCAGCACCTGGATGACGCGACCGAACCATCCCACATCGCCGGCAACGAAGGTCAGACCGATCACCGCAGCTGCGGCAACCCAGATCCGAATGACCCACAACCATTCTTGATCCGCTCCAAAGAACGAGTCGAGCATGGGGTGGGCCGAGATGAGCGCGATGCCCGCCAGCGCAAACCACAACTCACGCGCTCGACCACTCGTAAGCCCGGCAACAACCAGCAGGAGGCCCGCAAACACGACCGTCAGCGCGATCGCCAGGGTCACCTCGCCGGCCAGCATCCCGAACGTCGTCGCGGCGTCGGGATACCCGGCGGCGACCGGCAGGAGAACGCCGAGCATGACCGCGCCCAGCCCGTACTGCCAACGCTGATGCACCTCGCGTCCCCACCGCGAGGGACCAGCTTCTTCGCCACGTTCGCCCTTTGGACGTACGGCCATCCGAGTCCACCTCTGTCGCCGCGTGGGTACTCCCCTGTCGACCCACGTCACGGAGTGTGGTTCGAATGGTCACTCCTCGTCAACTGCGGTGGCCTGCTTTTTCGCTAGCTCTTCCGACCCACCGCAGTATCCGTCATTCAACCGACACTCGCGCGCAAGTCGTCACGGGCGTATCCCCAATTTGTGGGATGCCTTTACTGGATCGACCTGGGACCGTGATCGGACCTGATCCTCTACGTGAACGGGAGGTCCACATGATCGGGATGTTGAAGATGACCACTGAGACGGCGCGAGTGATCGCTCGCTTTGCGTCGAGTCGAATGAATATCAACGACCGCGGTGCTACCGCAGTCGAGTACGGGATGATCGTGGCGCTCATTGCCGCAATCATCGTGGCGACCGTTGGCCTCGTTGGCCTCGATGTACTGAACGGCTTCGAAGCCGTTGAGGACAACATCGGCGGCAACCAGAACCCCTAGTCCGGACACATGTCCTGACTCCCACACGATCGACGGGTCTGGTCACAGCTTCGGCCATGACCAGATCCGGCGATCGTCAGTCCTCTCGCCCCGACCAGGAGACCTCGGAACGACCGATGCGCAAGCTCAACCGGCACCTCACGAAAACGACGGACCGCGGCGCGACTGCGGTCGAGTACGCCATCATCGCTTCGCTCATCGCCGCCGTCATCGCTGCCACCGTTGCACTCGTCGGCCTCGACACCCTCGCGAACTGGGAGACGGTCGAATGGTGACCCGACCCACCCGCATTGATCGCGGTGCTGCCCTCGTCGAGTTCGCCATGCTTCTGCCAATCCTCATTCTCCTGGTGTTCGGGGTCATCGAGTTCGGCCGCGGTTACCACACGAAGTCCACTCTCACCCACGCCGCTCGCGAAAGCGTGCGGGTCGCCGCTCTCGACAGTGGTGACCCCGTCTCCACCGCGCGAAATGCCGCACCCAACCTCGACGCGGGCGCTATCACCGTCACCGTCTCCTCTGACCCGTGCACGCTCGGAGATCCCGTCACCGTCACCCTCGAATACGACCACACCTACGACATCCCGCTCTTCGGCACGGGCACGTGGTCGTTCGCTGAAGAAGGAGTGATGCGATGCGGTGGCTGACTCACGCAGACCCCAACGTCGACGACGACCGGGGCGCCGTTGCGATCATCGTCGCGCTTTGCCTGGTGATCATGGTGGTGCTCGCGGCCTGGGTGATCGACGGCAGCGCCATCTACCAAGAACGCCGAGAGCTGCAGAACGGTGCCGATGCGGCTGCACTCGCCATTGCCCGTGACTGCGTTCTCGGCGCCTGCGGTGACGGATACACCACCGCTGAGCCATATATCGATGGCAACGCATCTGATGACGACAGCCGGATCGAAAGCGGGGGAATCACCTACCCCGACGCCACCAGCGTGCGCGTTGTCGTTCGTACAGCTGACGCCGGCCCTGATATCGATGGCAACGATCAAACCGTTGACTACCACTTCGCCACGGTTCTCGGGAGGGACGGCCTCGAGGTCGCGGCGGTAGCAGTGGCCCGCTGGGGCTCAGTCGGTGGCGGGTCAACACTGCCCCTCACGTTCTCAATGTGTGAGTACAACCGAGAGACGAACGGCGGGACGAGCTTCCACACCGAGCCGTTCAGCGGCCCCGAGTCGGTCATCTTCTTCCACACCGGCAATGGCAACGGAAGTGGCCCCGACGACTGCGCTGCTCAGGCCGGTCAGGACACCGACGGCGACGATCGATTGACCGGCGGGTTCGGCTGGCTCGACCAGGACGAGTGCGTTGCGAACATCAGTGCTGATCTTTGGGTCGGCGCCAAGCCGGGCAACGGTCCTCCCCAGGATTGCGACCCCGATGATCTGATCAACCGCACCATCCTCATGCCCGTGTTCGACGACGTCACCGAGCAGGGCGGCCAGGGGTGGGCGAACCAATGCTCACTGGGACCGGGCGGCAAGTGCTACCACGTCGCCGGATTTGCAGCGTTCCACATCACCGGATTCCGCTTCCCTGGCAATCAATCGTGGCGTCAGAACGCCCCCTGCTCGCCCCCTGACACGTGCATCGGCGGCTACTTCACCGAATTCATCTTTGCCGGCGGCCAAGGCCCTGGCGACGTCGATCTCGGCGCAAAGACGATCTGGCTCGAGAGTTGAGCCCTGACATGAACGGCACAAGCATCATGAAGGAAACAGCATGAACAAGCGACTGTTAGGGGCCGCGGCCGCCGCCGGACTCGCAGTGATCGGCACCTTCGCCATCCTGCTCTACGTCCGCGATGCCGACGACCGGGCCAAGGCCGACATCGAGTTGGTCGAGGTGTATGTCATCGAGGACCACGTCAACGCCGGCACAGGCGAGGCCGACCTCCGAAGCTCGATTGGCACAACCGAAATGGCCGCGAACTCCGTGGTCGACGGGGTGCTCACCGATCTCGCCCAACTCGACGGACAGGTCGCCGCCGTAGACCTGGTGCCAGGCGAGCAGGTATTGCTGTCCCGCTTGATCGACAAGGCCGCCTACGACGATGGCCGCACCCGTCTGACATCGATACCGGCGGGCATGCACGAGATCACTGTCTCAATGGATCCGGAGCGTCTCGTGGGCGGGCAAGTCCAGCCGGGCGACACGGTTGGCGTGCTGACCTCATTCAACTCCTCAGAGGTCGGGGGGATAGCGCTCGACAACATCGACACCGAGGAGGAGTACCTCCTCGCGATCGAGGCGATCGAGAACGCGCCGACCGACACGGTGACCAACGTCGAGACCACCCACTTCGTGCTCAACAAGGTGCTCGTCACCCGAGTCCAGGTCGAGCAACTGCCCGTCGAACGCGAGGACAGCGATGGCAACCCCATCGACACCGGAATCCTCGCCCCCACCGGCAACCTGCTCGTGACGCTCGCCGTCGATGCCGAGTCGGCGCAGAAGCTGATCTTCTCCATCGAGTTCGGTCGGGTCTGGATGACCTACCAGCCCCTCGACACCGACGACCACACCGACGATCTCGAGGCCACCAACCGAGGCAACGTCTTCGGCCATCCCCATGATCCCGATGCCTTCGATCCATTCGCCCCCGACGTAGTCGTGGCGGCCGACCCTGACGAGGCGCTGGTTTCCGAGGAGGCAGATTCGTGACCGCCATCCAGCTCATCGGCTCAACCGACGACTTTCGTACGCTCGTCGAGCGGGCCCTCAAGTCCGGCGCACCCGCAGAGATCGCCATGATCGACGCCGGTGGATTCGACCCGGAGATCGTCCGAGCGATCAGCGCGGCGTGCCCCGACCTCGTCGCCATCGGACCGGATCTCTCCACGTCTGACTCGCTCAAGCTCATCGAGGAAATCGCCAAGATCGCCCCTCAGGTACCAACGATCCTGATCGGATACCCAACTGCCGATCTGTGGCCGCAAGCAGTTCGCGCCGGCGCACGCGACATCGTCACCCCTGTGGCCAAGGCGGTGGTGCTACGCGAGTCATTCGAACGAGCACTCGAGGCCGGTCGAAAACTACGCGTGCATGTGCCCGACTACGCCGCCACGCCTGCCCCTGGCGGTGCCGCTGTCGCGGAGGCCGGCCGTGTGATCGCAATCGTTTCGCCGAAGGGCGGGAGCGGCAAGACCACAATCGCCGCCAACCTCGCGGCCACCGTTGCCCGCGAACGTCCAGGCGACGTTGTGCTCGCCGACCTCGATGTCCAGTTCGGCGATGTCGGCCACGCCTACCGGCTCGACCCGGAGTACTCCCTGCTCAACGCCGTCGCGCCAGGCGTATCGCCCACTGTTCTCAAGGGCTTCCTGACGCCCCACCCGTCGAAGGTCCTCGCCCTCACCGCACCTGAGCGCCCCGAAGACGCCGATGACATCGACGCCGCCGCCTCTACAGCCAGTGTTCGCCAGCTGGCAGGACTCTTCCCCGTCATCATCGTGGACACGGGCGCAGGTCTGGACGACCACACCCTCAGCGTTCTCGAGGCCGCCACCGACGTGATTCTCGTCACCGCAACGGACGTGCCGAGCGTGCGAGCCGTGGTGAAGGAGTACGACATTCTCGAGCGACTCGGCCTGCTGAAGGACCGCCGCAAGCACCTGGTCCTCAATCGGGCTGATGCGCGGGTCGGGCTCAGCGTCTCCGATATCGAGCAGACGATCGGCTTGAAGGCATCGATGACGATCCCGTCCACGAAGGCCATCCCCACTGCTCTCAATCTGGGCGAACCGCTGGTCATCGGTGACGAGCGGGGGCCGGTCGCGCGATCGTTCACCGAATTCGCCCGGGAGTTGGGCGTGATCGATCAACCAGCGAACTCAATGTCTCGCCCATGGAGGAAACGATGACCCTCAAAGATCGCCTCTCCGATGCGGGACCGCCACGGCCTTCCGCCGCAGCAACTCCAGCGGCTGCTGCTCGGCCCGGCACCGCCACGCCCTACATCGATCTCGTCGACGAGCCCGCCGATCCGTTCGCGTCGATGCGTGCGCAGGTGCAAGACGTCCTGTTCGCCGAGCTCGGCAACCGGATCTTCGACCCGACGCTCGGCAGCGAACAGATGCGCGTGCTCGTGGTGGACAGGCTCGAGGAGTTGCTCGCCGAGGCTCAGATCCCGCTCTCTGCAGAGGAACGTCAGGTCCTCGTCGATCAGCTGACGCAGGACATCCTGGGCTACGGCCCTATCCAGCAGTTCCTGGAGGATCCCGACGTCACCGAAGTGATGGTCAATTCGACCGACCAGATCTACATCGAGAAAGACGGCGTAATCGAAGCGACCGGCCGACGGTTCCAGTCGGTCGAGCATGTGCGGCGCGTCATCGATCGCATCGTGTCCGAAGTCGGACGGCGGATCGACGAGGCGTCGCCGATGGTGGACGCCCGCCTCCCCGACGGTTCTCGAGTCAACGCAATCGTGCCTCCATTGGCCGTTGACGGGCCCATGCTCACCATTCGAAAGTTCGCCACCGTCCCGTTCGCGGTGGAGGACCTCATCGGCTTTCGCACTGTGACCCCTCGGCTGGCGGCATTCCTGAAGGCTTGCGTCGCGGCAAAGACAAGTGTGCTCGTGAGCGGCGGTACCGGGTCTGGCAAGACCACGCTTCTCAACGTCCTCTCCGGCTTCGTCCCCGACAACGAGCGTCTCATCACGATCGAAGACGCGGTCGAGCTCCGCCTGCGTCAACGCCATGTGATCCGACTCGAGAGCCGGCCGGCCAACATCGAGGGCAAGGGCGAAGTCACGATCCGCGAACTGGTGAGGAACGCCCTGCGAATGCGTCCGGACCGCATCATCGTGGGCGAGGTTCGCGGATCCGAGGCACTCGACATGCTCCAGGCCATGAACACCGGGCACGAAGGCTCGCTGACCACGTTGCACGCGAACTCCCCTCGCGATGCGCTGGCCCGGCTTGAAACCATGATCCTGATGGCGGGAATGGATCTGCCCCTCCAGGCCATCCGTGAGCAGATTTCCTCTGCCATCGATCTGGTCGTGCACGTCGGCCGCATGTCGGACGGCTCGCGCCGAGTCACTCAGGTCTCCGAAGTCACCGGGATGGAGGGCTCCGTCATCCAACTGAACGCGCTCTTCGAGTTCGACACCGAAGCCGGCACGGACGAGGACGGGATGCTGCTGGGCGTCGCCCAGCCAACCGGCCTCCGCCCCTCGTTCGAATCGAGCCTGCAGTCGCCCAACATCGACATCGGCGGCGAAATCTTCAATGAGCCTCTCGTCCACGGATCCACCGCCACCAACGGTCAAAGCGGAGCGGCTCGATGACCCGAGGTCGGCGCCGGCGCGCTGCAGGCTTGGGCACGCTCGTTCTCTTGGGATTGCTGGTGCTGCCGGCCACGGCTCAGGACACCGCCACCGAAGGCGATCTCGGCGGCGGCGAAGTCGATGCATCGGCCTATCCGGAACTGGAACTCATCGTCTCGCTGCCCGCCGGTCTCACCACCGGAGATGACGCCGAGTTCACGATCACTGAAGACGGCCACAACATCAGCCCCGAGGTTGCCGCTCTTTCATCGTCTGACCTCGACGTCGTGCTGGCGATCGATACCTCCGGAAGCATGTCGGGAGGCGCGCTCGATGCGGCCCGCTCTGCGGCCATCGCCTTCGCGACAGAACTCCCGCCGACGGCACGGATCGGGTTGGTCGGCTTCGGCCCCGAACCGCTGGTCGCCACTCCTCTCACCACCGATCGAGAGGCGCTCGCTCTCGCCCTGATCGGGCTGGTGGCCACCGGTGAAACCGCGCTCTACGACGCCGTCACGACTGCATCCCAGCAGATCGATGCCTCCACAGACTCTCGGACCGCGCTCGTCATCCTCAGCGATGGCGGCGACACCGTCAGTCTCGGTGAACTGGAAGAGGCCGCTGCCGCGGCTGCCGGCGCGTTCGACGTTGTTCACGCCATCGCACTCAGTTCCACCGAGCAGGATGCGGCGACGCTGACCTCCCTCGTTTCCGGCGGCGGCTCAGTGGTCCAAGCGGCTGACCCGGTCGCTCTCGCGTCGGTCTACACGGACCTCGCGGGCAGGATCACCAACCAGTACGCCCTCCGATGGGCCAGCAATCTGGAAGCGGACACGCCCATCTTGATCGCGTTCTCCGCGGGCACTACCGAGTTGTCGATCGAGCGATTGGTCGACGTAAACGAGGGTCTCATCGCCCGCCTGGCTGCACAAGCTGCCGCGGAGGCCGCCGCCGCGGCGACCACCCTTCCTCCGCCGACCACAACCATCGTCTTCAACACCGAACTCCCAATCGTGGCCGCTCGCTCGACAATCGGCGACTGGGCTCTGTGGGTAGGCCTCGGACTGGTCGCCGCTGGACTCTTCTCGGCCGGCATCGTGATGATGCTCCCCGTCGAGCGCCGGAGGATCCTGGCCGATGACCTCCGAGACCGTATGCCCAAGGCCCGACAGCTCTCAGGAGTGGGGCAACGGCTCGTTCACGCGGTCGAGGAGTTCCTCCGTCGAGAGCCGGATCGCCAGGTCGGCCTCGCCCTTCGCATCGAGCGCGCCGGACTCGATCTCGCTCCCGCCGAATTCGGCGCCGCAGTCGTGGCGGGGGCCGCAATCCTGATGCTCGTCGGCTTCGGGGTCTTCGGATTCTTCGGTCTCGTGCTGCTCCCTGTACTCGGAGTCAGCGGCGCGCTGGTTTGGTTGGACCGCAAGGGTCACAAGCGCAGCATGGCATTCACGGCGCAGCTCGACGGCACCCTGCAACTCATGTCGGGCAGCCTGCGCTCTGGATTCGGCATCATGCAAGCCTTGGGCACGGTTGCTGAAGAGGCCGAGAGCCCGACATGCGATGAGTTCAGCCGCATCCTCGGCGAGGTTCGCCTGGGCAGAGACCTTGGTGACGCGATGCGTGCGAGCTCGACTCGCATCAACACACCGGACTACGACTGGGCGATCCAGGCGATCGACATCAGCCGTGAAGTCGGTGGAAACCTCGCCGAAGTTCTCGACAACGTGAGCCAGACGATTCGTCAACGCAACACACTGCGTCGCCAGGTGGTCGCCCTCAGTGCGGAGGGCCGCGTTTCGGGAGTGATTCTCGTCAGTCTCCCGATCGTGCTGATGTTGTGGATGAGCGTCAGCAATCCCGGATATATCGGCCTGCTCTTCGACCGTGGATCCGGCCAGATCGCGCTCATCGTCGGCGTCTTCCTGCTTCTCAGCGGCGGGGCCTGGATGCGCAAGATCGTAAAGATTCCGTTCTAAGGAGAAACTGGTGCCCCTCTACATCTACTTCGCAGCAGTCGCTCTCGGGATTTCGCTGCCCCTGATGGCCTGGACGGTCGCGGCTTCCCGCTCAACGGCTGCCGCTATTCGTCACAATCTCGGCACCAGCATCAGCCGACCGATCTCCGCGGTCAGGCGGCCATCCGCGCCGAGTCGACTTCTGCCAACTGGGTACGCGAGAGACCTCGAGCGCCGTATCGAGCGGGCCGGTCTCGGCGGAAGGCTCGCGGTGGAGCGCTTCATTTCCATCAAGGCTACCGGGGTTGTGTTGGGGCTCTTCGTCGGAGGAATCCTCGGCGCACGGCTCGGCGGCCCCTTGTTGGTACTCCTTCCGATGATCCTCGTCATGGCCGTTTGGCTCCTCCCTGACCTGCGACTGACCGGCATGGCCAAGACTCGCGAGGCGCAGATCGAGACCCAGCTGCCGGATGTCCTCGACCAGTTGACGATTTCGGTGGAAGCCGGACTCGGATTCGACTCAGCCCTCCTACGTCTCACACAGTCGTCGGAGGGGCCAGTGACCGATCAACTCTCTCGAGTGGTGCAGGACATCAGACTCGGTCTCGCCCGAGATGCCGCACTGAAGGCGTTGGCTAGCCGCACGGAATCGCCCGACCTCCGCACGTTCGCAAACGCGATGGCCCAGGCCGGTCGCCACGGCCTGCCGATTGCCAGTGTCCTTCGCGCTCAGGCCGCGGAAGCCCGCGAGAAAAGGAAGTTCCGCGCCGAAGAACGAGCCCACAAGGTGCCAGTCAAGATCCTCATCCCTCTCATCCTCTGCGTGCTCCCCACGCTGTTCATCGTCCTGATCGGCCCCGCCGTCATTCGCTACAACGAAGGCTTCGGGGGCTGAGGTGGCCGTCGCCGAAGAACGTGACGCCATCGAGCGGCACTTCTCTGTCTCGTCCCTTCTACAACCGGCAGCGGACGGGCTGTCGATCGTGCGCGACACGGCTCGTCTGCCCACGGGCATGGATCCACTCGACCGGATCCTCAGCGGAGGGTTCCGAGCCAGTGACTTCATCTTGCTCGGCGGGCGGCCCGGGGTTGGGAAGACCATTCTCGGGCTCCAGTGGGCCCGCTCGATCGCGATTTCAGGGGCCACAGCCCTCGTCGCCAGCTACGAGCATGACGAGCAGACCCTGCTCGGACGCCTCGTTGCGCTCGAAATCGGGATGCTCGACCTCGGTCCGGTCGACATCGAAACGGAGACGCTGGTCTCAGGAGTGATGAACGGCGAGTTCTCGGTGTCGACCGAGGTCGGTCGTCACCCGGTCGTGCGGGCCGCCGTCAGCCGAGTTCAGACCTATGCGAAACGCCTGGTCCTTCTCCCCGCGTCGCGCCTCCGGCTCGATCTTGATGCACTCGAGCGGGCCTACAACGAGATCCAGAGCGACCGCAAGGCATTGATCATCGACTATGTGCAGAAGGTGCCGGTTGCCGGCGGGCATTCGAGCTGGGAACCAAAGGGAGCACGCCTGGTCGCCGAACGCCTCAAGGACATCGCGCTGAACACCAACTCGGTCGTCGTTGCAGTCGCCGCCGTCGACGAGATCGGCCTCCAGTCTCGCCGAGTCCGTCTTCCCCATCTACGGTCGGCGGCATCCTTGAGCTACGAGGCCGACGTGGCGGTGATGCTCAATGAGAAGGCGCTGTGCACTTCGCGCGTTCACACGGCGTTCGACCTCACACGCATCGAGGACTTCGAGAAGCGCGTCGTGTTCTCGATCGAGAAGAATCGCTCTGGGCGCGCCGCAGTCGACCTCGAGTTCGTAAAGGATTTCAGCCGGTTTCGCTTCCTGCCCGAAGGAACCTTCGTCGCGGAGACTCTGGTCGACGGGGTCACCGTCGACCACTAGGGGTTCGTCAACGGGACTTCGGTCCCTGGCCGCATCGGCGCGGTGACTGCACCATCAGACCAATGGTCAACAGCCAATCGAAGTCCCGCCGCGTTCAGCGGGCGAAGCAGCGCGACCGCATGCGTCGTATCCGACTCGCTTCGCTGGTGGCGCTCAGCGTCGTCGTCGTGGCGGTCGCCGTCATGGCGCTCTCGAGCGGTGGCGACGGTGGTGACTCCAGCGACAAAATCGACGTCGACATGTTCGAGTTCGGCTTCGAGGGCGACCTCACCGCTCCCGCCGGCGAGGTCCGGATGTCGGTGAAGAACAGTGGGCAGCTCAACCACAACATCGGAATCCGGGGCGGCCCGATAAGCCCCGACGTCCGTCCGGGTGGTCAGATCAGTTTCAACCTCGGCGATCTCGGGACCGGCACGTACGAGCTCTACTGCGACATCCTCGGTCATGCCGACGCCGGCATGGTCGCCCCGCTGGTGATCACCGAACCGGAGCCTTCCCCCGATGCCTGACCCCGAGTCCGACACGACGACCGTCGAAGTCTTCGCGGACATCACCTGCCCATTCACCCATGTCGGGCTCAAGCGAGTGGTCCAGCTCATGGCTGAGACAAACAAACCCGTCGACGTGATCGTGAGGGCTTGGCCGCTCGAGTGGGTCAACGGTGTTGCGATGGACGTGGCGCCGGTCCAAGTCAAAGCAAGGGCGCTGTGCCAGCAACTCGGCGTGACCGACTTCGACGGGCTTCGCGCCGACCGATGGCCGACAACCACCATTCCCGCGCTCAACCTCGCCGCGTCCGCCTACGAGCGCGATGCGGCAACCGGGCTCGCCGTCAGCCTGGCCATACGCACCGCTCTGTTCGAGCGCGGCCTCAAGGTCGACGATCCGAGCGTGCTC